>PXST01000022.1:16777-36991 GCA_003023405.1 Halobacteriales archaeon SW_8_68_21
GGGGGCGACCGCTCGCAGGCGCGCGCCACCGCTTCGTTCGTTTATAAATAATCCACTGCCAACGGTCGATCTGGCGTTCTATATAAAGGAGCGTGTGAACGTGACGCATGCCGGCCGATACTCCTCCACCGTGTTGCGGTTACGCACGACGCCAACGACAGGTTTATATAGAATCACAATCAATCAATGGTTGTAATGTCACAGCGCCAGCGGATGGGTAATCAGCCCATGATCGTACTTTCCGAGGAGTCACAGCGAACATCCGGAAAGGACGCCCAGAACATGAACATCACGGCCGGCAAGGCGGTCGCGGAGTCCGTCCGCACCACGCTCGGCCCGAAAGGCATGGACAAGATGCTCGTCGACTCCGGCGGGTCCGTCGTCGTCACGAATGACGGTGTCACCATCCTGAAGGAGATGGACATCGACCACCCGGCGGCCAACATGATCGTCGAGGTCTCCGAGACGCAGGAGGAGGAGGTCGGCGACGGGACCACGAGCGCGGTCGTGGTCGCCGGTGAGCTCTTAGATCAGGCCGAGGAACTCCTCGATCAGGACATCCACGCGACAACCCTCGCGCAGGGGTACCGACAGGCCTCCGAGAAGGCCAAGGAGATCCTCGACGAGGATGCCATCGACGTCTCCGGGGACGACTACGACACGCTCGTCGAGATTGCCGAGACGGCGATGACGGGCAAGGGCGCGGAGAACTCCAAGGACCTCCTCGCCGAGCTCGTCGTCGACGCGGTCCTCGCGGTTCAGGACGACGACGGCATCGACACGGAGAACGTCTCCGTCGAGAAGGTCGTCGGCAGCTCCATCGACGAGTCCGAGCTCGTCGAGGGCGTCATCGTCGACAAAGAGCGCGTCGACGAGAACATGCCCTTCGCCGTCGAGGACGCCGACGTGGCGCTGTTCGACGGAGCCATCGAGGTCAAGGAGACGGAGATCGACGCCGAGGTCAACGTTACCGACCCCGACCAGCTCCAGCAGTTCCTCGATCAGGAGGAAGCCCAGCTCCGCGAGATGGTCGACCACCTCGTCGACATCGGCGCTGACGTCGTCTTCGTGGGCGACGGCATCGACGACATGGCCCAGCACTACCTCGCGCAGGAGGGCATCCTCGCCGTCCGCCGCGCGAAGTCCGGCGACCTCAATCGCCTCGCCCGCGCGACTGGCGGCCGCGTCGTCTCCAACCTCGACGACATCGAGGCCGACGACCTCGGCTTCGCCGGCTCCGTCGCCCAGAAGGACATCGGCGGCGACGAGCGCATCTTCGTCGAAGATGTCGACGAGGCGAAATCCGTCACGCTCATCCTCCGCGGCGGCACCGAACACGTCGTCGACGAAGTCGAACGCGCCATCGACGACTCGCTCGGCGTCGTCCGCACGACGCTGCTCGACGGTAAGGTCCTGCCCGGCGGCGGCGCGCCTGAGGCCGAGCTGGCGCTACAGCTCCGCGACTTCGCCGACTCCGTCGGCGGCCGCGAGCAGCTCGCCGTCGAGGCGTTCGCCGACGCCTTGGAAGTCGTCCCGCGCACCCTCGCCGAGAACGCGGGTCTCGACCCCATCGACTCGCTCGTCGACCTCCGCTCCCGCCACGACGGCGGCGAGTTCGGAGCCGGTCTCGACGCCTACACGGGCGACGTGATCGACATGGAGGCCGAGGGCGTCGTGGAGCCGCTCCGCGTCAAGACTCAGGCCATCGAATCCGCCACCGAGGCGGCCGTCATGATCCTCCGCATCGACGACGTCATCGCGGCCGGCGACCTCAAGGGCGGCGGCTCCGACGACGGCGGCGACGAGGGCGGCCCCGGCGGCGCGCCCGGCGGAATGGGCGGCGGCATGGGCGGCATGGGCGGTATGGGCGGCGCGATGTGAAGTTCGGTTACCGCTTTCACCCCCCAACACCGACCGCAGCCGTTCCGCTGAACCGTCTCACCGACCGACCGTCGCACGCCCCGACCGAGCCTCGACGACACGCGATTTTATCGATGACTGACCCGACAACTGGAGAGCCCCCGGCCCGCCGTCCGACGGGCGAGCGATAGCTCAGCCGACACGACGATAACATCGGTGTCACCACCTGACACGGGTGTTCGCGAGTCGTTAAGTGCCGTCCGCGCCTCCGATCTATCAACTGGGTGGACTCGTCGCACGCGTGTTACGACGCGGTCCGCTCGACCTGATTCACAATGCCACAGCAGAAAGCGGACTACGCAGACGACGCGGAGATCGACGCGGAACTGGACGAACTGCCGGACGACGCGACGGTCGAAGAGGCGGTCGTGAACCTGGAGGAGCGCGGCTTCGACGTGATCGTCGTCGACGACGCCGACGAGGCGTTAAAGACCGTGAAGGCCCAGATCCCCGCGGATGTCTCAGTAATGAACGGCCACTCGACGACGCTCGAAGAGATCGGCTTCGACGAGTTCCTCAGCGAGGGTGACCACGAATGGGAGAGCCTGCCGGACCAGATCCGGAGCATCGATGACGACGCCGAGCGACAGACCGCGCGACGCGAGTCGCAGACGGCGGACTACTTCCTCGGCGGCATCAACGCGGTCGCACAGACAGGGGAGCTCGTCGCCGCCGACCGCTCCGGGAGCCGGATCGGCGCGTACCCGTTCGCCGCGGGCAACGTCGTGATCGTCAGCGGGATCAACAAGATCGTCCCGACGCTTTCGGACGCCTTCGACCGCCTCGAATCGGTCGCGTACCCGCTGGAGAACGAGCGCGCACAGGAGCGTACGGCGTCGAGTCCGCCATCGCCAAACAGCTCGTCTACCGGCGCGAGACCGAGGCGGGGCGGACGACGGTCGTCCTCGTGCGCGAGCAGCTCGGGTACTGAGCGGCTCGCGGCGACCGGAGCGTCGGACTTCGAGGGGTGTCCGGTCGTCCCCCGGTCCCTGATCAAAGAGCGAATGTCGCGACGCTATTGGCTACGACGAGGAAACTGATGACGAGTATCACCGCAAGAAACATAACGGATATATCCGGACATTCGGCGCGACCGGAGACGGGTTTTTCTCATTCGGAACGGTCCGCTGTATCGCCCGCTGATGTGTTCGTCCTCGTTCGGCCAGCGGGCCGCGATGCCTCTTTCGGACTACAGTATAGACGATATCGTCTGTTCAACGAGATTAAAAATTTGGTGTACACTGATGGTATATAAATTTCGTACAGACGTGACATCTAAACGAAGTGATTTGAGGCGTGTGAAAAACCGAAATTTGAGGAGGTAAGCAAGGAATATCGAAATGACACGACACAAAGGTTAATTAATTACCAACTACTACCAGTATATCGTATGCCCACGGCGGTCCCAAATTCCCGGTCACGAGTGGGAACAACTGTTGGTCATCAAGAGCTATATGGACGGTTCAACCGGCCAGACCGATCCTCACTGGAGAATCGATCTATCGACCGACGACCGGCAGTGGGACCGACGCGGCTCAAGACGGCTCGCTAGTCGTACGACGGCGAAGTCGACCGAGCTGTCAAGCGTTATATTACAATTAATAAACTATTTATGAACGTAGTCCAATCGGTTACTCAATGGAAGAGAGTCTGTCCCGAGACGGTGGTCCGTCGATGAGTTCCGAGCAGGTACCGCAGATCGATTGGGCCGTGGTCGAGTCGCTAATACAGGCACAGGCGAACACCAACATGTCCCTCGAACAGTACCTCCTCTACGTCACCCACGACGAGTTCGATCTCGACGCGACGGAGATGGAGCGATGCCTCTCGGAAGCGATCGTTCACCACGAGCGCGCGCTCGAGGACCTCGAAGCCGCACGCGAGCTCGTCGTCGGCTCTGATGACTGAGACAGGCGTCGACATCGGCGTTAATAAAGACATATATATACCGTATCAATATACAGTTTCGATGATGCGGCTCATCGTCCCCACCGACTTCGAAATACTTCAAATACTTTCCAACGGTAGGCGGAATAACGCCATCAACATCGCCACTCACCTCGACAAGAACCGCTCGTACATCAACACGCGCCTTCCGGTGTTAACCGACTACGGACTGTTGAACAGGGTCGGACCAGCGGGAAACAGCGGGCTCTACGAAATCACCGAGAAGGGTCGGATCGCCGCGAGACATCGGGCGGAGTACGAGGACGACGACGTCGACTTCGAGGCGTTGATCGAGGAAGGGTTGGCCGAGATCGAGGTATCAAGCGGTCAGTAGCAGCCACGCTCAGGTGACCGCCGGTAGGATGACGGAACGACGCGCCGTGTCGTACGGGTGAGCCGACTCGAACCGAACTACGGTCTCAGGCTGACAGTACGGAAGCGTCGAGGCTGACGGGATGTTCCCGGACTCAAGCTCGTGTCCGGATTCCGGTGCGTTCGCGACGGTTCAGGCGTCTCCTCACTCAGTGGCTCTTCTCCGCTAAGTGTACTCTACTCAGTCGTTGCGGGCACGTGCGCGCAACATCGTCAACAGACCGAAAAATATGGATACCATAAGTATATACTGTCGCCATAGATGGTTCCGATCGTCAATCCGTTCGACTACGAACTGCTTCAGTTCGTGCGCTCGAATCCGGACAAGAGCGCTGCGGCGATAGCGCACCACTTCGACCGCAATCGAAAGTACGTGCGCACGCGGTTGGCGTGGCTAGTTGAGGCTGGATATCTCCGTGAACGACGGAACCCGCCCGAAACGCGGTGGCTCGAGGTGACGCCGGACGTGGCGAACGCCTTAGAAGACGGATAACGGCTTCAGGAGTCGGGGAAGAGAGGACCGAGTGCGGCGCGGGAAGGGGAGGAGAGAAGTGCCGCGTCGTGCCCTCAAAATATGTTAGACATCCATTAGATTTAATACCTACTGATGGTATGTACTACTTGGTCTGATCCGATGTGGGACGGATTTGACCGAGTCGATCGGTCACGACCGGTGTCGTTGGTCGCCCGACTGGACGGACACGGAGGCACACGATCTCGACGGTGAATTTGCCGTCGAGAACCGTTTGAAACGCCGAATTCATCAAGATACATCAATAGTATCTACCAACAGTAGATTAAAGTAGTGTTGTTGAGAATAGATGACTGAGTGGCGTGACTGTAGAAACCACTCGATGAGAATCGAACGTGGCAGAACGGCACATGAAAACGATGACACCCTCAGAAAGTGGCGGTGGAAGCGACGACATGACCCACACCTCGATCGAGATCGATCGGAGCGTGTGGCGTCGGGTTCGGAGCGACGCCGTCGCGGACGGGAAGAACGTCTCGGAGAAGCTAGAGGAGGTGCTCAAAGATTATTACGATCTTGAGTAGCCCCAACGGCACGACCCGGTCGACTTCCGCGACGGCTGCGCAGGGGTATCGCTCGGTGACTGATTGCGACACAACATACACACAAACGAAATGACAGACGGTAACAGACGGAAGCAGGCGCAAGCCGTGTTCTTCTCCGTCGTGATGGTGCTCTCTATGGTGGGGGGCAGCGTCGCGTTCGCGGGGAGTGCGGCTGCGGCCACAACTAGCGTCGAACTGAGCGATGATCTCGTTCAGGGCGGCGATGTAATCGATGTTAACGGTACCGTAAACTCAAATGGAACAGTTCACGCCTTCATCGATCAAGACGATGACGGAAATTACACCGGTGGGACGGACGCGTCCAATTCCGTGAACATTGAGGACTATCAAGAGGACAACGAGTTCTCGATCTCCCTCAGCGCGCCTGACGAGAGCGAAACGTACGACGTGTACGTCTTCCAGGACGAGGGTGAGACGGACTCCACCATCGATGAAGGTGATGAGAGCGATCGCTCCGCTAAGCTTCAAGTCGACGCCGACGAGCCGACCTTCGGCAACGAGACGCCCGAAGACGGCTCGGACGTGACCCAAGCTAACGGTGATCTCCAGATCACCGTGCCGATCGAAGACGCCAACACGAGCGTCGAAACGATCACGGCAACGGTCAAAAACAACGCCGGAGACATCAACACGTACGAGATCAACCCCGAAACGCAAGCCGGCGACGGCGTTAGCTGGGACGGGAGTGATCTCGTTATCGAACCTGGCGTGGGTAACGTTCCGTCGATCGCCGACGACACCTACAACGTCAACGTGAGCGCCACGGACAAGGTCGGAAACTCTAATTCGACCAGCTTCGGCTTCACGGTCGATTCAGTCGCGCCGACTTTCAACTTCGTCGCGCCCGATCCCACTCTGACGAACGATGAGAACGAGACGGTCACCGTGTCTCTGAGTCCCTCGGTTGACCGGAGCATCAATAACTCGACGGTCTCGCTCGACATTGAGGGTCCGGGCTACTCCGAGTCCTTCGATTATGAGGACGACGAGTACACGAACAATACTAACAGATTCTCCGTGACGCCTGACGGGGACGAGGTTCCTTCGCTCAACGAGGGCGAGTACGACGTGACCGTGTCCGCCGAGGACGACATCGGAAACTCTAATTCGACCGACTTCGACTTCACGGTCGACCTGACTCAGATCACGGCGGAAGACGTGACGCTCAACGAGAGCGAACTCAACACGATGTCGGACGATCCCACCGTGACGGTTCAGTTCGGTGAGGATGTCGACGCCAGTACGGTCTCCGCCGAGGTCAACATCGACGGAAAGACGAGAGAAAAGCTCAGTTTCAATCAGCCTAGACGAGTACCAGATGATGAGGCTGAAGCGACACTCAATCTCGATCTCGATTCATACGATAATCTGGAGAACGACTCCGCGGTCATCAACGTCACCAGTGCGCAGGACCTCGCCGGGAACAGTCTGGCGAACCCTGCCGACGACGGGAGTCAAACCGAGTTCCAGATCGATACCGACGGTCCGGACGCCAGTCTCAACAAGACCGAGCTGAGCGATGAATCATCGCTCAGCGGATACGTCAACATGACGGCGTTCGTCGATTCAACTACCGACGCTGAGCAGGAGAACCTACAGATCCTTGTCGGCCAAGACGAATCGGCCGTCGTTGACCTGACTGAGTCCGGAAACGAGAGCAATCTCAAAACTTATCGACTCCCCGATGGTACACACACCCTGCGTATCGTCGTTGAAGACGAGAACGGCAACACGGCTAACGCCACTGCGAACTTCGGTCTCGACAACGATCAGCCGATCACCATCGAGCAGGGTAAACTTCCCGCTTGGGAGACTCGGCAGCCTGCCGGAAAGTCGATAGACCTCAAAAATGTCTTCAATACGTCCGGCGTCGACTCCGGAAATGTCGACTACCGCGTGTCGGTCCTCAACGATGAGTTCGAGGTCATCGACGAGGACGTCACCGAAAACACTGCGATCCAGGCGGAAGACTTCCGCGGTGAAATAGTCAGAGTCGTTGCGGAGACGGACGAATTTAGACAAAGAGCGTACTACGAATTCGCGCCGCTCGAAGGCGTTGATGTCAACGGCGACACCATCGACATCGGTATCAAGTCGAGCGAACAGCTTGACGAGCTCAACGTCACGCTCGAAACCACGGACGACTTCTACGAGCAGACGGAGCGCTCGTACACGAACTTCGAAGAGCGTGAGACCGCCGACGGGTACATCTACAGCCTGACGGCTGAGGATCTGCGCGACGGCGATTACAAGGTTACCGTCGACGAAGCGGTCGGCGGCGACGTCGTCACGAAGGCGACTGATCTCGATGACGCGACGGTCGACGCCGAGGACCCGAGCGCTGAGACTGCCTACGTCATCGGCAGTGACGGTGGCGGAACCCTTGTTCGCGTCGAATTTAGCGAGGACATCACACTCAAAGACGCATCGACAACGACCTTCCGCGGCGCGAGTGACGCGGTTTCGCGTGTGGATAACAACGGCGACGGCACGCTAAACGTCTTCCTCAATGGCGAGGTCCAGACGGCCGACGCGCCGCTGCTGAACGTCTCCGGTGTCACTGAGACGACCGGCGACGGAACGAGTCTCGAAGAGGATGCTTCCACCGAAGTAGCGACGATCAGCCTCGACCTCACGGCCGACGGGCTGAACGTCATCTCGCTGCCGGCCGAAGCCGGCTCCGTGAACATCGAGGAGACGGAGCTCAACACCGACGACGCCGGTGGTGAAGACGGCCTCGTCGTCTACGCGTACGACGCGGCCGGTGACCACTTCAACGAGAGTTTCTCGCCCGGTGCTCAGGAGAACTCCCTGACCGAACTCGAAGGTGGTGAAGCCTACGTCGTCA
Source organism: Halobacteriales archaeon SW_8_68_21 (assembly GCA_003023405.1). Classification (GTDB taxonomy): domain Archaea; phylum Halobacteriota; class Halobacteria; order Halobacteriales; family Haloferacaceae; genus Halorubrum. The sequence goes on from PXST01000022.1 coordinate 24,963, forward strand.
CCGTCGAGGAGGACATCACCGTCGAGTTCAACGTCCAGAATGTTCCGAGTGAGAAGCTTCAGGCCCCGCAGTCTCAGCAGATCACTGAGGGCTACAACCTCATCGGGCACTACCAGGAAAGCCGGCAGTCCGTCGGTCAGGCGCTGACCTACCTGAAGACCGACTACGACATCGAGCGCGGGTACTCCGGGACGCATGTCAGCGCACTCGAACCCGGCGAGGGCTACTGGCTCTTCTCGAACGGCGCTGGTGTGTACGCGCCCGTCAACTACGGGGGCATAACCAGTGACCAGCCCACCGTTGGGAACGTTCAGGTGACCGACACGACCGGCAACGGCGTCCTACAGCAGGACGAGGAGGTCGAAATCTCTGCGACGGTGCAGCACGACGACGTCATCGATTCGGTGACTGCGTTCCTCGGCTCCATCGCGGCTGATACAGATTCGGTCACCCTGACCGATGACAACAACGACGGCGAATACACCGGGACGCTGACGGTCAACTTCAGCGAGAGTGCTGAGGGCAACACCACGCTCACGATCCCGGTCCAAGCGGTCGACGTTGACGGAAACGCCGGATTCGATAGGAGCGGCGAAGTGCAGACGGCGTCCGACGCCGGCAGCGACGATCCGGGCGAGCCGAAGTCCGTGACGAACAACGACACCGGCGTTGAGTACAACAGTCTCACCGCCGCGCTGAACGAGGCCGAGGAGTTCCAGACGCTCGAACTCTCGGCCGGAACATTCGCGCAGGACCGCGACTCGCTGACCATCTCGACGAACAATCTCAAACTCGTCGGCCAAGGTGAGAACGAGACGAGCATCCGGCCCGAAGTACGGATCACCGGCGACAGCGTAGAGATCGAGCAGATCAGGTTCGAGGAGATCAACCCCAGCGGTGACGTGACCGTCCTCGGTGACGGCGTCGTGCTGGACAGCGTCAGCGCCGACAACACGATCTCCGTCGAAGGCGATCAGGCGAGCGTCGACGACTCCAACGCGTCGACGGTCGACATCACCGGCTCGGACGCGGACGTCGACAACGTCAACGCGAACGACACGATCTCCATCGAAGGCGATGACGCGAGCGTCGACAACTCCAATGCGTCGACCGTCGACATCACCGGTTCGGGGGCCTCGGTCAGTAACAGCCAGGCCACCACGGTGACCGTCAACGGCTCGAACGCGAACATCACAGACTCCTCGGCCGACACCGTGAGTGTCGAGTCGGGCGGCAGTGATGCCTCGCTGGACGTCGACTCGAACGAGACCACCGTTGATGACTCTGTCTCGGATACTGTATCCGTCAGTAACGTGACAATTCGCGTCAGCACTCCCAAGAACCTGACCGCCGCAGCGAACGGTTCGAAGGTCAAAGGTATCAACGTTAGCGAGGCTGACGGCGATGTCACCGTGCGTGTTGCTGAGGGCACCTACGAAACGTCCGTCACGGTCGATGTCGAAGGCCTGACGCTTGAAGGCCCGAACGCTGGCACACCAGGTAATGACACCCGAGGTGCTGAGGCTATCATTACCGGTCAAGTATCTGCTGAGGCCAATAACACAGTAGTTGATGGACTCACGGTGTCACCGCCTGATCCAGGGAGTGACACCACAAGTTCTGAGGCGATCCGAGTCAGTAATGGTGCTGACAGTGTTGTTATTCAAAACAACATTGTTGAGGACTTCACCCGCGAAGCTGGATCCGGATTCTTCGATGTTGACGGGATCAACCTCTTCGGTGGCGACGGAAACGACGCTGTTGAGTCCCCGACGGTTCAAGACAATCTTGTCCAGGGACTGAGCAATAACGTCTCTGGCGGTGCCGCCGGAATCAGTGTTCAGGGTAACGTGGCTAACGCCACGGTTGAGCAGAACACCATCGAAAATATCGGTGAAGAGGTGACTGCGTACGGGTTTGGTGTTGTCGTTCGGGGAACTGATAACACCGACGTGACGCCGAAGAACGTCCAAGTCAGCGACAACAAGATCGCAAACGTGGTTTCCGATCCCAAAACGGATTTCGTCGGTGTTGGTGTCGGCATTGAAGAAGTCGATACTGGTGAAGTGAGCTTCACCGGCAATGACATCAGCAACACTGAGTTCTTGGTTGAGGACAAGACAGAAACGCTCTCGCTGAGCGACTTCGCCGACAACAACACACTTGACCGTGGTGCACTACTCGAAGGTGCTAATGTTCCTGGTGACACGGTAAATGTCATCTCTGATAGCATTCAGGCGGCCGAGTCATCTGCTGAGAGTGGCGATACGATCGAAGTTCTTAGTGGTACCTACGAAGAGTCCGTGACGGTTGAGACCGAGAACCTGACGCTTGAAGGCCCGAACGCCGGCCTCGCCGGCGACAGCAGCGAGCGTGGTGACGAGGCACTGATTAACCGGACCAGCACGCCTGGCTCCGGTGGCTCGGCTGTGAGCATTACTGCAGCAGGCGTGACCGTCGACGGGTTCCAGATAGAGAGCGATGCGCAAGACGGGATCGCAGTCAACCAGCCCGTCGACAACGTCACTATCCAAAACAACCGTATCACGAGTGTTACCGGCAACACGTTCGGGGGCGGCTCCGATAAGAGAGCAACCGCCAACGGCATTGCCTTCGGACTCTCGAGGAGCGTCGCCGAGACGACCGTCACCGGGCTCGAGGTTAGCGACAACGCGATCTCTGGTGTCACGACCGATGACCTGGCAGACGGCGAAGATCGCACGACCGCCAACGGTGTACAGGTTCTCACACGCCAGCACAACGTTGAGGGTATGGAGATCACCGGAAACGTGATCTCCGACCTCGAACCCGGCGCCTCCGGAGGCGGTGACAAGCGCTCACGCGGCATCGTGGTCAATGTCGGCAACGATAGCAGCAATATCGGTGCGGCCGATGGGTTCACGATTGCAGATAACGATGTCTCCGATCTCACCGGTGCTGGTGGGTTCTCCGATGCCGCTGGCATCGCCCTGTTCGAGGCTGGTAAGGCTGCCGATGACAACACGGACCGCATCGGACCGAAGAACTTCACCGTCGCGAACAACCAACTCGATAATCTCACGAACACCGGGAAAGATTCCGCACCGGCAATCTTCGTCGGTGGGATCCAGACGCTCGGTGACAGCCACAGCGTGACCGGCAACACGATCAACGACGGGATTGTGATCCGGTTAGCTGAGGGGAGTCAGGACGGGTTCAACCGGACTACCGCTGACCCGCTGAACGCCAGTGGGAACACGTTCACTGATGAAAACGCTGATGCCTACTACAGCGATGCGACCGACAAGGCCGATCTCGACGCGGTGTCCACCAACAACAACTTCCCGGTCGATGTTCGTGTTGATGGCACGCTCATCGTGCCTGACGATGGTCAGAATGGAGCATCCTCTAACTAGGTAGCTCCCCTCTCCCAATTTATCGGATCAAATCAACACTACATATGAAAGTAAACAAGACAACGATCTTCCGGCTCGCCGTCGTGGCGGTCGTGTTCGCGATGGTCGTCGGCGCAGCGGGCCCGGGGCTCGTCGCGGCGCAGAACGACCCACCGGAACCGCCCAACCGGTACTACGGCACGGTGAGCGACGCCGACGGCAACGCCGTCAGCGACGTGACCGTCGCGGTCACCTACGACGGCTCCGAACTCGCCACCGACACCACCGACGGCGACGGCTACTACGACCTCCAGGTCCCACGGGAGAACGGGATCGAAGAGGGCGACAACGTCACGATCACCGTCCAAGATAGCTCTCAGACCGCGGTCTGGGAGCCGGGCGGCGTCGAAGAGGTGAACTTCGACGGCGTCGACGCACCCGCCGACCAACCGCCGGGTGACGGCGGCGACGGTGGAGACGGCGGCGACGGTGGAGACGGCGGCGACGGCTCCGACGGTGGAGACGGCGGCGACGGCGGCGACGGCGGTGACGGCTCCGACGGCGGTGACGGTAGCGACGGTGGCGACGGTAGCGACGGCGGCGACGGTAGCGACGGCGGCGGCGGTGCCGGCACCGGCGACGGACCGGACCTCGACGCCGAACCGCCGGAGCCGCCGGCCGACGTTGAGGTTGAGGCCGACGAGACCGCCGACCTCGAAACGGAGATCGAAAGCGACCAGTCGACGGCCGCGTTCGGCGCGGACAACACCGTCGAATCGGTCAGCTTCGGCTTCGACACGAGCGGCTCGGTCAACGCCCAGACGCTGAGCGCAGCGCCCGACGAGACCGGCCCCGCGCCCGGCGCGGACGTTGCCGTCTCGCAGATCACCGTCGGCGACTCGCTGTCGAACAACGCGGCGACGATCCGCAAGCGCGTCTCGCAGGACCGCCTCGACGAGATCGGCGCTGACGCCGAGGACCTCACCGCCTTCCGCTTCGCGGACGGCGAGTGGCAGCCCCTCGACACCGAGGTCGAAGAGACCGACGCCGGCGTCCTCGTGACGTTCGAGACGCCCGGCTTCTCGTACTTCGCGGTGAGCGCGGTCGGTGAGCCGACCGCCGCGATCGACGCGCCGAGCGAGGTCGAAGCCGGCGACGAGGTCACCCTCGACGCCTCCGGCTCCGAGGCCGAGTACGGCGAGATCGTCTCGTACGACTGGTCCGCCGACGGCGAGAGCCTCAGCGGCGAGACGGCGACGACGACCCTCGACGAGAGCGGCGACATCAGCGTCGAGCTGACCGTCGAGAACGACGACGGCGAGACCGACACCGCGTCCGCGACGATCACCGTCGCGCAGGTCGACGACGACACTGCCGGTGACGACGGCGGCGACGACACTGCCGGTGACGACGGCGGCGACGGGGAGACCGACGACGGTATCCCCGGCTTCGGTCCGCTCGTCGCGCTCGTTGCGCTCGTCGCGGCCGCGCTGCTCGCGACGCGTCGCAACGACTGAACAGACCCGTCCGACCACCCGTTTTCTCCGTTTTTTCCTCTCGACGAGCGCCGCCGTACGCGCGTTTCCGCCGCCCCGAGTCCGCGGCCGCCGGGCCGCGAGGCCGAGGAGGGCTGGATGACAGTCGTTCTCGTGCGCAGGCGGCTCAGGTACTGCCCCTCGCGTCACATCGCGGTAGCCGTACTCTCCCCCGGTTTCGACTCCTGTGAGCGGCGGCGCTCGTGGTCTGCCCGCGGCGGCACAAGTGAGCCGGGGGGATCCACGCGAGCGAAGCAAACGCGGGTCAGTCGCACCCTCGGGTGTGACAGGATTCGAACCACGGTCGCTCTCGTTCGCTCGCTACACTCTCATCCCGCTCCCTGATTCGAATCCCACTCCGAGACCTGTCGCTCGCGGTTTGCTCGCGACAGGAAGCGGGCCGGGAGGGATTCGAACCCCCGACCGTCCGGTTAAAAGCCGGACGCTCTCCCTAACTGAGCTACCGGCCCAAGCAAATTGGCATAGGGTCAGCCGACGGATAAACGTTTAGAACCGCGGCAGGGGTCGCTCGTCCGACCCGAAACGGTTTCCGAGCCGCCGCCGTCGCCGGAGACGTGACGACCGACTTCGACATGCGCGCGTTCGCCGCCGATCTCTGCCGGCATCGCTCGACCGCCGGCGAGGAGGCGGCCGCGGCCGCGTTCGTCGCGGACCGGCTCGCCGACCTCGACTTCGAGACGTACGCCTGGGACGCCGACACCTCGGTCCTCGCCGACCACCCTTCCTTCCCCGACGACCTCGACGCCGCGGCCGTCGAGGGACGGCGGAGCGTCGCGGGCGTCCTCGAACTGGGCGGCGCGGACGGCGGCGTCGACTCCCACGGAGCCGACGGGGACAACGACCCAACGCCGACGCTGGTGTTGAACGGCCACCTCGACGTGGTTCCCGCTGAGCCGACCGAGTGGTCGAACGATCCGTTCGACCCCGTCTGGGGAGAAGACGAGGGCGACAGCACCGACGCTGACGGTAGCGCCGCCGGCGAGACGCTCACCGCCTGCGGCGCGGCCGATATGAAATCGGGGCTGGCGGCCTGCGTCGCCGCCGCCGTGGACCTCCGCGCCGCGGTCGCGGACGGGTCCGTCGCACTTCCGTCGTCCGGGCTTCGACTCGTCGTCGAGGCGGTTGCGGGCGAGGAGGACGGCGGCTACGGCGCGGCGACCGCCGCGCTCGCGGGTCCGTATCCCTTCGAGCGCGACGCGGCCATCGTCGCGGAGCCGACGGAACTGCGTCCCGTCGTCGCCGCCGAGGGGTCGCTCATGGCGCGACTGGAGATCGAGGGTCGGAGCGCCCACGCGGCCACGCGGTGGCGCGGCGAGGATGTCCTCCCCCGGTTCGAGGCCGTACGGGAGGCGTTCGCCGACTTAGAGCGGGAGCGCTGTGAGTCTGTCACCCACCCGCTGTACGACGAGTTCCCGGTGCCGTGGCCCGTCGTCTGCGGGCGTGTCGAGGCGGGGTCGTGGGCGTCGACGGTCCCTGCGACGCTCTCCGCCGAGTTCCGGATCGGCGTGGCCCCCGGCGAGACCGTGGCAGCGGTCGAGTCGGCGTTCCGCGAGCGACTGGAGTCGGTGGTCGCGGACGACCCGTGGCTTTGCGACCACCCGCCGCGGTTCGAGCGGTTCTCCGTTCAGTTCGAACCCGCCGAGGTCGCGGTCGACGAACCGGTCGTCGAGGCGGTCCGCGCCGGACTCGCCGCGACCGGACTCCCCGATGTCGAGCCGCGGGGCGCGACGTACGGTGCCGACTCGCGGCACTTCGTCGCGGCCGGCGTCCCGGCGGTGCTGTTCGGTCCGGGCACCATCGATCAGGCGCACTCCCCCGACGAGACGATAGCGTGGGACGAAGTCGAGCGAGCGAGGGAGGCGATCGCCGCCGCCGCGGTGCGGTTCGCGAACGACCGCGCCGCCGGGCCGTAGTCCGGGCGTGCGGTCGGTTCGCGGGCGGCGACTCCGCTACTCGTCGAGGTACGCGTCGACCGCGTCGGCGACGATCGACCCCGGCTCGGCGTTCTCCATGGAGGCGCGGCGACGGAGCTCGACGTAGGTGTCCGCCGGGAGCCGGACCTGTAGTTGCCCGAGTTCGACGCCCGCGTCCCAGACCGCGCTCTCGACGCCGGTCCCGTCGTTGACCGCGGAGGCGACCGCGCGCACCTCCCGGACCGTCAGGTCGCCGTCGATCGCCGCCCACGCGAGCAGGTACCGGTCCCGGCCGCCGAGCCGCGCGACGTGCTTCGCCGCGCTCGGCGCGATCTGCCCGTTGGCGACCTGTCGGCGGATCGCCTGCGGGAGGTCGTGGACCCGAGCCCACTTGCGGATGAACGCGACGGAGATGTCGCCGCCCGCCCGCTCGGCCGCCTCCTTGTACGACCCGACGCCGCGGACGAGCGCCGCGCAGGCCGCGGCTCCACGTAACATTAGGACGTTGTCGTCGTCGCCCACATCGCCGGCCGCGAACCGGGCCACCGTCTCCGCGGCCTCGGCGACGCTGTCGGGGTCGTTCGGGTCGAACCCCACCGCCTCGGCGGCCCGGTCGCCGGTCACTGCCGGGTCCGACCGGACCACCGGCTCGCCGACGTGCTGGACGCGCGACAGCTGGCGGACTCCTACTTCGCGGTCCGGGTCGCGGGATCGCCGTCGCTCCCGTCGTCCCCGCGACGCGCGTACAGAACGTACGAGTACGCCACGGTGAGCACGGCCGTCGCGAGCGCCGGGCCGACGAGGAAGTAGACGGCGTACTCGCCGACGAGGAGACCGACGACCGCGGTCGCGGCAGAGAGCTTGAACAGCCGCGCGCCGAGCGCGTGGGTGCGGTCCCACACGGCGTCGTCGCCGAGCGTCCACGGCGTCCGGATCCCGACGAACCGGTTCGGCTTGACGTGCGGCAAGAGCGTACCGAGGTAGTAGCACAGCGCGGCCCCGCCCGCAACCGCGAGCGTCGTCACGTCGACCGCGTAGCCGAGGTTGACCGCGAGCACGGCGAGGTGGACGGCGACGAGGAACGCCGTGAACACGACGACGAACCGGTCGTAGTGGATCCGGAACGCGGCGACGTTCCTCCGCAGGGGGTCGATCCGCGGGAGCAGCGCGAACAGGCCGAGCAGCCCGGCCGCGAGCCCCGGAACGAGCCACGTCCCGGCCGTCTTCGAGAGCGTGCCGGTCGGCTCGCCGGCGGCGTTCCACGTCGTTACCATCCGGGCGGGGAGGTCCGGCGCGACCGCGAGGCTGGCCGCGGCACCGACGGCGACGAGGAGGGCCGCTGCGCCGAACCGGAGTCGCGTGGAGAGTCGGGGACCGACCATCGTTCGCCTGTCTCCGTGCCACGCAGATAAAGCTGTGTTCGGTACCGGCGCGTCGGGTCCTGTACCGCCCGCGGACCGAGGCGTCACCGACCGTTCGACGTGGCCCGTCGGCCGTTTCCCGTGGGAACCGCCCCCGAGGGACCCGTGCGACGCAACCCTTACGCGTCGTGACCGCCAATCCGGGCGTATGACCGACGAGCGCGACGACGACGGCCACGAGTTCTCCTCGGGGCAGGGCGTCGACGCCGACTACGACGCGTTCACGCTGGATCCGCCGGAGCTTGGCGAGGACCCGAGCCGCGTCGACCCGGTCGACTCCCGGGCGCTGACCGACGAGCTGGACCGCCGGAACATCGGCAGCGAGGATGTCGACGTCGAACAGCTGATCGACGTCGGCCTCTCGTATATGGGGATCAACCGGTTCGAGGAAGCCACCGAGACGTTCGAGCGCGCCGCCCGCTTCGCCGAGGAGGACTCGCTCGGAGCTCAGGAGGCGTGGGTGAACAAGGGCGCGGCCCACGCCCAGTTGGAGGAGTTCGACCAGGCCGTCGGCGCGTATCAGGAGGCGCTGCGCATCGACGAGGCGTCCGAGCACGCCGCGACCGCGGAGACCAACCTGGCGTACGCGCTCTGGGAGTCCGGCCGGAGCGAGCAGGCGCTCGAACACGCCGAGCGCGCCGTCGAGGCCGACCCCCGCTTCGCCGAAGCGTGGTACAACCGCGGGTTCCTGCTGGTCGAGCGCGGCCTCGCCGAGGACGCCGTCAAGTGCTTCGACAACGCGATCCGGCTCGGCTACCGCGACGCGGGCGTCTTAGAGGAGAAGGCGCGAGCCCTCGAGGAGGCCGGCGACCACGAGCAGGCGGAGGAAGTCGCCGACCGCGCCGAGGATCTCCGCCGCGAGACGGAAGAACAGCTGATCGAGGAACAGACCGGACAGGCACCCGGTCCGGGCGGGCAAGCCGGCGGTCGCGGGGGGCAACCCGGTGGTCGCGGGGGGCAACCCGGTGGTCGTGGGGGACAACCCGGTGGTCGCGGGGGGCAGGGCGGTGAGCCCGGAGCCGGCGGCCGCGGCGGACGGGGCGGCGAGGCCGAGGGGCCGGAGCGCGAGCTTCAGGGCGAGGGTCCCGAGGGCTTCTGAATGCTCCTCCGCGAGCGCGAGACCGCCGAGGGACGGCTCGTCTCCGTCTGTGACCCCGACTGCCTCGGCGAGACGTACGAGGACGGTCCCGTCACGCTCACCGTGAGCGAGAAGTTCTACGGCGGCGACGACGCGGTCGAGGCGACCGCCGAGGAGGTGGTCGCGGGCCTCCGGCGCGCACAGGTCGCGAACATCGTCGGCACGGAGGCGGTCGGCGTCGCCGTCGAGGCCGGCCTCGTCGACGAGGAGACCGTCCTAGAGTTCGAGGAGACGCGGCACGCGCAGCTGCTTTGGCTGTAGCGATTTCTTCGGCCCGGCGGTCGGAGGGGATCCGAACCCGATAAGGGCTCGCGCGACGAGGCACGTCCGATGAGACGATTCACGCGGAGCGAACTGGCGTCGCGGGTGGGACCGCGGCCGCCGTCCGACGCCTTCTGGCGGCGCGCGATCGACCGAGGGGAGGCCGCGCTCGCCGTCGGCGCGTATCAGGAGGCGCTGCGCATCGACGAGGCGTCCGAGCACGCCGCGACCGACCACGCCTTCGTCGTCGTGGGGGCCGACCAGACCGAGATCGGCGGCTGGATCTACCGGATGGAACTCGTCGCCGGCCGCGACGAGAACTGACCGCGGAGTCGGACGGGAGAATGGCTGACCGCGGAGTCGGACGCGAGAAGTGTTGACTGCGGGGTTCGGCGGGTTACAGGCCGGCGACGTCCTCGATGGCGTCGGTGAGCTCCTTTACGCTCTCGACGGTGTGTTCGCCCATGTGGCCGATCCGGAACGTCTCCTCGCCGATTTCGCCGTAGCCGTTCGAGAAGACCATGTCGTACTCCGCGCTCACTTCCTCGATGGTCGCGGCCACGTCGATCCCCCGCGTGTTCTCGATACAGGCGACCGTCTGCGACTCGTAGCCCGCCTCGGGGAACATCGCGAAGTGCCTGTCGGCCCAGTCGTGGACGTACTCGGTCATCTCGCGGTGGCGCTCGTCGCGGGCGCGGTGCCCCTCGTCGAGCATGTGTTTCATTTGCTTCCGGTACGCTAACATGACCGGGATCGCGGGCGTCGAGTGGGTCTGTCCCTTCCGGTTGTAGTAGTCGATCGTGCGGCGGAAGCCGCCGTACCACGAGGAGTCTCCCTTCTCAACCTCGCGGTCGTAGGCGTCGTCGCCGACGACACAGACCGCCAGTCCCGGCGGCATCGCGAACGCCTTCTGTGTCGACGCGAAGATGATATCGATGTCGTGTTCGTCGATGTCGACGTAGTCGCCGCCGAGCGAGGAGACGGCGTCGACCGCGAAGTACGTGTCCGAGTACTCACTTATTACGTCGCCCATCTCCTCGATGGGGTTGCGGACGCCGGTCGACGACTCGTTCATCACGCCCGCGACCATGTCGTACCCCTCCTCGCTGGATTCGAGCGCCTCTCGGATGTCCTCGGGCTTCACCGCCTCGCCCCACTCGTACTCCAACCGGTCGACGGTCTTGCCGAGCCGCTCGGCGACGTTGGCGTACCGCTCGCTGAACGCGCCGCAGGTCGGGACCAATACCCTCTCGTCGACGAGGTTCAGCGTCGTCGCCTCCCAGAACTCCGTGCCCGACCCGGTGAGGACCACGACCTCGTTGTCGGTTCCGAGGAACTCCTTCGTGTCCTCGACGATGGTGGTGTACAGGTCGGTCATCCGGTCCATCCGGTGGCCGAACATCGGCTCCGCCATCGCCTCGATGACGTCGTCACGGACCTCCGTCGGGCCGGGGATATACAGGGTCTTCTCGTCGTAGTCGTCGCGGTATTCGCGTTTTTCCGTCACGGGATCCACCTGTTGGATCGTACCGGGACGCGTGAGGGTATGGACCTTGTGTTCCGTTCAAAAGGCGCGGTCCGACTCGACCCGCTCTTCCGGAAGCGATCCGGTCTCCCGACGACGGTCCCCGTCTCCTGAAGACGGCGCGGCCGACCGGATCAACCGGGGTTATGCCCTGCTCAACCTCGCGCTGATCGTGATGCGCGAGCCGGAGCCGTCGACGCCCGAAATCGATAAGCGGCCGAGCGCGAACTGACGCGACGGTCTCTTCTCCGACGGCCGTGGGACCGACTCGGAGAGACCGCCTCGCGTCACCCCCAGTGCCAGAAGTGGTTGCCGTCCGCTTCGACCGGCTCCGTGCGCTCGCGGAGATCGGCCACGTCCTCCGCGGTCGGCTCGTGATCGTCCGGGAGCCGCTCCATACACTCGAAACAGAGGAAAAACTCCGAGCCGTCGGTGAGTTCTAAGGTTAGTCCCTGCGTCGATTCGAACGCGAAGTTCCACAGGTCGCCGATCCCGCCGGCGATCCGCACGGACCGCTCGCAGACGTCACACGACTCGGAAGCCATACGTTTCGTTTGGACTACTGGGGGTAAGGGGTGTCGCCTGATAGACCGCTGATAGACACACCACCGAAGCCCCAGTCGCTCGGCTGTACGCGTCTGCTTATAAATCAGTGATCGAAACGGACACCACCGAAGCCCCAGTCGCTCGGCTGTACGCGTCTGCTTATAAATCAGTGATCGACACGGACACCACCGAAGCCCCAGTCGCTCGGCCATACGCGTCTGCTTATAAATCAGTGATCGACACGGACACCACCGAAGCCCCAGTCGCGAGGCGGGCGCACGCTCGCTGTGGTCCT
>PXST01000023.1 GCA_003023405.1 Halobacteriales archaeon SW_8_68_21
CCGCTCGGAGGCACGCGCCACCGCACCACAGGTCGGCCGTTCCTCTCGCTGTATTGAGCGCCTCTCAGAAGAGCAATACGAGGCATAGCGACTGACCTATGACACCCTCGCGACCACGTACAACCGGGGAACCAGCGGTCTCGATCGCCGGCCCCGTCCCTTCGCAATCGGAAACGAACGATCTCGCCTCCGGGCGACCACAGCGTTCAAATCGGCCCCACACCACCGGATCGTATGGACGAGGACCGCCGGATCGCGGGCGTCGACGAGGTTCCGGAGGAGAGTACGCTGCTCGTGACGCTCCGACCGACCGATCTAGACGCGGTCGGTGAGGGCGAGGGCGACGGTGGCCGACGTAAGCACCGCAAGGAGCGAGTGAAACGAGCGACCGAGGAGCGCAACGAGGCCCCCAAGTCCTCGCGGCTGGGGCTTCGGGGGGGTTCATCGCGCTAGCAGTAGTTCTGCTCTCACCAGCCCTTCCGCCTCCGCGACAACCATTTTATAAGCAGCCGCTATCGACCGGTCGATTCATACGATGTCGTGACTGAAAAGAGGATTTAGCGGATCGGCTCCGGCGTATCAATCGCGGATCGACACGATCGCCGCCGAAGCCCCAGCCGGGAGGCGGGCGCAGGCGACGGTAGCACCACAACGAGAGAGCTTGCGACCGAGTGAGGAGCGCTCCGAGCGTGCGCCCGCCTCCCGACTGCGCCTTCGATTCCCACCCGACAGCAACCGCACCGCAGCCTCACGCCTCCCCAGCCTCGTCGCTCGCTCTGGGCTTCCTTCGGTCGCCCCTCCGCTCGCGACTCCCTCGCACGCGCTGCTTCGCGGCCGCCGAGGACGGCCGCTCGCAGGCGCGCGCCACCGCAATCGGTCGTTCTGTCGAGTGGGTCACGTCTTCACAGCCGCTCGCCGTCGTAGTGCGCCTCCTCGATCCAGCGGTCGAACAGCCGAGCGATCAGGGTCGTGAGCGGGCCGGCGACCCCCTCGCCGTCGCCGTCGGCCGCGATACCGTCGACTGTCGCCACCGGGCGGACTTCCCACGTCGAGTTCGTGAGGAAGGCCTCGTCGGCCGAACGGACCGCGTCCGGCGTGTACGTCCCCTCCTCGACCGGGATGCCCTCGTCTTTCGCGATCTCGATGACGGCCGCTCTGGTGACGCTGGGGAGGATCGGGCCGTCGAGCGAGGGGGTCCGCAGGGCGTTCCCGTCGGCAAAAAAGAGGTTCGAGGTCGCTCCCTCGGCGACGTGGCCGTCCGGGTCGAGCATCAGGGCCTCGTCCGCGCCGGTGACGCGGAGTTCCAGCCGGGCCAAGATCCCGTTGAGGTAGTTGTGCGTCTTGGCGGCGGCCGGGATCGCGCGGTCGTCGACCTTGCGCGTCTTCGTCGTCTGGAGCGCGGCCGGCCCGTCGTGGACCGGGTCGCTCCCGACGCCGCCCCGCGGGAGCGGCTTCGCGATCACGACGACGGTCGGGTCGACCTCGGGTTTCGGGTCGAGCGTCCCGGGCTGGACCCCCCGCGTGATCGAGCACTTCACGTACGCGTCCGCGAACTCGTTCGCGGCCAGCGTCTCGTCGACCCGCCGTTTCAGCTCCGCGTCGGCGATCCCGTGATCGAGACCGAGCGTCTCGCAGGTGCCGCGGAGCCGGTCCGCGTGCGCCTCCCACCGGAAGGAGTCGCCGCCGTACGCGCGCATCGTCTCGAAGGCGGCGTCGCCGTAGGCGAACCCGCGGTCCTCGACCGAGACGGTCGCCTCGGCGGCGGACACGAGGTCGCCGTCGACGTGGTACAGGGCGTCGCGGTCGGCGTCCCTCTCGCGGTCGGCGTCCCCTTCATGTCCCCCGTCCCCGTCGCGGTCGGCGTCGCTCACGGCTCACACCACGCGACGAAGTTCTCCACCAGCCGCTTCCCGCGGGGGGTGAGAATGCTCTCCGGGTGGAACTGGACGCCGACGTGCGGCCTCTCGCGGTGGCACACGCCCATCACGACCTCCCGTTCGTCCTCAGTACGAGCGGTCTCGACCAGTTCGTCGGGGAGGTCCTCGCGCTCGACGCACAGCGAGTGGTACCGACCGACGCGGAGCCGGTCGGGAAGCCCGGCGAAGACGGCAGTTGAGACCCCAGCCTCCGCCGGAGTCCCGGGACCCGGGGGGACGACGACGCCGTCGGGGTCGAGCGCGCGGATCCCGGCGAGGTCGACCGCGTCGTTGCGTCCGCCCGGGTTCGCCCCCTCACCGCCGTCGAACGCGACCGCCTCGCCGGAGGCGGTCGACCGCTTGACCGGATCGACGCCGAAGTACCCCCAGCCGGACTGGCCGCCGGTCATCTCGTAGAAGACGCCGCCGGGGCCGTCCCGTGCCCGGCGGTAGGCGGCGAAGGGGTCGTCGACGGCGACTCGGCGTTCGACCGGAACCCGCGCGCCGGCCGGGGCCGCGGCGGCGACCGCGCGGAAGCGGTCCCAGTCGGTGCGTGCCGTTCGCCTCATGTGCCCCCCTTCGGCGGGGGCGGTGAAACAGTTGCGGTCGTCGAAACCACCCGGCTTCAGAACTCGCTCGCGCGGTCGATCCACGTCGCGGCGCGCTTCTCGCCGACGCTCGCCCCCTCGGCCACCTCGGCGGCGTCCGCCCCCGCGAGGTCGTCCACCGTCTCGATCCCGATCGACGCGAGACGTTCCGCGTACGCGGGGCCAATTCCCTTGATGTCCTCGACGCTCGCGCCGCGGTCGCCGTCGTCGACTGCGACGTCGTCGCTCCCGCTCGTCGCGGCCTCCGCCGGCTCGGCCGCCCCGTCGTCGCCCGCGATCTCCTCGTCCACGAGCGACTCGGTCGAGGCGGCCGCCTCCGTCTCGCTGGCGACCGGCTCCGCCTCGTCGGTCTCGCCGTCGCCCTCTGTGTCGTCTGCGCCGTCGTCGCCCCCGGAGACGGCCGCGGCAGCGGCCGGTTCCGACTCGCGCTCGACGGTGACTTCGGTCTCGGCCGATTCCCGTTCGGCGGAGTCGCTCCCGAATCCGAGCTTCTCTTTGAGCTTCTGAAGTAGGGCCATTGTTAACGGCTACACGTGCGAGATATTTAAAAACCATCTCCGCCGCAAGCGCCAGTCGGCCCGTCCCATCGGTTTATAAGTACGGTCGCGCCGTCTCGGTGGCATGGATGTCATCAACCCCGTCATGTGGTCGGTCCACGTCGGCTTCGCGGTCCTCTGGGTCGGCAGCGTGTTGTTCGTCACCCTCGCGGTCCTCCCCCCTGCGCTCCGCGGCGACATCGGCGGCGACGCGCTCGGCTCGGTCGTCGGTCGCCTGCGCTGGATCACCCGAATCGCTGCGGTCGCGTTCGTCCTCTCCGGCGGCCACATGGCCGGCAACCTGTACACGTTCGAGACGCTGACCGGGACGCCCCGGGGGTACCTCGTGTTGACGATGCTGGGGCTGTGGTTCGTCGGGACCGGCCTCGTCGAAGTCGCCGGCTCGAAGCTGGCCGACGGACTCGACGCGGGCAAGCTCCGGGAGCCGGCCCGCGACGCCAAGCCGTTCCTCTACGGCGCGTCGGCGGTCTCGGTCGGGCTTATCATTACGGCGGGACTGCTCGCCAGCCCGACGCTGGTTTGAAATAGCTCGGTTCTGTCGGCGGTCGGTTTTAAATAGTTATCTCGGCCGAAACGACCGCCTGCTGAAGACTATTTATAAACCACCGATCGACACGGACACCGCCGAAGCCCCAGCCGCGAGGCGGGCGCACGCTCGGTGCGGTCCTCGCTCGTTCGCTTTGCTCACTCGCTGTGGTCCTACCGTCGCC
>PXST01000024.1 GCA_003023405.1 Halobacteriales archaeon SW_8_68_21
CGCGGTTGTGGAGGCGGTCGCCGATATCAAGGACACCGATGTCGAGGCACTCCCGCCGTTGACACGCGCCGTGAAGGTCGGCGCGCTCAACGAGCTGCTTCGCGCGACCGCGCCGACGGATCCCGGAGAGGTCATCGTTTCGCTCCAGTATCATGGGTGTAATGTGTCCCTCTCGTCCGCGGGCTGGCTCGAAGCCGAGCGATAGCCGACGTACTGCGGTGGTTTCACGCGCTTCTACCGCCGCCCGCGACGTACGACGAACCGGAAGTCACGCTTCTCGGCGCCGCTCGATTCAACTAATATCAGACAGGTATAACATCCAAATGACTAAGATGTTGGGATATCTCGGGTAGTGACAATGGGGGAGGTTGAGGGACAGCCGTCCAAGAAGTCGATCGATGTCGGACCCGACCGAGGACCGACGGTCGACGGAGCCGAGCGGACGCTGACAAAAAACGACGTGTTCGACATCCTCAAGAACGAACGGCGACGAGCAGTCGTCCGGTACCTCCTCGAACACGACGGGTCCGCAGACCTCTCCGACATCGCCGAACACGTCGCCGCACGTGAGAACGACACCGACGTTCGACAGCTCTCCTCGCAGGAGCGGAAGCGCGTTCGGATCGCTCTCTACCAGTGTCACCTCCCGCGGATGGACGCGGCCAGAGTGATCGAGTTCGACAAGGACCGCGGGGGTATCGAGCTGCGAGATGCGGCCTCGCAGCTACAGGTATATCTGGACGTGGACGCCCAGAACGGCCGAAACCCCGGATCGTCAAGCCGGTTCGCGTTCGCGCTCGCCGTCGGCGTTGCGGCGCTCGTCGTGCCGGGGACGTTGGGGTTCGGACCGCTTTCCGCGGTCTCCCCGGCGGGATGGGCGGCGGTGAGCTCCCTGACGCTGGTGGCGATCGCCGGGCACCAGTGGCGGTTCAACTGAGGCCGCGGGAGGGCGACCGGTTCGGCGGAGCGGCGACCGTCTCGGATACGTTAATAGGAGCGTAGCGGGCGAGAAACCCGTCGAGCGGCGTGGCTGTTCCGAACGGAAAAACGGGGCACTGCGGTGGGTTCCGGTGAGTCGGACCAGTTCGATAGTGGGGCGTGGCGGCCCGGCAACGAGACGCAGCGCGTCGGCGGCCGGGCGCACCGGTTCGACGGGAGGCCGAAGCCGCCGATGCGGTGTGACCCGGTTTGAACCGGCGTTTCAGTCTTTATAACAAAGCGCGGGAGCGACGAACCGCGGTCCATGTCCGATCCCCTCTTCGAACTCACGAGCTTCCAACGTGATCTCCTCTACGTGATCGCCGGAGCCAAGAGGCCGTCGGGGCAGGAGATCAAAACGGAGCTCCAGTCGTCGATGGACGAAATCACCCACGGACGGCTCTATCCGAACCTCGACACGCTGGTCGAACGCGAGTACGTCGACAAGGGAGAAAGCGACCGCCGGACGAACTTCTACGAACTGACGGGAAAGGGAAGGGCGGGACTCCACGACAGACGCAGGTGGGAGAATCGGTACGTCGACCTGTCGACAGAGGAGTAACAGATCGGTTCCGAGCAGGCCGATCGCCCTCCGACTGCCGTTTCGCGGGTCCCCTCTCGCAGCCATCGCTTCGCGGCTCCTCTCGCAGCGAAGCAAGTGACCGGGGGACCGAGAGATCAGTCGTCGGGGTCGTCCTCGTCGAAGACGGCGTCGAGAACCTTCCGCTCGGCCGTTCGAAGGTGCCGGTTGAACGTCGGTTGAGTGATCCCCATTGCCGCCGCGATCTCCTCGCCGGTGCTCGCCCGCGGCCACTCGAAATACCCGCCGAAGTACGCCGTCTCGACGGCTTCGCGTTGCCGCTCGGTAAGCTCCGCCGAGAACTCGCCGCCGGCGTCGGATCGGTCGCCTCCGGTACGGTCCCGACGGGAGCGGAGCTCGACGTCACCGTACCGGTCCTCGAAGTGTTCGACGATCCGCCGCACGTCGATGGACCGTGGGAAGGTCGTCGTCATCGCGACACCGTCGTCGCTGGCGACCAGCTGGTCGACGCTCCCACCGTGCGCGTTCACTCGGTCGGCCACCGTCTCGTCGCTCACCACCATCTCGAACCGACCGCTCCGGCCGCCGTCCGTCTCGCGAAGCGACTCGACGGCGACCACCGACGCCGCCACGTCAGAGGGGTCACCGTCGGTAGTGAAGTACACCAGCGACCGAGCGTTCTCCCGCGGGACGGTTCCGTCGACGTGAAGCGACTCCCCGAACGCGGACGCGACCCGGGAAAAGAGCGAGTTGCGTCCGTCGACGCGTAACTCGAGTTCGACGAGTGACTCGGTCCGGAGCGACCGCCTCATCTCCAGGCTGCTGATCGCGTTCGCGACGTTGTCCCCAAGCTCAACGAGGAGGTCACCGAACTCGTCGTCAAAGACCGATCGACCGTCGGCGTACACCGATAGGACGCCGTAGCACAGGCCGTTATACGAGAGCGGAACGCTGAGGACGGAGCGGTGCCCGCACGCGAGGGCGCGCTCCCGCCATAGCTCCTGTCTGAGCCCGTCCGACACGTCGGCGACGCGGACCGGCTCGTCAGTCTCGACGGCCCTGACACCGGGAATCTCGGCGATGTCGCCGGGACGCCCGCCGTCTCCGCGCCCCGGGGTCGGGGGTTCCGAGAGACGGAGCGAGTCGAGGTACCCGTCCGACCTGCCCGCCTGCGCGATCGGGGTCGGGTCGCCGCCGGTCCGGTACGTCTCGCCGAACCAGACGAACTCCACCTGCTCGGACTCGACGAGCGTGTCGCAGACGGCCCCGGCGATCTCGTCGAGGGTGTCGGCGTCGACCAGCTCCCCGTTGATCCGTCTGAGGAGACTGTTGAGGCTGTGAAGCCGCTCCAGTCGCCGCCGGTTCCGGGAGAGCTCGTTCTCGCGTTCGACGCTGTCGAGGGCCGCGACGGCGTTCGCGGCCAGCAGTCCGACCGGCTCCTCGACGTTCCCCGCCGGCTCCGCGGCGTCGAACTCGACGCGAACGAGCCCGTGTCCGTCGAGCGTCGCGTACAGGGTGCGAACGGACGGTTCGTCCGGGTCGTTCGACCGCTCGACCACGCGTCCCGTCGGGGCCGTCGTCTCCGGATCGGCCGCCGCGGCGCCGTCGATTCGGCGAAACGGCGTTCCGGACGCGTCGTCGACGTCGACCGTCCGAGCCGGATCGATCGTCGTCTCCGCGCCGGTGGTAAACGCCTCCCAGACCGGGGTTCCCGGTCCGCACTCGTCGTGTTCGCCGCCGGACGCGGCGACCGGGACCAACTTCGCGTCGGTCCGGTTGAACGAGTAGGCGACGACCGTCGCTTCGGGCCAGACGGCGACCGTCACGTCGACGACGGTATCGAAGACCGACGCGGCGTCGTCGGCGCGGAGCAGCCGTCGTGCGGAGCGGCTCAGCTCGCGGAGGGCGCTCTCGTTGCGACGCCTGTCGGTCACGTCCCTGACGACGCCGACGCGGCCGCGTCGGCCGTCGTCGAACTCGACCGGAGAGAAGTGAGTCTCGATCGGCAGCGACTCGCCGTCCACCGTCTGGATCGACGACTCGACCATCCCGACGTTGGAGCCGTCTCCGCGGAGCATGGCGAGGATCTCCTCGGCCTTCTCGAGTGTCTCGCTCCCCGCAAGCATCGACGCGTGCGACCCGACGAGCTCCTCGCGGTCGTACCCCGTCATCTCGGTGACCGCCTCGTTGACCGACGTGATCACGAACGCCTCGTTCAGCGTGTAGACGCCGTCCTCCAGCGTCTCAAGTATTCGGTTCGACCGACGGAGCTCGCGGCGCAGTTCGAGATCCTCGGTGGCGTCACGGACGAGCGCGGCGACGCCGTCGCTCCTCGGAACGACCCGGAATCGGAGCGTCGTCTCGTCGTCGAGGACGGCCCGCTCGTCGACGGTCTGGTCGGTCCGGGTGGCGGCCTCGATGGCGTCTACCAGCTCTGGACCGAAGCTCGGGTTGGTATCGCGCGGGTCGGCACCGACCAGACTGCCGTCGGCGTCGAGCAGCTCCTCGGCCGTCGCGTTCGAGTCGACGACCTCCTGCGGGCCCTCCGCGTACAGGAAGCCGAGTTCGGCGCGTGCGAGGAACTCCCCGACCGCCGCTCGGTGGTCGGGATCCGCCAGATCCATAGACTCTCTCACGGACACTTCTTCAGGTGACCCCATTAGACACGGGTATGAACGCCCAGAGACATATAAATATCCCGTCACGTTCACGGAACACTATATTTCGAGTTGACAGTAGTTCGAGAAGGTCGATGAAACGTAATTTGAACTAACGAGTTAGTGATAGAATAGGGAGACACTCCGCGGATAGTCCTTTAGATATTATCAGAAATATCGTGATTGTCACCGTTTCGTACTTATTATCACGATCAAAGAATGGAACAAAAGACTTAACTCTGTTATGCTGATGTTTATTCGTATGTCACACGAGACTCGCGGACAGGTGACGGTCGACCGATGGGGAGGACCAGATCCGAGGGAGTACACTCGGCAAGTAAACGACGTTACACTTCCCCTAACCGCACGAGAGTTCGCGGATCGGTACGCCCGGGTCATCGGAGACCGAGATCGGTTCCTCTGGAAGTGGATCCACAACCTCTTCGATAAGTTCACGTTAACGTCGGTTCCGGATGGGGACCGGTCCGCCGTGTACGACCACAAGACGCTGTTGACGATGTTTGTGACGGTGCTCGACGACCTCGCGGAGAGCGATGCCGACCGGGGGACCTTCGACGCCGGCCGCTGGATTCCGTTCGGGGTCGACGCAACCGAACACACGGTGTTCGTGAGCGGCGACATCGACTACGACGTGCTCGAATACCTCGCAGATCTGTGGGACGCGATCGACGCGGGGATCAGGGACACGCCGCGGTACGCGGAGTTCGTCGATGTCCTCGAGTACGACCTCCGACAGACGTTCAACGCGATGGAGTACTCCGGACTCGTGAACGACAACCCAGCGATGGCCAACCGCACCGAGACCGAGCGCCACGACGCGTACAACATGACGATGTTCCCCTACGCCGGGATCGATCTCATGTACTCGCCGTCGTTCGACCGGTCGGAGCTCGGAGCGCTCCGGAGCATCCTCTGTGACCTCCAGCAGATGGCACGAATCGGGAACTGGGTCACCACCTGGGAGCGCGAGCTTGGTGAGGGCGACATCAGCTCCGGCGTCGTCGTCTGCGCGCTCCGACGCGGCGTGATCGACTACGAGGAAGTCGCCGAGGCCGGGGAACCGGACGTCGAACGACTAGCCGATCGAATCCGGTCGCACGGCATCGAGTCGGAGTTCACCCGTGAGTGGGAGCTTCGGGACCGGAACGTTCGAAAGCGAACCACGGAGATCGGGAGCGTCGACATCAAGCAGATCGTCGACGGCATCGAGACGGTGATGAACCACCACCTCGCCAGCGAGGGACACAAGTGACCACAGGGCGGGGCGATCGGTTCTGCGCGACGGGTTCTTCGCCCGTCTCGTCCGTGAGCGGACGGAGACGAGTCCCCTTCCCCGCGGCGAGTGCGACTGTTTACATACACACCGGCTCCGGCCGACCGGACAAGACTATGCGCTGAGCAACGCTCGAACGGTCCGAAGGACGGAGGCGCGCGAGACGCGGGACAGCCGCCGACCCGCGAATAAGAGATGTATAACGATGTGGCATATCAGTGTAGCGAGCAGTATGAGCGGAGAAGCGAACGACGACGGCCGGACCGGCGGAGGGGTGACGCAGCCGAGCGAGGCGGATTCCCGGCATCCGAGACTTGAGGGGACGGTCGTGCGGTACGACGACAGGCCCGACGAGTGTACTATCCATCCGACGGACCCGACTGAGGGCGAGCGCACGACCGCGTGGATCACCGCCAAGGAGGGAAGCTACGTCTGCGCGTCCGCGTGGCGGTGAGTGACGGATCGACCCGACACCGCGAAGCGGTTCAGCGACCGCTCCCCGCTCGCCAGTCGTCCGGAAGCTGCCCGCGGCCGTCGTCGAGGTGATCGATGAACGGCTCGATCTCGCCGAACGCCGGTCCCGCGGCGACGGTCTCCTCTTCGCGGTCCCACCGGACGACGCCGGAGTCCTCAAGTTTCGGCAGGTGATTGTGATTCAGCGACACCGCCAGCGACCGGGATATCGGACCGGGAACGGCCTCCTCGGCGGGGACGGGCCCTCCGTCGACCCCGCAATCGTGAATCGACAGCAACACCGCCCGTCGGTGTACGTTCGCGAGGAGCGTCAGGCACGCGTCGGTCGATAACGTCCCGTCGGTGTCCCGTGCGTCCCTCATCGGTGCTCTCCCCTTCGTCCGTCGGCCAACCCGGTCGAAGCCGTTTCGTCGGCGTGGACTCCCGGTATCGTCCGCGTTATTGTTCGGGAGATGTCACGAATCATATCCGTTATGACGGGAGTGCCGTTCATTAGTAACAGCCTCATACTCTGGCAAAACCGGATCGAGAACGGTGGTTGTGACTGCTTAACAATACCGCTGTTGCGCTTACGGTAGCAACCATGTGCGCGAAGCGTCCCGCGAGCGAGCGGAGAGACGGACTGCTGACCGCGACATCGGGCCGGAGGAGGTGGATGTCGTGACACAGCTCACCGTGATCAGAAACGGCCGGGTGGTCACGCCGACGGGCGTTATCGAGGGTGGACGCGTCGTCATGGCGGGCGAGCACATCGCCCGGGTCGATCGTGTCGAACGCGGCGCGGCGTACGGCGGGACGGTCGTCGACGCCGACGGGCGACTCGTCATGCCCGGGCTGGTCGACCTCCACGGAGACGACATCGAGGGACAGTTCGAGCCACGGTCCGGGGCCGAGACGGACCCGACGACCGCGCTCGCCACGACCGATCGCGTGAACGTCCTCCACGGGGTGACGACGAAGTTCCACGCCCTCGCGTTCGAAGAGGCACCCGACGACGGCCGGAGCATCGACAACGCCGCCCGTCTCGCTCGGGCCGTCGAGCGCGGGGCGGACACGCTCGGAGAGAACCGCGTCCACGCGCGCTGCGAGCTCGCCGACGCGAGCGCCGACGCGGTACAGGAGCTGATCGGAGCGGTCGATGTCGACCTCGTGTCGGTGATGCACCACGCCCCCGGAGACGGACAGTACGACGCCGAGTCGTTCGAGCGACACTACGTCGAGGACCGGAACTGGCCGGCCGAGGCCGTCCGGTCGGCCGCCGAGGAGCGGAGCGAGATGGACGATCGAAGCCGAAACCGACGGATCGAGCGGATCGCCGGCCTCGCCCGACGGGTCGATGTCCCGCTTGCTTCCCACGACGATGAGTGCCGCGCCGACGTGGAGGCGATGGCGGGACACGGTGCTGCGATCAGCGAGTACCCGCTCACGCTCGACGCTGCGCGGTGCGCGACGGACCGCGGTCTCGCGACCGTGATGGGTGCCCCGAACCTCGTGCGCGGCGGGAGCCTGTGGGACAACCTCAGCGCTCGCGACGCGATCGAGGCGGGAGTCCTCGACGCGCTCTGCTCGGATTATCACCCGGCGTCGCTGCTCGCGGCACCGTTCGTCGACACGGGAGAGCCGCTGTCGACGCGGGTCAACAGGGTCACGCGGAACCCGGCCGAGATCGCGGGGCTCCCCAACCGGGGGCGGATCGAGGTTGGTGCCAAGGGAGACCTGATCGTCGTGGACCCGTCGCCGACCCCGACCGTCGAGCGAGTCTTCGTCGCGGGGTCGGAGGTGATCCGGACGGACGACGGGGAAATCCGAGAGGCTCGCTCTCGAGCGAAGGGGTCCTGACCGGGCGCGACAAGGACGAGAGTCGGAACTAGTCATTCTCCTCGACGACGGACACACCGATGACCGTGACGCCCGTCGGACGGCTCCGCCGACACCGACCGTGCCGGCGGATCTGTCGTCCCCGAGAAACAGCTTGAGGGAGTACCGCAGCTGACGCGGGTGTCCGGGGTCAGGGACAGTCTACCTCAGCCACGGTACGAACTACGGATCACCGGTGCGGATAATTACTATACATGACATATTCGAGATATGCTCGAATTACCGGATAGATCGTGAAGAATACGGTTTGGTTTCTGAACGGCTGCCCTCGGCTCAACCGATTCACGCGGTTCGATCCGGATCGATACCGTTTACTAATACAAACACATATGAAAGTTAACCTTCAGAGTACACGATGTCTGACCCACATCACCACCGCGCGCCCGCGAAGACTGACGAGACGATCGTCGAACGCGTTCCGAACGAGTCCGACACGTCGACGACGGTCTCCGTCGTCCGGGCAGTGGCCGAAGCCGAGTCCGTGTCTCCCGGCGAGCTGTCGGTGTTGGCCGACACCGTCGATCCCGAGTCGATAGACCAGCTCTTCGACGGGAACCCCGCTGCCGGACGATCCGGCGTGTCCCTCTCGTTCGACTACTGCGGCTACGCCGTACATGTCACCGACGAGTTCGTGACGCTCCGCCGGTAGCGGGACGGCGGACCGCCTGACTCCGAGAGTCTCTTAGAAGTCGACCTCGACGCACGAGACTTCCGCACCGATCGGTGCCGCCGTTTCGCCGCCTCATCGATTCGGTTGCTCGTCCCGCCTCGATCGGTTCTCCCGATCGGCCGGCGATATCGCCCCCGAGACGCCGTCGCGGTAGGAGGGACCTAACGCGACTTCGGCGCTTCGGCCGCTCGTCGTCTCGCTCGGTAGGTTGCGAAAGGTTCTGTATTACAATCACCACCCGTGCGGCAGGGGAGGGCATGGATCAATACGCCCCCCACGGTGCGGGGAAGGAAACGGACGCGCGTCCCGCCGCCACCGGTGGTCAGAGAGCGGCGCGCGCCGTCGAGGTGAGGAGGAGATGAGCGCCCTCGATGAGGCTGTCGTCCTCGCTGCCGGCGAGGGACGGCGCGTCAGACCGCTCACTAGGTACCAGCCGAAGCCGATGCTCCGCGTCGCCGGGCGACCGATACTGGAGTACCCGCTCGACGCCCTCGTCGAGGTCGGCGTCGAACACGTCGTCCTCGTGGTCGGCCACGGGCGGAACCGGATCCAGAACCGGTTCGAGAACTCCTACCGCGGGATCGACCTCACCTACGTTACGCAGCCGACGCAGCTGGGAAGCGGACACGCGTTACAGGCCGCGGACGGCAACGTCGGCGACGAGTTTCTCGTGATGAACGGGGACAACGTCATCGACGAGACGATGGTGCGCGTCACCGCCGACCGGTACGCCGAGTCGGACGTCGCCGCCTGTCTCGCGGTCGTCACCTCGGACCGGACCGGCAAGTACGGTACGGTCGACCTCGAAGACGGCGTCGTCGACCGGATCGACGAGGGCGACGACGGGGTGTCGTCGCGGATCAACGCGGGCGTGTACGCGTTCAACGACTCGGTGTTCGACGCGCTCGAACGAACCGCGTTCCGGGGGGGCGAGCGCCCGATCACCGGCGCGATCAGCGAACTGGACGGTCCCGTGATCGCCGCGACGCCGGACGGCGTCTGGTTCGACCCCTCGTATCCGTGGGAACTCCTCCGGACGAACGAGCGGATCCTCTACGCGCACCCGACGCTCGCCGGCGTCGACGAGCGGGTACAGGAGTCGGCCCGGGTTCACGAGTCGGCCGTGATCGGCGAGAACGTGCTCGTCGGACCGGACTGTAAAGTGTCTGCCGGCGCCGTCATCAAGCGAGGGACCTGTCTCCTCTCCAGTGTGATCGTCGGCGAGAACACGGTCCTCGAGGGATCGATCGTCGGTCCCGACTCGCGTGTCGGCGCGAACGCGCTACTCCGGGACACGATCGTCGGCGGCGGCGCGACGGTCGGCGACGGGGCGGTGTCGCCGGGGCGGTCGGCGACGCTCGTCGTCGACGGCGTCGAGCACACGGACCGACGGCTCGGGGGCATCGTCGCGGACCGCGCCACCGTCGGTGCCAACGTCACGATCACGCCGGGGTGTCGGGTGGGGCCGCGCGGGACGGTCGCTCCGGGCGTCGCGCTCCGTCGCGACGTGCCGGAGAACGCGGAGGTGGTGGCGTAATGTGCGGCATCACCGCTCGCGTCGGCGACGGGCCCGCGGTCGCGGAACTCCTCGTCGGACTCCGCAACCTGGAGTACCGCGGGTACGACTCCGCGGGGGTCGCCACCGTGACGCCCGACGGGATCCATACGGTGAAACGCGAGGGAGAGATGGACGTCCTCCGGGACGCCGTCGACCAGTCGTCGGTCCGCGGATCGACTGGGATCGGGCACACGCGGTGGTCTACACACGGGCCGCCGACCGACGCGAACGCGCACCCGCACACCGACTGTCTCGGTCGGGTCGCCGTTGTTCACAACGGTATCATCGACAACTACGCCGCGCTGAAAACGGAGCTGTCCGCACACGAGTTCACGAGCGACACCGACACCGAGGTCGTTCCGCACCTGCTGGAGGAGTTCCTCTCGGCCGGTTACGGCCCCGAAGCGGCGTTCAGACGAACCATCGATCGCCTCTCGGGAAGCTACGCCATCGCGGCGGTGTTCGAGGGGACCGACACGGTGTTCGGCACGCGGAGCGGGTCGCCGCTCGTGTTGGGCCGCGACGACGACGCGTACTACCTCGCGAGCGACGTGCCGGCGTTCCTCGAGTACACCAACGAGGTCGTGTATCTTCACGACGGCGACATCGTCGCGATCCGCCCGGACGGGCACGCGATCACCGACACGGACGGGGGCCCCGTGGAGCGCTCGTTCGAGCGCGTCGACTGGGACCCGAACGACGCCGGGAAGGGAGGATACGACCACTACATGCTCAAGGAGATCCACGAGCAACCGGCCGCGCTGCGGCAGACGGTCCGAGGTCGGATGGATCCGCTCGAAGGTCTCGTCGAGTTCGAGGAGCTTCCCGAAGACGCGTTCGACGGGGTCGAGTCGGTACACCTCGTTGCCATGGGCACCTCATATCACGCGGCGCTGTACGCGACGACCCTGCTCGCGGACCGGGGGATCCCGGCGCAGGCGTTCCTGTCGGGGGAGTACGGGTCGAACCCGCCGCCGGTAGACGACAGCACGCTCGTCGTCGCCGTCACCCAGAGCGGGGAGACCGCCGACACCCTCTCCGCGATACGGAGCGTCCAAGGGACGGGCGTCCGCACACTGGCCGTGACGAACGTGGTCGGGTCGACGATCACGCGCGAGTGCGAACACACCGTCTACATCCGCGCCGGGCCGGAGATCGGCGTCGCCGCGACGAAGTCGTTCTCGTCGCAGGTGGCGACGCTGATCCTGCTCAGCGAACGGCTCAGCTACGACACGAACGGCGCGAGCCCCCGAAAGTCGAGCGAACTGCTCAGCTCGCTGGCCGCGTTGCCGGACGACGTCCAACAGATCCTCGACGAGCCGGCCGCCGAGTCGATCGCCGCCGCGTACCGGGACGCCGAGTCGTACTTCTTCATCGGGCGGGGGGTCGCCCACCCCGTGGCGCTGGAGGGCGCGCTGAAGTTCAAGGAGATCACGTACGACCACGCGGAGGGGTTCTCGGCCGCCGAACTGAAGCATGGACCCCTCGCGCTCGTCACCGAGAATACGCCGGTGTTCGCCGTCTTCACCGGCCGCAACGATACGAAGACCCTCCACAACGCCAAGGAAGTGAGCGCGCGCGACGCGCCCATCGTCGCCGTGACTGCCGACGGCAACGCGGAGATCGGCGATTACGCGGACCACGTGCTCCGTATTCCGGACACTCACCACGACGTGGCCGGCATCCTCGCGAACGTCCAGCTCCAGCTGGTGTCGTACGCGGCGGCCGACGAACTCTCCCGTGCGATCGACAAGCCGCGAAACCTCGCCAAAAGCGTCACGGTCGAGTGAGTCGTCGCCGGTCGGCGCGCAGACTCTCCGCGCTCGTCCGGCGACGCCCGCCTTGCGGCGGGAGCGAGGCCGAATTGACGAGGAACGCGGTTAGTACCGTATTAACGGGATACAACGGCGGCAGAGCGATACAGACAGCCGTGTTAGGGTAACCCTGAAGTATCTCGTGGGGTGCTGTGGGTCAATATTAATATCTGTATATCTAAGATGCCTGTGTGTGTGTGACTGACTGTGATGTCAGCGGGAAAAACGGGGTCACCTACCGACACATCAGTGTACGGAGCGAACGACGAATCCGCGGAAACGGACGATAGATCCCCGGAAACGGACGTCTCCAACCTAGACGACATCGGAAAGACGTCGCGAGCGGACGGGGCAGAATTAAGCAAGGGAGAAATATTCGATCTGCTGAAGAACCGTCGGCGGCGGACGGTTATTCGGTACTTACACGAGAACGACGGACACGCGAAGCTGAACGACCTCGCGGAGTACATCGCGGCAAAGGAGAACGACATCGACATCCGGCAGCTCTCCTCTGACCAGCGGAAGCGCGTCTACATCGGGCTCTATCAGTGCCATCTCCCGAAGATGGACTCGCTGGGAGTCATCGACTACGACAAGAACCGCGGGACGATCGAGCTACAGGAGTCGGTCGCGCAACTGTTGGAGTACATGGACCTCGACGAGGACCACCAGGGGGGGACGGCGGGTCCGGACCAGTCGTGGGCCGTTCCCGCCGTCGCGGGCGGCGTGGTCGCCGCGCTCACGCTCGGGACTCTCGGTCCCGGTCCACTTTCCGCGGTGCCCGTCGCGGCCTGGACGCTCCTCGGCGTCGCCGGTATCCTCGCGATCGTCGGCTTACAGTACGCGAACTGACGGCGAGAACCTCCTCACTCGCTGACGAGCTGTTCGAGAAAGTGGTAGTCGGGCCGCTTGATCTCCCTTTCGTAGTACTGGAACGACGCGAGCGACAACAGCGCCGCGGCGAAGGGGAGGTTCGTCACCGCCGGTGCGACCCCCGACAGCTGTGCCACCGCGAGCGCGCTGCCGACGACCGCGAGCGCCCCGTAGTACAGCGCCCATCGACGGTCGGGTTCTGACTCGATCTGGAGTATCTCCTCGACATCCTTGATCTTGTCCGTCAGCGAAACGATTTTCGTGTCGCTGTCGTACTGGACGAGACCGACCTTCTCAAGTTTCGGAACGTGGGTCTGGTACAACGAGATGTAGAACCGCTTGACGACGTCGTCGTCAATCTCGTCTTCGCTTTCGGCCTCCGCCGTGTCGCTGGCGAGATCCCGTAACACCGCTTCGCCACCCCGCTGGTAGAGGTGGTACAGGATCATCCGTCGCCGCGAACTGCTCAATACCTCAAACACCTCGTCTTTCGTGATTTTTGTCATGCGATTTCGTAACTGTTTCGCGCGCTAACGACGGGAGACGTTCAGTCGGTCTATCTGGTCGGATGCGTACCCGATCGATCCATAATCAGTTTGTTACCATCTCCATATCGACACTATTCGATCCCTGATTCCCCTCGTTCGGCGCGATACGGGCATCTCGGAGCGTGCGACGACTCGGGCGACGGAGCGAACGGACGGAACGAACCGGACCATCCGATCGAGTCGCGAACGCGGCGGATCGGTGTGAATCGAGCGTGAAAACGGGGACATCAGCGCACACGGACGATGGCCGACACCGGCGTTGACGGCGTTAGGCGGATAGGACTGAGCGGTGAGTCAGTGCATAACAAAGCCCGTGTCAACGAGTCGGCATCACATGCTCCATTTGGAGAGTCCGCTCGCGGATTCCGGTCGAGGAACCCGACACGGAGCCGTCGAGACGACCGCCAGTTCGCGCGTCGCGGCAGGGAACCGACGGTCGCGAGCCTCCCAACGAGGAGCGGGCGAAAGCGCGGACCGCAGCGGAGGACACCGCTGACGATGTACGACGGCCAGACCGTCGGAGTCGTCGTTCCAGCGTACAACGAGGCCGGTCACGTCGGCGAGGTGATCGAGACGATGCCGGGCTACGTCGATCGTATCTACGCGATCGACGACGCGTCGAGCGACGAAACGTGGACCGAGATCCGCGAACACGCCAGACGCCGGAACGACCGACCGGCCTCCCGGAACGGATCCGGCCAGGGGACGGATCGAACCCGCGTGGTTCCGATCAGACACGAGCGGAATCGCGGCGCCGGTGGGGCGGTAAAAACAGGATACGCCCATGCGCTCGAAGACGGCATGGACGTGGTCGCCGTCATGGACGGCGACGGACAGATGGACCCCGCGCACCTCGAACGCATCATCGAGCCAGTCGTCGCCGGCGAGGTGACGTACGTGAAGGGGAACCGACTCCGGTCCAGTCGCGATCTCGCGTCGATGTCGCGCTGGCGGCTGTTCGGGAACTTCCTTCTCACCATGCTGACGCGCGTCTCGAGCGGGTACTGGGAGTTGTCCGACCCGCAGAACGGATTCACGGCGATATCCGAGAGGGGGCTCCGAACTGTCCGCTTCGACCGGCTGTACGATCAGTACGGGTTCCTCAACGACCTCCTGTTCGCGCTGAACGTGAACCGGCAGCCGATCGCCGACGTGGCGCATCCGGCGCGCTACGGCGACGAGCGAAGCACAATCCGCTACTCGACGTTCATCCCGCGCCTCTCGGCGCTGATCGCGCGGAACTTTCTCGAACGGATCTTCCAGTCATACGTGCTTCGTCGGTTCCACCCGCTCGCTGCGAGTTACGCGCTGGGTACAGCCGTCCTGCTCACCGGCGTTGCGGGGAGCGGATACTCCCTGTTGAACACCGGAGTCGACGCGTTCGTCGGCGGGATGGCGTCGCTCTCCGTCGCGGCGCTCGGGCTCCTGTTTCTCCTCTTCGGCATGTGGCTCGACGTCGCGGAGAACGAGGGGTTGGTACACGATGTCGGCCCGCCCGAAATTAACGAGAGCGACCGCGTCAGGAGCGATCGTCGGGACGGGCGCTTGGACGTAGCTCACGACGGCGGCACGTCGGCCGACGGGACGGAGGGCGCTCGGCGATGACCGGGCTCGCGTTCGTGTTCGTGTTCGTGTTCGGGACCCGTTCGGAGGCGGTCAGGCTCGCGCCCGTGATCCGGGCGTGCGAGCGGCGCGGCGTTGAGTACGCGGTGATACGCGTGAGCGAGCGCCGCACCGGGGCCTTCGGACGAGCCGCGCTCGATCATGTTCGACGTGGACGCGCCCGATGTCGAACTCGACGTCGGATCGGGGGGGCGGGGAGCAGACGGGCGCGATGCTGGTCGAGATCGAGCGGGCGCTCTCGGCGGTCGCCCCGAGCGTCGCGGTCGTACAGAGAGACGCGAACAGCGCGCTCGCGGGGGCTATCGCCGCCAACAAGATGGAGTCGGCAGTCGCACATGTGGACGCCGGACTCAGGAGCTTCGACCGCACGACGCCGGAGGAGACGAACCGAGTGGTGGCCGACTGCGTCGCCGATTACCTGTTCGTGGCCACGGAGAAGAGCCGGTTTGACATCCTCTCCGCCCTGAAGAATGAAGATTCCCACGGTTCCGCACCGCTGAGTTGGGATATTGTGGTTTGTAGCTGTCCGGCATGGACAGCTACTGGCTGTGCCAATCAGCCGGTACTCCTACTCGGATAGTTATTTATGTGGTGTGTGATCACTTAAATATATCTGTTACCCACGCTGACTAGAGGTTGTGTGGGCGGTGTCGGATTCATCCCCGCGCTGAAGCGCGAGGCTTTCTCCTTGTACTTCCGTAACCTCGTTCGAAACGGGATCTCGGAGCTGCGGATAACCGTCGCTGGGAGCACGGCGGTCGACGCCGTCGAGGACGCTCCGTGACCGAGACCGGCCTCGTCTCTCAACGACGAGCTAACTGGGAGCGCTCGCCCGCACGGTCCGATCGCCGGTCACAGTGACGAAGCAGCCGGCCATCCGAAAGGAGACGGAGAGATCCATCGAGTCGGTGCGGTCCGCCTGCTCGACGAGGCGTGCCAACGATTCGACGTCGATCACGTCGTACAGTCGGTCGTCGATCTGCTCCGGGTCGACGCCGCGTTCTTCGGCGACGGTCGTGACGATGTTCCAACAGAGGTTATCGGCGGTGCCCACGTTCATCATTCGTTCGTATCCAACGGCCACGGAGGCATCCCGATTGTGACGATGTGTATGGAATGTCAATTCGATACGCACTACTCACGTAGTGTCATGACAGCGACTATCACGAACCTGGTCGGGCACACACTGGGCGCTCGATCGACGATCGCATCCCCGCAGTGACCCGTGCGTCAGCTGCGACGAGCCCGCTACTAGGTCATCCCCTCGTAGGTGATCCCGTCTCGGCGCTCGACGATCCGTCTACAGTCGACGATATCGGTCGCGACGAACTCGACGGCGGGATCGAGGTTCTCGGGCGTGCCGAGGTAGGTGTCTTCGACCGCGATACCGTCGTTGTCGGCCGCGAGGCGGGCGAGGTTCGAGCCGATGAAGCCCGCGCCGCCCGTCACGAGGACGCGTTTGTCCTGTATATTGTCGTGGCTCGTTCGGGCGGCCGCATTACCGTGTCGGTTCCGGCGGGTCGCGGCCGCGAGTTCGCGTCTTCCCGGACCATCAGTCCGGACGCTCGTCCGCGGTCGGGGCCGACTTGTGCCGCTCGTCTGCGGCCGCAACCGACTCGGGCCGGTCGACGCCGACGAACTCGAACCGCGCGCCGCCGTCGTCACCCTCCGTGACGACGACCTCCCAGCCGTGCGCCTCGGCGATGCGCTGGACGATGGCGAGTCCGAACCCGGTGCCCGTCTCGGACGTCGTGTAACCGCTCTCGAACACCGTCTCGCGCGCGTCCGAGTCGATCCCCGGCCCGTCGTCCGCGACGTAGAAGCCCTCCGGGAGGTCGCCGACGACGACGCGCTCGCCGCCGTGTTCGTCGGCGTTCCGGAACAGGTTCCCGAGGAGCTGGCGGACCCGCCCGGGGTCGGCGAGGATCTCCCCGTCGGCCTCGACCGCGATCTCGATCGGCGCTCCCGCCGCGTCGCCCGCGTCCCCCGCCGTCCCGAACGGATCGTCGCCGGCCGACTCGAACGCCTCGTCACCGTACGCGGCGGTCAGCTCGCCGAGGTGGACGCGCTCGAACGACCCGACCGTCTCGCCTTGCTTGGCGAGCGCGAGCACGTCGTCGATCAGCCGTTCCATCTCGTCGAGCGCGCGCTCGCAGTGGTCGAAGTACGAGTCTGTCCCCGTCTCGCGGGCGAGCCTGAGATAGCCCGAGAGAACGTTAAGCGGATTTCGGAGGTCGTGCGAGACGATCGAGGCGAACTCGTCGAGGCGCTCGTTCTCCCGTTCGATGCGCCGCTCGTACGCCTTTTGTTCGGAAATGTCGCGGCTACTCGCCAAGAAGCGGTCCTCGCCGCGGACATCGATGCGCCTGACGTGGACCTCGACGGGGAACGTCGAGCCGTCGGCGCGGGCGAACGACGTCTCCAGTCGGACCGTCTCGTCCATCTCCAACTCGTCCCAGAGCCGTTTCCCCTCCTCTGGGTCGAGTTCGTCGTCGACCTCCCACACGTCCATGCCGACGACTTCGTCGCGGCCGTACCCGAGTTCCGTCGTCATTGCCCGGTTGGCGTCGACGATTTCTCCCACTTCGTCGTGGATGTCGATCATGTCCGGGGAGCGCTCGAACAGCGCCTCCAGCCGCGCGGAGGTGTGTTCGAGCCGTCGCTGCCGCCGCCGCTCGTCGGTCACGTCCCGGGAGATGCCGAGGATTCCGTCGAACTCGCCGTCGATGACGAGCCGCGTCAGCACGTAGTCGACGACAGCGTTCGACTTCGTCGGCAGATCGAGTTCCGTCGTTCCAGTCAGCGACTCGCGCTCGCCGTCAACGAGCGCGTCGAACGGGTCGGCGCTCGCGTCACCGGCGTCGCTCTCAGCTCGGATCCGTTCGACGAGGCGGCTCCGTTCGCCGGCGAGTTTCTCGGGAGACGCGTCGTACACGTCCGCGAGGTGGTCGTTCGCGAGCGCGAATCCGCCGTCGGCGTCGTACACGCAGACGGACTCGGGCAGCTCGTCGACGATCCGGCGGTACTGTTCGAGCTCGCGCTCGCGCTCCTTCTCGTCGGTGACATCAATGTGGATGCCGACGGCGCGGACCGGCTCCCCGTCGTCGGTTCGCTCGACCACTCGTCCGCGGTCGCGAATCCACTTCCACTCGCCGGACTTCGATCGCATCCGGTGGTCGCACCGGTAGACGTCCGTCTCGCCGGCGAAGTGCGCCTCGATAGCGTTCCATACCGGTCCGCGGTCGTCGGGGTGAACCCGCTCCTCCCACGCGCTGAGGTCGGACGCTATCTCCTCGCGATCGTAGCCGAGCATCGCCGCCCACCGCTCGTCGAAACGGACCTCGTCGGTCCGGACGTTCCAGTTCCAGACCCCGACGTCCGCCCCTTCGACGGCGAGTTGGAGGCGCTCGGAGAGCTCGCGCAGGTCGCGCTCGCGCTCCCGACGTTCGGTGACATCTTGGACGTACAGTGCCATCCCGCCGTCGGTCGGGTACGCGTTCACGACGAGGTCGGCGTCAAGTCGGTCGACGCGTTCCTCGAACCGCACAGGTTCACCGGTCTCGGCCGCCTCGCGGAGCGTCGCCTCGGCGTCGCTGCCGGCGGTCCCCGGGAACGCGTCCCAGAGCCGCTCCCCGACGACGTCGTCCGCGTCGAGGTCGATCAGGTCCACCGCGCGGTCGTTGAGGTACGTCACGCGCCAGTCGTCGTCGACCTCACAGAACGCATCGGAGATCCGCTCGAAGTGGTCGGCGGTCCGTCGCTCGCTCCGCGTCGGGGAGACGACCTCGTCGACGGCGGCCGCGAGCCGCTCGTACTCGTCTCCCGTCTCGCCCCTGCGGAGGTACTCGTCGACGCCGGCCGAGATCGCCTCGCTGGCGACCGCCTCCGACCCCTCGTCGGTGAACAGCACGAACGGGACATCGTCGTGTCGGTCCCGGACGGCTTCGAGCAGTTCGACCCCGTCGGTCCCGGACGTCTCGTAGGCCGAGACGACGCAGTCGAACGCCGCCGTCGACAGCGCGTCGAGCGCCGCGTCCGGGCCGTCGACCGCGGTCACGTCGACCCGCTCGTCGCCGCGTTCCAGCGCCTCGGCGGCCGCCCCCGCAAACCCCGACTCGCCGTCGGCGAGGAGGACGCGAACGGGCGGCGCAGCGCCGGTCGACGACTCCCGCGGTTCGCTCGGTTCGCTCATCCACTTTGGTGTTTTTAATCCGACATGATAATCGTTACGCTCGACGCGGCACGGACCGGGTGAGATCGACACGCGATTCGATCGATCGGTTCGACGCCGCGTTCCGCCGGTTTTTACGGACATTCGAGACAAAATACACCAATCGACAGATTGAATTTTGTCAGTATTCCGAGACTGACACCGGTGGTTCCACGGGATCCATCGGATCTCCGGCGGGATCGTCGCGGTGTTTTTTCCGCCGCATCAGTTATACGGCCGGCGGGTCGGGGCCGGTCGGGCGTCGCCGGATTGGGCGTCGCCGAATCGGGCGTCGGCGGGTCGACGGTTCGGCGTCCGCTCGTCGGGTGGCTCGGACCGGAGCCGGTCCGGCGAACGGCCCCGCCTGAAAACTGTTAAGTCCCGCTCGGCCGACAGATTCGATAATGTACGACCCTGAGGAACTCGAAGCGATCCGCGACGCCAAGTCGTCGTGGGAGGAGGGCACCTACGGGGAGACCGTCGAGCGGTTCGGCGAGCGCGAGGAGACGTTCACCACCGATACCGGCGGCCAGGAGGTCGACCCGTTGTACACCCCGGACGACGCCGAGACCGACTACCGCGAGGACCTCGGCTGCCCCGGCGAGGAGCCGTACACCCGCGGCGTCTACTCGACGATGCACCGGGGGCGGCTGTGGACGATGCGCCAGTACGCCGGGATGGGGACCGCCGCGGAGACGAACGAGCGCTTCCAATACCTCATCGACGAGGGGTCGTCGGGGCTGTCGATGGCGTTCGACCTGCCGACGCAGATGGGGTACGACTCCGACGCCGCGATGGCCGAAGGGGAGGTCGGCCGGTCGGGCGTCGCAATCGACACGCTCGACGACTTCGAGACCGTCTTCGGCGGCATCCCGCTCGACGAGGTGTCCACGTCGATGACGATCAACGCCCCCGCCGGAGTGCTGCTTGCGATGTACGTCGCGATGGGGGACAAGCAGGGCGTCCCGCGCGAACAGCTACGGGGGACGATTCAAAACGACATCATGAAAGAGTACATCGCGCGGAACCTCTACATCTACCCGCCGACGCAGTCGATGCGGCTGATCACGGACATCTTCGAGTTCTGTGCGGCCGAGACGCCCTCGTTCAACACCATCTCCATCTCGGGGTACCACATCCGCGAGGCGGGGTCGACCGCGGCCCAAGAGATCGCCTTCACTCTCGGCGACGGCATCGAGTACGTCGAGGCCGCGCTCGACGCCGGGCTGGATGTCGACGGGTTCGCCCCGCAGCTCTCCTTCTTTTTTAACGCCCACAACAACATCTTCGAAGAGGCCGCAAAGTTCCGCGCCGCTCGCCGGATGTGGGCACAGATCATGGACGAGCGGTTCGACGCTCAGAACCCCAAGTCGAAGCAGCTGAAGTTCCACACCCAGACAGGCGGCTCGACGCTCACCGCACAGCAGATCGAGAACAACGTCGTCCGCGTCTCGTATCAGGCGCTCGCGGCCGTCCTCGGCGGCACGCAGAGCCTCCACACGAACGGGAAAGACGAGGCGCTCGCCTTACCGACGGAGAAGTCCGTCCGCACTGCGCTCCGCACCCAGCAGATCCTCGCCCACGAGTCCGGGGCCGCGGACACGATCGACCCGCTGGCCGGCTCGTACTACGTCGAGAACCTCACTGACGGGATCGAAGCGGAGGCGTTCGAGATACTCGACGAGGTCAACCGCCGCGGGGGGATGCTGGAGGCTGTCGAGAGCGGCTGGGTCCAGCGACAGATCCAGGACGTCGCCTTCGAGCGCCAGCGGGAGGTCGAGGAGGGCGAGCGGATCATCGTCGGCGTCAACGAGTTCGAGGTCGACGAGGAACCGGAGATGGACCTCGAAGAGGTCGACCCCGAACAAGAGCAGAACCAGCGCGAGCGCCTGGCGGCGGTGAAGGCCGACCGCGACGGCGACGCGGTCGACGCAGCGCTCGCGGGGCTCCGCGAGGCCGCGCAGGGGACCGAGAACGTGATGCCGCACATCGTCGACGCCGTGAAGGCGTACGCGACGGTTCAGGAGATCTCGGACGTGCTCCGCGACGAGTTTGGGGAGTACAAGCCGGGGCGGTGAAGCGGCGTCGCTTGGAGGTCAGTTCGCCCCGCGGACGACGTGTTCGTACTTCAGCGCCGCGACGAAGATCCCGCCGCCGACCGCGTTCCCGACCGTCGCGAGCGCGAGGAACGAGAGGTAGTCCGCGACCGTGACCGCCGGCGAGGTGAGCAGGCCGAAGAGGACCTCCACGTTGCCCGCGATCGAGTGCGGCAAGTGGAGCATCCCGATCGTCCCGGTCACTATCACCACGAGGAGCAGCCGGCCGGTCGTCTCTTGAGCCGCGGTGACGAGCCACGCCAACAGCCCCATTAGCCACCCGGCGAAGACGCCGCCGACGAACAGCCACCGGAGGTCGTGATCGACGAGCTTGAGCGCGATCGTCTCGAACGCCGCCGGCTCGACGACGCCGAGGCCGGGCGTCAGAATTACCGCGAACAGGGTGAAGAGAATCCCGCCGACGAGGTTCCCGACGTACACCAGCCCCCAGAGGCGGCCTAGCTGACCGAGCGACGCCTGTCGGTCTAACACCGGGACCACCGCGAGCGTCGTGTGTTCGGTGAACAGCTCCGAGCGCCCGAGGATGACGAAGATGAAACCGATCGAGTAGACGCTCGCCAACAGGATTTCGGTCCCAAGGTCGCCGTAGCCGCTGGGCGAGAGCGTCAACACAACCGCCATCATCAGCGGGCCGAACCCGATGTCGAGCCCGGCCGACAGTCCGGAGAGGAGCAGTCCGGACGGCTCGCGGTTCATCTCGTGGAGCGCGCTGTCGAGGATGGACCCGAGGACGGTCCGCGACGATTTCTGGTCGGACCGCGCGTCAGAGTTCTGGTCGCTCACGGTGGGATACGCACCCGTTACGCGGGGCGCAACCCAAACCTTTCCATCTGCGAATCCCGGTCTCGGTCGTCGCGACGACCGCCGAGTCGGAGCGGAGGCGGCCGACCGCGGGCCGGTGTTTATGCTCCCCGCGGCGGCACTGTCGGGCATGCGCTTCGATCACGTCGGCGTCGCGACTCGCGACGCCACCGCCCTCGCAGACCTGTTCGGGGACCTGTGCGACGCTCCAGTCGCCCACGAGGAGACGTTCGACGACATGCGGATCGTCTTCCTCAAACTCGACGGCGGCGGCTACTTCGAACTGCTCGAACCGGACGCCGGCGGAACGATCGCGGACTACCTCGACCGCGAGGGACCGGGGGTCCACCACGTCGCGCTCACTGTCGACGACCTCGCGGACGCACTCGGCCGCGCCCGCGACCTCGGGGTCGACCTCGTCGACGAGGAGCCGCGCCCCGGCGCGTGGGGCCACGACGTGGCGTTCTGTCACCCGCGGTCGACGGGGGGCGTGCTCGTGGAGTTCGTCGAACACTGAGGCTGCGGCGCGACTCGCTTTCGACCGCCGATCAGTCCTCGCTTTCGATCGCCGGGTCGTGAGACTCGTACCACCCGAGGATCTTCTCTAACCGGTGGATCGCGCGGTCGGGGTCGCCGATGTTGTGGTGCTCGTCTGGGTAGACGACCAGTTCGGCGTCGATCTCCTGCTTCCGGGCGGCGACGTACAGCTGCTCCGACTGGGAGGGGGGACACCGCCAGTCCTCGCCGCCGGCCATCACCAGCAGCGGGGTCTCGATGTTCCCGGCGTCCAACACCGCCGTCGACGCGTCGTACGCCTCCGGGTGCTCCCACGGGAGGCCGAACTCTGCCTCCAGCCAGACGTGCGTGTCGTCGGTGCCGAACGCCGAGCGCAGGTCGTAGATGCCGTGTTCCGGCGCGGCCGCGGCGAACAGGTCCGGCTCCCGCGTGACGAGGAACCCCTGCGCGATGCCGCCGTAGGAGAACCCGTGGCCGAACACGCGGTCCGGGTCGACCCAGCCGCGGTCCGCGAGCGACTCGACGCCCGCCGCGATGTCGTCGACCTCGGCGGTCCCCCACGCGCCGGTCAGCTCCGCCGTGAACGCCTGGCCGCGGGAGGTGCCGCCGCGGTAGTTCGGCCGGAAGACGAGGTATCCCCGGCTCGTCAGGGCGGCGTGCGCGAAGCTGAACACCGGCTCGTCGTACGACATCGGGCCGCCGTGGATCGCCACCACCAGCGGGTGATCGCCCTCCTCGGGGTCGACCTCGGCGTCGTGATAGAGAACGCCGTCGAGGGTCCAGCCGTCCGACTCCCACTCGACGCGGCGGGCCGTCGGCATCGAGAACTCGGCCGTGAGCGACTCGTTGACGCGGGAGAGCCGCCGGAGGGAGTCCGGGTCGCCACTTGCCCGGCCCCCAACGGTCGCCGGGTCGCCACTTGCCCGGCCCCCAACGGTCGCCGCGTCGTCACCTGCGCGGCCCCCGACGGTCGCCGCGCCGAGGTCGCCGACATCGACCGCGTACAGGTCGCTCCCGTCGGTCGGGTGCGAGAGGACCGTCACCGCCGTCGAACCGTCATCGTCGACGCCGAAGGCCGCCATGGCGCGGTCACGCCCCTGCGCCTCGAAGACGCGCTCGACGGTCGTGTCGGAACTCTCGTCGCCGACCGGTCGTCGCCGTCGTTGGCGTCGACGAGGAACACCTCGGCCGGGGCGGGCGGGTCGTCCGGGTCGCTCGCGACGGTCGCGACCCCCTCGCCGTCTGGCCGCCACGACGGCGCGCCGTGCGTGAGGTCGCCGCCGGTGAGCCGCTCCGCGTCGCCGTCCTCGGGCGACACGACGTAGAGGTCGCGGACGGTGGTGTCGTCCGGGCGGTCGAGCCGACAGGCGGTGAAGGCGATCCGGCCGTCCGGTCCCCACGCGGGGGCCATGCCGGCGAGGTCCTCGAACGCGCCGCCGCCGTGCGCGTCGTCGAGGCGGCGGGGATCGCTCTCAGGGTCGTCGAGGTCGACCACGAAGAGGTACCGCGTCACGTCGTCGGTCCACCCCGCGCCGTTCACCTTGTGCTGGAGCCGCGTCGTCTCGATCGGTCCACCCTCCTCGCGTACCTGATCGAGGTACTCGGACTCCTCGTCCGTCGGGTCGCGCGATTCGATCACCAGCCGGTCGCCGTCGGGCGAGAAGTCGAAGCCGGCGACGCCCTCGTCGCGCTCGGTGACCTGCCGCGCGTCGCCGCCGAGCGCGAGGTCGAACAGCCACACCTGCGGCTTCGGCTCCTCGTCGCCGTTGCTGAGGGGGTCCTCCTCGTCGCCGTTGCCGAAGGGGTCCTCCTCGTCGCCGTTGCCGAAGGGGTCCTCCTCGTCTTCGAACGCGAGGCGGTCGCCGTCCGGTCCCCACGTCGGCGCGGAAGCGCCGGACGTGCTCGTCAGCCGGTGCGGCTCGCGGGACCCGTCGGTCGGGACGACAAACAGCGAGGCGACCGCCTCGTCCGCGGCCTGATCGTACTCGGTCGCGGTGAAGGCGACGCGGTCGCCGGTCGGGGAGACGGCGACCTCGCCGATCTGCGTCAGGTCGTAGTACGCGTCCAAGGGCAGTTCCGACATGGAGCCATCCAGCGGCGGGCGGAGGATATACGTTCTGGCCGCGGAACCCGAACGGCGACCGAGTTAAGCCCGACGCGGTCCGACTACCGCCGTGTTCCGCGATCTCTCGCGACAGATCGAGACGGGGATGCCGACCTACCCCGGTGACCCCGACGTGACGCTCGCGCCCGACGCGACCCATGAGACCGGAGGCTACGCGACGAGCGAACTACGGACCGGGACGCATGCGGGGACGCACGTCGACGCGCCGCGACACACGATCCCCGACGGGGAGGCGATCGACGAGCGCGAGGTGGGGTCGTTCGCGTTCGACGCCCGCCTCGTCGACCTCCGGTCGCTGGAGCCGCGGGAGGCAATCGGTCCCGAGGCGCTGCCCGACCCGAGCGCCCTCGACGGCGACGTCGACCTCCTCCTCGTCCGGACCGGCTGGGCCTCGCACTGGGGGTCCGAGCGGTACCGCGATCACCCGTACCTGACCGCCGCGGCCGCCGAGCGCTGCCGGGAGGCGGGCGTCGGCGTCGGGCTGGACGCGTTCACGGCACGCCGGCACACGACGTCCTCCTCGGCGGCTCGCTCCCGATAGTCGAGAACCTTCGTGGACTCGACGGGCTCCCCGAGCGGTTCCGCCTGTACGCCTTCCCGCTCCGGCTGCGCGGGGGCGACGGATCGCCGGTGCGCGCGGTCGCGGAGTGGGAGTGAGGCGTTCAGCCCCTCGCGCGAGCCAGACCAAACCCGTTTTAACCGTCGGCGACGAACCACGCTTTAAGGTAGATATCCATGGAAATGCCACGCCGCTTCAACACGTACTGTCCCCACTGTGACTCGCACCACGAACACGAGGTGGAGAAGGTTCGATCGGGTCGCGCGACCGGAATGAAACGCGACGCCCGGCAGCGACGCCGCGCGCTCGCGACGATCGGCAACGCCGGCGGGTACTCGAAGGTGCCCGGTGGCGACAAGCCGACGAAGAAGACCCACCTGAAATACCGCTGCGGCGACTGCGGGAAGGCCCACATGCGCGAGGGATGGCGCGCCGGCCGTCTCACGTTCCAGGACTAAGCATGGCAGGAAGCTTCCACCGCGTCGCCTGCGGCGACTGCGAGAACGAACAGGTCGTCTTCGGCAAGGCCTCCTCCGCGGTGTCGTGTGCGGTCTGCGGCACGACCCTCGCGACCCCCACCGGCGGGGAGGCGGCGCTTCACGGCGAGATCGTCGAAACCGTTGAGGCGCGGTAACAGCCTCACCGCACTGTCATGAAGTACAGCGGGTGGCCCGAACCCGGCGAGTTGGTGGTCGGCGACGTTGACGAGATCGCCGACTTCGGCGTGTTCGTCGACCTCGACGAGTACGAGGACAAGCGCGGCCTCTGTCACGTCAGCGAGGTCGCCTCCGGCTGGATCAAAAACGTCCGCGACCACGTCCGCGAGGGACAGACGGTCGTCGCGAAGGTGCTGGAGGT
Source organism: Halobacteriales archaeon SW_8_68_21 (assembly GCA_003023405.1). Classification (GTDB taxonomy): domain Archaea; phylum Halobacteriota; class Halobacteria; order Halobacteriales; family Haloferacaceae; genus Halorubrum. The sequence continues at coordinate 26,095 of PXST01000024.1, forward strand.
CGACGAGTCGTCGAACCAGATCGACCTGTCGATCAAAGACGTCAACGAACACCAGCGCAAGGAGACGATCCAGGACTGGAAGAACGCCCAGAAGGCCGACAACTGGATGGAGATCGCGCTCGGCGAGGACGTGGACGACGACCGCTACACCGCGGTCGCCAACGCCCTCCTCGTCGAGTACGAGAGCCTCTACGACGCCTTCGAGGCGGCCGCGATCAGCGGCGACGAGGCCCTCGAAGCCGTCGACGTCGGCGATGACACCGTCGACGCGATCGTCACGGCGGCCCGCAACAACGTCTCCGTCCCGTACGTCGACGTGACGGGCTACGTTGATCTTGAATCAGCGGCCGCCGACGGCGTCGACGACGTGCGCGACGCGCTGGTCGCGGCCGAGGGGAACGGCGAGATCCCGGACGGCGTCGAACTCGACGTCGGCTACGTGGGTTCGCCGGAGTACCGGATCAAGGTCCGCGCGCCCAACTACAAGACGGCGGAGTCACAGCTCGAAGCCGCCGCCGAGCGCGCCCGCGAATCGATCGAGACCGCCGGTGGCGTCGGCGAGTTCCACCGGGAGCGACGCGAAGACGACGAGTGACCGCGACCGGTCGCCGCCGCGACCCTTTCTACCCGTGAAATCGGACATCCGCGTCTGCGCGAACTGGGAGGCCGTTCACGACCGGCCGGTGTACGCGCTCGGGGACCGCTGCCCGGAGTGCGACGGCCCGACCGAGAACAGCGCGCCGGCCCCGTTCGGGCCGGAGGACCCGTACGGCGAGTACCGGCGGCGGGCGCGGCGACGCGACTCGGAGTGAGGCTCCCGCGCGCCGGCGGTACGGGCGGCGTCCGCGAGCGAATAGCCACGCTCTTGTGAGCGCCGGACAGATCGATACGGTATGGAGGACATCGAGATCGACGAGGTCGCGACGCCGGAACTGGACGACCCGGTGTTGATCGAGGGGCTGCCGGGCGTCGGCCACGTGGGGAAACTCGCCGCCGAACACCTGTTAGAGGAGTTCGACGGGGAGCTGGTCCGCCGGGTGTACGCCACCGAGTTCCCGCCGCAGGTGAGCGTCGACGACGAGGGGATCGCGGCGCTGACCTGCGCTGAGTTCCACGCCGTCGAGACCGACGGGGCCGACCTGCTCGTGTTGACCGGCGACCACCAGGCTGGATCGAACGCGGGCCACTACCGGCTCACCTCGACGTTCCTCGACGTCGCCGAGGAGTTCGGCTCCGAGCGGGCATTCGCGCTCGGAGGCGTCCCCACCGGCGAACTCGTCGAAGAGTACACGGTCCTCGGTGCGGTCTCGGACGCTCCCGTCGTCGACGATCTGGAGGACGCGGGCGTGGAGTTCCGCGCGGACGAGCCGGCGGGCGGCATCGTCGGCGTCTCGGGGCTCGTCTTGGGCCTCGGCGGCCGCCGCGGGTTCGACGCCGCCTGCCTGATGGGCGAGACGAGCGGCTACCTGGTCGATCCGAAGAGCGCGCGCGCCGTGCTGGAGACGCTGGAGGCCGTCCTCGACCTCTCGGTTGGCTACGAGAGCTTGGAGGACCGCGCCGAGGAAATGGAGGAGGTCGTCGGCAAGATTCAGGAGATGCAGGACGGCCCCGCTGTCCCCGAGGACGACCTGCGCTACATCGGCTGAGCGGGTCCAGCACCCGACCTCGGGCCGTTCGAGGGACTCGCTCCCGTCTGCCGTCCGGAACTCCCGCTTCCGGCAGAGCTAAGCCGGATCGTCGATCATCGTTCGTCAATGACCGACGTACGCGTCGCCGGGGTCGGACTCACGCGCTTCGGGGAGCATCCCGACCGGAGCGGCCGCGACCTGTTCGGCGAGGCCGCGTTGCGGGCGTTCGAGGACGCCGGTGTCGACAGGGCCGACGTCGAGGAGCTGAACTACGGGAACTTCATGGGCGCGCTCGCCGAGCATCAGGGCCATCAGGCACCGCTGGTGGCCGAGGCCGCGGGCGTCCGCTGTCCGGCGACGCGCTACGAGTCGGCGTGCGCGTCCGCGGGCGTCGCGGTCCGCGAGGCGGTGCGGACGGTGGCGGCAGGTGACGCCGACGTCGTCCTCGCCGGCGGGATGGAACGCATGACGAACCTCCCGACCGACGAGGTGACGGAGGGGCTCGCCATCGCGGCCGACGACCTCTTCGAGGTCCGGGCGGGCGTGACGTTCCCCGGCGCGTACGCGCTCATGGCGAACGCCTACTTCGAGGCGTACGGCGGGAGCCGCGAGGACCTCGCGCACGTCGCGGCGAAGAACCACGCGAACGCCCTGCCGAACGAGTACGCCCAGTACCGCGAGGAGATCTCCGTCGACGAGGCGATGGACGCGCCGCCGGTCGCGGAGCCGCTCCACCTCTATGACGCCTGTCCGATCACCGACGGCGCGAGCGCGCTCGTGTTCGTCTCGGAGGAGTACGCGGCGGACCACGACCTCGACGCGTCGGTCGCGGTGACGGGCACGGGACAGGGGACCGACCGGATGGCGCTCGGCGACCGGGAGCGCCTTACGCGGACGCCCGCCGCCGACGACGCGGCCGACGCGGCCTACGCCGACGCGGGGGTCGAGGCGAGAGACGTCGACGTCGCGGAGGTCCACGACTGCTTCACGATCGCCGAGGTGCTGGCGCTGGAGTCGCTCGGTCTCTTCGAGCCGGGCGAGGGGATCTCGGCCGCTCGCAAGGGGATCACGACCGCCGACGGCGACCTTCCAGTGAACCTCTCCGGCGGGCTGAAGGCGAAGGGACACCCGGTCGGCGCGACCGGCGGCTCCCAGATCGCGGAACTGACCCGGCTCCTCCGAGGGGATCATCCAAACAGCGAACACGTCTCGGACGCCGAGGTCGGCGTCGCGCACAACGCGGGCGGCACGGTCGCCAGCGCGGTCGTCCACGTGCTGGAGGTGGTGGAATGAGTGACGAGGACGGGTCGGCGGGAGCGGTCCCGACGGACCGCGAGTACGCCAAGTGGCTCGACGCGCTGGGCGACGGCGACGGGTTCGCCCTGGTCTGTCCCGACGGCCACGGGTCGCTCCCGCCGCGGCGGGTGTGTCCCGAGTGCGGCTCCGCGGACCTCTCTCGGAAGTCGCTCGACGGGACGGGGACCGTCGAGACGTACAGCGTCGTCCACGTGCCGTCGCCGCGCTTCGCCGACGACGCCCCGTACGCGACCGCCGTGGTCGATCTCGGCCCGACGCGGCTGACGGGCGTGTTCCGGGACGAAGACGGCTCCGATCCGGACCCCGCGGTCGGCGAGCGAGTGACGGTCGACGTGGGCGAGCGCCGCACGGACGGCGAGCGACTCGTCGTCTTCCGCCCGGCGAACGGAGAGTGAAGAGGAGCGGGATCGGCGGACGGAACGCGCCGGCGGCCGGTACGCCGGCGGGATCGGCGGAACTCACGAAGCGGCTGAGTTGACGGAATCGGCGTCGGCAAAACTATTATACTCAGTTCGCTGATATCCCAAACGTATGTCCGACCGCATCCCGGTCCTCCTCGTCGACGACGACCCGGACCTGCGCGCGGTCACCGCCTCGTTCCTAGAGCGCGAGGCCGACCAGATCGCGGTCGAGACGGCCCCCGACGCGGCCGCCGGACTCGACGCGCTGGCGGACCGCGAGGTCGAGTGTATCGTCTCCGACTACGAGATGCCGGGGCGGAACGGGCTGGCGTTCCTCGACGTGGTGCGCGAGCGCCACCCCGATCTGCCATTCGTCCTGTTCACCGGGAAGGGGAGCGAGGAGGTCGCAAGCGAGGCCGTCTCCGCCGGCGTCACCGACTACATCCAGAAGCGCGGCGGCACGGAGCGGTACGAACGCTTAGCGAACCGAATCGTCGAGGCCGTCGAGAAGCGCCGGGCGGAGCGGGACGCCGAGCGGGTGATCGATCAGTTCCGGGCGGTCGCCAACGGGGCGTCGGACGCGATCCTCACGATCGACATCGGCGGGGTGATCCGGTTCGCGAACCCGGCCGTCGAGTCCGTGGTCGGCTACGAGCCGGAAGCGATCGAGGGCGAACCCCTGACGACGCTGATACCGGAGCGACACCGCGAGACGGTCGACCGATACCTCGACGCCGGCGACGGGGGCGTCGACCGGTCGGAGGTCCGGTTCGACGCGCGCCGCCGCGACGGCCGCGAGGTCCCCGTCTCCATGTCGTACGGCGAGTTCGTAGTCGACGGCGAACGGCGCTTCGTCGGCGTGGTCCGCGACGACGCCGGGCGCAGCCAACACCGGGCGTTCATCGAACACGCCGGAGACATGGTCGCGGTGCTGTCGAGCGACTGGCGGTTTTGCTACCTGAGCCCGTCCTGCGAGCGCGTGACCGGGCACGCCCCGTCCGACCTGCTCGGCGAGCGGTCGCTCGACTACATCCACCCGGAGGACCGGGTGGCGGTCGAGGCGGGGTTCGGCGAACTCGACCCGGACGAGACGCCCCCGAGCGCCGAGTACCGGTTCCGAACGGCGGACGGCGACTATCGATGGCTCGAATCCGTCGGCAGCGAGCGGATTGACACCGGCGACGTCGAGGGGTACGTCGTCACCACCCGCGATGTCTCCGAGCGGAAGGAGCGCGAGCGGACTCTCTCCCGGCTCCGGGAGTGGACACGAACGCTCAACTACACTCGGACGACTGAGGAGGCAGCCGACCTAGCGGTCGAGGCGGTCGACGATCTGGTCGACGCCGGGCTGGGCGGGATTCACCTCCGCAGCGGGGCCGGGGAGCGTCTTGAACCGGTCGCGCTCGGCGAGTCGGTCCCGGCGCGGTTCGAGACGCAGCCCTCGTACGACCGCGACGCGCCGCCGAAAGCGAGACGGGCGGCGCACGGTTCGATATCACCGGCGTCGAGGTGCGGTGACCGCGCCGCGGCGGCAGTAATGAGCCGGCGAGAAGTCGTCGATCAGTCGCGGGTGACCAGTTCGACCTCGTGGCCGTCCTGATCCTTCGTGAACGCGTAGTTGTGGTCACAAGAGGCGGGGTCGCGGTAGTCGGGCGCTTCGCGGGTCATCAGCGCGTCCCACGCGTCGTCGAGGTCGTCGACGCGCACCGCGACGTGGCCCCAGCCGTCGCCCATCGTGTACTCGCGGCCGTCGTAGTTGTACGTGAGTTCGAGCTTCATCGCCTCCTCCGGGGCGTCCTCGGGCGCGACGAAGTAGTTCGAGAAGGTGTCGGCCTCCCAGCGGCCCGGGACCTCGGTGTACTCGAACTTGCGGGTCCAGTAGCCGAGCGCCTCGTCGGCGTCCTCGATGCGGACCATCGCGTGATCGATGCTCCACTTCGCGCCGTGGTCGCGCTTGACGATCTCGATCTCGTGGCCGTCGGGGTCTTTCACGAACGCGTAGCGGTTCCCGCAGGACTCGGGGTCGCGGTAGTCGTCGACGCCCTCCGCCATCAGCCGGTCGTACGACTCCTGAAGCGCGTCCTCGGGGACGCGGACCGCGATGTGGCCCCACGCGTCGCCGATCTCGTAGCTGCGGCCGTCGTGGTTGTACGTGAGCTCCAAGAGCGCCCCGTCCTCGTGGACGTCCGTAGGGCCGAGGAAGACGTTGGTGAACGTGTCGGCCTCCCAGCGGCCCTTCTCCTCGTAGTTCAGGTGCGTCCGGTACCAGTCGAGGCTCTCCGCTAACTCCTCGACGCGGATCATCACGTGGTCGAAGGTCCCGTCCATACGCAAGGGATCGGCCGCTCGGGTCAAAAGCGTACTGAAGCCCGAACCCAACGGGGAACGGAGACGCCGCTCCGGCACGGCAGCGGGATCGGCCTGTGGATCGTCAAGTGGGGTGTCGACCACCTCGGCGGGCGGATCCCGTTCGCCGAGCGCGAGCCGCGGGGGACGACGGTGACGGTGTCCGTCCCGGTCGACCGGACGGAAGAGGGCGAGAGCGACCGCGGGGGCAGACCCTCCGTCGACGACCGGACGGACGACGAGTCGGGCTCGGCGCGACCGTCGCCGAACCCGGGTCGATAGTCACTTGTCGCCGGACGGCGACCTCGCGGTATGGACGCTACGGCCACCACGTACCTCCCGTACGCGCTGCTCGCGATGGGCGCGTACGCGCTCGTCTCCCCACTGATGCGTATCGCCACCACCGGACCGAACGCGATCCCGAGCGACGTCGCCGTCATCGTGTCGAACACGCTGCTGATCGTCATGGCCGTCGGCGTGATCGCCTACACCGGACAAGGGTTCACGACGCACCTCGCCTCGCCGAAGCTGCCGCACGTACTCGCCGCGGGCTTTTTCCTCGGGGTCGGGATCCTCGCTTTGTACCGATCGCTGTCGCTCGGCCCGGTGAGTGTCGTGACGCCCATCTTCGCGACGTTCCTCGTCTTCTCGTCGGTGATCGGCTTCCTCTTTTTGGGCGAGTCGTTCACGCTCCGCAAGGGGCTGGGGATCGCCTTCGCCGCCGCCTCCGTCTACCTGGTCTCCGGCGCGTAGCGACGCCGTGGGCGGACGGTCGCCGTCGCCGATCCGGAACCGCCTGCTGCGTGACGAAACCCCTTTAGTTGCCAGCGGAAAAGGGGCGCACCCGCCGTGTCTCGCCTTCCGAAATCCCTGCGCGCGCTGCTCTCATACGTCGAGCGCCTCCCGAACCCGTTCCGCGTGCTCATCCTCTACATCGGGTTTGCCCTCGCCCGGGTCGGCCTGATCGACCGCCACCGCGTGGTCCGGACCACGGACCTCGCGTGGCCGCGGATCGTCACGGGGATCGCGCGGATGTCAAAGAACGCGGTCGACGTGGCGATGGTCGGCGTCGCGGTCGGCACGGGCGCCGTCGCCGGCGTCGGGTTCGCGGGACCCTACTGGGGACTCGCGTTCGCGTTCGGCGGCGGCGTCGCCGGCGGCACCATCGCTCTCGTCTCCCAGCGGTTCAGCGCCGAAGCGTTCGTCGAACTCGGCGACGCTGTCCGGTCGAGCGCCCTCCTTGCGGTTGCGATCACGGTCCCGGTCAGTGCGGCGTTCTGGGCGTACGCCCCGGCGTTCATCGACCTCCTGAGCAGCAACGAGCGGGCGATCGCCTACGGCGCGGACTACCTCCGGATGGTCGGACTCGGCGTGCCGTTCGCCGCGCTCAACCTCGTCGGCAGCCGCGTGCTGGTCGGCTGTGACGACGCCTACACCGCGATGCAGGTGCGGGCGGGCGGCGCGGTGGCGAACATCGTCCTCAGCGCGCTGTTCATCTTCGGCTTCGGCTGGGGCGTCGAGGGGGCCGCGATCGGCACCGTCCTCTCGAACGTCCTCGCAGTCGGGGGGTTCACCGTCGGTCTCGTCCGCGGCAGCGCCCCGCTGATCGGGGAGTTCCCGGTCGCGATCGACCCGACCGGCTCGTACGTGAACCCCGGAATGCTCCGCGACCTCGTCGAGATCGGGGTCCCCGTCGGCGCGCGCAACCTCGTGTGGACGGCCGCCGAGTTCCCCATGCTCTCCATCCTCGACGTGTTCGGCGAGAACACCGTCGCGGCGTTCGTCATCGCCCGCCGCATCTGGGGGATCATGAACACGCCCGGGTAGGGTTTCGGTCTCGCCTCCTCCAGTCTCGTCGGTCAGGAACTCGGCGTCGAGCGACCCGACGAGGCGGAGGCGTACGCCCGCGACATCATCCGCTTCTCGGCCGCGACGTACGCCGTCTCCGCGGTGCTCATCGCCGTCTTCGCGGCCGACATCGTCTCGCTTTTCGCCGAGTCGCCGGACAGCCCCGAGATACCGATCGCCGTGAACCTCGTGTACGCGGCCTGTGCCGCGGTGATATTCCGGGGCGTCTCGGGCGGTGCGGCCGGGCCGCTCGACGCCGCCGGCGACACGAAGATCCCCTTCGCCAGCCAGTTCCTCGGGATGTTCTGCGTGTCGATCCCGCTCGCGTACGTCGGCGCGCACGACGCGACGCCGGCGATAACGGTTCCCGAAACCCTCGCGATCCCGGCGGTGGAGGTCCCGCTCGTCGGGGCGACCGTCGGGAGCGCGGAGGTCCCGTTCGTCGGATTCTCGATCCCGGAGGTCGCGCTCCCCGCGATCGGCCTGTGGGGGCTGTATCTCGCGTTCATGGCCGAGACGACGATCCCCGCCGCGATCAACTACCTGCGGTTCCGCTCGGGCAAGTGGAAGGAGATAAGCGAGGCGTACCGGCCCGAGGCGGCCGCAGACGACTGAACCGTGACAATTAACTTGGGTTTTGATATCTACTTAAACCCAGCAGGAGTCATCTGCTGAATACTAGCGATGTAGTCTCCATAGTAACTACGTTACTCTCTCTTCGGTAGACTGGCGGAACTGCCGGAACACATTGACGGTGATACAATCGATAAGACCGTAGATCGGTGCCCCAGTGGGGTTCAGTGACCGGAGGAAGCCATAGGTACAAGTGGGCTGCTCCAAGCCCTGTTTGGAGAGGCCGCGGAACTTCGCCAACCACGACTGGAGTAGCGACCAGAGACACTCTACCTGTTTCGTGTGGACGCCTTCGTCGGAGACATATTTATCGTCGTGAACGACGCACTGGTGGCCGTAGTACATACTTGATAGGCGGGAAGATCGTCAGTCCGGACCTCTCTCAGCTCTTGGGAAAGGTCGTCAGCTTCCTCAATTACTGGCTCAAGATTGTCCTCGTGGTCGCTGACTTCCTGTCCTGAAACCACGCGAAGCACGTCGCGGCACCCGCCGCGGTCGAGTCCCTCCCGCGGCGGATCTTGGCCTTTGAAACCCGAACATACTTGCTGTGTCCAATCGACCTGTGTTGGTCTTTCGACTGTCTGGGAGATGCGCTCCCAGGTAGTCGGGAAACCCCGGCAGAACGCGGTTTCAAACTCTCTGAGTTGGTCGTGAAGCGTCGTGTAACACGGTGAGAGGAGACCAGCGATCTGGGTGACGCTGAGCAGTGTATCAGCGTACAGAATGAAGGTGATGAGGAACTCACCTAGAGTGAGTTCCGAATCGTAGAAAGACGTGCCTCGCGTGTACGTGGTCTTCAAATCACAACGGCCACACCAGATCCGGTTGGAGCCGTCGAGTGCGTGGAGGCTGTCAGCACCGCAGTTCGGACAAGATTGTGCTTCCCGGGCGGTCTTGAGACCCCGCTTGACGATGGTGTCGAGCGGCTCGGGCCGAAATTCTATTACGCCTAGTTCCGCAGGTTCCGCTAGCCTCTGGCCAAAGGCAAGATTGTTCTCATACATACCCGCTTCTATCCGGCTAGAGGCACTAATACCTCTAGTTCCGCTAGTCTACTGAATAGCGACGTTACTTTCTCAAGAACGGATTCTGAGTCACTCGATGAAACGGGCGTGTGTGGAACGTATGGACCCGATTCAAGCACTCAAAACAGAGTTAAATCTTATACAAGATATAATACATATTAACACTGATTCACCTCCAGCATCAACGGCTACCAGTAGTCAGGGACGTAATTTGCTAGTAAGGTTCTATTTCTATATCGTCCGGTATCTTCTCAAAATCTGAAATATTTTCTGTTACCAGAGCTTCGCCCGTATGAACTGCTGTAGCACCGATGATTACATCTCCAAGTCCAATTCCCTCGTCATTATCGTCATCGCCTTGTTTCTGTATCTGTCCCTCATATTCACCAGCTGTCCTCATGATATCCGGAGTAGCCTCAATAAAATCATACCCGGTAAGAACTCTTTCACTCTTTTTTCTGTTCTTCTCTGTATGGTCTCCCTTACCAACACCAACATACAATTCTGAGATCACAACATAGGGTATCCGGATCTCCTCTTCCTTTGCTTCTAGAATAATCGATTTTTCAACTGCCTCTTTTTCCTGATCCTCTAGGGATATGAGGAAGCATGTATCTAATATCATTACCCTCCAAGAGATATCTCTTTATTTTTCCTAACATCTGTTTTCTTCATGGATTCAATTGAACGTTTACGTCTTTCTGCGGCCTCATCATCGGAATTCCCAGCAAGATCAAAAAGTTTGGACTCTTCAACATCGGAGTAGTCACCAGAGATGAGCTTCGCGGCGAGTTCAGCGAGAGCTCTACCTCTGCTTTCCCCCTCCCCAGTCGCAGTTGTATCGCTGTCTCTGGCTCTATAGACTTCGCCTGATTCAGAGATCTCTACCTGTGAGTGGGGTTTAAATACAGGTCTATCAATCGAGCTTTCGTCAACCTCCCAATCTGTGTCTTCATTACTTCCACTAAGCGAATTGGATTCGTTTTCTACGTCAAGATCGACATCAGCCTCGGTAGCGGGCTCATCTGTAAGGGGCATTATTCTAAATGGGATTCTTTTATTTCTCGAAGCTGTTCTACTTGCTCTTCCAACGTCTCAATGTGATTGTATGTAGCCTGGTCTATTAATTCTTGGTCAAAAGTCTCTATTGCCCCTATTTGCCTGTCCAAAAGTACCGACACCAACCGCATATGTGACTCCACACTTGCTGTAAGTGTGAATTCCTCGTTCTTTCCGTTTTCAAGTTCATGTCGGATTCCACTTGCTCCAGTCTTATTATCTAATGTATACTCAGTTGAGATATTTTTCCAGAATCGCTTTCCTTGGTTCTTTTTTAGGACTACACCGTGTACCTGTGACTGATATTTCGATGCGATGCCAGTTAAGAATCGAATCAACTCGTCGCTTGCCCCCATGTCTTGTAGGGTATTTATACTCCCAGAATCGTATGTGATAATAACACTAGCAAGCTGGTTCGCTAACTGGTTTGCGCTATCGGTGTCCGATTGGATCGAGAAAACATACTCCAACGCACGGATTACGATTGTTCTCGAAGGGTTCTTGTGTTCGATGAGATTATCACCCAGCGTTTGGTCTATTTCTTCACTGAGGCTGAGTATCAGCTCCTCATTTTCATAAATGAAACGGAGGTCTTCCGGATATACTTCGCTCATGGTTCAGGTAAGACACCGTGTTCGCTTATAATTTCGGCGTTAGTTGACTACGTCTCGTGATAGTATCCATGTAAATCCAGTCCAAACACTTGACACGGGAGTTCGACACAGGTAAAAATCGACTCTTAGGTCGTAATATCAGGTTATTTAACAATCCTACTAATTGCGATCCATTCGCACCGGCTGCCAGCCAAAACCCGTGAGCGCAGGGGTGTTCCGGTCGTCAGTGGAGCATTTCTCTGTATTGAGCAATTCGGACCAAATTGAGATGATTCCATGCGAGATGTACGCCCTATGTCTGGCACAGCTGACAGACTCGGCCACCGACTGAGTACTTCAACGAACCCACGCAGTCATTTCTCGTCGACGTGGCGGACCTGAACGGCGACGCCGCGGGTCGACCCCGCCATCTCCGGGCCGGACATCTCGGCGCGACCGACCGCGAACGCCCTCGGCCCCTCGATCACGACCTCGTCGCCGACGCGGATCCCGTCGTCCGCGTCGACGATGCCCGGCGCGAGCACGGAGCCGTGCGGGACGAACGCGTCGATCTCGACCCATTTGGTCGGCGCGTCGCTCTCCACCCAGCGGCGCGCGCCGGCAAGGGTGAAAGAGAGGGTGCCGTACGGCGGGACCATCGTCGCCAGCTGTTCGCCCGGCTCGCCCTCGCGGCCGGCGTCCGGGTCGTCGCCCCACACCTGGAGCTTGGGGTAGCGGCCGGTGGTGCGGATGTCGGCCTCGCCGCCGTGGGTGTCGGTCCCGTCGTCGCCCGCGTTCAGTCCACCGAACAGGTCGTCGCCCGCGCCGTCGCCGAGCAGGTAGTCGGCGAGCGCCCGGACCGTGTTGTGTTCGCGCTCCCGCTTGCTGTACGCCGGTTCGCCCTGTAAGGCGGCGTTCAGTTCGCCGAGCGACTCGTCGGTCGTCGGGGGGTCGACGCAGGTGTACTCGAAGGGGACGTCGATTTCGGGGTCGGCCTCCACGCGCTCGCAGATCTCGCGGTAGCCGTCCTCGGGGACGTGTGCGATCACGCGGGCGTAGTCGTTGCGCCGCAGGTACCGCCGGAGGACCTCCGCGACGAACCTGATCTCCGCCTCGCTCCAGTCGCCGGTGACGACCGTGTCGTAGTGTTGGGCTGGGTAGGTCGTCTCCAGCTCCTGCGGGACCACGCCGATCGGCGAGGTCATCGAGACGGTGTGGCCGCGCCACTTGATCGCGTCGTGGAACTGGCGGTGGCTCTGGGAGTCGCTGTACGGCTTCGTCGCCGAGCAGGGGACCAAGACGAGCGGCTGGTCGGAAAAGCGGTTCCGGTAGCGGCTCGTGACGCGGTCGGCGAACCGCCGGATCTCGACGCGGTCGAGCGTCTCCGCCGACGCCGCGGTCACCTCGGCGTCGCGCATGAGCGGCGTGCGCTCCTCGACGTACCCCCACTGGTCGTCGAACTCGCGGAGGGCGGCCGTGAGCCACCCCTCGTGGCGGGCCTGTCCCTCGACGTAGTCTCGCAGGCGACCGCTCCGGATCCGCTCGCGGACGCGGCGGAGTTCGGCGCGGAGCGCGTTCACGTTGTGCTCGGCGCAGTCGGCACGGGTGAACTCGTCGCGGGATTTCGCGCAGGCTGGGCAGGCGCAGGGGAGTTCGTCGAGGTCTTCGAGGAAGTGTTCCGCGTCGACGGTGAGGTACATCCCCTGTGTCCCCTTCGTCCGGGCGAGCGTCGCGTCCACGAGGTCGACTCCCGCGTACGCGAGGAGCGCGACGTTCCGCGGGGTCGCGACGCCCGAGAGACCGAACGCGGCGTCGGGCGGCAGCGCCGCTTTCGCCCGGACGACCGCGTCGCGGAACGCCTCGCCGTGCCCGACGAACCCCTGCGCGTCCGAGAGGAGGTACGCGTCCGCGCCGAGGTCGCGGGCCCCGCGGCTGTCGACGACGGCCGCGATCGGGAACGCCGCGTCCGGGTGGGCGACCGCGAACGACTCGCGCACCTCGTCGCGCGTGCCGGCCGGAAACGACCGGTGCGGCAGCACCGTCAACGCGCTCTCGTCGCCGTCGGGCACCTCGCGGTTGCCGGCCCAGAGGCTCCCGGCGTCGTCGAGGATCGGGTCCGCGAGCGCCGGCGTGGTCACCGGGTCGGCGAGGCGGACCTCGCCGAGGCGAGCCGCGCCGTCGCGCTCGTGGACCTCGAAGTGGTCGGTCATACCACCACTCGCGCGGGGACGGTCAATTCTCTTGTGTTCCGCGGTCGGTCGGAGTCCGTCGCGCGGAGCGCTCGGTCGACGCCCGCCGCAACTGTTAGGCGGTCCGCGACCGAGAGATTCGTATGGACCCGACCGGCCCGTGGGACCGCGAGCGCGTCGACGAGTTCCTCGCCGACGCCCGCGTCCCGGTCCGACTCGGCTGTCGCACGCCGACCGACCGCCCGTGGATCGTCTCGCTGTGGTTCGCGTGGGACCCGGCGGCCGGACCCCGCGACGACACGGGCGGCGACTCCGACGGCCCGAACGGCGCGATCCGTTGTGCGACGAGCGCGACGGCTCCTGCGGTCGCTCCTGACGAAGTACCTCGACGGGACCGACAACGCGACCGGCGAGCGGCTGCTCCGTCCGGAGCGCGAGGAGGTCGAGATCCGCATCGAACCGGAGCGGCTCCACACGTGGGACTACTCAGAGCGCATGGGGTCGGCGGCGGAGTGAGCCGGCCACGGTCGGTGCGGTTCGTCTCCCCCGCCCCGGTTCGTCTCCCTCGTCGACCGCAGTTCGTCTCCCCCGCTGCGGTTCGCCGCTCCCCGTCGTTCTCCGACAGGCGATCGTTTAAGCGGTCGCCGGGCCACTCAGGGGTATGAGCGTTCTCGACGACGACGAGTACCGCGCGTTCCGCCGTGACCTCCACCGCCACCCCGAGCCGGCGTGGTGCGAGTTCTACACCACCGCCCGCATCGTCGAGGCCCTCCGCGAGCGGGACCTGACGGCGCTTCACGTCGGTCCGGAGGCGTTAGCGACCGAGGAGCGCCTGAACGTCCCCGACGACGACGAACTGGCCGAGTGGGAGACGCGGGCCCGCGAGGCGGGCGCGGACCCCGAGATCCTCGATCAGCTGTCCGGCGGCTACACCGGCTGCGTCGCGGTCGTCGAGCGCGGCGACGGTCCCGTGGTCGGCCTGCGCGTCGACATCGACGGCCTCCCGATCAGGGAGTCGGAGGACGGCGACCACGTCCCGGCCGGGGAGGGGTTCCGATCCGAACACGAGGGGTTCATGCACGCTTGCGGCCACGACGCCCACGCGACGATGGGACTCGGCGCGCTCGATGCGGTCCTCGACTCCGAGTTCGCCGGCACGCTGAAGGTGTTCTTCCAGCCGGGCGAGGAACAGGTCGCGGGCGGCAAGCCGATGGCGGAGTCGGGCCACCTCGACGACATCGACTACCTCTACGCGGTCCACGTCGGCCTCGATCACCCCTCCGGCGAGATCGTCTGCGGCGTCGAGGGGTTCCTCGCGGTGCGGCACCTGCTCGCGGAGTTCGAGGGCGACCCCGCACACGCCGGCGCGCGGCCCGAACAGGGGCGGAACGCGGTCCAGGCGATGGCGGCGGCGGTCCAGAACCTCTACGCCATTCCGCGGCACGCCGACGGCCCGACGCGGGTGAACGCCGGCCTCGTCGGGGGTGGCACCGCGACGAACATCATCCCCGAGGAGTCGCACATCGAGGGCGAACTGCGGGGGCAGACGACGGAACTCGCCGAGTACATGTCCGACCACGCAAACCGCGTCCTGAACTCGGCCGCGGAGATGCACGACTGCGGGGTCGAGGTGTCGACGCTCGGCGAGGCCCCCAGCGCGACGAGCGACGACGCGCTCGCCGGGCTCGTCCGCGAGTCCGCGGGCGACGTCGCGGGCGTCACGAGCATCGTCGACAGCGACGACCTCGGCGGCTCCGAGGACGCGACGTACCTGATGAACCGCGTCCAGCAACAGGGCGGGCTCGCCTGTTACCTCGGCGTCGGGACCGACCACCCCGGCGGCCACCACACCAGCGACTTCGACGTGGTCGAGGACGACATCACGGTCGGCATCGACGTGATCGCCGGCGCGATCCGGCGCGTGGCCGAGACGCGACCGTAGCGGGACCGAGCGCCGATATAGTATTTAAATGTCCCAGATCAGCGGCGATAATCTCTTATAAAATAAAAACGCGGTGGCGCGTGCCAGCGAGCGGCCGATAGGCCGCGAGCCGCACGCGCGAGGGAGCGATGAGCGCTCGAAGAGCGCGAGCCGCGAGGCTGGGGATTCGGTGGTGTCCGTATCGATCTGTGATTTATAAGCAGCCACTGCGTCGTACAGCCGAGCGGGCGATATCTCGACAGTGTCGACCGCGGAGCCGTCGTCCCATTTACGTAACCGACCACGGGTCCGTCTCCCGAACTCACGCGGGGACTCAACGCGAGACAGATGTCGTCCGCAGCCGACTCAAAACGTCAGGTGCGAACTCGACGACGGTTCCTCGTCGTCGCCGTCGTCGTCGGGAAGCCCCTCGTGGAGGTACGTGAGATCGTCGGCGAGAAACACCGCGCAGTCGCGGACATCGACGTCGATCGAGCGGAGCGTCGTCCCGGCGGCCTCCCCGTTGTCACAGAGCCGTCGCAGGTGTCGAACGCCCACGACCCCCGTTCGCGAACGGTCTCGACGGTCGTCAGTCGGTGGTCGCTCATGGGACGAGTCGGGATCTGTCGGCAGACGAGTTGGGATCGCTCGCCCGGTCAGTACTTCGCGTCCGCACCGGTCGTCTCGTACACGCGGTCCATGATCGTGTCGCGCTCGCGGGTCCAGTTCGCCATCGCGGCGGGGCTGGTCGGGTACTCGTCGTAGTGGCCGATCAGCTCGTCCGCCAGCGACTTCGTCTGGTAGAAGTTCCGGATCGTTCCCCAGTAGCCGAAGCTCTTGATCGCGGCTTTCACCTTCAGCCCGAAAGACATCGAGGTCGACCCCTCGTAGAGCGCCTCCGCGAGCTTCTCGCCCGGCAGCGACGCGAGCAGGCCCATCAGGTCGCCGACGTCGACCGCGGTCGAGAGGACGTTGTACACGTCGAGGCCGGCGTACCGGCCGCCGAAGTGGTCCATCACGCGGGTGTTGTACCGCCAGAGGTTCTCCTCGCTTACGTCGCCGTCGGAGACCGCCTTCACGGCCTGCTCGCCGGCGTACTTCCCGGCGTACGCCGCGCCGGCGATGCCGCCGCCGGTCGTCGGGTTCACGTGGCCCGCGGCGTCGCCGACCGCCATGTACCCCGGCGCGACCGCCGAGTCGTAGGGGCGTCGGGTGGGCAGCGCGCCCCCGAGCTTGTCTCTCACCTCCGCGCCCTCGAACTCGGGGCGGTCCCGGAGGTCCTGTTTCAGCGACTCGACCAGCTGCATCGGCTCCTCGGTCATCTGGAAGCCGAGTCCGGCGTTGATCTCCGTCCCGGTCCGCGGGAAGTACCAGAGGTAACCCGCGGCGCGGTCAGTCGCTTTGAACACCAGCGCGTCGTCCCACTCGACCGGCTCGGGCACCTCGACGATCTCGCGGTACGCGGAACAGAACTGCGAGTACCGGACGTTCGTGTCGAAGGTGGTCCCCTCGAAGTCGGTCTTGTCCTGAAGCAGCGAGAGCGATCCCGCGCCGTCGATGACGACATCCGCCACGTAGGTGACGGGGTCGGAGTCGCCCTTCCGCACAGCGCGCAGCCCCGTGACGCGACCCGTCTCGTCCTGTACCACGTCGTTGATGACCGTGTCGTAGTGGAAGTCGACCCCAGCGTCCTCGGCACCGGCGATGACCTGGCGGCCGTACTCCCAGCGGTCGATGACGGCGAGTTCGCCCGGCACGGGGATCTCCAGGACCGTGTCCTCCTGCGGGATCTCGAAGCGGCCGTGGTCGACGCCGGTGTTCGTGAACGCCGGCTCCAGCCGGTTTTTCGGGATCGCCTCGGGGAACGCGTCCGCGCCCTTCAGGGCGTCGCCGCAGGCGATGTGGCCGGCCTCCTCCGCGTCCTTTCGCTCGACGATGACGACGTCGAGCCCCTCGTTCGCGATCGTCGCGGCGGCGTAACAGCCGGCCGTGCCGGCCCCGGCCACGACGACATCGTACTCGTCGATATCCATTACCGGAGCGTGTCGTGCGCCCGGCAAAACTCTTTGCTCCCGTTTCGGTCGTCCGATCGGGGACGGAATTTGGGCGGTGACGGCGTCCGCGACCGACCGAGCTACTCCTCCGTGTCGTAGTGCTCGCCGGCCGCCTCGGGGAGCCGCGTCCGGCCGACGAGGGCGAGCACGACGATCACGACCACGAACGGCGTGATCCGGATGAGTTGGCGGGGGACGCCGATCCCCTGAAGCTGGAGGACGGTCTGGACCGCGTCCAACCCGGCGAACAGCAGCGTCGAGAGGAACGCACCGATCGGGTTGTAGTTGCCGAAGAGGTACGCGACGATGGCGATGAACCCCTTCCCGTTGACCATCGTTGGCCCGTTGCCGGTGAACTGTCCGAGATCGAGCGACAGCGCGGCACCGCCCATCCCCGCGAGTACGCCCGAGATTATCACCGCGGCGTACCGAACGCGGGCGACGCTCACGCCGGCGGTATCGAGCGCCTCCGGGTTCTCGCCGCTGGCGCGGATCCACCGGCCAAACGCCGTCCGCTCGAAGACGTACCACGAGAGCGCGACCGCGGCGAAGAGCAGGTACACCGACGGCGACGCGGAGAAGAGTGCGCCGAAGAACGGGATCTCTTCGAGCACCGGCACGGAGACCGACGGCGACGTCGCAACGGTGGGCGTGTTCGGACTCCCATAGATCACCTGCGAGGCGAAGGGCGCGAGGCCCAAGGCGATGAGCCAGACCGCCAGCCCGGCGATGATCTGGTCGGCGCGGAACTGGATCGTCACGACGGCGAAAAGCGCCGCGAGCAGCGTGCTCGCGAGCACGCCGCCGGCGAATCCGATCCAGACCCCGCCGGTGACGTCCGCGACGTAGATGGCACCGAACGCGGAGACGATGAGCAGTCCCTCCAATCCGATGTTGATCACGCCCGACTTCTCCGCGAAGATCCCGCCGAGCGCGGCGAACGCGATCGGCACGGAGAGCCGCAGCGCGGCCGCGAGCGTGTTCTCGCTCGTGAGCACGGCCGCCAGCGTCCCCGCCAGCGAGTCCGGAAAGAGGAACCCGGCGACGAGCAGCGCGGCCACCGACGCGACGGTCACCGCGGCGAAGACCGCCCGGGTCGTGTGTCGCTCGAAGAACCCCCTCCCCTCGGCGGCGGTCGCGCCGTCGGCGTCGCCGACGCCGTCCGCGGAGGCGTCACTCATCGGCCTCACCCCCCTCGTCGTCGGCGACACCACCACCGGTCACGGCCCCGCCGTCGGTCGCGACCGCCTCCCGCCTCGAACCTCGGCCCGGAAGCCCCTTCGCCAGCATTCGGAAGAACTCCGGCATCGCCACGAACAGGATGACGAGTCCGCGGAGGACGCCGACCAGCTGCGGCGGCACGTCGGTCGCGAACTGGACGACCGTGGTCCCGCTTTTTAACACGCCGAAGAGCAGCGCCGCGACCCCGACGCCGAGGGGATTGTTGCCGGCAAGGATCGAGACGGTGATGCCGTCGAACCCGTACGAGGGGATCCCCGTCTGAAACGTCCCGAGCACCATCATCACGTACATCGCGCCTGCGACGCCGCCGAGCGCGCCCGACAGCGCCAGGCTCGCGACGACGGTGCGCTCGGCGTCGACGCCGCCGTACTCTGCGGCCTCGGGCTGGACGCCGCTCGTGCGGACGTCGTACCCGAACGCCGTGTGTTCGAGGACGTAGTACAGCGCCCCGATCGCCAGCAGCCCGAACGCGAGCGCGACGAGCGAGAAGTCCTGTCGACCGCCGAACAGCACGGCGGGGAACCGGGCGAACTCCGGGAGCGGGACGGTCTGGTTCGCGGCGCTGTTCGGGTCCTTGAATACCCCGCTGACGAGGTACAAGGCGACGCCGGTCGCGATGAAGTTGAGCATGATCGTCGTGATCACCTCGTTGGCGTCGGCGTACGCCTTCAGCATGCCGGGTACCGCGCCGTAGAGCCCGCCGAACGTCGCGCCGACGAGGACGCCGAAGGGGATCAACACGACGGTGCCGACGGTACCGGACACGAACGAGGAGGCCCAGAGGACGCCGATGGCGGTCGCCAGCGCCCCGACCACCATCTGTCCCTGCGTCCCGATGTTGAAGATTCCGGCGCGGAACGCGAGCGCGACAGAGAGCCCGGTGAACAACAGTAGGGTCGTCTCCCGGAGCGTGACGGAGAACTGTCCGTCCGGCGACCAGCCGCCGCTCAGCGGGTCGCCGAGCGCGCCGAGGAACAGGCGGTCGAAGACGACGACCGGGTCGTAACAGAAGCCGACGCCGAGGTAGTAGACGGCCTCGCCGGCGGTACACGTCGTCATCCGGCCGGCGACGAGAACCAGGACGGCACCGAGGAGGACGGAGAGGACGAGCGCCGCCGTGCTGATCAGGATCCGCTCGGTCGCGGACGCCTCGACGAGCCGGTCGAGCGCGTCCCGCAAGCGGTCGGCGGCGCTCACGCCCGCTCACCGCCCGTGACATCGCTCGGCGTCGCCTCCGGGTCGGTCTCGTCCGTAGCTCCCGTCTCGTCGCCACCGCCGCCGGGGCGTTCCCCGGCCATCAGCAGTCCGAGCTCCTCTTCGGTCGTCTCCTCGGGGTCGACCACGTCGATGAACTCGCCCTCGTAGACGACCCCCATGCGGTCGGAGAGCCCCTGTACCTCCTCTAGCTTCGAGGAGACGAGGAGGACCGCCACGCCCTGCCGGCGGAGCTCGAGCAGTCGCTCGTGGATGAACTCGATCGAGCCCACGTCGACGCCGCGCGTCGGATGGGAGGCGACCACGAACTCGGGGTCGCGCTTGAACTCTCGGCCGACGATGAACTTCTGCTGGTTCCCGCCCGAGAGCGACTCCGCGTCGGCGTCGGCGTCCGCCGGGCGCACGTCGTACTCGTCGATGATCGCCTCGGCGTGGTCGCGCGTCGCCGGCCAGTCGATCCGGCCGTTCGGCCCCAGCTCGGGGCCATGCTGGCTGCCCAACAGTCCGTTCTCAACGAGTCCGAACTCCATCACGAGCCCGCGCTCCTGACGGTCCTCGGGGATGTACGCCATTCCGGCCTCGATCCGCTCCCGGCGCGACGCCGTCGTGACGTCCTCGTCGCGGAAGCGGATCTCCCCCTCGTCGGGCACCCCGAGGCCGGTCAGCGCCTCGACGAGCTCCGTCTGGCCGTTGCCGTCCACGCCGGCGATCCCGAACACCTCACCGGCCCGGACCTCGAAGGAGATGCCGTCGACCGCGCGGACCCCGCGGTCGTCCTCAACGACGACGTCCGACGCCGCGGCGACCACCTCGCCCGTCTGTGCGGGCTCGCGCTCGACATCCAACAGGACCTCGCGGCCGACCATCAGCTCCGCGAGCTCCTCGCGGGTGGTCCCGTCGGCGTCGACGGTCCCGACCTTCTTCCCGTCGCGGAGGACGCTGACCTCGTCGGCCGCGCGCATCGCCTCGCCGAGCTTGTGGGTGATGAAGATGATCGTCTTCCCCTGCGCGGTGAGCTCTGCTAACACGGCGAACAGCTCCTCGACCTCCTGGGGCGTCAACACCGCCGTCGGCTCGTCGAGAATGAGCGTGTCGGCGCCGCGGTACAGCGCCTTCAGGATCTCGACGCGCTGCTGTTCCCCGACCGACACGTCCTCGATGCGCGCGTCCGGGTCGACGTCGAACCCGTAGCGGTCGGCGAGCTCGACGACGGCCTCGCGCGCCGCCGCCCGGTCGACCGCGAGCCCGCCCCACTTCCGGGGCTCGCTGCCGAGCGTGACGTTCTCGGTGACGGTCATCGGGTCGACCAACATGAAGTGCTGGTGGATCATCCCGACCCCGGCGTCGATCGCGTCGCGCGGCGAGTCGAACGTTCGCGGCTCCCCGTCGAGCCGCACCGTCCCCGACGTGGGTTCGTAGAGCCCGTAGAGCACGTTCATCAGCGTCGTCTTGCCGGCCCCGTTCTCGCCGAGGAGGGCGTGGACGGTGCCGTGCTCGACCTCGAGGTCGACGTCGTCGTTCGCGACGACCCCGGGGAACCGCTTCGTGATCCCGTCGAGGTGGACGGCGGTGGCCATTGTCTGATCACCTCTGGTTCGAGCGCGACTGAATATGTTTGGATACGAATCGGGCGGTTCGCGGCGCGACGACGGTCGGTTCCCTCGGTGGCGGACAGGCTTTATTTTCGTCCGCGTCACAGTTGTTCGTCGTGATGTCACGAACGAACCGACAACCGTCGCGACGCGTCGGAGAGGTCGCCCGTGGTTGATGTCGAACGGAGCAAGGGTCGGGCGAGGGTGACCCTCGGCGTGTCGGTGCTGTTTTCGGCGGGCGCACTCGCCTGGTTCTGGTACCAGGGGGACTCGCTCACCGGGTTCGGGTTGGCCGCTCTCCTGACGGCCGCCGGTTACTGGGAGTACAGGCGGCGGATCGCCGACGTGCGTCGGGCAGCGCGAGCGGAGGCGGATGCGGAACGTCGCCGACGGGACCGCGAGTGAATTCCTCCGACAGGTGTGTGTTTCGGCGTCGAATCAGCACAAGACGAAACGAACCGTTATTTCATTTCTGATACTTCTACTCCCACACATTTATGACTCTGGTTTCGCAACGGTGTTCTATGTCAGCAGATGACACGGCTGGGCGGAGAGAGTTCCTGAACAAAGCCGGTGCGACGGCCGGCGTCGTGGGACTCACGAGCCTCGCCGGGTGCAGCGGTGACGACTCGGAAGGCGACGGTTCGGGCGGTTCGGACGGTTCGGACGGCTCGGAGAACCTCGGTGACCCGCTCCCGACGTACACGTACCTGAACAACGCACAGAGCTACAACCCGCCCCGTCACGACGCGATCAACCTCATCGCGAACCAGTTCGGCGAGCTGGGGTTCGACATGGAGATCGAGGTGTTGGAGTGGGGGACCCTCTTCAACCGCGTGGACGTCGAGTACGACTACGACTTCTCGACGTGGCACACGTTCTTCACCATCGACCCGGTCTTAGAGCTGGGCACGACGATGTACTCGGAGAACACGAGCGAGGGCGACGGGAACTTCGCCGGCTACGAGAACCCGGACGCCGACGAGCTGATGGACCAGTACCTCGTCGAGCCGGACTCGGACGCCCGGGTCGACCTCGTCCACGAGCTCCAGCAGACGCTGATGGAGGACATGCCGCAGATGCCGGTCATTGACATGCCCGACATCGCGGCGTTCAACAACAACCAAGTCGACAACTGGGAGCAGGAGCTCGAACTGGGATACAACTCCTACTGGACGATGATCAACCTGGAGATGCAGGGCGACGAGACCACCCTGAAGGGGTACTGGCCCGAGACGCTCTCCACGATGAACGTCCTCGGCCACAACGACGAGAACAAACACACCTACCAGTTCGCGGTGATGTACGACACCCTCCTCCGTCTCAACGGCGACGGCGAGTTCGACACGGAGGTGAGCCTGGCCACGGACTACGAGCGGGTCGACGAGACCACCTTCGAGTACACGATCCGAACGGACCACTCGTTCCACGACGGCGAGGATCTCACGGCCGAGGACGTGGCGTTCACCTACAATTACATCACGGACAACGAGGTGCCGCTGTTCTCGGTCCAGGCCGGCTTCCTCGAGAGCGCCGAGGTCGTCGACGACAGCACGGTCCGGGTCAACCTCTCCGAACCGCTCGGACCGTTCAACCGACTGGTGGCGACGCAGCTCCCGATCCTCCCCGAACACCGATGGGCGGACCGCGACGAGCCGAGCCAGGTGAACGTCCAGGAGCCGGTCGGCTCCGGTCCGCTCCAGTTCGACTACTGGGAGAAGGGCAGCGAGTTCGGCCTCACGAGCTTCGACGAGCACTTCGCACCGGCCGACTTCGAGGACCGTTACTGGCGGGTCATCCCGGAGGCGTCGACGGTCTGGTCGAACCTGCTCGACGGGACGCTCAACTACGAGCCGTTCGGGCGGATCGACCGCCAGCTCGACGAGAACCGCGAAGAAGACAACATCTCCGTCGAGACGCAGCCCGCGACCTCGTTCTGGCACTGTACGCCCAACGAGCGGTCGGGGGGGCTCGACGACCCGGCGGTCCGGAAGGCCGCGTACAACGCGATCCCGCGCACGTCCATCGTCGACCAGGTCCTGTTCGGCGTGCCCGAACCCGGGTTCAACGTCGTCTCGCCGGCGTTCGGCCCCCTCCACACCGAGGACGTCACGACGTACGAGGAGAGCGTCGAGACTGGTCGTCAGCGGCTCCAGGACGCCGGGTACGTGTACGACGACGAGGGGCTGGTCCACTTCCCGGCAGAGTGACCGCAGACGCAGACCCACACCAAGCATGAACCACGTTCAAGCGAGCTTCCACGTGACTGCCCATGAGTAAGGCGAGCTTCGTCGTCCGACGGCTCCTCCAGCTCGGGGTGACCATCTGGGCGGTCGGAACGGCGCTGTTCTTCCTGTTCCGTCTGATGCCCGGCGACCCGACCTCGTTCGTGGTCTCCTCGCAGATGACGCCGGAAGCCAGGGACCGCATCATCGCGAGCTACGGCCTCGACCAGCCGATGCACGTCCAGTACGTGCGATACATCCAGAACGCGCTCACGCTGGACTTCGGGCAGTCGTTCCACTCGAACGAGCCGGTCCAAGACGTGATCTGGACGTACCTCCCGAACACCCTAGTGCTCATGTTGACCGCGTTCGTCATCGCGTACATCCTGGGTATCTCTCTCGGGGTCCTGACCGGCTGGTACCGGGGGTCCCGGTTCGAGAAGTCGACCGTCGTCACCGCGCTGACGGCCCGCAGCGTCCCGACGTTCTACGTCGGACTGATCGTGTTGTGGGTCTTCGGCGCGACGTTCGATGTCATCCCGATGAGCGGGATGACGACTGCGGGCCAGGACACCGGTTCCTTCCTGAGCATGGTCACGTCGGTCGACTTCGTCCAGCACCTCGTCGCGCCGGCCGCCGTGCTGGCGTTCTACTTCATGGGCTACCCCCTGCTTATCATGCGGTCGAGCATGATGGAGGTGCTCTCGGAGGACTTCATCGACGTCTGCCGCGCGAAGGGACTCTCCGAGCGAGCGATCATGTTCAAACACGCCGCGCGCAACGCGATGTTGCCGATCCTCACCGCGGCGGCGATCGCGCTCGGCTACGCGGTCGGCGGGAGCGTACTCATTGAGACGGTGTTCGCCTGGCCGGGCATCGGACGGGAGATGGTCCGGGCGGTGCTGCGGCGTGACTTCCCGGTCGCGCAGGGCACCTTCATGGTGCTCGCCGGCACGATCATCACCCTGAATTTCCTGGCCGACCTCCTGTACGGCTACCTCGACCCGCGGGTTACCTACGACTGACAATGGCAACACAAGACGAGTCCACGATATTCGGCGACATCGACGACGGAGAGTCCGAGACCGACGAGAGCGTCGACCGCTGGCGGCGGACCGCCCGGCTGTGGCGCGGGACGCTCGCGGAGCAGTGGCGGATGCTCACCAGCGACCTCATGGTCCGGCTCGCGATGTTGACGATCGGCTTCTTTGGGGTCGTGGCCGTGACGGCTCTACGATGGAGATGCCGGCGTCATCATCGCCAAGTGGATCGAACCGTCGTTCCTGTCCGCCGAGTCGGAGTACCTGCTCGGGACGACCGCTACGGGGTTCGACATCTTCAGCCAGCTCGTGTACGGTTCGCGAGCGGCGCTTCTGGTCGGTCTCCTCGCCGCGGTGTTCACCGCGGGCATCGGCACGTTCGTCGGTCTCACCGCCGGCTACTACGGCGGACGGGTCGACGACTTCCTGATGCGGATCGTCGACTTCCTGTACGGAATGCCACTGCTCCCCACGGTGATCGTGCTGGTCGCGCTGCTCGGGCCGAGCCTCTGGAACATCATCCTGGCGATCATCGTCCTCCAGTGGCGGGCGACGGCCCGCGTGATCCGGTCGCAGGCGCTCTCCCTGCGGGAGCGACCGTTCGTGAAGGCCGCGCAAGTTGCGGGCGCGAGTGACTGGCACATCATTTCGAGGCACCTCGCCCCCAACGTGTTGCCGATGTCGTTCCTCTACGGCGCGTTCGCCATCGCGTGGGCGATCCTCGCGGAGGCGGGCGTCTCGTTCATCGGGCTCGGCGACCCGGACACGGTCTCGTGGGGAACGATGCTCCAGTCGTCGCGCGCCTACGCCGCGCTCGACTTCGGCGCGTGGTGGTGGTTCGTGCCGCCGGGCATCTGTATCGGCCTCGTGGTCATCAGCGGGTTCCTGATCGGCCGCGGATACGAGGAAATCACGAACCCGGAGCTGAGATAGATGACGGTACTCGACGTCAACGACTTGGAAGTGTACTACGAGACGGACGGTGCGCCGGCGCAGGCGGTCGACGGCGTTTCCTTTACCATCGAGGAGGGCGAAAACATCGGGATCGTCGGTGAGTCCGGTTGTGGGAAGACCACGCTGGCGAAGGCGATAATCGGTATCCTCCCCGACGAGGGGTACGTCAACGCCGGCTCGATCGAGTTCGACGGTACTGATCTCACCGAGGTGTCCGAAGCCGAGCGACGCCGGTACAAGTGGGACGAGATCTCGATGATCGCCCAGTCGGCGATGAACTCTCTCGACCCGGTGTACACGATCCGCGAACAGATCGTCGAGGCGATCGAGACCCATCGGCCTGGCACCGGCCGCACCGAGTCGGAGGAGATCGTCTCGGAGATGTTCGATCTGGTGGGGCTCGACCCCAATCGCGCGGACGACTACCCGCACCAGTTCTCCGGCGGGATGCGCCAGCGGGCGATGATCGCGATGGCACTCGCGCTCGAACCGTCGCTCGTGCTCGCCGACGAGCCGACGACGGCGCTCGACGTGATCATGCAAGACCAGATCCTGAAACGGATCGGCGAGATCCAGTCGGAGATCAACTCCTCGATGATGGTGATCACCCACGACGTGAGCGTGGTCGCCGAGACGTGCGACCGGGTGATCGTGATGTACGCGGGACAGATCGCCGAGGAGGGGCCCGTCGAGGAGATCTTCGGGCAGCCGTACCACCCGTACACGATCGGCCTCAAGCGTGCCTTCCCGAACATCCGTCGGTCGGACCAGGACCTCCTTTCGATCGCCGGGTACCCGCCGGAGCTGGCCGACCCGCCGGACGGCTGCCGGTTCGCGGAGCGGTGTCCGATGGCGACGGACCGCTGTCGGAACGAGGTGCCGACCGCACACCACATGGGCGACGACCTCCGGACGTACTGCCACTACGCGGACGAGGTCGACGCGGGGTTCCGCGGCCGGGCGGACGACCCGGAGACGTGGGCCGACACGGAGGCCGCGCGGGACGCCCGCTCCGTCGCGGAGGGTGATGACTGAATGAGCGGAACAGTCGGTGGTGACGAGCCGCTGTTGCGCGTCGACGAGCTGAGAAAGCATTTCAAAGTCGACGAGGGCCTCGTGTCCAGCCTGCTGCGGGCCGCGACGGGCGGGGAGGCCGACTACGTCCACGCGGTCGACGGCGTGACCCTCGAACTCGAACGCGGCGAGACGCTCGGGCTCGCCGGCGAGTCCGGCTGCGGGAAGACGACGACCGGCATGTCGCTCGTGCGGCTCCACGAACCGACCGACGGCTCCATCTCGTTCCGAGGAATGAACCTCTCCGAAGCGACCGACGAGGAGCTGCGGACGTTCAGACGGAATGCCCAGATGATCTTTCAGGACCCGTTCGAGTCGCTGAACCCGCGGATGACGGTGTACGACACGGTGGCGGAACCGCTCCGCATACACGACGTCCGGAACGAGACGGCTCGTGTCCGCCGAGCGCTCGAGTTCGCCGAACTTCTCCCGCCGGAGCAGTACTACGACCAGTACCCTCACGAACTGTCCGGCGGACAGCGTCAGCGGGTCGCCATCGCCCGGGCGCTGGTGTTGGATCCCGACTTCATCGTCGCCGACGAGCCGGTCAGCATGCTCGACGTCTCGCTGCGTGCGGGCGTGCTGTCGCTGATGGAGCGGATGACCGAGGAGTTCGACCTCTCGGTCGTGTACATCAGCCACGACCTCTCGCTGCTCCGACACATGTGCGATCGACTCGCGATCATGTATATGGGTGAGATCGTCGAGAAGGGGAAGACGGACGACATCATCGAGAATCCACAACACCCGTACACGCAGTCGCTGATCAACGCGGTGCCGGTCCCTGACCCGAACGTCGGGCGCAATCGCGTCGAACTCCCCGGCGAGGTCGGCGACACGATTGACGTCCCCTCCGGCTGTCGGTTCCACGGTCGGTGTCCCGACTATATCGGCGAGGTCTGCGAGACGGAGGAGCCGACCCTCGAACGGAAGGCCAACGTCTCGGACGACCGCGAAGTCGCCTGTCACCTCTACGAACCCGCCGACGGGAGCGCGGAGTCGACGTCGACGGACGACGGGTCCGGGGCCGCGGCGGCCGACGATTGACCGGCGGCGTTCCGGCCCACTCTCCGTTCTTCCTCACTCTCGTCCTCGCAGCGGCGCCTCCAACCGCATCGCCGGCGCGGTGACGGCGTACGGGATCCGCGACTTGTGTTTCGACGTGACGCCGGTGACTTCGCGAAGTGCCCGTCCGATCCCGTCGATCGTCGCCATCGTCCCCGGCGTCCACGAGAGGGTCGGCTCGACGGCGGCACCGAGCGTCCCGTCCTCGACGCGGAACCCCTCGGCGACGGGGAGCGCTACCCTGCCCGGCTCCGCCGAGTCGGGAATTCGATCCGCGACGTCGTGTGCGTACGGAGTGCTCGGAGGCATCGCTCCGTCGCGTTGGGTCCGCTCGAACCGGTCGCGGTAGTACGCCGGCCCGAAGCGTCGGACGTACAGGTCCGCGTCGGCCAGCAGTTCGTCCACGGTCGCCTCGCCCGGCCGAACCCGCAGGTGCCGGTGGTGGATCCGCGGCGCCTGTTCGAACCCGATCGCCGGGACGACGTGTCCCGCTGGAGACTGTCCCGCCTCGGCGGCCATCGCGGTGTCGTACAGGAACGACTCGACGCGACCCCGGTCGACGAGTCGGACCGGCGTCGTCGGTCGTCCCTCCGCGTCGTAGGGAAGCGATCCCCACGATCCCGGTTCGACGACATCGTCGACCGTCAGTGGGGCGTCGGTCAGCCGGTCTCCGGGTTCCAACGGCGAGAACCCGAACGCCGCGATGTCGGCCGCGAGGTACCCAGCGAGTTCGTGGACCAGCTGTCCGGCCGCCTCGGGGCCGAGCACCACGACGGCGTCTCCGGTCGGGGGGTCCCCGTCGGGTGCCTTCGCCAGTTCGAGCGCGTCCCGGTCCAGTGCGTCGACGGCCTCGGGGAGCTCGTCGAGGAGCCGAGCCCCGCGGGCCGTCCCGACGTGTCGTCGCACCTTCGACTCGTCCGGCGGAACGAGCGTCACGTCCGCGTCGGCCCGGTTGACCACCGACCGGACAACGCTCCCGGCAGTCGTCGCCAGCGACACCTCGGACCGCTCGTCGGAGTAGTAGAGGCGGAGGCGTTCGGGCGTCGTCTCGGTGTCCGCCGCGGCGGCACGGACGATCGCTCGTTTCTCGTCGAGGTCCCGTTCGGTGACGGACTCCGCGGCCCACCCCTCGTGGACGGCTCGGTGCGTCGACTCGGCGTCGACGCGGGCCGGAGTCGACTGTGCGAGCCCCTCGCTCCCGGCCACCACCCGGTCGGCGACATCCGCCAGCGCCTCCTCGGAGAGGTCGGTCGTGAACCGATACGCGGCCGCGCCGTCGGCGAACGCCCGACACCAGACGCCGGTCGTCGTGAACTCCGAAGCGCTCCGGACGCCCTCCTCGGTGACGACGACCTCGCTCGCGTCCCGATACACCCCTCCGACCTCGCCGAACGCGACCCGGTCGTCGCCGTCGAGGAGCGAGACGAATTCGTCCACCGCGTCGGCCACCGCCTCCCTGTCGGTCATCACCGTCCCTGAATTCCTCCCGTGACTTGAATCCCGATGGCGACGCGGGCCGCGACGCGCCCGGCTCGTGCGGTCGAACGTCGTCGAGCGTCCTCCGGTGGGGAGGTATCCTTTTTATTTCGGACCTCGTGACAACTTCGCATGGATCCGTTGACGACGTTCGACGGCCGATCGCTTGAAGCGGTTCGCCGCGACCTCCACAAGTACGCCGAGGCGGGCTGGAAGGAGTTCCGTACGTCGGCGTTGCTCGCGGCCGAGCTGGACGACCTCGGCTACGAGGTCTCTCTCGGCGAGGCGACCGTCGACCCGGACGAACGGATGGGCGTCCCGCCGGCCGACGAACTCGCCGCGGCTAAGGCCCGCGCTCGGGAGGAGGGAGCGCCGGAGGCGTACCTCGACGAAATGGGAGACGTGACCGGCGTCGTCGCGACGCGGGAGTTCGGCGACGGCCCGGTCGTCGGACTCCGGACCGACATCGACGCGCTGGAGCGACAGGAGGCGGCGGACGACGGACACCGTCCGGCCGCGGAGGGCTTTGCGAGCGTTCACCCGGGGGAGATGCACGCCTGCGGTCACGACGCCCACGCCGCGATCGGACTCGGCGTAGCGCGCGCGTTCGCAGACGGTGGGTTCGACGGGACGCTGAAACTGTTCTTCCAGTCGGCCGAGGAGGGTGGACGCGGCGGGAAGCCGATGGCCGCGTCCGGCCACCTCGACGACATCGACCACCTGTTCGCGGTACACGTCGGACTCGGCGAACCCGCCGGGACAATCGTCTCCAGTTACGACGCCCCGCTGTCGAACGCCAAGCTCGACATCACGTTCACCGGCGAGCCGTCACACGCCGGCGGCGAACCGCACGCCGGTCGCAACGCACTCCAAGCGGCGACCGCGGCGATCGAGAACCTCTACGGCATCGCGAGACACGGAGACGGTGCGACCCGGATCAACGTCGGTCAAGTGAGCGCGGACAACGCGCAGAACGTCATCTGTGAGGAGGCGACGATGCGGGTCGAGGTCCGCGGCGAGACCCACGATCTCAGCGAGTATATGCTCGGTCGGGTTCGCGATGTCGTCGACGGCGCGGCGACGATGCACGACGTGGAGTACGAGACGGGCCTCTACGGAAAGACCACGACGTTCCGCAACGACGAGTCGATGGTCGAGACGGTGGAGGCGGCCGCGGCCGCGACCGACGGGGTCGACGAGACCGTCTCGAAGGAGTTCGGCGGAAGCGAGGACGCCTCCTATCTCGTCCGTCGCGTCCAGGAGCGCGGCGGGACCGCGGTGTACCTCGGGGTCGGCGCGAGCAATCCGTCGGGACACCACACCGCATACTTCGACATCGACGAGGCGGCGATCGATCTCGGGGTGGACGTGATCGTCGAGGCGATCGCGCGGTCGGCGTGACCCGGCTCGGCGGCGTCGCGTCCGGCCCGCGACCACCCGCCCGAACCGACTCCCGGCACGCCGGGGGCGACTGACCGCGCCGGACGCCTACACCTCCGAGGGGACGTCGATGTCGCCCGCGATGATGTCCTCGCGAGCGGTCGCGACCTCGTCTTTCACGTCTTGGGGGATCTCCGAGCCGAGCTGGTCGCCGTAGGCGAGCTCGACGCCGTCGCTCTCAAGCCCGAGCGCGACGTTCGAGCCGCCGGGGAACTCGTCGTTCACCGTGGCCTCGATCGCGTTGAAGACGGCGGTGTCGACCCGCTTGACCATGCTCGCGAGGATGACGTCGGCGTAGTCGGGCCGGGTGAGCGACTGGTCGCGGTCGACGCCGATCGCGAACCGGCCCTGCTCCTGTGCGGCCTGGAAGACGCCCGTGCCGGTGTTGCCCGCGGCGTGGTAGACCACGTCGGCACTGCTGTTGTACATCGCGTTGGCCGCCTCGCGGCCGGCCGCCGGGTCGTTGAAGCTTCCGGTATAGTTGACGCTGACGTCGACGTCGTCGCTGCCGGCGGCGACGCCCGCCTCGAAGCCGGCCTGGAACTTCTGGATCAGGTCGGACTCGCGGCCGCCGACGAACCCGACGTTCGTCGAGTCGCCCGCAGTCGAGCCGGCACCGGCCGAGAAGTCGCGGGTCGTGAGCAGGCTCGCCATCAGTCCGGCGAGGTACGAGCCCTCATGTTCGCGGAAGACGTAGCTCGCGACGTTGTCGGCGTCGACCGCCTCGTCGACGATCATGAAGTCCTGGTCGGGGTACGACTCGGCCGTCTCCGACAGCGAGTCCGCCTGGAGGAAGCCGATACACGAGACCAGGTCGTAGTCCGGGTCGGTCGACTCCGCGAACTGCTGCTGGAAGGTACCGAACTGCGACACTTCGTCCGGCTGGGCCTCCTGATACGAGATGCCGAGCGCTTCTTCCGCCTGCTGGACGCCCTGCTGCGCCTGATCGTTGAACGACCCGTCGCCGAGGCCGCCCGTCGCGTACACCATCCCGACGTTCGCCGCGGGTCCGTCGCTCCCGTCGTCGTCCGAACCGCTCATCCCGTCGCTCCCGTCGTCCGAACCGTTCGTCCCGTCGCTCCCGTCGTCGCCGCCCGAACCGTCTCCGCCGGGTCCGCCGGAACACCCGGCGAGGCCGATCAGGCCCGCCGCGCTCGCCGCCTTGATGAACCGTCGTCGGTCGAAGTCAGGTGCCATCTCGTCTCCATCCCCGTCGGAACGCGGCATAAATTCACCGCTCCCGCGGCACCGAGGTGATACGTTCGTGAAAAGAATCAGTCGCGTTTGTGGAAGATCACTCGTCCGACACGGCAGTTCGATCCACGAACCCGGATTCATCACGGTCGTGAACGCTCACATCGCGGATCGGCGACGGCCCACGGCGTCCGACCGGGCCGCGGCTACGCCGTCGCGACGGCGTCCTCGACGACGGCCTCGACCTCGTCGACCAGTCCGTCGACATCGTCGCTCTCGGCGTACACCCGGACGTACGGCTCGGTGCCGGAGGGTCGAACCAGCGTCCACGAGGCGTCGTCGAACTCCAGCCGGACGCCGTGGTCGGTGTCGACCGCGGCCTCCGGGAACGCCGCCGGCAGCTCCGTCTCCAGTTCGGCCATCGCCGCGGTCTTCGCGTCGTCGGGACAGGGAACGCTCACCTTGCGGTACGGGCGCTCGGTGACCGGCTCGCGGAGGGCGTCGAGCCCCTCGTCGGCGACGAGGCGTGCGATCACCGCCGCGGAGGTCACCCCGTCGATCCACCCGCCGAAGCCGACGTGGACGTGCTTCCACGGCTCGGCCGCGAAGACGACCCGCGTGTCGTCGCCGCCTGCGCCGTCGGCGGCCGCGGCCGCCTCCCGCACCGCGGCGATCCCCTCGTGGAGCGCGCCGAGGCGGACGCGCTCGACGCGGCCGCCCGCCGCCCGGACGCGCTCGTCGATCCGCCCCGAGGCGTTCGGCGTCGTCACGACCGCCGGGTCCGCGGCGTCGCTCTCGCGGGTGTACCGCTCCGCGAGGACCGTGAGGACCGTGTCCTCGTGGACGACCTCGCCGTCGGCGTCGACAATTACGATCCGGTCGGCGTCACCGTCGTGGCCGATGCCGAACGCGAACCCCTCCGCGTCGTCGCCGGCGCTCCCGCCCTCCGCGTCGTCGCCGGCGCTCCCGCCCTCCGCGTCGTCGCCGGCGCTCCCATCCTCGGCGTCGTCGCCGGCGCTCTCGCCTTCCGCGTCCGTCGAGCGCCCCGGCTCCGCGACGCCATCGTTGGCGTCGGCGACGAACGCGCGCAGGTCCGCGAGCGTCTCCGGGGTCGGCTTGCTCCCGCGGCCGGGGAAGTGGCCGTCGACGTTCCCGTTGAGCGTGACCACGTCCGCGCCGAGCTCGCGGAGGACGGTCGGCGTCGCGGGTGCGCTCATCCCGTTGCCGCAGTCGACCGCGCTCGACGGCGCGTTCCAGCTCCCGGTCGAACTCGGTGCCGTCGCGGAACAGCTTGATCCCGTTGTCGGTCGGCGGGTTGTGCGAGGCGGTGAGCATCACGCCGTAGCGCCCCTGCGAGGCGTGCGCGAGCGCCGGGGTCGGAAGCCGACCGGCGCGGCGGACGGCGACTCCGCCCGCGGCCAGCCCGGCCTCCATCGCGGCCGCGAGCGCCGGGCCGGTCACCCGCCCGTCGCGGGCGAGGACGACGGTCGGTTCGGGGGTCGACTCGCCGTCGGCTCCCCCTCGCGATCGGATCTCGGCACCCACTGCCCGCCCGACGGCGAGCGCGAGCGCCGGCGTGACGCGGTCCTCGACGCCGCCGCGGATCCCGGCGGTTCCGAACAGGTCCATGCCGGTCTCCTCGGTGCCCGGGAGTTAGTAGGCGTCGGTTGCGGACGGGGCGTTTAACTGGCGGGCGGTCCCACGGTCGGGCGATGACCGACCGCGTTCGCGCACACGTGTTCGTCTCGGGTCGGGTTCAGGGCGTCTACTACCGGGCCTCGACCCGCGATACGGCCCGCGAGAAGGGCGTCGACGGCTGGGTCCGTAACCTCGACGACGGGCGCGTCGAGGCCGTCTTCGAGGGTCCCGAGGGCGACGTTCGCGACATGGTGGCGTGGTGCGAGACCGGCAGCGAGGCCGCCGAGGTCGCCGGCGTCGACGCCGAGTACGGCGAGCCGGAGGGCGAGGACGGGTTCGCGGTCAGGTGGTGACTGCGGGGCACCGGCGAGGGGCGACGCGGGCGATCAGTCGTCGTCCGCGCTCGCCAGACTCGCGGCGTCCGCACCGCCGGGTCGCTCCCGCACGTCGAGTTCCTCCAGCGCACGCAACACCACGACCGCCTCGACCACGTCGCGCTCCTCGGTGTAGGGGTCGTCGGCCGCGTCGAGCGTCGCCTCGGCCTCCCGTTCGAGCCGCGATTCCAGCTCCGTCTGGTCCGTCTCCGCCTTCGTCGCCGACAGCAGTGCCTCGTGGTCCTCGCGGAGGTCCAAGGAGACGTGGGCGGCGTTACACCGCGAGAGCGGATGGGTGTCCATCTCGATGGCGAGATCGCTCACGAGGTCCCAGTCGTCGGCACAAAAGCGGAGCGTCACCGTCCCGACCACGTCGCGCCACGAGATCGGACCCCCGTTCTCCATGAGGGTGAGCGCCCGCGGCGGCACGGCGATCCGAGTGTGCGTGTCGTCGCGTCCGCACAGGCAACAGGGGGTGTTCTTCAGTCCGGCGTACACACCCGAGGTACGCACCGGAGAAGGGAGTGCGTTTCGGCGTAAAGCGATCATTCGCGGAGGGCGTCTGTGAAGAGCGAACGGTGGCGTCAATCGCTTATAAATAAACCAGGCGGTGGCGCGCGCCTCCGAGGAGTGAGGTGCGGGGCGGTGCGGGTGGGACTCGAAGGGGTAATCACGAGGCGGACGCAGGCGTTCACGAAAGCGAAACTCTCGTGAGCCAATCAGAACGCGAAGCGTTCTAATGGCGACGCAACACCGCAGGGAGAGCAGCGCGAGCGACCGAGGAGCGTGGTTCGAGACGCCCCCGGCGTCTCGTCACCGCCACAAATCGGTGATCTCCGGCTAGCGGTCGGAACGCTCCGCGTTTCGACGACGTCACGAAAATCGAGGATTTTCGAACGATAGCGAGCGTGTGCCCGCCTCCAGGCCGGGGCTTCGGTGGAGTTCGTGTCGCTCACCGATTTATGAGCCGAACCAACGTCGTACAGTCGAGCGGCCGGGACTTCGACAGAGTTCGCCACTAATCCGCTGTCAACTATTTATAAACGAATCATCAGAGAACCGAGATTGACTTATAAAAGATCGCCCGTCTCGCCGACGAAGTCCTATCCCTGACACTCCGTGAGCCACTCGTGGGCCCAGTCGTCGATCTCCTCGAAGACCGGCGCGAGCGACTCCCCCTTGTCGGTCAGACTGTAGTACGTCGCCACGGGCGCGTCCTCCTCCAGCCGCCGGTCGACGAAGCCGGTCTCCTGAAGATCGTCGAGCACGCGCGAGAGGGTCCGGGCGTTCGCGTCGATCTCGCGTTTCAGCTCGTTGAACCGCGCCTCGCCGCTCAACAGCTCGTGGAGGACGACGAGCCGCCACTTCGAACCGATCTGCTCGATCGAGTCGACGACCGGGCAGGGCGTCTCCGGCGCGGTCACCGCGTCCGTCCCCGCCGCCGGGTCTGCTCCCGTCGCCGGCGAGTCGCCCGCATCGGTCTCAGCTTCGCTCGCGGCCGCGTCGGCCTCTCCTGCCGCCGTCTCCGCCGTCTCCGTCTCGCCGAGTTCCTGCGATGACATCGGTGTTACCTACCGATTGTGTTGTCCGGGAAGCGATATATGGGTTACGTCCGTATAGCAGGTTACACGGTGTTAGCTGAACTCACGACGCTACCGCTTCAGTTCGACACTCCTCTCGGGGACGGTCCGACCGCCGGAACGGCTAACCGTCCCGGCGGCGAGACCGGAGACATGAGCGACGCGCCGCCGACGACCGGACTCCATCACGTCACGAACATCTGTACGGACATCGAGGAGACAAAGTCGTTCTACGAGGATGTCCTCGGCTGGCACACGGTCAAGCGGACCCAGAACTACGACGACCCCGGCACGCCGCACTACTACTTCTCGTCGACGCCAGAGGGCGAACCGGGGACCGTCGTCACCTACTTCGAGTACCCCGACTCGCAGGGGACGCCCGGGCCGGGCGCGAGCCATCACTTCGCGTTCGGCGTCGAAGACGAGGCGACGCTCCGCGAGTGGCGGGATCACCTACGCGAACACGACGTCCGCGTTTCCGAGGTGAAGGATCGCACCTACTTCAAGAGCGTCTACTTCACCGACCCCGACGGCCTCGTCTTCGAACTGGCGACGCGGGGGCCGGGGTTCGCCCGCGACGAAGACGACCCGGGGAGCGACGTGATCGATCCGTTCGAGCGCGGCTACGAGAACTAAATCGGAAGAAGTGCTCCCCGCTTCTCGGACGATCCGTTACACGGGTCGGTCCGTCCGGTCGTGTGTCGCGATCGGGCGACCACCGAACCGATTTGTCGACACCGCGCGAATCTGGTCCATGAAATCCGGGGACACGCCCGAACTACTCTCCTGTGACGACTGCGACACCCTCGCCGTCGGGACCGGACCGGTCACCTGCTGCGGTGCGGCGATGACGCCGACCGCGTCCGTCGACGCCGTCGCGGAGCCCGAACTCGAAGACCTGCTCGGCGATGTCTTCGAGATGTCCGACACCGAACTCGAGGTCTGTCTCTGCGTGATGGAGGGCGGAACGATGACGGTGAACGAACTGGCCGACCGGATCGACCGCGACAGGAGCGTCGTCGCTCGGCACCTCAACCACCTCGCGGCGTTGGGCGTCGTGGGGAAGCGCCGGCGGCTCATCGAGGACGGGGGTCACGTCTACGTGTACCGTCCAGTCGAGCCGGACGTCGTCCGGCGGCGGCTCACGGCGGCCTTCGGGACGTGGGTGCGCGGAGCGACCGAGCAACTGGCCGCGCTCCGCCGGGAGAAGGTCGCCTCCATCGCCAACGTCGACGGCGATCCGGCGTGGACGCTGTTCAGGGACGAGGGTTAGATCCGGTCCGCGGTGACCGCGTAGACGCCGCCGAGCACGGCCCCGTAAGTCGCGTGCCACAGCAGCGACGGCGGCGCGAAGTTCGGGAACGGCGGCGAGGCCGGCGACCCGACGGCGCTCAGCCAGACCGGCATCACGAGTGCGGCCAAGCCGATCCAGGTCGCGACTCCCCACGCGACGCCCGCGCCGATCCGGAGGGGCGTCGAGTCGAGGTCGAACGCCCCAACGACCCCGGCGAAGACGACGCCGAGGACCGCGCCGTGAGAGATGTGGACGAAGAGTCCGACGCCGGGATTCGGCGGCGGCGCGAGCGCGTACAGCGAGGGGATGGCGACGGCCAGCGTCGCCGCGTTCATCGCCAGTACGAGACCGCCCATGGCGGCGGCACCGACGACGCCGCCGGTGAGTCCGGCCCGCCAGTTTCCGCCTACATTCCCGGCCGTCTGCGACTGGGTCGTGGTCGACATGCGTCCGGTGATCGTCGTCGCGCCCGAATAATGGCGATGAGGTCGTTCGTCGTCGAAACGAAAACGGAGAAGGTATTTCCGTTTTCGGAGCCATCGGCTCCGGGATTCATCGCTCCTCGACGAGGTCCGCGAACCGGTCGAGCGCGCGCCGACAGACGGGGACGTACGCGGCCGCGACGAGCGGGACCTCGACGACGACCCGACACCGATCCGAGCGCCCCGGATAGCGCTCGACGCGGTGGCCGGTCGCGGGAACGCCGGCGACGCGCCAGTCCCAGCGGAGCCGCGTCGCGGCCGTCACCCGAAACGGGGTCCAGACGCCCGCGACCCGGACTCGTCCGGTCGTCCCGGCCTCGACGTATCGGTCCGCGCTCTCGACGCCGCCGACCGACGGACTCCACTCGGGCCACCGTCGTGTGTCCCGGAGCGTCTTCGCGGTCGGCTCGGTCGGTGCGGCGACATCACGGCCGACCGCGAGCGTCGACCCCTCTCTGATCACCGTCGATCGGTCGCGCGGACCGGCGTTCCCGAACACAGTTGATGGTTCGGCGGCGTTGCGCTTCATCGTCGCGGTCGCCGGATCGTTTCCGTACGTCCGTCCGGTTTCAAGACACCGATACGGCGACGATTCGGCGTTCGTTCACCGGTCGAGCCGCGCCCAGAGTTCGATATATTAATACCTTATATGGTATGAGGTCTCATTATCTCTTTCCACGAAGGGTTAATACGGGGGTCCGGGGTATCAGGAATCAATATGGCAAGCGATCGCGACCGCATGAAAGATGTCTCGCACACGGCACCCAACGACACCTCCGCGGACGCCGTCTGGGAACGAGGACGAGGATCGGCCGAGGAAGAAGAGTAACGCGCCACGAACGCCGATTTCTCCCCGCCGAGGTTCGATCCGTGAGCGGCCGCGCTCTTCGCCGCGGGGCAGCTACTCGTCCCCGAAGTCCTCGATCGCGGCGGCCCCGCGCTCCCCGCGATGTCGAGCGTGCGGGTCTCGGCCGAGCATCTCCACCAGCGACGCCGCGGCCCAGCGCTTCGCGGCGACCGCGGCGTCGACGTCCGCGATGCTCAACCCGCCGCGCAGCACCGTCGGCTCGTTCCGAGCGCTCGGTCGCGGAGCGGGTGTCCTCGCAGCGCCGTCATAAGGGTACCGGCGAGCCGCGCCGTCCCTCGCGGTTCTCGCGGTTGATACCCGTGGGCATGGGTTTAACTCGGCCGCCGCCGGAGCCGCACGTATGATCGAGGCGTCGGGGCTGCGGAAGGCCTACGGGGACTTCGCGGCCGTCGTCGACAGCGACTTCGCCGTCAAGGAGGGAGAGGTGTTCGGCATCGTCGGCCCGAACGGAGCCGGGAAGACGACGACGCTGAAGCTGCTCGCCGGACTCGTCGAGCCGACCGACGGCGAGGTGACCGTCGCCGGGTTCGACGCCTCCGACCCCGAGATGCGCCGCCACCTCGGGTTCCTGCCGGAGGAGTCGCCGCTGTACGAGGAGATGACCGCGCGGTCGTACCTCCGCTTTTTCGCGGACCTCTACGACGTGCCCCGAGACGCCGCCGCCGAGCGGATCGAGGCCGCGCTCGACCGCCTCGAACTCGACCACCGCGAGCGCCCCCTCGGCGACGTCTCGAAGGGAATGAAACGGAAGGTCGCCATCGCGCGCTCGCTCGTCAACGACCCGGACGTACTGGTGTACGACGAGCCGGCATCGGGGCTCGACCCCGTGACGACGAACTCCGTGCTCGCCTTTACCCGCGAGCTGCGCGAGACGGGCAAGACGGTCGTCTTCTCGGCGCACAACCTCTACCACGTCGAGTCGGTCTGCGACCGCGTCGTCGTCATGAACGAGGGTCGGATCGTCGCCCGCGGGAGCGTCGACGGGATCCGCGAGCGACACGGCGAGACGACCTACCGCGTGTTCACCGACGTCGCCCCCGAGCGGACCGACCGCCTCGCCGAACTCGACGCGACGACCGAGGAGGTCGGCGACCGCTTCCGGACCGCGGTCCCGAGCATGG
>PXST01000025.1:0-7720 GCA_003023405.1 Halobacteriales archaeon SW_8_68_21
GCGGCGAGCCGCCGGTCGGCGACGTGGAGTTCCGGGGGGCCGAGGACGCCGAACCGACCGTCGCCGTGCGCAGGGCGCTCGCCGACCCGGTGGTGATCGGGCCCTCGAACCCCGTGACGAGCGTCGGACCGATGCTGGCGCTGCCCGGGTTCGAGCGCGCGCTCCGCGAGACGCCCGTGGTGGCCGTCTCGCCGTTCGTCGGTGACGAGGTGTTCTCCGGGCCGGCCGCGGCGCGCGACCCAGTACTCCTGGAAGTGGACCGTCTCGCCGCCCTCGGTGTGGATCAGCGTCGCCACCGGGTCGTCGGACATCGGGAGGAGGTCGACGTCGAGGTCGAACGCGTCCGCGAGGACCCCGACCGCCTCGGTAAGGGTGCGCCCCTCGTCGAGCAGGCTCGTACGCGTAAGGTGGACCGCGCGGTCGCGGTCGCCGATCTCCATGAACTCGCCGACCGCGGAGAACCGCCGCCACCGGGCGATCGCCCGCCCCGCGGTCTGGGCCGCGTCATCGAGGTATCGGGGGCCGGTTTCGAGTCCGGCCGCCGCTGTGAGCCGGCCGAGTTCCTCGTGGGTCGCGGTCGTGTCGCCCTCGATCCCCCACCACGTCTCTCGGTCGAGGACCCCGCCGCCCGCGAACAGCACGGTGTCGACGTCCGGGCAGACGAGGTGGCCGCCGATCTCGACGTCGTCGCCGGTGTTGGCGACGACCGCGGTCTCGGCCGGGTCCCACACCCGAGCCGCGCCGTCGAGGAGCTTCGGCGTGCCCGTCCCTCCGGCGAGGAAAGTTACCATACCGGCGCAAGGCGACCCCCGGATTTGTATCCTCGCCTCCGCGAGCGGCGTTCGCCGTGGATCTGCGGTCGATTACGTATAAATATCTGCGGTCGATTACGCATAAACAAACGACTGTACGATTAGGCCGGTTGCCGGGATTCCAGCAAAACGCGACTCGACGGGACCGAACAGGCAGTCGGCGTCGAAAGCGGACGAAAATACCGAGATCGAGCTGCGATCCGCCAAGATTTGACCGTCGGTCCGCCTTACGCCAGCTCGTCGATCTGCTCGACGACGGCGTCGGCGAACTCCGAGGTGGCGAGCTTCTCGCCGCTCTCGATCTGTCGGTGGAGGTCGTAGGTGACCTTCCCCGAGGCGATGGTCTCCTCGACGGCCTCGCGAACGAGGTCGGCGGCGTCGGACCAGCCGATGTAATCGAGCATCTCGCGGCCGGAGAGGATCATCGCGGCGGGGTTGACCTTGTCCTCGCCGGCGTACTTGGGCGCGGAGCCGTGGACCGGCTCGGCGAGACAGCGACCGTGGCCGCGGTTGATACCGGGCGCAATTCCCAGTCCACCGATCTGCGCGCCGGCGGCGTCGGACATGTAGTCGCCGTTGAGATTCATCGTCGCGATGACGGAGTACTCGTCGGTGCGGGTCAACAGCTGCTGGAGCATGTTGTCCGCGATGCGGTCCTTGACGACGAGCGCCCCCTCGGGCCGCTCGCCGTCGTACTCGTCCCAGAGCTGGTCTTCGGTGATCACGTCGTCGCCGTACTCCTCCGCGGCGACCTCGTAGCCCCAGTCGCGGAACGCGCCCTCGGTGAACTTCATGATGTTCCCCTTGTGGACGAGCGTGACCGAGTCGCGGTCGTTGGCGAGCGCGTAGTCGACCGCTTCGCGGATGAGGCGCTTCGAGCCGAACTCGGAGATGGGCTTGACGCCGATGCCGACGGGACCGTCGTGGATGACGTCCGGGACGTCCATGTCTCCTTCGAGGAAGTCGCGTACTTGCTCGGAGCCGTCGGTGCCGGCCTCCCACTCGATGCCGGCGTAGACGTCTTCGGTGTTCTCCCGGAAGGTGACCATGTCCATCTCCTCCGGATTCTTGACCGGCGACGGGACGCCGTCGATGTAGTAGGTCGGGCGGACGTTCGCGTAGAGATCAAGCGTCTTGCGGAGCGCGACGTTCAGCGATCGGAAGCCGGCTCCGACGGGCGTCGTCAGCGGGCCCTTTATCGCGACGCGGTGGTCGCGGATGGCCGAGACGGTGTCCTCGGGGAGGTTCTCGTCGTACATCTCGCGGGCACTGGAGCCGGCGTAGACGCGCATCCACGCGATGGAGCGGCCCGTCGCTTCGGCGGCGGCGTCGAGTACCTGTTGTGCGGCCGGTCCGACGTCGGTGCCGATCCCGTCGCCGTGGATGATCGGGACGATCGGGGTGGACGGAACGTTCAGTTCGCCGGTCTCCTCGTCGGCGAGCGTGATCGCTTCGCCGTCGTCGGGGACATCGACTTTGTCGTAGCTCATGAACGTTCGAAGATTTCTGTGGCTCCGTAAAGTGCTGCCGTTTTCGGCGTGAGCGTCGCGCTCGCAGCGTTTGCCGGTTTCGTCCCCGATCCCCGCCCGAGCCGTCCCGGCCCGAACCGACTCGACCGCGACCGCGGACAGCAACCCGACCGCGACATCGAAGCGTCAGACCGACTCGACCGCGACGTCGAAGCGTCAGACCGACTCGACCGCGACGTCGAACATCGACCGCCACCGGTAGCGACGGCCGCCCCAGACGAAGGTTCGACGAGCGAACGCGTACGCCATCAACGGCGGCGCGATCAACACGCCGGGCGCTGCGAGCAGGAACGTCGCACGCCGGATCCCGAACCGGGCGTACGCGAGGCCCGCGAGCGCGGTGACGAGTGTCACGCCCACGAACGGGGCGAACAGGCAGAGCGCGGCCATGACGACCCCGAAGGCGGCGTTGAACGCGGTCGCCGCCGGCGCGTGGTACCGCGTGATCTGTAGGAATCGGACGAACCGCTCCAGCGAGCCGCGGAGCGACCCGCCGGCGGCGACGCGACGCGGTCTGTCGGCCGCGGCGACGTCGAGGTGCTCGGTGAGCGTCCCGTCATCGCTGACCGTCCGGCGGAGATCGCGGAGGAACGCCGCCTCGCCGTTGCGGAGGTCGTCGCGCTCGAATATCACCGCGCCGCCCCACGCGACGCCGGCCGCGAACACCGCGAGCGTCCCGCCGATCACGTACGCCGGCTCGAACAGCCGGGCGAGGGGGTCGCGTCCGACGAACACCGGGACCTCGGTGGTCGGCCCGCGGCGCTCGTAGTCGGCGTCGAGCGTCGCCAGCCACCCCGGCGGGTGGCGGAAGTCGTCGTCGGTCCAGAGGAGCCGGTCGTTCGCCGCGGCCTCCATCCCGGCGGCTATCGCGTTCGCCTTCCCGGAACAGCCCTCCGGCTCGCCGGCGACCACGATCCGCACCCGGGGTGGCAGGTCGCCGTGGCGGTCCGCGACGGGGTCGTCCGGGGAGTCGCAGACGACGAGCAGTTCGTCGGCCGTGTCGCCTCCGCCGGCGTCGGTGGCAGCGTCTTCCTCGCCCGCGTCGGCGGCGTCTCCCTCGCCATCGATGCCATCACTGACGCCGAACGCCTCGGGACCGCAGAGCTGGTCCGCCACCTCGTCGCAGGCGTCGGTCCAGCGCACGGTCGGGAGCAGGACGGAGACCGGCGCTGACCGCGTTACAGTCGAGGGCGCTGACCGCGTCGAGGCCGCGGTCGGTTCCGAAGCGGTCACGTCATCCCGTTCGCCCGCCGGGAACATAAACCGTCGATCGCAGAGACGGCCGGTCGCCGTCGCTCACGCGGGGCGGCACTCCCGGGAGCCGAGCGTCTCGGTCCGCGTCTCTCCGGTCTCGACGTCGATGTCGACCGCCGAGAGCGACACCGACGCGACGCGTCCGTCGCCGGCGAGCGCGTCCGCCCGGTCGCAGAGGCGTCCGAGCGTCGAGTCGACGCGGGCCGGCTCGGGGTCGTCCGCGAGCAGGGTGAGGAGCTTCCGCCAGCGCGCGGTGGGGTACGCGCGGGCGTCGGCGGGCGGGCGGTCTCGCGCGACGCGGTCACCGTACAGCGCGTCGATCCGGTCGCCGTCGGCGGTCGTCGCGGTCGCCGTGACGAGCGCGTCGGTCGACGGGGGGTTCGGCGCGAACATGTCCCAGCCGCTCTCGGTTGGGTCCGCCGCCGACGCGACCGGCTTTGGGGTCTCGACCAGCCCGAGCGCCATCCCGTTCCACGCGACGAGCGCGACGAGGAGGACCGCGGCGAGGACCGGGACGACGGCGGCGGCGCGGTCGCGGACGGCCCCGAACGATTTGGTCTCTGTCGAGGCGGTCGCGCCGCCGAACCGACGGCCCGCGACGGAGCGAAACCGACCGATCGCGGGAGCGATCGCCCGCTCGATCCGGTCCCAGACGAACGGCGGGAAGAAGGGTACCAGCGCGGCCGCGGAGACCGCGGAGAAGACGCCGATCTGGAGCGTAAACGCCATCGAGAGGTGCGCCGCGAGCAGCGTCCCCGCGAGCGCGGCGCGGACTCGGCCGCCGGTCGCGATCAACAACGGAGCAGCGACGAGCAGCGCGAGCCAGCCGCAGGTGGCGGCGGTGAGGAGCGCGGACCACTCGGGGACGAGTCCGCCGAGCGGGCCGTGGAGGTAAGTGAGTCGGAAGACGCGCTCGACCGCCTCCCCCGCGGGCCACGCCGTTCCGCGGAGCTTCTCGACCGCGTTGGAGACGTACACCACCACGACGAGGACCAGCGGGAGCGCCGTGGCGGGGCTGGCGACTCGGTCGGCCGCGGCGGCGACGCGGTCGGGTCCGGTTCCGCCCGTCGGTTCCGACGACGCTCCGTCATCGCCGCGACGAACCGCGTCGAGCGACCAGCGCGCGCCGAGCGGGCACAGGAGTCCGGCACCCAGAAGCTGGAGGAGGAGGGTGTCGCCGGCGTTGAGGACGAACGGGTTCCGCGCCTGAAGCGACGCGAGCAGGACCAGCGAGGCCGCGGTCGCGACGCGGGTCCGGTGGCCGACCGCGAGCGCGACGGCGGCGACCGCGGCGGCGAGGAACAGCGGCGCGACGGCCCGTGGGTCGCCAGAGAGGGCGTGAAGCGAGAGCCGGGCACCGAGCGGATACGCCTCGGCGAGCGTCGCACGGGGGAGGACGCCGGCGTCGGTGTAGAAGGCGACTAGGTTCCGCGCGCGGAGCGCGAGGTCGACGAGGAGGACGACGCCGAGCGCGGCCCGAAACGCGGCGAGCGCTCGCGAGTCGATCCCGAGGCGGCGTCGGAGCGCGGCGTGGAGGCGGG
Source organism: Halobacteriales archaeon SW_8_68_21 (assembly GCA_003023405.1). GTDB lineage: Archaea > Halobacteriota > Halobacteria > Halobacteriales > Haloferacaceae > Halorubrum. The sequence goes on from PXST01000025.1 coordinate 5,137, forward strand.
AGGCGCGGAAGCGGGAGGCGAGGGGGCGGGAGCCTGAACGCGAGCGACCCGGGTCGTCGCCGGCGGGATCGGCTGTCGTCACGGTGTTCCCGAGTCGCCCAGCGGCGGGAATAGGTCTTGCGGCGTCGGAGCGGGGCGGTGATGGGGGGCGACGACGAGGGATGACGCCCGGGTCCGGCCGGGTTCCGGGCGTTTATGTGGCCGCCGCGGGAGCCTCCGGTATGCGAGTCATCGTTCACGGCGGTGCCGGCGGCATCCCGGACGACCCGGAGCCCAGACAGGCGGTCCTCGACGAGGCGGCCGCGACCGGTGCCGAGGGCGCGACGCCGCTCGACGCGGTGGAGGCCGCGGTCGGCGTCCTCGAGTCCGACCCCCGGTTCAACGCGGGCGTCGGTGGCGCGGTCCAGTCCGACGGCGTCGTCCGGACCGACGCGGGCGTGATGACCTCTGACCGCGAGATCGGCGCGGCCTGCTCGATGTCGGGCGTCGAGCACGCGGCGAGCGTCGCCCGCGTCGTCTGCTCGGAGACGCCTCACGTCTTCGTCTCGGGCGAGCACGCGGTCGACCTCGCGGCGGAGTTCGGGGTCGAGACGGGCGTCGACCTGCTCACCGACGAGAAACGCGAGCGGTACGAGGCGGAGGAGCCGCCTCGGGGCGGCCCTCGCGAACACCTCGACTGGCTTGCCGCCCGGTTCGGCTCGGGGGACGACCAAGCGGGGGAAACGAGCGGGAAGAGCGTCGCCCCCGACCACGACACGGTCGGCGCGGTGGCGACCGACGGCGAGACGTTCGCGGCGGTGACCTCCACTGCCGGGCGGTCGTTCGCGCTCGCCGGGCGCGTCGGCGACGTGCCGCAGGTCGGGTCCGGGTTCTTTTGTACCGAGGCGGGCGGCGCGAGCGCGACGGGTGCCGGCGAGGACATCGCCCGCGTGACGCTCTCGCGGCGCGCGGTTGATCACCTCGAAGACGGACTCGGCGCGCAGGCGGCGGCCGACCGGGTAATAGCGGAGTTCGAGGAGAAGACTGGGTCGGGGGCTGGCGTCATCGTCCTCGGGGACGATGCGGCCGGGAGCGCGTTCAACACGGACGAGATGCAGACGAGCGTCGCTGATACGTGAACGAGCCGGTCGGGATCCTCGGCGCTCCGGTGACCTGACCGTTCGATATCGGCTGTAAGCATTCGATCGACACGACCACCGAAGCCCCAGCCGGAAGGACGAACACGCGCGACGCGAGCAGCGAGAGACCTCCGGTCCCTCGCGTCTCGCGGCCCGTCGACCGCTCGCGGGCATGCGGGGAGGCGCTACGCGCCTCTGGCAGCCGGCGGCTCCGCCGCCGCCGCCGAAGTTGTAAACGGTCGTCGCGCGTCTACCCCAGCCGTTCGTCGAGGATGAGGCGCGTCTTCGTCGACTTGACCTCGTCCATCTCTCTCGCCTTCGTGATCAGTTCGTTGACCGCGCGCGTGTCGACCGCGTCGACGACGAGGACGACGTCCTCCTCGCCGGAGACCTGCCAGACGAAGTCGACCTCCTCCCAGTCGACCATGCGCTCGCCGACCGCGGCGGTGTTGACGTTCATCTCCACCGAGATCTCGATCATCGCCTTCACGTTGCCGGTGCGGGTCGTGACGGTGAACCGCTCGATCACGCCCTCGTCTGTCATCTGGTCGACGCGGTTGCGCACGGTGCCCTCGGAGGTCCCCACCCGCTCCGCGATCTCCGTGTACGGAGTCCGCGCGTCCCGTCGCAGGATCGAGAGGATCCGTCGGTCGAGGTCGTCCATACCACTCGTCTCTCCCCCGTCGCCTTACCCGTTACGAATATCGTAACGAAACTTCGAACGACGCATTTATTACCCTTTGCGTGTACGCTTCTCGTAATGTCGGACGCCTACATCGCGCTGGCGGACGGACGCGTGTTCGAAGCGCGCGCCCGTGCGCCGGGGCGTACTCGCGGCGAACTGGTGTTCACGACCGCGTACACCGGCTACGAGGAGTCGCTCACCGACCCCTCCTACGCCGAACAGATCCTCACCTTCTCGTATCCCCTCATCGGGAACTACGGCGTCCGAAGCGAGCGGTTCGAGTCCGACTCGGTCCAGCCGCGCGCGGCGGTCGCCCGTGAACTGACCGACGACGTCGCCGACTGGCTCGCCGCGGAGGGCGTGCCCGCCGTCGATCACGTCGACACCCGCGAGATCGTCACCACCGTCCGCGAGGAGGGCGCGATGGCCTGCGGGATCGCCGCCGGCTCGGACGCGACCCCCGAAGACGCCGTCGCGGAGATGGAGGCGTGTAAGCCGATGAGCGAGCACGTCGACATCGGCGCGCAGGTTTCCGTCACGGAGCCGACCGTCCACGAGGGCGGCGGCGATGTCGACGTGGCTATGCTCGACTGCGGCGCGAAGGGTTCGATCACCGCCTCGCTCACCGAGCGCGGCGCGGATGTCCACGTCCTCCCATACGACGCGACCCCCGAGGATGTGGCGGCCGTCGAACCCGACGTACTCTTCGTCTCGAACGGGCCGGGCGACCCGGAGAACTTTGTCGCGGCACAGGCGGTCGTCGACGAGTTCGCGGGCGAGC
>PXST01000025.1:7851-14069 GCA_003023405.1 Halobacteriales archaeon SW_8_68_21
GACACCGTCGAGGGCCTCGACAGCGACGAACTCGACGTCATCACCCGCCAGTACCACCCCGAGGCGAACCCCGGCCCGCACGACTCGCTCGGCTTCTTCGACGAGGTGCTCGACCTGGCGACCTCGTCGCGTCGAGTCGCCGCCGACTGACGCCCGACCGGTCCCCGCTTCTCGCGGTCACAGCGCCCGCCGACTGACCACCCGGAGTACCACTCGGTCGACGCCCGTCTTCGCCCGCTCCTCTCTCGTCGATGCCTTCGCCCGCTCCTTTCCCGTCGCCGTCTTCGCCCGCTCGCCGTGGACCGGCGACGTTTTCTCTCGCCCCCTCGCAGGGTGATGCGTGACAACCGACATCTTGCTCACCAACGACGACGGGATCGACGCCGTCGGGCTCCGAGCGCTCGCAGACGCGCTCTCGGCCGACCACGACGTGACGGTCGTCGCGCCCGCGACGAACCAGTCCGGCGTCGGCGGCGCGCGCTCGTGGTGGGAGACGACGGTCGAGTACGCGGAGACGGACCGGGGCTACGCGGTCGAGGGGACCCCCGCCGACTGCGTCGCGGTCGCGGACGTGGCGCTCGGACTCGCCCCCGACGTCGTCGTTTCCGGCTGTAACCACGGCCCGAACATCGGCGCGCACATCCTCGGGCAGTCCGGGACCGTCGGGGCCGCGATGGAGGCCTCCTTCCTCGGCACCCCCGCGGTCGCGGTCTCGCTGTACGACCGCGGCAACCTCCCCGTGCCGCCGACGCTCGACAACGACGACTTCGCGGTCGCCGGCGAGGTCGTCGCCGACTTGCTCGACCGGATCGACGACGGAGTCCTCCCGTTCGGCGCGGACGTGCTGAACGTCAACGTCCCGGCCGCCGACGACGAGGCGGCGGCGAACCCCACCTACCGGCTGACCGAGCCGGCGCGCGGCTTCGACGTGATGGAGTTCCGCCCGGGCGAGGCGGGGCCGGACGAGGACGGACCGGACGGCGAGAACGTCCCCGAGAGCTGGGAGTTCAACGAGCGTCGCGGCGAGATGGGGATGGAGCTCCGCGACCGGTTCTGGCGGGAGTTCCTCCGCGGCGACGTGGCGGACGACCCCGGGTCGGACCGCCGGGCGGCCGTCGAGGGCGAAGTGAGCATCTCGCCGTTATCGAGTTCGCGCGCGGTCGCTGACGACCGGGCCGGCGACCTCGTCGAGCCGGTCCGCGGCACCGAGGCGGGCGCGGATTGAACGCGGTTGGGCGGCTCCGTTGACATCGTATTCTTCGGGGATGCCCTCACCTAAAACGGCTGTTCGATGAGAGCTACATATAAAACGGATATTTCGCGTCTGACGTTGGTGATGAGAGTCGGATTGTTGCTGATGCGGTGAACACTCTCGAAATCCCAGCCGCTCGCTTATAAAAATCTACCCGCGGGTCGACCGCGGACATCCACGAAGCCCCAGCCGCGAGACGTGACGGGCCACGGGCAGCCAGCGGCTCCGCCGCCGGCGACTGCCCCTTCGAGTCCCGCCCCGCACCGCAGCCTCACACCTCCCCAGCCTCGTCGGTGGTCCTCCGGTTCGCTCCGGACCACCGACTCCCTCGCGCGGCGCTTCTCGCGCTCTTAAAAGGGCGCTCGGAGGCGCGCGCCACCGCACCGCCAGATCATTCGGCGCTCTCCCTGTGCTGAGCGATCCGTAAGCACCCTGTACCGAGCGACGGAGAGCGCAAAGCTGTCACCTGCCGATGGGTTCAATAAATCCGGCCGGGCCGAACCGTGTCCAAAAGCGGGTCAGCGCCGTCGCCGTCGCCGCCCGCCGCTGAACTCCGCAGCGAGCCGTCCGAGGTACCACACGACCGCCAGCCCGAGGAGGAAGCCGCCACCGAGTGCGGCGAGCAACTGGACCGGCGACGGGTCCAACTGGAGGGCGAGCAGCGGCGGCGAGGCGGTGACGATCGCGAGCAACACGAGCTTTATCCGCCGGTTTCCGGCGTCCCGCTCCGCCTCAGAGATCGGTCCTACCACGGCGATCCTCCCCGCGTTCCGACGACCGCCGACGCTGCGCTCATGCGTCCACCACACCCCCGGCGACCATCAAGGCCACGAACCGAACTTGTTCGCCCGGGGTCACCGTCACCGCTCTGTCCCGCTCGTCTCTGACCCTCCTCGACCCGACCGTGCCCGACCTCCCGTCGTTGCCGGCGCTTCTCGTTCCGGTGAAGACCGGTAAGTTAAGCGCCGAAGCGACAAAAACGTCTCGACCGTTCACGACCGTAACGACCCGATACCGGCGCGAACGGTCTCGGTAATTTAATCCGGTCCGCCGGCTCGTGTCGAGTGCCCCTACCCGCAGTCCCGCACCCGGCGCGCCGTCGCGGCGGCTACGTTGCCCGCGCCGTTCGGGTCACACGTGCCGCCCGCGCCGTCCGCGTCGCCGCGGGATCTGCCCCTCCCCGCCGTTTCGCGGCGTTTTTGACCCGACCCCGCCAAGCGAGTCGTATGGACGACGAACTCCGCGAGCGCGTCGCGGCGGCCGGCGAGGCCGCGGCGCTTTTTAACGCGCTCAAGCACGGCAACGACCCGGAGGTGGGCGCGATCATGGGCCCGATCATGGGCGAGAACCCCGAGTTCCGCCCGCACGGCGACGAGATACCGGGCGTCCTCGCGCCGGTCGTGAACGAGGTCGCCGAGCTGGACGACGCCGAGCGCCGGGAGCGGCTCGGCGAGCTCGCGCCCGACAGGCTCGCGGAGCTGGAGGCGGAGGCGGAAGACGACGACCGCGTCCTCCCCGACCTCCCGAACGCCGAAGCGGGCGAGGTCGTGATGCGCGCCGCGCCGAACCCGAACGGCCCGTGGCACGTCGGTCACGCGCGGATGCCCGCCGTCATCGGGACGTACAAGGAGCGCTACGACGGTTCGTTCATCTGCCGGTTCGACGACACGGACCCGGAGACGAAACGACCCGATCTCGACGCGTACGACGCCATCCTCGAAGACATCGAGTACCTCGGCTTCGAGCCGGATCGCGTACTCTACGCCTCCGACCGACTGGAGACGTACTACGACCACGCCCGCGAGCTGATCGGTCTCGGTGGCGCGTACACCTGCTCGTGTTCCGGCGACGAGTTCTCGGAGCTGAAGAACGCGGGCGAGGCGTGCCCCCACCGCGAGAAGGACGCCGAGACGGTCCGCGAGGAGTTCGAGGCGATGGTCGACGGGGAGTACGGCTCCGGCGAATTGGTCTTGCGCGTGAAGACCGACATCGAACACAAGAACCCCGCGCTCCGCGACTGGGTCGCGTTCCGGATGATCGACACCCCGCACCCGCGCGAGGCGCCCGCCGACTACCGCTGCTGGCCCATGCTCGATTTCCAGTCCGGCGTCGACGACCACCTCACGGGCGTCACCCACATCATCCGCGGCATCGACCTTCAGGACTCCGCGAAGCGCCAGCGGTTCGTCTACGACTACTTCGACTGGGAGTACCCCGAGGTGCTCCACTGGGGGCACGTCCAGGTCGACGAGTACGACGTGACGCTCTCCACCTCGACGATCAAGCGACTGATCGCGGACGGGGAGCTGACGGGGTGGGACGATCCCCGCGCGCCGACTATTCGGTCGATGCGCCGTCGCGGGATTCAGGGGCGAGCGCTCGTTGACTCGATGACGGAACTCGGGATGTCGACCTCCGACGTCGATCTGGCGATGTCCTCCGTGTACGCGAACAACCGCGACCTCGTCGACGACGACGCGAACCGGTACTTCTTCGTGCGCGACCGCGAGGACGCGCCCGCCGTGGCGCTACCGATCGTCGACGGCGACGAACTCGCGCCCGAGGCGGGCCACCCGCCGCTCCACCCCGACCACGCCGACCGCGGCGACCGCGAGGTCCCCGCCGGCCGCGTCGTCGTCGAGTCACCCGACCTCCCGCCCGAGGGCGAGCGCGTCTGGCTGAAGGGATACGGCTGCGTCCGCCACGCGGGCGACGAACTCGTCTTCCTCGACGCCGACATCGACGTTGTCCGCGACGGCGACGTGGACGTGGTCCACTGGGTCCCCGCCGACGAGGGATTGGAGACGCTTCTCCGGACCGTCGAGGGCGACGTGCGCGGGATCGCCGAGCCGGCGCTCGCCGACGTGGACCCCGACACGGTCGTCCAGTTCGTCCGCGTCGGCTTCGCGCGGATCGACGCGTTCGACCCCGACGCGACCGACGAGGTGGACGGGCCGAACGGCTCCGAGGACCTGCTGGCGTACTACGCGCACCCGTAGGTCGGCCGGCGGACAGGACCGACCGAATCCTTTTGTCGCGGATTTTAAACCCTCGACCGGCGAAGCGGTGGCAACGATGGCCATCGACCCGAGCTTCGAAACGAACCGCGAGCGGGCCGGCGAGGAGGACGGCGTCGCCGTGTGGGGACCCGTCGAACCGCCGGAGAAACAGGGAATCAGAGGGACCCACGTCGCGGTCGACTTCGACATCTGTCTCGCTGACGGCGCGTGTCTGGAGGACTGCCCGGTCGACGTGTTTGAGTGGGTCGACACGCCCGGACACCCGGAGTCCGAGCGGAAGGTGAACCCCGCCGACGAGGACCAGTGTATCGACTGTATGCTCTGTGTCGACGTCTGCCCGGTCGACGCCATCGACGTCGCCCCCGGTCGCGAGAACCGGATTTAGGTATTCGCGTGCGCTGACGCGGCGTCAGTAGTCGGATTTTCCGCCGTTCGGTACGATGTAGTTGCTGCCGAGAACACGACCGCCGAAGCCCCAGCCGGGAGGCCGACACACGCTCGTTGCGCTCCTCGCTCAGTCGCTTACTCTCCTTCGCTGTGGTGCTTACGTCGCCTGTGTCGTCCCTCGCCTCTCGCGACGCTCCTCGCGCTCTTAAAGGGCGTTCACAGGCACGCGCCACCACATCGTTCACTTATAAACTACCGCGTCGCTTCGGTCAGTCGTTTATAAATCGCTCCCGCTCTTCGAACGCGAACTCGGTCCCGTACCGCTCGACGATCGGGACGTAGGCCTCGCCGAGCGCGCGCCGACACGCGCTCAGCGAGACGAAATCGAGGTCGTCGGCGACCGACTCCCACGGCCGACCCTGAAGCACCTTCCGGACGAGCAGGCGCTCCTCGCGGTCGTCGAGAGCGGTCCCCTCGCCGGCCTCTGGCGTCTCTCCCTCGATCAGCGCCGCGAGCGCGAGGTCCCGGAACGCGCCGGGCGCGCTGTCGTACATCCCGGGGCCGACCGACGCGCCGACGACGGAACGCCACTCGGTCTCGGCGAGGTCGACCGCGACGGGGGCGGCACACGCCCGGAGCGCGCCGCGGACCACGTCCGGGTCGACGTCGCGGTGCGCGTCCGAGAGCCCGTCGCGCTCGCGGTCCCGGAAGGCGACGGCGTGGCGGTCGAGCAGGTCGCGGCCGGCCGCCGTCTCCGACCGGAGCATGACCGCGGAGCGCTCCCCCGAGGCGTCGTTCCGGGTCGTCGAGAGGTGGACGGTCCGATAGCCCGCCCGCCGCCAGAACCGCAGGAGCCGGGGCGTCGCGCCGTAGCCGACCGAGAAGTAGTCGACGGGGTCGACCTCGTCTCCCGCGCCGTCGCCGCCGAACTCCGCGTGGACCTCGTCGAGCAGCCGCGAGCCGAACCCCGCGTCCCGAAGCGCGTGATGGGTCGCGATCCGGACGGTCCGCAGGCCGCGCGGGCCGGCGGCGGCCTCGTCGCGCAGCTGGCTCGTGAGCACGTCCGGCACCATGTTCCCGCGGACGCGCTCGCCCTCGTACATCCCGCTGCGGGTCTCGGCGTCGAGTCCGCCCTCCCGCGCGAGCAGCGCGACCGCGACGACTCGACCGTCCGCGAGAAGTGCCCGCGCGACGAGGTTCGGCGCGTCGAGCAGCCGCGCGAGGTCGTTCGGCTCCGTGCGGTAGTGGGCCGCGACGAGCAGCCCGAACGCCTCGCCGAGCAGCGTCTCGTCGGCGAGTAAGTCCGCTGGACCGAGCGCGCGGTAGGTCGCGTCGTTGACCGCCGCGTCCGCGACCGCCTCGTCGACCGCGGGCCGGGCGTCGAGCAGGAGCGCGCGCGACGCCCACGCCTCGACCGGATCGTCGCGCGCGTACCGGATCGGCTCGTCGAGACGCACGTCGCGGACCGCGAACCGCGAGTCGAGCAACCGTTCGCGGAACCGGACGGCGAACCCGCGGCCCGCCCCCTCGTAGCCGTGGACGGTCGTACAGAACGCGAC
>PXST01000025.1:14109-23102 GCA_003023405.1 Halobacteriales archaeon SW_8_68_21
GGGAGGAAGCGGACGCGACCGCCCGCCAGCGTTCGGAGGTCGCGGTCGGCGGCGTCGCCGGCCCGGTCGCCGTGGTCGGCCGCTCCGCGTTCCCCGTCGGTCGCTCCCTCGATCAGCCCTCGCGCTCGCGCGAACACCTCGGCGGCGTTCCGGAACGCGGGCGCGGTGACGAGCACGTCGTCGCCTCCGAGTGCGAGCGCGCCCGCCGCCAGCCCGGCCGCGCTTGATTTCCCGCGTCCCCGGTCTGACTCGACGACGACGGCGGAGCCGGCGTCGACGAGCGCCTCGAACGCCCGCAGCGCACGCGACTGATCGCCCGTGAGACAGGCGGCGTACGCGGCCACGGGGAACCTCGCGTCCGGCGGCGCGCCCGGTCCGGCCGCGGTGTCGCCGTCCGCTTCCGTCGCCCCCGCCTTCACCTCCGTCCCCGTGAGTCCGTCGCGTTCGAGGACGTCGCCGTCCGCGTCGTCGCCGAGCGCGACGAGCGCGACGCCAGGGTGGACTCGGAGCGTCGACGCGAGTCGCTCGCGGAACCGCCCTGTCACGTCGTCGACGCCGCACGGCGGCACCGCGAGCGAGTCGTCGAAGCGGTCGCGAATCTCTGGCCAGTCGTCGAGCGCGGGCGTCAGGAGAATCAGGAGTCCGCCGCCGTCGACGGCTCCGACCGCCCGGCCGAGCGCGTTCGGGACGAACCGCTCGTGGCAGTCGAGGATAACCGCCTCGCGGGTGCGCCCCAGCAGCTCGTCGGCGCTCCGCGGACGGTGTTCCTCGAACCGGAACCCCTCCCGCGTCGAGACGATGCCAACGTCCTCGTCGCCGATCCCGGCGGCCTCGACCGCGTCGTAGGCGGCGTCGATAGCGCGGTCGCGGTCGCCGGCGAGCGCGAGGACTCGCCGCTCGTTCGCCCGCTCGGCCTCGGCCCGTAGCTCCCGCGTGACCCCCGCGATCATCTCCGCTCGTCGTTGCCGAGGCGCAGGCATGTGTCTTCCCCTCCGTGCCGCGGGTCGCGGCCGGAGTCGCACTCCGCCGGAGGCGGGAGGCTTACAGACTCGCGGCGCGTCGCTTCGGGCATGACCACGGTCACGCTCATCGGAACGCGGCTCGCGGATGTTGGTCGCGAGTTCGTCTACGAGGGGGAATCGGCCGACTGCGAGGGGTGTCCCTACCGCGGCCAGTGTCTGAACCTCTCCGAGGGGAAACGGTACCGAGTGACCGACATCCGCGAGAACGCGCAGACGCTCGACTGCGCGGTCCACGACGCCGGCGTCCGCGCGGTTGAGGTCGAGCCGGCGTCGGTCCCGGCGAACGTCCCCTCGAAGCGCGCCTACGCCGGCAGCAAGGCGTCACTCGCCGGGCCTTGTCCGCACACCGAGTGCCCGAGCCACGGCTACTGCGTTCCAGACGGTGCCGACTTCGACGACGAGCGCGTCATCGATCAGGTGCTTGGCGAGCCGCCGCACGAGACGTGCGCGCTCGACCGAGACCTGACGCTCGTCGAGTTCCGCGCCGAGGAGTGACCCCGCGGAGACGCCCCTCGACCGCTACAGCGACGCGACCGCGTTCAGCGTGATCCGGATCGCGCGCTCGACGTTGTCCTTTGCCTTCTCCGGCAGCTCGTCGTCGGAGTCCGCGCCCTTCTGCGAGCCGGCGACGAGGTTCCCGTCGACGGTACAGATGGCACCCGCGGCCAGTCCCTTGCGGCGCGCGAGCGAGAAGACGGTCGCGGCCTCCATCTCGATCGCGAGCAGGTTCGCGTCGTTCCAGTCGTCGACGTACTCGTCGCTCTCGTTGTAGAACGCGTCGTCGGAGACGATCGGCCCGACGTGGATCGCCTCGTCGTTGTCCTCCGCTGCCCCGACAAGTCCGGTGAGTACGTCGTAGTCCGGGACTGCGGGGTAGTTTGCGGACTCGTAGCGCTCGCTCGTCCCCTCCTCTTTGGCCGCGCCCGTCGCGACCACCATGTCGCCGACCTCCATGTCGGGCTGGAGCGCCCCGCAGGTGCCACAGCGGACGAACGTCTCGACGCCGACCCGCGAGAGCTCCTCGACCGCGATGGCCGCCGACGGGCAGCCGATCCCCGTCGAGCAGATCGTGAGGTCTGTCCCCTCGTAGCTCGCGTTGACGATCTTGTACTCGCGGTTCTGCGCGACGACCTCGCCGTCGTCACAGCGGTCCGCGATCCGGTCGACGCGGCCCGGGTCTCCGGGGATGATCGCAGTCTCGTGAACGTCGCCCTCCTCGACCAGCAGATGCGGCTGCTTCGCCATGTCGGCGGAGACAGCCGCCGCGCGCAAAAACGGTCCGGTCGGCGGACGCCGGCGTCGAACCGATCGCGGTCGACGTGCGGGATCGACGGGTGGAGCTGTCCGTCGCTGCTCCCGGAGCGTGGCTCAGCGCGCGCGAACGTGAAGTACTCGTCGACGGCGTCCCCGAACGGGAGCGCAACGACGTCGACTACGGCGTCCCGGTCCTGCGGCTCCTCGCGGCCAGATACGGCGGAGAGATCAGCGTCGACGCGACCGACGACGCGACGACCGTCCGGGTGCCGCTCCCCCGGACCGGCAGCGAAGCCCCGGGGAGGGGAGGGGGGATCGCGAGCGCGACGCTGTGGCGGACGCTCGGGATCGGGCTGGCGGCCGGCGTCGCGATGAGAGGGTTCTTTCAGGCGACGACCGGGACGCTCCCGGTGATCGGCGCGCTGTACGGGGCGTCCGTCTCGTCGGTGGGATGGATCGCGCACCTGTTTCACAGCGCCGCGTTTACGACGATATTCACCGTCGTTCGGTCCGAGGTAGCCAACGATTCGTTCGGCGACTCCGCGGGTGCCACCGTTGCCACGGGGATCGCGTACGGGTTCGTTTTGTGGTTCGTCATGGCCGGGTTCGTCATGAGCCTCTGGCTGAACGCCGTCGGGGTTGCGACGCCGGTCCCGAACCTAAACGCGGCCTCGCTCGCCGGTCACCTCCTGTGGGGTGGGCTCGTCGGTGCGCTCTCGGCGACGCTCCCCCCGCTCCCCGACCGGCAGACGGTTCGGAACCGAATGTTGGCCGCTCTCGGACGCCGAGTACCCCCGAGTCGTCCCCCGTAATTTCACGGGTTCCGGGAGGACGGAGACGACCGCGGAGGGCGGGAACGTGTTCGGACCGGTGCCGACGTTCGGAAGCTCGAAGTTCGGCACGCCGTCCGCCGTCGGAGACGTGGTCGTATCGATCGTGCGCGAGGGACGGTGAGGCGTGGGACGACGCCGGGTCGGTTTGGTGCTGCGGACGCCAGACCGCGTCACCTATTCGCACGCAACGATCAACACCCGTGTATGACCGCCTCAGAGCCGACGTCCGCACCAGACTCTCATCGGATGTCCGCCGCCAGTTCCGACTCTGCGTCCGCCGCCGACCCCGCTCTTGTCGCGGACTCACAGCGGTTCCTCTGCGCGGTCCGAACCCCCGACGACCGCGGACCGACGCTCGATAGAGTCCGAGCGCGGATCGCCGACGCTCCGCCGGCCGCGTTGGACGCGCTCGGTCCGGATGGGCGGCTCGCGTTCTGGCTCAACGTCTACAACGCCGCGACGGGGGCCGCGCTGCTCGCGGACCCGGACCGCTTCGAGCGCCGACGACGATTCTTCTCGAAGCCGCTCGTCACCGTCGCGGGCGAGGATCTGAGCCTCGACGCGATCGAACACGGCATCCTCCGCGGCTCCCAGTGGAAGTACGGGCTCGGATACGTGCCGAACCCCTTCGCTCCGGCCTTCGTCCGGCGTCACCGGGTCGCCGAGCCGGACTTCCGGATCCACTTCGCGCTCAACTGCGGCGCGGCTTCCTGTCCGCCCGTCGCCGCCTACGACCCCGAGACCGTCGACAGAGACCTCGATACGGCCACCGAGAGCTATCTCGGAAGCGAGACCGTCGTCGAAGACGGAACCGCGTACGTGCCGCGGCTCCTCCTCTGGTATCGAGGGGACTTCGGTGGAAAAAGCGGGATGCGACGCATTCTGCGCGAGTACGACGTGATCGACCCGGACGGGTTCTCGCGGATCCGGTACCGCGAGTACGACTGGTCGCTCACGCCCGACGCGTTTCGCAACGACGAGAGAGACCGATGAGCGACGACGGACTGTTGGGCTCGCTGTCGGTCGTCGGACTCCTGAGCCTCTGTTGTCTCGGCGTCGGCGGGATCGCGGGCGGTGCGGTCCTCGCCGGCGGCGGCGCTTCCGCGACCGTCCTCACCACGGGCGCGTCGAGCGCCCGTGGCGCGCTGATCTCGGGGGGCGTCACGTTCGCAACGGTGTTCGTCGCGGCCGCCGTGATTCGGTGGCGGCTGAACCGGTGAGTCGGGTCGAGGGGGCGGTCAGAGGACTCCGGCCCCGCCGAGCACGAGCCTGACCCCGATGACGGTCAATAGCCCGAGGACGGTGCCGCGACGCAGGCGCTCGCTCACCCGGTCTCGGAGCCGCTTTCCGACGGCCACGCCTCCGACCGCCGGAACGGTGGCCGCGACGGACGCGAGCGCGAACGCCGCGTCCGGATAGAAGCCGAGCGCGCCGGCGGCGGCGATCCGGAGGCCGTTGATCCCGACGAACACCAGCGCCACGACCCCGACGAACAACCCGTGTGAGAGGTCGAAGCCGCGGACGTACGCGACGAGCTGGACGCCAACGTTCGTCGCGCCGAAGAGGACGCCGGAGACGACGCCGACGGCGGCCATGACGAGCGGCGTTTCGGCGGTTCCACCACTACTCGCGGCCGACAGGTCCGGGCGCGGTACCGCACGCTGGACCGTCGCCACGAAGCCGAGCGAGACGAGCCCGAGCGACACACGCACCGGCGCTTCGGGGAGCCGGTCGAGCAGGGCCATCCCCGCGACGGTACCGAGGAGCGCGGCGACGAGCAGCGGCGCGAACCGAGTTCCACACGTGTAGAGCTCCTCGCGGGTGAGATCGCCGACGAGCGCGACGTTCACGGCGAACATCGGAACGATCATGAACGCGACCGCGGCCGCGGGATCGAGCGTCGCGGCGAGTACCATCGTCCCGACGACGGCAAAGCCGAACCCCGCGACCCCGTTGACCGCGCCCGCGACCCCGACCACGAGAGCGATCGTCGCCACCAGCTCCACCGAGAGCGCGAGGGTCATACGTCGTCGAGGAGACACTAATTCTTGACATCTTTCCCCGGAGACGCGGAGGAGGATGTCAACGGTCCCGAGACCTCGAACCTGACCGAGGAGGTCATCGACCGCGCCTTCTCCGGGCAGTTCTCGCGCGGTGGCGGCCACGATCACCACCATCACGGCCGACCCACCAATGTCCCCCCTCGGAGGCCGACGGGAGACGTTTTGCCGCTCGGCGACAAGCAGCACGCATGGCTCAGTGCCCGCCGCTCTCCCGCCGCCGGGTTCTCGTCGGGACGGCCGGCGTCACCCTCGCGTCGGTAGCCGGCTGTACCGACCGCGACGCCGAGAGCGACACGAACGACGTAGACGGCGAAGCGGACGGCAAACCCGAGAGACTGGACGGCACAGACGCCGACCTCGACCTCCGGGAGGCGAACGTCGTCGATGTCGCGTTCGAGGCGACGGACGAGGGGTACGCGTTCGACGTCACGCTTCACCACGACGACGACAGCGAGGAGGGGTACGCGAACTGGTGGCAGGTGGAGCGACTCGACGGGACGCGTCTCGGTCGTCGGGAGTTGCTCCACGCGCACTCCGAGCAGCCGTTCACGAGGTCGGAAACGATCTCCGTTCCCGACGACGCGACCTGCGTGGTCGTGCGCGGTCACGACCAGACACACGAGTACGGTGGGACGACAGCCCTCGCCGACCTCGACGCCGGAACGACGCGATTCGTCGATCAGGGATCCGACGCGCGGTCGTTCGCCCCGGCCGACTGCCCGTGACGAGCGTCCGTCCGTCGCGTCTGAACGGTCCGCGGTACGTCATGACGTACCGAGTCGGCGTCGCGAACACACAGCCGCAGACGGGTTTTGTGCGAGCGCGGTGTACGGTTGGACACGATGGCAAAAGCAGCAATCGTGATTCTCGCCGGCAACGAGTCGCACTCGGACTACGGTCGTCTCGCGAACGCGCTGGAGGCATCAAAGGAGTTCGCCGAGAACGACGAGGACGAACTCGAGCTCATCTTCGACGGCGCGGGGACCCAGTGGATACCCGGAGCTGGAAGACGAGGACAGCGACTACCACGAGCTCTATCGGGCAGTTCGCGACGACGCAGCGGTCTGTGACTTTTGCTCCGGCGCGTTCGGCGTCGAGGACGCCGTCGCCGACTCCGGTCTCGTCACGCTCGACGAGTACGACGGACACCCCAGCATCCGCTCGCTCGTCGACGACGACTACGAAATCATCACGTTTTGATCCGACACAAACCGCCGTCTTATCGGCGAATTCAGTTACGCGCAGATGACTGTCGAGTTCGATGATGTCTGGCGGCCGTTGCCGGTCAAAACGAATTTATCCGCTTGTCAGTCCATTTCGAAGCGTGATCGAACTCACGCGGGCAGCGTACGACGACATCGTGTACCGAGCGTACGGGGGCGGCGAAGCGGAGATCTGCGGCGTGCTCGCCGGCGAGTACGGCACTGACGGCGACCGGAGCGTGGTCACGGAGACGTACGCGGCGGAAAACGTCGCCGAAACGCCACAGGTTCGGTACCTCATCGATCCGGAAGAGCAGTTCGAGCTGATCGAGACGATCGAAGCGGACGGGCTTGACGTGGTCGGGTTCTATCACTCCCATCCGACCGGCCCGACGCACCCGAGCGAGACGGACGTCGCACGGGCGACGTGGCCGGACCACTCGTACGTCATCTGTGCGCTCGACGGCTACCCGTTCGTCGGTTCGTGGCGCTGGCGCGCGGACGAAGCGGCGTTCGAACAGGAGACCGTCGCGGTGCGCGGCGAGCGGTAGACCGAACGACGCTCGCAGACGTCTTAGTCGCTGGCTTCGATCTCGGGGTCGTCGCCGCCTCCGTCGATCGCACACGAGGCGGTGTACTCGACGTCGTGGACCGACTCGATGGCCGGGTCGTCGCCGCAGACTGGACAGTCGTCTTGTTTGGGGACCTCGACTTTGTCGAACTCCATCTCCAGCGCGTCGAAAAAGAGCATGGAACCGTCGAGGGAGTCGCCGTTCCCCATGAGGTGTTTCACCGTCTCCGTCGCCTGAAGGCAGCCGACCGTCCCCGGCAGGACGCCGAGAACACCGGCGGTCGCGCAGTTCGGAACCATCCCGGCCGGCGGGGCCTCGGGGAACAGACAGCGGTAGCACGGCGAGTCGTCGTCGCCGGCAAACGTCGTCACTTGACCTTCAAACCGGAAGATGGAGCCGTGAGAGAAGGGGACCCCGGCGAGGGTACACGCGTCGTTGACGAGGTAGCGCGTCTCGAAGTTGTCCGTTCCGTCGACGACAAAGTCGTATCCGTCGATGAGCTCCTCGATGTTCTCCGGCATGACGCGGAGGTCGTGGCACTCGACGTCGACGTCGGGGTTGAGATCGGCGACGAACTCGGCGGCCGAGTCGACCTTCTTTCGCCCCACGTCGTCGTCGCCGTGGATCACCTGCCGCTGGAGGTTCGAACGCTCGACCTCGTCGTCATCGGCGATCCCGAGCGTGCCGACGCCGGCCGCGGCGAGGTACTGGATGATCGGCGCGCCGAGGCCGCCAGCACCCAAAACCAGCACCTCCGCGTCCAGCAGGTCCTTTTGCCCCTCCGGCCCCACGTCATCGAGGATGATGTGTCTGGAGTACCGGTCGAGCTGCGTCGGATCGAGATCGAGGTCACTCATTTACCCACGTGTACCGCCTGCGGACGGTTAAGCCGGCCGTCCTCCGGTGGGAACTGCCGCCATCTCGGATGCGTTGCGAACGCACAGACGACCCACAGCGCCTCGGACCCTGCGGGGAGTTTCCCCCACTCAAGCGCTCGATCGGCGGTCGGAGCCTGCGGGGTCGCTCGGAGGCTGGCGACGCCCGTCTCAGCCCGTGGTCGACGTTGCCGTCGACACGCTCCTTTTGAGGACGAGCGACGAAACAGCGGTATGGCCACGATCAAACTCCCGGCCGCGCTTGTCGGCGGGTCGGCGACCTCGAAGGTCGAGGTCGCCGGCGAGACGGTGGCGGAGCTGTTCGACAACCACGCCGCGGAACACGGCGACGAGCTGCGCGACAGCGTGATAGCGGACGGCGGAATCAAGGAGTTCATCAACGTTTACGTGGACGGGACCCCCGTCGAGGGACTCGACGCGGAGGTTCCGGACGACGCGCAGGTGCGGGTCATCCCCGCCGCGAGCGGCGGCCGATAACCCGGAACCCCACCTCGTTTTCGCTCGCTTAGAGGTACTCCTCCCACAGCGGGATGTCCGCGTACTTGTCGCCGCGGTCGCACAGCATGAACACGACGGCGTCGTCGTCCGCGAGGTCACCGGCCTCGTCGAGGAGGCCGACGGCGGCCGCGCCCGCGCCGGCCGAGGTTCCCACGACGAACTGCCCGTCGACGCGGAGGTGATCGCGAACCGTCGCCCCGTCGTGCTGTCCGGCGTCGGCGATCGGGACCTCCGCGTCGTCGTACCGCTCGCGGAGCGCGCGAGCGCGGTCGTAGGCGTCGCCGGTCGAGACGTACAGCTTCCGGTCGAGCACCGACTCGTCGTACGTCTCCGGGTGGTAGTGGTCTCCCGTCTTGAGGTATTTCAGCCCGTCAACGGCGTGGAGCGGCTCGTTCGGCTCGAAGCCGACCACCTCGATCGCGCCGTCGGTCAGGTCGGTCAGTCCGCGGCCCGTCCCGGTGATCGTCCCGCCGGTCCCGACGCCGGCGACGAAGTGGGTCACCTCGCCGTCGGTGGCCTCGTGGATCTCGCGCGCGGTGGTCCGCTCGTGGGTCCTGGGGTTGTCCGGGTTCTCGTACTGGTTCGGTCGGTAGTAGGCGTCGGGGTCCGCGGCGACGATCTCCTCGCAGCGCTCGATGACGGCGTCGTACCCC
>PXST01000025.1:23107-27602 GCA_003023405.1 Halobacteriales archaeon SW_8_68_21
AGACGCGCGACCTCGCTGCCCGTGTTGCCCGAGGTGGGCTCGATCACCGTCACGCCGGGTTCGAGGTCGCCGCGCTCTTCCGCGCCGTCGAGCATCCCCTTCGCGATCCGCGATTTGATCGATCCGCCGCCGTGGGGGGCCTCGTAGAGGTTGAACCACTCGGCTTTCGCGTACACCGCGGCGTCGCTGTCCAAGCCGAGATCGAGTTCGAGCAGCGGCGTCTCGAAGATCGTCGATTCGTCGACCGCGTCTCCGGTCATACCCCCCATTCGCCACTCCGCGATAAGAGTCCGACGAAAACGGCGCTCTCGGACCTCGTCGCGGTCGTGCGCGGCAAGCGCGCGTCCGAGATACGGGAGAAGACTGCCGGTCACGAAAGGGGTTCCCCGACGTGGAACGTCCGGGAGTACATGAGCGAACTATCGTGGGACGACGTCGTCGAGATGCCCGACGAACTCGACGACGAGACCGCCGAGGCGCTCTCGGAAGACGCGACCGAGGTACAGGACATGGCCGGCGAGGTCTGCCCGTACCCGCAGGTCGAGGCGAAGAAGGCCATCGCGGGGCTCTCGCCGGGCGACGTACTGGTTCAGAAGACCGACCACGTCCCAAGCACCGAGAACGTCCCGAAGGCGGTCGGTGACGACGCGACCGCGAAAGTGTGGCAGTCGGGCGACGGGCGCTACCGCACCTTCCTGCGGAAGGAGTGATCATGGTCGAGGAACTCACTCCCGAGGAGGTAAACGAGCGCGTCGAGAAGGGCGACATCCGCGTCGTCGACACCCGACCGCCGGCGGAGTACGAGCGGGGCCACATCCCCGGCTCGATCAACGTGCCGCTCGGCGATCTCCCCGCTCGCGTTCCCGACATCGACTGGGACGACACCGACGTGGTGTGCGCCTGCCCCGTCGGGGAATCGTCGAAGCAGGCCGCGATGCTGATCAGCAGCTACGAGGGCGTCGAGGACGACGTGGTCGTCGCGAGCATGGCCGGCGGCTACGAGGAGTGGACGTTCGAGCTGGAGACCGGCGAGACGGACGCCTGAACAGGCGATCGGGCGGTCGGACTTTTGAACTCGACGGTGAGGACCGTAGCGACACGTTTTGAGAGCCGTGAGTCCGGTCGTCGAGCTTTTTTATCGCCGGGACCGCGGCGTACCGCACCGCCGGTCGAGCGGTCCGAGGGTGACCGGGGACGCCGCTCAGATCGCGCAGCCGACCTCGCGGTACATGTAGTGGGTCATCACGTAGACGCCGAGGACGATGCCCGCGCCGGCGAGGAAGGAGTGTACCGACAGCAGCGCGACGCCGGAAAAGAGGTTCGCGATGTTACAGCCGGCGGCGAGCCGCGAGCCGACACCCATCAGGAGGCCGCCGACCGCGTAGTTCGGCACCCGGTTCAGCTTCGGTTTTCGGACGCGGAAGTCACCGGAGGCGTACGCGGCGACGAACGAGCCGACGACCAGCGACGCGATCATCAGCATGTCGATGGTCAGCGAGATGTTCCCGTCGCGGAACAGGACCGAGCCCCAGTAGTCGACGCTCGCGACGTCGAACCCCGCTCCGGCGAGGAGGCAGCCAGCCCAGCGCGCCTCGCTGCCGGTGATCGCCCAGTGGCCGTGGACGGAGAACCAGAGGCTCGCGACGAGCGCCATTGCGACGCCCGCGGTCCGGGCGTCCCACGAGTCGCGCAGCCGGACCTTCACCGGGCGGTCGTCCTCGCGGAGCCCGCGGACGTACTCGACGGTGCCGTCCGCGATGCCGCGCAGGCCTGCGCTCACGGCCGCGACCGACCGCGAGGCACCGACGGAGGCCTGTGCCCGCGCGTCGGCGGTGACCCCTGCCCCGCCGAGGGGTCGTTGAGGAGCTGACTGCGGCCCTTCACGAACGCGTACGCGACCGTTCCCACGGCGACCGCGAGCGCGCCCGTGACCGCCGGTGAGAACGGTAGCGCGAGGTACAGCGTCTGGCCTTCGAACGGGTTCAGCGTCCGGAAGTAGTACGTCTCCGCGACCGGGAACGCGAACGCGAAGACGACGTAGCCGACAAACATGAACAGGAGGACGAGCCAAAACTGGATGTACCCCTGCCCCGCGCGATACAGCGTTCCCGATGCGCAGCCGCCGGCGAGCGTCATCCCGAGTCCGAAGACGAAGCCGCCGAACAGCGAGCCGAGCCCCCACGCAGGGGTCCAGAGCCCGCGGAAGTAGCCGAACGTCGCCTGGAGGCTCCAGCACACGGTCATCACCGCGATACCGGCGAGTAGGCCCTTCAACACCCGGGTGTCTTTGAACGCGACAAAATCGCGGAAGGCGCTGACGAAACAGAAGCGTGCCTTCTGGAGCAAGACTCCGAAGGCGAGACCGACTGCGATCGAGACGCCGATGTAGGCGCTCGGCGAGAGCATCATCGTCTCCCTGTATCGCGTTCGCCCGTATATTCACGCCGGACACGGTAATGAGCCCCTTCGGTCGCAGGTCGGCGTAAGTGTTGCCGGGGCACGGGACACGGGGCAACGACGCGGGCGTTCGGCGAGGCTTTTGTCTCGGAGGCTCGTCTCACGTACATGAGCGACGACTGCGGCTGCGGGACGACCGACTCGGACGAGGGAAAGACGACGCGGTCCCCGCGGCCCGCGAAGGGAAGCGAACTGGCGAACGACGCCCGCCGGAACCCCTTCGCCGACGGCGTCGACCGACGCCGCCTACTTCAGGCTTCCGGGGCCGTCGGAGCGACCGCCGCTCTCGCCGGGTGTTCCGGCGGGAGCGACGGCGGTGACGGCGGCGGAGAGGCCGTCCCGACGATGTTCGTGTTCAACAACGGCGACCGGACGCTGAGCGTCATCGACGCCGAGTCCGACGAGCTCGTCACCTCAGCGTTCCTCGGGACCACGGCCTCGTTCCCGGCCAACCAGTACTCCACCGGCGTTGCGTCCGATCACGACGTGCTCTGGCTCAACGTCTCCGGCGGCGTCCGTGCCGTCGACCAGCGTACCCTCGAAGAGCTCGCGTACGTGGAGACGGAGTACGGGCCGAACTACCCGAACCTGACGCCCGACGGCGAGTATCTGCTCATCGCCTCCGGCGGCACGACCGGGATGGCCCCCGAGGGCGACGCCAACCACGCGATCTTCCGCGTCGACTCAAACCGCGAGAGCGACACGTTCGGCGAGGTGACCGCCCAGATCGAGACGGGCTACGTCGGCCCCTGCGACATGACGGTCGGGCCGAACGGAGACTACGCCTTCGTCGCCGACGTCGCCGACGAGGCGATCCGCGTACTGAGCGTCGACCCGTTCGAGACCGTGACCCGCGTCGACGCCGGAGAACCGGTCACCGAGGGGAACGTCCTGCCGTTCATGTGTACGGCTTCCTTCGACGGCGAACGCCTCCTCGTCGAGAACGGCGAGGGGACGCTCGGCGGCGACCCCGAGGTCCCTCGCGAAGGCTCCGAGAGCGTCTGGGACATCTCCGACCCGGAGAACCCCGAGGAGATAGCGAAGGTCACGCGCGACGACGGGCTTCCGGGTGCCCCGATCACGAGCGAGGTCGCGCCGGACAACTCGGCCGCGTACCTGTTCATCCCGGGCGAGGGCGTCGGCGTGATCGACCTGGAGTCGAACGAGTACGCGACGACTCTCGACATCGGGGGCAACAGCATCGCCGGCGCGTGGGGACCGAGCCGCGAGAAGCTGTACGTCCCGGTTCAGGACGCGAATCAGGTCGCGGTGATCGACCACGCGAACCGCGAGGTCGCGACGACGATCGACGTCGGCGAGGCACCGACGGGTGCCGTCGCCGGGACGGTTCGACCCGAGGACGACGCGGTGTCGAGTCTTCGGGCGTCGCTCGCGTCGCTCGGCATCACCTTCGGTGATCTTGAGGCCTCGTACTGTATGGACGACCACTGCTACTGCGGCTAATGTCGGGAGACTCTTCAGAGCCGGACACGGACGAGAACGCCGACGCGACGCGACGGGGACTCCTGCGCGCCGCCGCCGGGGCGACGGCGGCGGGCGCTGCGAGCACGGCCGGCTGTCTGCGCGTCTCGACGCCGGCCAACGTGGCGGCGGAGTACGAGGTGACGGGCAACGTCGCCCACTTCGTCGGTCCCGGTTGGCTGGCCGAGAACCGCGACGATGTCGTCGTCCTCGACGCGCGGAGCGCGGAGCGGTTCCGCGAGGAGCGCGTCCACCGCGCCCGCCGGGTTCCCTTCGAGGCGATCACGAGCCGGACGGCGACGGACGACGGCGCTGTCCCGGACGTCGACGCCATCTCGACCGCGTTCGGCTCGGTCGGCGTCGCGCCCGACGACGACGTGCTCGTGTACGGAGCGAGCGTCGGCTCCCGAGTCACCCGGACCGCGTTCGCCCTCGCGGCAGTCGGCCACCGCGGGGAGATCAAGGCGTTGAACGGCGGGCTCGACGGCTGGAACGGTCGGCTCGGAACGGGGTCTCGCGGCGATGTCTCGACGGCGACGTACGACGCCGACCCGGC
>PXST01000025.1:27611-49786 GCA_003023405.1 Halobacteriales archaeon SW_8_68_21
GGCCCGAGACTGGTCGACGCGCGGGTGCCGGAGGCGTACCTGGCCGCGGCCGGCTCCGACGCGCTGGACGACGCCCACGACCGTCACGGCCACCTCCCGGGCGCGATCGACGTCCACTGGGTGGGGAACGTCTCCGGCCGTCGGATGACCGACCCGGGACGGCTCGTCCAGCTGTACGAGGGCGACGCGGAACTGTCTCGGGGCGGGACCGCCGTCGTGTACGGCGACGACAACGTCGATCCCACCTCGACGTGGCTCACGCTGCGGGCGATCGGGTTCGAAGACGTCCGCGTCTACGAGGGCGGCTTCGGCGAATGGGCGAACACCGCCGACCGGGGTCGACACCCCGTAGAGACGGCGACGAACGTCGTGGTCGAGACCGAGGGCAGCGTGGGCGGCGACGACAGCAGCGGCGACTTCTCCTGTACCGGATGAGCGGCGACGGGAGCGATACGGTCGGAGACGAGTCGGCGGACCGACTGGATCGCATCGTCACCGTCCCCTGCGAGGGCGCTGACGTCTTAGCGCTGTTCGACCTCGCGACCGGCGACCCCCTCGGTGAGGTGCCGGTCGGGAGCCATCCCGTCCACGCGACGACGCTGGCGGAACGGACGTTCGTCGCGACGATGGGAGAGCGGGCGGTGACGGCGGTCGACGGCGGCGGCGAGGTGACTCGTGTCGAAACCGGCGTACTGGGACCCTCACACTTCGCTACCGCCGCCGGAGAGCTGTACGTCTCCTGTTCGGCAGGCGACGCGCTCGCCGTGATCGACCCGAGCGATTCGACTCTCGTCGAACGTATCAGCGTGGGCGCGGAGCCGCACGAACTCGCGGTCGGACCCGACGAGCGTCGCCTCTACAGCGGGAGTCGACGGACCGGGGCGATCGACGTCGTCGACACCGCGACTCACGACCGAGTCGGAGCGGTCGATGTCGGATCAAACGCACGGGTCCAAGGCGTCGCCCTCGGACCCAACGGCCGCCGCGGATACGCCGTCGATCAGCGCGGTGGTCGGGTCGTCGCGTTCGCGCCGAGCGCGGCCGCGAACGGACCTCTAGAAGGGTCGGACGCCGAACACGTGGACGGACGACCCGGCGAGGCGTGGAAAGCGGCTCCGGTCGGTGCCGACCCGTACGACCTCGTCGTCACCGCCGATCGAGTGTTCGTCCCGGGCCGAGGTGACGGAACGGTCCACGAATTTTCGTCGGATCTGACGCTCGAAGCCGTCCACGACGGGTTTTCCCGACCCGTCGACCTGTTCCGGGCGAGCGGGCGGTGGTGGGTCCTCGACGGCGAGACCGCTCGGCTTCGCGCGCTCGACGGGACCGTCGTCGACACCCCCGCGCCGGGTCTCGCCGCAGTTCCGGTCGGTGGCGGGAGGCTGGTAGTGTCTCACTACGACGACGACCGTCTCTCGCTCGTCGACGTCAACGCCGGAACCGTCTGGACCGCCGAGTGCCCGGCGCATCCGTTCGGCGCGGTCGTGGTCTGACCGCGTCGCCGACAGCGGGGAACGCCGCCGGAGTCGCCATCGACTACGTGCCGGGCGAGACGATCCTCCCGCAGCCGGCGGCCGGCGCGCACGGCGTCGAGTGGTCGGCATGCTTTTCAACGACGACACGTACCATTCCGGGGGTACGACCCGCTCGGCCGGCGTCTCGCGGATGTCACCGCCGAGCAGGACATCCTGCTCATGCTCTGTGACCGATGTGCGACGCGCCGCAGGCTCGCCGAGCACGACCGGACCGACGAACGCGGCCGCGACCGCTACGAGGCGGCGAACACCGTCGACGGAGCCACGGTCGACTGCTTCCCGGACCTCTACGAGGCGCTCGGCGAAGTCGGGGTCGATTAAGTTATTACGATTTAGTGGTTCCGTTGAAACTCTATTCTCCAAACAGATGATCGCCCGAGACGGCTGGTCAATTAGACCTGCTCATAAAACGGTTATTTCACCTATGACGTTGGTGATGAGAGTCGGATTGTTGCTGATGCGGTGAACGCTCTCGAAGCCACAGCCGCTCGGTTATAAGCAGCTACCTGCGGGTCGACCGCGGACATCCACGAAACCCCGGCCGCGAGGCGCGACGCGCCACGGGCAGCCGTCGGCGGAACCGCCGGCGACTGCCTCTTCGAGTCCCGCCCCGCACCTCACTCTTCCCCAGCCTCGTCGCTGGCGCGGCGCTCCTCGCGGCCGGTTAAAAACGGCCCTCGGAGGCGCGCGCCACCGTACCGCCAGATCACTCGGCGCTCTCCCTGTACCGAGCGATCCGTAAGTCCCTGTACTGAGCGATCGAGGACACAAAAATATCAACTGCTGGGTATTTCACCGAAGCCGACTACCGGTAACGATTCTTTGCGTGCTTTTCTCGGTATCTGTACTTCCAGAACGTAATCCGTTCTCAACCACCTTCCGGGACTGAAACTCCACGAGACCACATTCTATATCGCAGCATGGAATTCATAGCTGCTTCTGAACCGCGTCAATCGTCGTCCCGGTCGTGCCGCACATCCCGGCCGACCGCTTTATCGCCCGACGGCGTCGGGCTCGGGTATGACAGACGCGGACGCCTCGGCCGACCTCGGCTCGATGGTCTGCCCTCACGGTCGCGTTCCTGCTCGTCACGGTCGTCACCGGGACGCTCCTCGGCTTCAACTGGACGCAAGCGGTGCCGATCGGCGGGTTCGCCGGGAGCACGGCCGCCGTCTCGGCGTGGGCGGCCGCCCGGCGGGCGGACGGCGGCTGACCCCGTCCCCCTCGAACTTGACGTTCACGAGCGATTCTCACGAGTGAGAGGTCGGACGGAGGATTTTATACCTCCTCGGCGTCGACAGCACGTAATGCGAATCAGTCGCGACCGTCGGGGCCAGTCGGTCGTGGTCGGGGCGGTGGTCCTGTTTGGGTTCCTGGTCTTGGCGTTGTCGCTGTATCAGGTACAGGTGGTCCCGCAACAGAGCGGACAGACCGAGTTCGAACACTTCGAGGCGGTTCAAAACGACCTCGTCGAACTCAGGAACGGCATCCTGTCTGCCGGGAGCTCCGAGCGCCCGCAGTTCGTCGACGTGAAACTCGGGACGAGCTACCAGACCAGAGTGTTCGCGGTCAACCCGCCGAATCCGGGCGGAACGCTGCGGACCAGCGACCCGTATAACATCACGATCACCGATAGCTCGGGGACTACTGTAAACGTCTCAACGAGGTTCGTCCAATTTCGGCCGGGTTACAACGAGCTACAGGTCGGATCGACCTGGTACGAGAACTCGGTGCTGTACCTCGACGAGCGAGACGCGGGGAGTCGGACCGTGATCATCGAAGACCAGAATCTCGTCACCGACAACGACACGCTCCGGATAACGGCGCTCCAAAACGAGTTTCAGGCCTCCGGAACGCGCCGAGTCGCGATTGAACTGTATCCGGCGGACAACGCTACTGATCTATCGCAACTCAGCGGTGAACTGAACGTTTCGATACCAACCAGACTAGGGGAGGAAGCCGGTTACTGGAACGAATCGATCGAAAACGGCTCAGTTACCTATCTAGCGGTCGATGATACCGCGTATCCTTCCTCAGCCGACGTCTCAGCACTCCGGCTCCAAGTCGATAGTCCCGATAACATAACCGTCAACTCGGTAGGTATTCGGTCGGAGCCCTCTGAGGAGCCCGTGAGAGATAACCTCGGATCAACCGAAAGCGGTGGTGACGGCGATACGCTTCCACCGGGAGCGGTCGCGTACAGGGATGCGAACGGTAACAATCGATACGATAGCGACGAGACAACGTACGCTGAAAGCGATTTCGACAGTAACGGTGGTGGCCCACAGGGGGACTTCGGGAGCGAGACCATCATTCTCGAAAAGGACATCAGCGTATCGAAACTCGACTTAGTGGCTGGATCTTTCACTGCCCAAAATGTTCAAATTGAAACGACCTCTGACAGTCTCGAAATCAGTACGAAGCGGAACATAGATATGCGCAGATCGACGGTTGAGGCCGCCACTAACAGCAGTTTAGCTCTCAAGGCATCGCAAGACGTGTCCGGGTCCACGATCGATATCCGCAATACGGTGTTGATATCGAGCGAGGAGATGACGGCGGAAACTGACAGTGGAGATCTCCGCTTCAACGACCCCGGAACGAAGATTCAAGAAGCAAATGAAGATGAACAAACGCTAACTCTCTCATCGGGAGTAAAAAACGGTGAAGACGATGTAGATCAACCAGAGGTTGGGACGATCAACACAAGCTGATACCGTACACGGAGCCGGCAGTCTTGTACACCTTCTCAAAGCACGAGCCCTATTTACGATCTATTGAATATGTCAATCGTCATCGTGGCTACATACAGTGATGTGCGATCGGGACGCCACTGCCACCGATGTCTGCGAACGGATGAAAAATTCCACGATCGACTTGACATCCTCTCCGCCCTGAAGGGCGAAGATTCCCACGGTTCCGCACCGCTGAGTTGGGATATTGTGGTTTGTAGCTGTCCGGCATGGACAGCTACTGGCTGTGCCAATCAGCCGGTACTCCTAAGAGGGCGGATAGACCGCCTCGGATAGTCATTTATGTGGTGTGTGATCACTTAAATATATCTGTTACCCACGCTGACTAGAGGTTGTGTGGGCGGTGTCGGATTCATCCCCGCGCTGACGCGAGGCTTTCTCCTTGTACTTCCGTAAACCCCCATCGACAAAGCCATATGCCGGCCGTCTGAACGACCGGGTATGACCGCAGTCGGTATCGACGCCGTCGAAATCTGGACCGGAAAGCTCAAGCTCGACCTGCCGGGCACGTTCGCCCCTGAACACGGTGACGACCCCGAGAAGTACACGAAGGGGCTCGGACTCACCAACTCCTCGTTCCCGGACGTGTACGAGGACATCGTCACGATGGGCGCGAACGCCGCGAAGGGGCTGATGGACCGGAAAGGGCTGGCCCCGGAGGATGTCGGCCGAATCGACGTCGCCACCGAGTCGGCGTTCGACCACTCGAAGCCGGTGTCGACGTACGTCGCCGGCTGTCTCGAACAGGTGTACGACGGCGACTTCACCCACGCAAACAAGGGCGAGCGGAAGTTCGCCTGCCTCGCCGGCACGCAGGCCATCGACGACGCGTACAACTGGATCCGGGCGGGTCGAAACCGGGACCGCCCGGCTATCGTCATCACGACCGACATGGCGCTGTACGCCCGCGGCGACCCCGGCGAGGCGACGCAGGGCGCGGGAGCCGTCGCGATGCTGATCGACGAGGACCCCTCGATCGTCGAGCTGTCGACCGATCAGGGGTACGGGTCGAAAGACGAGACGGACTTTCTCAAGCCGAACCAGCAGTTCCCGAGCGTCGACGGGAAGCGGTCGGTTCAAGTGTACCTCTCCCGGATGCGCGAGGCCTTAGAGGACTACGAGTCGGTCACGGACGACATCGACTTGGAGGGCTTCACGTACGCCCCGTTCCACACCCCGTTCCCCGGGATGGTCCGCAAAGCCGCGCTGTTGGCGTACCGGCACGTCATCCGCGACACCGAACACGAGGACGCGCTGGCCGACGAGATCGGCCGCCAGCCCCGAGAGGCGGAGTACGAGGACCGCGAGGCCTACAAGGAAGCGATCCGCGGGTACATGGACGAGCTGAAAACCACCGAGCAGTATCAGACGTGGTACGACACGGCCGTCGAGCCGACCCTCGAACTCTCGCGCGAGGTCGGCAACTGGTACACCAGCTCCGTCCACATCGCCCGCGTGAGCGCCCTGCGAGACGCCCTGACGCGCGACCGAGAGTTCGTCGGCGAGACGCTGCTCGTCGCCTCCTACGGTTCCGGCGCGCAGGCCGAGATCCACGCCGAGACGGTCCGCGAGGGGTGGCGCGCGGAGATCGAGGGGCTTGATATCGACGCCCAGCTCGACGCCCGCTACGACCTCACCTGGGACGAGTACGAGGACGTCCACGATGTCCACGAGTACGACATGGACCTCGACCGTGAGGTCGAGGAGTTCACCCAGCCCGACGGAGAGTTCGTCTTCACCGGCTGGGGCCGGATGAACGAGCGGAAGTACGAGTACGTCGAGTGAGACGCGGCCGTCGTTTTCGATCCCCGAGTCGCCCGCAGCGGCCCGTAACCCCGTGAAAACGGCTCACACGGGCCGTACGCGATACGATGGTTTTAAACGACGTTGGCGTGAATCGAGACCCAATGGTAACAATCTACGACGTGCCGGCCGACGACCTCATTGAGGCCGTCGCCGCGCGACTCGAGGACCGGATCGACGAGCCCGACTGGGTCGAGTTCACCAAGAGCGGTGCCGGTAAGGAGCTTCCCCCCGAGCAGGAGGACTTCTGGTACGTCCGCTCGGCGAGTCTTCTCCGCAAGGTGGCACAGAACGAGCCGATCGGCATCGAGCGGCTCGCCACCGAGTACGGCTCCAAGAAGCGCGGCTCGAACCGCTACTCCGTCCGCCCCGGCGAACATGAGGGCGGCTCTCGTAAGCTCATCCGCTCGGCGCTCCAAGCGCTCGAAGACGACGGGCTCGTCATGATCGCGTCCGGTGAGGGTCGCCGCGTCTCCGACGAGGGCGAGGCGTTCCTCTCGGAGGTCGCGACCGAGGTCTTCGAGGACCTCGACCGTCCCGAACTCGAACGCTACGCGTAACGCGTTGATTCGTTTTCGTCGTAACTGTCCAGCGGTGGCTCTCCTCTGACGCCGCGACACACACGAAATCGGCCGATCTGTGCCCTCTTTCCGGTAGCCGACGGTTTCGCCCGCTGATCTGATATAAAGTACATTCCGATATATCAAAGTCAGATCACACCGGTGAGCTCCGGTCGACGGAGCGTCACACTCGCGTGGCTCGTCGAGGAGAGCCAACGCTGCCGGGGAGTCCGACGGAATCGAAAAGCGTTGGAAGGAATCAACAACCGAGACGCGTCGCGGGCGCTCTCGCGGTTCGACCGTTCGGCCTTCGCTACCCGGTGTTTTTCATTCCGGCGGCGATGCCGTTGACGGTGAGCCGCAGGGTGCGCTCCTCCTCGTCGGTGCGGTGGGTGCGACCGAGCAGGTTCGCCTGAAGCAGGTTCAGCGGGTCGACGTAGGGGTTCCGGCGGTCGAGGCTCTCTTCGAGCCACTCGCGGCGAAGCAGTTGGTCGCGACCGCTGATCGTCAAGACCAGCTCGCGCCCGCGCTCGTACTCGGAGACGAGCTTCGGGAAGAAGCGCTCGCGGAGGTCGTCGTCCGCCAGGTCGGCGTACTCGGCGGCGATCTCGGGTTCGGTGCGCGCGAGCGCCAGCGAAGCGTTGTCGAGCGTCGTGCGGAAGAACGGCCACTCGTCGAACATCTCGCGGAGGACCTCCATCCCCTCTTCCCCGCCGACCTCGTCGAGGTAGGCGTCGATGCCGGAGGCGATCGCGTACCAGCCGGGGAGGATGAGCCGGGTCTGGGTCCATGAGAACACCCACGGGATGGCGCGTAAGTCCTCGACGCTGCGCTCGCCCGAGCGGCTCGCGGGCCGGGAGCCGAGGTTGAGGTTCTCTACGACGCTGATCGGCGTCGCCTGCTCGAAGTAGGAGACGAACCCGTCCGTGTTCAACAGGTCGCGGTACGTCTCGCGGGCGGCGGGAGCCATGGTCTCCATCGCCTCCACCCACCGGTCGGGCACGTCCTCGACCGGCTCCTCGTTCGCCTCCTTCCGGGCGCGGATCTGCGCGTCGAGCATCTGTTCGAGTTCGCGCTCGGCGATCCGCGGGTTGGCGTACTTCTCGGCGATTGCCTCCCCCTGCTCGGTGAACTTCACCTGTCCGGTGACCGTCTCGTTGGGGAGCGCGAGCAGCGCCTCGTTCATCGGACCGCCGCCACGCGAGATTGAGCCGCCGCGGCCGTGGAACAGCCGCAGGGTCACGTCCTCCTCGCGGCAGAACCGGGCGATCCGGCGCTGGTTCTCGTAAAGGTCCCAGTTGGCGGCGAGAAACCCGTTCTCCTTGTTGGAGTCGGAGTAGCCGAGCATGACCTCCTGGACCTCGTCGCGGGCCTCGACCGCGGTCGCGTACGCCTCGTTCTCGAAGAGCGTCCCGAGGATGCGCTCGGCCCCGTTGAGCGCCGACTCGGTCTCAAGCAGCGGGACGACATCGACCGCGCAGTGGTCGGGCAGGGAGACGACGCCGACCTGGTCGGCCAAAAAGAGCACTTCGAGGACGTGGCTCGGCTCCTCGGTCATCGAGATACAGTAGGTGTCTATCGCCTGCGGGCCGTACTCCTCTTGCCAGTCCGCGAACGATTCGAACCGCCGGAGGACGCGCTCGGTCGTCTCCGAGATGTCGCCCGAGTCGTCGAGGTCGACGACGGGGTCCTCCTGACGGATCGATTCTGTGAGGAACTCCTGTCGCTCGGACTCGTCCATCTCGCGGTAGTCGACGCCCTCGACGCCGACCGCCTCGGCGACGGCCTCGGTGTGGTTCTCGCGGTGGTCCCGAAGATCGAGCGACGCCAGCGTGAGCCCGAACGTGTCGACCTGCCGGCGGAACGGCTCGACGAACGATTCGAGGACCGACTCCTGACCGTCCTCGCGCAGCGACTCGGCGATGACGTCGAGGTCGTCGAGGAAGGCGTCGCCGTCGGGGTACTCGCCGGGCCGGACATCGTTCACGCGGTCGAGCCGCTCGCGCATCAGCCGGAGCTTCTGGCGGTACGGCTCGTCGGGGTAGCGCTCGCGGGCCTCCTCGACGACGGTCGGGAACCGGTCGGCGTCGGCCGCGAGCGACCTCGCCAGCGCGTCGCCGGCGGCGTACCGGTCGCCGTCCTGACTCAGCACGGCGGAGAGGCGCTTACAGCGGTCGCGGTACTTCTCGACGGCGACCGACCGCTGGCGTTCCAGCGTCTCGTCGGTCACCTCCGGAGTGACAAACGGGTTCCCGTCGCGGTCGGAGCCGGCCCACGAGCGGAACTCGAAGAGCTTCGGGCAGTCGACCCCGTCGTACTCCTTCGAGATGGTCTCCTCGAACTCCTCGTAGGCGTCGCCGACGACGTCGAACAGCGTGTTTTCGAGGTACCACTGAACGTTCCGCGCCTCGTCTTGCGGCTCGGGCGCTCGCTGGCGGACCTGCCGGGTACCCCACAGGCTGGTCACCTCGGCGGTGATGTCGCGCCAGACGGCGCGCCGCTCCCGGCCGGTGAGGTTGCGTTCGTCGAGCTCCTCCAGATGGTTCGCAATGGAGCGGAGCTTGGACTTCACCGTCGAGCGCCGGGCCTCCGTCGGGTGGGCGGTGAACGTCGGCTCGATGAGCACGTCCGCGAGCAGCTCCTCCAACTCCGTCGCGTCGACGCCCGCCTCGGCGAACTCGGCGATCGTCGCGTCGAAGGAGTCGTGGAGGGCGTCGTCGTCGGCGTTCCGCACCGCACGGACCCGCTCGCGCTCCTCGGCCAAGTTGATGAGCTCGAAGTACGTCGTGAACGCGCGGGCGACGACCTCCTCGCGGGCCGTCGAGAGGCCGTCGACCGCCTCGTGGAGGGCCGCTCGGTCCTCGGCGTCGCCCCGCCGGTACGCGATGGCCGCGTTTCGAAGCGTCTCGACCGTCTCGTACGCCTCCGTCGACGCCTGCGCCGCGAGGACGTCTCCTACCAGCGCCCCGAGGTCCCGAACGTCCGTCCGTACGTCCCGATTGTGTGGTTCCATACCACGGATACTGCCGTCGAAGTCGGTTAAAAACCGCGGTCCGAACGAACGTTTGCCTCAGTTCCGAGTAAACACTTTCACGATCGTTTCTGTGTGGCCGCCGCGGGTGGACGGTCCGGATTCCCGATCCCCACAACGGGCGGTCGCAACGCGACGGTTTCCGGCGCGGTGGAGGGTTCGTCACCCTTTTTACCGATCCAACCGCAAAAGCGTATATGAGTGCGTCCGACAAGTATCCGTCAGAGTCCGGGCGGCGACGCTTCGTGAAGGGCGTCGTCGGCGGTGCGGCCCTCGCCGGGGTCGGTGCGATGGGGTCGGCGACCGTGAACACCCTGACGACCGCCGGCGGCGTCGGCGGCGGGTCGACGATCGCGAAGACGATCGCCCACACCGGCGGTCCCGCGCCCCGCGGTCTCCCGCAGATCCCGGTTCGCGTCACCGATGACGGATACATCGAGGGCATCTGGCCAGAGACGACGACCGTCACGCAGGAGGGACAGGAGATCGAGGTCGCCCAACAGGAGCTCGGCGACAGCGGCGTCACCTACTCCGGCGCGTGGTTCCAGTACTGTGGTGTCGAGTCGCAGGAGAACGTCCAGCCGAACTTTGAGTCGGACAACCTGTTCCGCGCCGCGAGTGGCCCGCCGTACGACTGGCAGGCGGAGACGTACTCGGGCGGCGACCAAATCCACATCGACGACTTCGAGGACTACACCGAATGGGGTAACGGGATCGGCAGCGACGGCGTCGGCAAACCGGCGTCGGTGCGGTGGCGTTCCGAGGACGCCGACACCAACCTCAATGCGGTCGTCATCCGCTCTCCGGAGATCGAGGAGGCGGCTCAGAACGACGCGTGGCTTCAGGCGTCGACCGATCAGGGGTTCATGGCGTACCTCAACGTCTGTACCCACTTCTGTTGTATTCCCGGCTACAAGGTGTTAGACGAGTCCGCCCGCTACGACGCCTCGGACGGGACGTACTGCGTCTGTCACCAGTCGGTGTACGACCCGTTGGTCATCGAGGAAGCGCTGTTCATCGCGCGGCCCCGTCCCGACAAGTAACGCTGTGACCGCCCGCCTCCGGTCTCCTCCCCTTCGGGTTCCTTTTTCCGGGTTCTCCTCTCGTCGTCCGTCCCGCGATGACCGTCGCCGCGCTTTTTACGCCGCTCGTCCGAGAGACGGTATGAGCGACGACACCTCCGCGGACGCCGACGCCTCGGCGGGCGACGACTTCGAAACGGAGCTCGACCGCGCCCGCGGCCTCCTCGACGGCGACGACATCGACGCGGTCCACGTCGGCGTCGTCCGCGACGGCGAGGTCGACACCACCTTCGCCCAGCGCACCGACGACGACCCCGACGGGGCCGGACTCCGGGCGCTCGCGCTGCTCGCCGCACACGTCAGGCTTGTCGCGGCCGAGGCCGGCGTCGAGCCCTCGACGGTCGCCGGCGACGCCGCGACGCTCGCGGGGCAGGTCGAGCAGATCCCGGCGAGCACCGACCAGATCCCCGACGAGTAGGCCTGCCGTCAGGTCTCACTCGGCGGACTCGCCGCGGTCGTCCGCGCGTATCCGGCGGAGCTGGTGGGTCACGCCCGCGAGCGCGACGAGCAGGACCGCGAGGTTGAACACCGCCAGCGCGACGGACTGGTACGCCGAGTCGAACCAGATCCGGATCGCGCTCCCCGACTGGCTGTAGAACCCCCAGCCGGCGACCACCGCGAGCAGCGACAGCGCCGCGAGTCCGACGCGATCGAGCAGTCCGCGGAGGTCGTCGGTCGAGAGGCGGTCGGTCGCCGAGTCGTCCGACTCGGCGTCGTGGTCCGGCTCGGTGCGGTCTGTAGCGGTCGTCGTGCGGTCGGTGTCGTCAGTCATGGGCCGTGTATCGTGTGTCGGGTCGGTCGTGGGATCGTCGCTCGCGCGGCCGGGGGAGTTGTCGTTTGCGGGACGGACGGGGTCATCGTTGCCGTCGCGAGTGTCCTCGTCGGCCGCGTCGCGGCCGTGCTCCCCGTCGGTCATCGTCGCCTCCGCGCCGTCAGCGCCGCGACGACGAGCGCGACCAGCGCGACGGTCGGCCCGAAGCCGGGCGTTGAGTCGTCGCTGGCGTCCCGGTCCGGCGCGCGGGCGGCGTCGTCGCCCGCGGCACCGTCTCCCCCGCGCTCGAAGTCCTCGACGGAGAACGCCACGTCGCGGACCGTCTCGTTTGCGCTGATCGTCTCCTGCGGGTTCAGGTTCGCGACGCCCTGCGTCTCGTCGACGAGCACGTCGTCGTCGAACAGCGCGGCGTCGACGTAGTAGTTGTACCCGTCTGGCACCTCGACGGTGGCGGTGACGGTGTCGGTCCGGCCGGGGCGGACCGTCCCGACCGTCTCCGTCGTCTCCGCGGCGATCACGTTCGACTCCGCCTGCCGGAGGTACAAGCGGAGGTCGACGTCTTCGGAGGTCTCGTCGCCGCGGTTCGTCGTCGAGACGGAGACCGACAGCGTCGCCGTCTCGTCGCCAGCGTCGGCGACGCTCACCGCGACGGTCGGCCAAACGGAGCCCTCGGTGAACCCGACCCGCGTGTCCGTTCGCCGTCCGCGAAGACCACCGTCTCGATCCGGTAGCCCCCCTCGCGCTCGACCGTGATCGTGCCGTTGACGATTCGTTCGCCCTCGAAGTCGATGTCGCCGATGTCGACCGTCGTCTCGTCGACGAGGAGGCCGGACTCGCTCCCGATCGCTCGGTGGCGGACGGTGACGTTCTCGACCGTCGACCCGCGGTGACGGAGGTCGGTTCCGAGTCGGAGTGCCGCGGTCTCGCCGCGGACCTCGCCGGGCGCGACGGTCGCGCCGACGATGTCGATCCGGCCGGGCGGCTCGTTCGTCTCGCGCGGGTCCGTGAGGGCGTCGGGCGCGGCGACCGTGCCGACCGCGCCCGCGACGAGGAGCGCGGCCGCGGCCGCCAGGAGGGCCGTGCGGGTGTCCATGTCCGACCCGTCACGATCGAAATATAAGTGCTTTGTCCAGACGGCTCCCGAACGAGACGGAACCGGACTCAGAGGACGCGATACCGCCCGTTCGACTCGGTCACCTCGCCGCGGCGCGCGAGACGGGTCAGGATCTCGCGGGCCGCCTCGGCGGGCACGCCGTCGGTCGCGGCCCGCTCGGCCACTGCCGCCTCGGTGGGGTCGTCGACCGCCTCAACCGCGTCGCGGACGACCTCGGTGCGGCTCCGCGAGCCGCCTCCCTCGCCCTCCGCTCGGGACGCCGCCTCGTCGACCGCGTCGGCGTCGATGCCGGCCGATTCGAGGTACTCGCGGTCGTCGATACCGGCGTCTTCGACGGCGGCTTCGAGCTCCGAGACGTGGTCGATCTCGGCGAATGCGGCGCTGTCGCCCCGCTTTTTCGCGAGCAGCGCGGACCGCGCCTCCCGTGCGGCCGCGCGGTCCTCGGACTCGAAAAAGTGCTTCAGCTTGGCGGTCTGATGTGTCTTCCCGCACCGCGAACACTTCGCCGTCTCGCTCGCCTTCGGATCCGTCACCAGCCACATGTTGGCACACTCGTTACAGCCGACGACCGCGTACATGCGCCTCGATTTGGCGGCCCCGAATTTCAACCCTCGGCTGTACGTCGTTGTACTCGGTGTAACGGAGACCGCTGCCGAAGCCCCAGCCGCTCGCTGCGACGCAGTTGCCACAGCGAACACGACCACCGAAGCCCCAGCCGGGAGGCGGGCGCACGCTCGCTGCGCTCCTCGTCCCCCGCACCGCACAGCCTCACGCCTCCCCAGCCCCGTCAGTCGGTCGGAGCGAAGCGGAGATCGACTGACTCCCTCGCGCGTGCTCCTCGCGCCTAGTGGGCCCTCGGAGGCACGCGCCGTCGATATTTTACCTAAATAGCCGTTCTCAGTCCGGGTCCTCGATAGCTCGGGCGGCAGCGAGTACGTCCTCGTGGAGGTCGCCGTTCGAGGCCACCAGCCCGGTCGAATCGTGCCGCCACCGGTCGCCGTCCAGGTCCGTCACGCGGCCGCCGGCCTGCCGGATGACGAACACGCCCGCGACGGTGTCCCAGGGGTTCGCCCGCAGGTTCGTGATCGTCCCCTCGAACCCGCCCGCGGCGACCGTTGGCAACACGACCTGTGCCGCGCCCAGCCGGCGCATGTCCGAGAAGCGCGAGACGATCGCCTCGCACGCGCGGGCGTACTCGTCTCTGGCGTCGTGTTCCCACCAGATCGTGGGGTCGACGACGGCCCGACGGGGGTCGCTCACGTCGCTGACGGCGATCGGGTCGCCGTTGCGGAACGCGCCGGCGGGCCTCGCGGTGTAAACGTCGTCGAGCGCGGGCGCGGCGATCGCGGCCGCGACCGGCTCGCCGTCGACGACGGCCGCGACCGCGGTGGCCCACACCGGAATGTCGCGGACGTAGTTGTGCGTGCCGTCGATGGGGTCTATCACCCACGCCGCGCCCTCGTCGGGGACGGTCTTGCGCTCGTCTTCCTCCTCGCCGACGATCGCGTCGTCCGGGAACGTCCCACGGATCGTCTCGATGACGACCCGCTGGGCCGCGCGGTCCGCCTCGGTGACCACGTCGTCTTCGCCTTTCGTCTCCACGTCGATGTCGCTCCGGAAGTGTTCGTTCGCGAGCGCCCCGCCCGCCCGGGCCGCTTCCTCCGCGACGGCGGCGCGCTCGTCGATGTCGTCGGCGCGGTCGGCGGGCGCGGGGACCTCGTCGGCGGCGACGCAATCGTCGAGACGGTCGCTGCGTCCGTCTGTGTCGGTCATGGCCCCGATCGGCCCCCCGGACGCCTATAAACGTCGATCCGTCCGGTCGAAATTAACTCAGTTCCGAATCGGAGTACAGTTAAGTACGTCGCGATCGGATAAGTGTGTATGGAACCCGAAGAAGCGGTCCGTCAGCTGGAATACGCCATCGACGCCTCGCTCGACGACGTCGGCCAGCGCGCTGCCGCGAGCTACCGGCCCACCTTCGAGCGCGTGGCCGACCGCGCGGACGGGAGCGCCGTGTACGAGCTGGCCTGCCAGCTCTCTGCGACCGTCGCCGACGGCGAACGGCCCAGTCCGCGAGCGGCGAACCGCCGCGCCGAGCGCGTGTTGGACGACCGAGCGTACACCGACGGCGGGGAGTAGGCGGACGACAGTTTTGGATTCTGTTCTTGCTGTGGTGACCGCGGAATCCTATTTATTCTCGGTGACGAACGCGTCCAGATTGATCCCGGCGGCGTCGAGACTTGGGTTGTCCTCGGTGATGTCGATCACGAGTTCGCCGTCGTCGTTGAGGTAGGTGTAGGGGTTGTCGCCGAACTGGAGGGCGACCTAATCGGTGAGGGGATCGGTGGGACCGTCGAGGAAGACCGCGCCGCTGAAGACGACGAGGGCGAGGATCGCGACTGCTCCGACGAGGAAGAGGATTGTCGCCGAGCCCCACGTTCGCGTTATGCGTACCATCGTTATATAAGTACACTATCAAAAGTATAGAGCGCACGAGGCGCATCAAGGAGTGGTTAGTGACGGATTTCAGCATTTAGTTCTGTTGACACAGCTTTGGAGAATATCTGCGAAGTCGATTTATGTAACACTCTATTCGGTTGGGATTAAATACTATTCAGATGGGCTACTTAAATGCGGGCAAATAGTCCATTTGAATCAGATAAAAAGGGGATAGGGAAACAGAGTAACGTTCCACTTTTTGATCTTGGCTATGTGGCTACTGCGTTGATCGAGACCGTCATGTCATAATCCCCTAAGGGAACACCATGTGTGTCAATTTGTAGACCAATGTCGACGGAATCACCAACGGAGAGTGTCACCACGTTTGATCCGTCGAGTGAAGTCGCAGCTGGATCTGTCACATCGTACATCTCAATTGTCGGCTTTCCAGAACCATCGCTGCCGTTCTCAAGATACACGTTCACAGGCTGTGTTCCCTTATTTCGAATGGCGAACAGTCCGCCTGAATCTGTGTCCGCATCACCATCGAACTCGTAGACACTGTCCGTTCCGAGACCCTGTGGATTGCCGGTCGTATATGAGTTCTCGTCAGTCCCAGGGAAGTGAAATTTGACCTCCCCGTTACTATCAACAGACGATCGACCACCGTCCCCATTCTCAATTAGTGTCAGGAGCGCTTCAGAGTCTGGCACCACAGTGACTGAGAGCCTCCGATCGGCTGTCGTAGCGGTGAACGCACCCGTACCGGTGGCCGTTCCACCGAGAGCGGTGAACACCCCTACACCACCAAGGAAGGCTCGTCGTCTCATGAGCCTTTATGAGCCGCCGACACCCTCAGGGTTCGGGGCGTTGCTGCTGTCCGTATCAGCGTGGATGCGAAGATCGCCATTACCGAACTTCGTCCCATCTGAACCATCTTTCGGCATGATGAACATCCCGACAGTGAGGCTCTCGCCCACCAGAATCTTTTGGGCGACCTGACTCGCACCCTGAGAACCAAGTGCACCACCGTTACTCCCGTACGTCGTTAGCGACTCTTGCCGGTTGTCGTCGGGGTAGAAGTACACCTGGGTCTTAAATCCGTTCCCAGTGAGGGTGAACCAGACCCAGATATCCTGCGTGCCATTGTTTGTAATCTGGAAGAGACTGTCGATCCGCGTTTCTGAGTCCGTGTTGACGTTCTCGACATCAACTGCGATCTCGCCGCCCGGACCGCTCCCGTCTTCGGACAGGTACTCAGCGTTCGGGTGATTGCTGCTACCTGGAGCCGGTCCCAGTCCGAGCAATGCACCATTGTCACCTGAGACGGACACGCTAATGCCACGATCAGCTGTGACACTCGTAAACGCCCCCGTCCCCATTGCGGCTGCCCCGCCGGCAGCGAGCGATCCCATTCCGATCACGAATTTGCGTCGGTCCATATCGTATCTCACCTGTGTTCACGCACCCACACAACCCGGACATCCGGGCCGGGAGTGCTCGGATAGGCCATAGTGAGGGTGGTACTTCGTTATGAGATCCTCGACACGTTCGCGGGGTCTCCTCGACGGATCTCCGAGGTCACCTCGTCGTGTCACGAGTGTGTCTCGTCGCCGCCATCGATCCCCTCCTGAAGGGTTCAGTTCCGAAAACTGCTTCTCAGCGTGTGATCCGTGTTCGGTTAAGCACCGCTTAAACGCGGAGTATCCACTGCCTATACGCGAGTACATCTTCACTCGTCGCCAATGAGATCGGCCATATACTATCATTCAAATTATACTAACAGGTTAAGTATCAAACTGATTTATGCCATGTCATCGTAGATACAACAAGCGAAACATGCCGGTATCGACCTAAGAAGCGAGTCGATCGCTGGCAGGGGGGGGCCTCAACATATGCTATCCGCTGGCGTCACGACGGACGGATCGAGTACCGGGGGGAAACTGACTGAAGACGAGATATTCACCGTCCTCTCGAACCGCCGACGACGGTACGTCATCCACGCGCTCAAGCGCACGAAGGAGCCACTCGATGTCTCCGAGCTCTCGACGCACGTGACCGCGTGGGAGCTTGATGTCGACCCGGAGGAAGTGACCTACGAGGACCGTCGGAACGTGTACAGCACCCTCCAGCGCACACACCTACCGAAACTGGAGGAAAAGGACATCGTCGACCTCGACGAAGAGACGAACCTCGTCGAGCCGACGCCCGAGCTACGTAATCTCGAAATCTACGTCGAAGTGCTCGGGAGCAGGGAGATCCCGTGGAGCCTCTACTACTTGGGGCTCACGGGCGTCGCCGCCGCGCTGCTGTCCGCCGTCGCGACCGGAACGCCGGGGTTCGCGGTGTTCTCGGCGCTCGATATCGGCGTCTTCATCGCCACCACGTTCGGCGTGTCGGCGATGGTCCACTACGCCGTCGGTCGGCGGGCCCGCCTCGGTAACACAGAGAAACCGCCCGAAGTACACGAGATCGAGTGAGCTGAATGACTGACACCCGAACGCCGCCCGCTCGCGTGAGTGCGCCGCGGGTCCTGAGCCTCATGGCTGTGCTGGTGGTCAAGATGGGGTTTCATTTGCCGGGCTGTGTACCGACACCGGTCGGTCGCAGGCGTAGCCGTGACGCTATGGGCGATACCGCTCGTGCCGTCTGCCGGATAGCTCCGTTGCCGTCGAGGCCAGTCGGATTGGGGTCGTCGGGAAGCAAGAGTATTTGTCACGCGGGTTCACAGTTGATCGAAATGGATGCCAAGACACGTTCAGTTCAGTTTTTAAATCGATCGTGGGTCAACAAATCGTTACGTTACGCGAGACTGAGATTTCAGATGGGGTCACCGCTCGCTACGGGAGGGAGAAGCCGATGAAGCGTCGTCATTTCATCGGACTGTTTGGGGCGGGGTCACTAACCGCTGGGGCCATGCGCGGGTCAGGAGCGTTTTCTAGCGTGGTCGCCGAACGACAGGCTTCTGTCGCTGTTGTTGGCGATGAAGACGCGTATCTGACCCTTCTCTACCCCGATCGCCGCGATGTCGGAGCTACGGGGAGCGTCGAGGTGACGATTCAGAATCGGACGGGGTCGGTCCTCGGTCTGCTCGAAGCCACCTTCGATTCGAGCGATCTTCTCGGAGATATCACCGATATCTCGGTGGATTCGTCCGGCTTTTCTGTCGATGATAGCGCCGAGGAAGTCACTCTGGGCTCGTCTGAGCGGTTTGGAGTTGGATCGGCGGTCACGATCACACTGACGTTCGATAATTTCACTGACTCCGGGTACCGTGATCTGTTTTTCACCGTCGTCGCAGAAAGCGAGTCCGGTGACCTATTTATTAGGACCG
The DNA here is from genome assembly GCA_003023405.1 of Halobacteriales archaeon SW_8_68_21. Classification (GTDB taxonomy): domain Archaea; phylum Halobacteriota; class Halobacteria; order Halobacteriales; family Haloferacaceae; genus Halorubrum. Next base: position 46,035 of record PXST01000025.1, read on the forward strand.
ATGACCCGGGGCGAGTGATCGAGATTCAAGGGGTTTCGAACACCGTTCCGACCGGGTGTCCCGTCACCCCGAGCGTGACCGTCGATGTCGCCGACGACGCCATCGGCGACATCGACGAGGGTGACGACGACGTCACCGTGAGCGACGATGACGTCGACGGCGATGTCACCGGCGGCGACGTCGAGATCAGCAGCGCGACGATCAGCGGCGAAGTCGACGCCAGCGGAAACGTCGGCACGTTGGAGAACTCGACGATCGGGGGTCCGGTGTCGTCCGGGTCCGGCGATGATATCGGGGGGACGGCAACGAACGTACGTATCGACGGTGATCTCGTCGCGGGGAACGACCTCGACATCACGGACTCCGTCGTGGCCGGGAAACTGACGGCCGGCGGCAACATCGGCACGTTACAATCGACCGACGTCGGCGGGAGCGTGGTCACGGGTGACGGCGGCGACATCGGCGGTACCGTCGACGATGTTAACATCGGCGGTAACATCCGCTGTGGCGGCGGCCTCGACATCACGGACTCGACCGTCTGCGGCATCCTCAACGTCGACGGCGACATCGGCACATTTACAAACACCAGCGTCGGCGAATCGGTGATCGCCGGCGGCGGCGAGGTCTTTTCAGACGTTGCCAGCATCGTCCCGGCTGACGATCTTTCCGATAGCGATATCGGCGGGACCGCGAGCGGCGTCGACGTTTTCGGCAGTCTGCTGGCCGGAAAAGATGTCGATATCACGGACGCCTTTATTAAGGACAGAATCGCTGCCGCGGGCGACGTAAGTATCAAAGGCGGCGACCCCGTCGAGGTCGGAGATGTCGTCACGACCGGAAGCAGCAGCACGCTGACGATCAACGAAGGAGCCACGCTCGACGGCGATATCGACACCGACGGCAACGTAGTGGTCGACGGCACGGTCAATGGCGACGTGTCCGCGCGCGGCAACGTCGAGGGCGACGGAACGATAACCGGCACCGATCCGCGGGAGTGAGCCGGGGTGTACGCCCGCGTCGTCCGACTCGGCGGGCTCGCGCTTTTATATACACTTCCGGGTCGGTAGTGTACAAACGTCGCATACTCGAAATCGTCGGACCGCGTCATTCCTCCCCCGTGATACCTGGCCCGACGGCGGGCGGCAGTCGGCCGACCGACGCGTCGGCGCGCGACCGGGAACGTTCGGGTCGCTCCGAGCCGACACGAGCGCTTAAAAGTCCACCCGCTCCCCGATCTCCGGCGCGCTCGCGTCGACCCCGTCCGCGCGGAGGTCCTCGGCGAACGCTACACAGCGGTCGCCGTGGTTCACCAGCACCCGCGCGTCGCGGTAGGCGTCGAGGAACGACTCCAGTCCCTCGCGGTCGGCGTGCGCGGAGAAGTCGTACGACTCGCCCCGCGCGCTCACCGGCCGAACCCGCCCGTTCAGCTCCAACTGGCCGCGCTCCTGTAGCTCGCGCCCCGGCGTCCCCGCCACCTGATACCCAGTCAGCGTCACTAGGTTCGTCGGGTTCGCGCGGATCTCTGGGAGGTACGTCTGGACCGGGCCGCCCGCGAGCATCCCGCTCGTGGTGACGACGAGCGCGTTCTCGGCCGCGATCCGCTTCCGTTGGCCGTCGCGTCCCGTGACGAATCGCGCTCGTCCCGTCGCCTCACGGAACGCCTCCGCGTCGCGCAGGAACGAGGGGTACTGCCGGAGCATCTTCGTCACGCCGACGCCCATCCCGTCGACGTACGGCCTGAGTCCGTTCGCGGCCGCGACGAGGAGTAGCTCCTGTGTTCGGCCGATGCCGAACGCGGGCGCGACGACGGTCCCGCCCTCCCACGTCGTCCGCTCGACGCGGTCGGCCCACGACGACTCCACCGCGGCGCGCTCCTCGTGGATCACGTCGGCGTAGGTGGATTCACAGACGACGATGTCGGCGTCGGGGCGCGCGGTCGTCCCGGCGACCAGCCGCTGGTCGTCGGTGTGAAAGTCGCCGGTGTACAGCAGCCGCGTCTCCCCGTCGTCGACGAGGACGTGCGCCGATCCGGGGATGTGACCCGCGGAGAACAGCGTCACCTCGTAGCCGCCGCCGTCGACGCCGCCCGCGACCGGGAAGGGGTCGCCGTAGCCGTGACGGCGCTCCGCCTCGCCCAGCCGCGCGACGTGTTCGGTCGAGAACGGGCACAGCGGACTGTTCCCGTGGAGCTTCAGCGTGTCCTCCGCGAGTGTCCGTGCGAGTTCCCCGGTCGGCGGGGTCCAGTGGACCGGCGGCCGGCGGTCGCCCTTCAGCAGCGCCGGGACGGCACCGACGTGGTCGAGGTGACCGTGCGAGACGACGACCGCCTCCGGCTCGGGGTCCCGCACCGGGTACCGCGGCGGCTCGCCCGCCAGAAGCCCGTAGTCGATCAGGAGGGCGTCATCGACGAGGAGGGCGCTTCGGCCGACCTCGCGGGCACCGCCGAGGAACTCCAACTCCATCGACGGTCCGTAGCCGTCCGCGGGGTTAGTGTCCGTCGGTCAGTCGATCCGCTCGGCGGCGTCGCGCCGAACGAGCGGGTCGGCGTTCTCGACCGGGAGCGAGACCACGTCCTCGCTCGCGAGCTCGTACTCCCGCTCGTCGACGCCGAAGATGGCCCCGATGTCGCGGGTGATCCGGACGGTCGCCCGGTCGGTCGACGCCGCCGGGCCGCCCTCGGCGGCCGGCTCGCCGCTCGCCCGCGGCTCGGGAACCGCACCGCCGTCCGTCGTCGCTCCGGGACTCGGCTCGCCGTCCGCGTCGCCGGCGAGGTCCGCGTCCGTGAGGCCCTCCCTGCCGCCGGTCTCGTCGGCTTCGTCGCCGACCCCGACGGCTTCCGGGGGAGCCGGGTCCGGCGGGACCGGCGTCGTCCCGTCGCCGTCGTCAGCGGACTCGGCGGAGGGGGCCGCGTCGCGCTCGGCCGGCCCTGGGGATCCGCCGGCGGTCGGGTCCGCATCGTCACCGCCCATCGCGCCCGCCTCGGTGGACGGCGAGTCGGATCGCTCCGGGTCGGCCGGTTCCGCCCCGGCCGGCTCCGCGCCGGCGGTCGGCGAGACCCCGTCGGTCTCGGGCGTTCGAGCCGTCCCGGTCGGCTCTTCGGCGACCGGCGATCCCTCACTCACCGGTGGCTCGCCGGCCGTCGCCGCATCGGCGGTGGCCGGCGATTCGCCGGCGAGAACGTCGAGGACCTGCGATTTGTTCGCGGTGATGCGCTCGACGAGGTCCTCGAACAGCCGGCGCTCCTCGGTCGTCATTCCCTCCTCGTCGACCGACATGTCCGCCGCGGCGAAGGAGGCGAGCTTGACGACTTTGCCGACCCGGCGCTCGTAGAGGGCCTCGGCGACCTCCTCGGCGGTCTCAACCTCGTCGGAGAGCCGCCGGACGTCGTCGTCCGCAAAGGGGTTCTCGACCTGTTCCGCGCGGCGGTCGCGCGCGGCGCGCAGGTCCGCGACGTACGCGCCCACGTCGTCGTAAAACGAGTCCCGCAGGTGCTGAAGGCTGTCCTTCCGGCGCTCCTTCGCCTGCGCGGACCGGAGTTCGTCGAGGTTCATCTGTCGTCCGTCATCGTTCGGGGGCTTTCCGCGCCTCGCCGCGGGCCATCAGGAAGACCCCCGCGTACTCGGGCACGGTGTCTCTACCGGATTCAACTCTAACGCGCTCGCCGTTTAATTCTACCGTCCGATCCGCGTCGGTCTCGATCCGGATCTCGCGGCCGACGAACCGCTCCGGGACCGCGTCCCGAAGCGGCTCGA
>PXST01000025.1:49850-97548 GCA_003023405.1 Halobacteriales archaeon SW_8_68_21
GGCTCGTCGATCGGCGCGGCGTCCTCCGCGGCGACGCGCGCCGCGAGCGCGGCGACCAGCCGCCTGACGCCCGGGCCGCCCGCCTCGACGTTGCCCTCGCGGACCGCGGCCGGGTTGCGGTCGAACGCGCCGAGGATCGTCTCCGCGCGCCCCTCGCCGATGCCGTCGAGTTCCATCAGCTGCTCGCGGGCGGCCTCGTCGTCCTTCTCGCGGAGGTCGTCGGCGTACTCGACCAGGGCCTCGTGGACGCGCGCGCCCCACCCGCCCTCGGTGCGGAGGACGCGCTTCGTCGTGCCGCGCTCCGAGACGGTGTAGATTACGGCGTCGGTGTCGAGGTCGATGGCGCGCACGTAGTCGACAATCTCCCGGCGGGCGTCGCTGTCTACCCCCCGGACGCTCCCGTCGCGGACGTGGACGTGATACCCTCGTCCGCCGGAGAAGACGACGGTCACGTCCTTGAACGCAAAGTCGTCGTCGATAAAATCGAGCAGGCGCATGAGCGCGTCCTTACACGCCGCGAGCATCTCCGGGTACGAGGTGGTCTCGGGGTCGACGCCGGGGAGGTGGTCGGCGTCCAGATCGAAGACGAGGTCGGCGTTCCGCCACCCCTTCTGGCCCATCGTCGCCGCCCCGGGGTCGTCGTAGCGCGCGGCCGAGAAGTAGGCGTGTCGCGGGGCCGTGTCCGCGAAGAACGTGTCGACGTCGCCGAGGTCGTACAGCGACTGGTGGCGGACCATCGTCGTCCCGGATCCCGGCGTCCACGGGATGTGGCCCCACTCGCGGAGGTTCGCGTCGGGCGGGAGCGACAGCGAGACCGACCGGTAGTAGTCGCCGAAGCGACCCCGGAGGTACTCGCGGGTCCGGTCGTCCATCTCTCCATCCTTACCCGCGGTCGACGTATCAACGTTGTCGTTCGTGATCGGCCGCGACGAGTGAACGACGACGATTCGCACGAAGCAACCGATGCGGTGGCGCGCGCCTGCGAGCGGCCGCCACCGGCGGCCGCGAGTAGGGAGAGACCGGAGGTCTCTTTGATAGCCGGCGGCGATAGTGATAGCCGAAAAATTTGTAATGTTGGGGTGTGAGTACAAACTATGCCTGGACCGTCGAAAGACCATCTTGAACATCTGAGTGAAGAGGAACGGGCAGTCGCCGGCGGTGGAGCCGCCGGCTGCCCGTGGCGCGTCGCGCCTCGCGGCTGGGGCTTCGGGAGCGTTTGTGCCGATCGGTGATTTATAAGCAGTTACGCACAACCGAGTGGCTGGGGCTTCGGGAGCGTTTGTGCCGATCGGTAATTTATAAGCAGTTACGTATAGCCGAGCGGCTGGGGCTTCGGGAGTGTTTGTGCTGATCGGTGATTTATAAGGAGTTACGTATAGCCGAGCGGCTGGGGCTTCGGTGGTGTTCGCGTCGGCCGTGGAATCGCTTCCCCGATTGTTCCGGTATCGGCCACAACACTATCGGACCACGACCCATACGCCATGGCATGCGCTCCGAAGAGGAGATCCGAGAGCAGTACGAGTTCCTCCGCGAACAGCTGGACGACGAGGAGATGAACCACCGCGGCGTTGAGGAGCTGTTCACCCACTACAAGCGCACGCTCGGCTGGGTGTTGGAAGAAGAACACATGTGAGCGATGTACGACACGTTTATGATGCTCTACAGTGTAAGCTCGGGTGACGCTTCGTCTGGAGGGCCGAAGCGTCAGCGGGGACCAACCGGCAGGCCCGACGCGGCTTTTTTCCGCGTCGGGCGTGCCTTCTTCCGATAGTTCGACCCGACAGCGCCGGGTTCGTCCCGTTCCCGCTCGCTCCGACGAGTCGCGACGCTCAGCGCGGTCGGTTTCCCACACTTTCTGACCGGTTTGTTCGTGTGCGGTCGTCGTCGTCGGTTCGCAGCACGTATCAGACCCAGAAAACGACGTACGGCCGCGGATCCACCGCCCGCCATCGGCGACGATTGTGGAGTTGACACGACGAGCGTGTCTGTTAAGAGGCGGTAAGCGGGATCGGCCGGTCGTACGAAGACTAATGTAACGGTATATTTATGTATTCTCGACAGGTATGTATTAGTAGTTGTATGTACGACCTCACAGGTTTTCAGCGCGACCTGCTCTACGTGATCGCGGGGCTCGACGAGCCGCACGGACTGGCTATCAAAGAGGAGCTCGAAGAGTACTACGAAAAGGAGATCCACCACGGCCGCCTCTACCCGAACCTCGACACGCTCGTCGAGAAGGGGCTCGTCGAGAAGGGCCAGCGCGACCGCCGCACCAACTACTACACGCTGACGCGTCGCGGTCGCCGCGAGATCGAGGCGCGCACCGACTGGGAAGCCGAGTACGTCGAACACTAACGCGTCCGCTCGCGACCCCCGCAGCCGACCGGTAGCCGTCGGCTCCGCCGGTCCCGCCGTCTCTCTTTCCTTCGTTCCGTCATCTCCGCCGAGCGGCTCCGACCGCCGAACCGTGTTCACACGGTTCCGAGTCGGAATGCCGTGAACCGACCGGCGCGCGCCGCGAACGGTTGGATTCAAGTCCGCCCCGGCAGAATCCGGTCGTATGCAACCGGGAGATCGCGTCCGCGTCGAGCGCGGGGGCGTCACCAACGAGGGCGTACTGCTCCCCTCCACGACGCGGGACCACCTCGTCGTCAAGCTCGACGGCGGCTACAACGTCGGGATCGACCGCGACGCGGCCAACGTCGAGGTGCTGGAGTCCGCTGTCCGCGAGGTCGACCCCGCGGCCGAGACGGACGAAGACGACGCCACCTCGGAGATCACCTTCGACGACGACCTGCCCACGGTCTCGCTCATCTCGACCGGCGGGACCATCGCCTCCACCGTCGACTACCGGACCGGAGCCGTCACGGCGCAGTTCGACGCCGAGGATGTCCTTCGGGCCGTCCCGGAACTCGCCGGACGCGCGAACTACCGCGGCCGGGTCGTTGCGAACATCCTCTCGGAGAACATGGAGCCGTCCATCTGGCGCGAGCTGGCCGAGGCCGTCCGCGAGGAGATCGAGGCGGGTGCCGACGGCGTCGTCGTGATGCACGGTACGGACACGATGCAGTACTCCGCGTCCGCGCTCTCGTTTATGCTCGATTCCCCCGTTCCCGTCGTGTTCACCGGGAGCCAGCGCTCCGCGGACCGCCCCTCCTCCGACAACGTGATGAACGCGGTGTGCGCCGTCGAGGCCGCGAAGGCTGACCACGCCGAAACGCTGGTGTGTATGCACGCGTCCCCCTCCGACGACGCCTGCGCGCTCCACCGCGGCACGCGCGTCCGAAAGAGCCACACCTCGCGCCGGGACGCCTTCGAGACGATCGGTGCCGCCCCACTCGGACTGATCGACTACGAGACCGCCGTGGAGGCGGGAAGCGAGGGCGACGCGGCCGACGCCGCGATCGAGTGGAACCGAGACCCCCTCCCGCGCGGCGAGACGGGGACCGGCCCCGCCGGCGACGACGAGAGCGACGACGTCGCCGTCGCGCCCGACCTCGACGGCGACGTGGAACTCGTCAAGTTCACGCCCGGGATGGACCCGGCCGCGTGGACGTACCTCGACGAGACGGACGGCGTCGTGATCGAGGGCACCGGACTCGGTCACGTCCACACCGACCTCATCCCGCGAATCGAGGCGCTCGTCGAAGGCGGCACCGTCGTCGCGATGACGAGCCAGTGTCTCGCGGGCCGGGTCTGCGACCGCGTGTACGACACCGGCCGCGACCTGCTCGACGCGGGGGGCGTCGAGGCCGGCGACACCCTCCCCGGCACCGCGAAGGTGAAGCTGATGTGGGCGCTCGCGAACGTCGCCGACCCCGCCGAGGCGATGGGCCGCGACCTCGCCGGCGAACTGACCGAGGAGTCGCGCCCTTGGCGATGACGGGGCCGGAGTCGGAGTTCGGCGTCGTCGTCCGCGAGGCCCGCCCCGCCGACGCCGACGCGGTCGCGGCGTTCACGCGGGACACGTGGGGCGAGCGCCACGAAGACTACGTCCCGCGGGCGTTCCCGGACTGGGCCGCGTCGGACGACCCGGACCGCGGGACCTTTGTCGCGACGCTGCCGCCCGAGTCCGTCGAGGCCGGCGACCCGGACGGGCGGGCGGCGGGCGACACCCTCGTCGAGGGCGACGGGACGGGTGTCGCCGACGCGGGCAACCCGGAGGCGGTCGTCGGCTGTATCCAGGCCGTCTCGCTCTCCGAGTGGGAGGCGTGGGGACAGGGGATCCGCGTCGACCCCGCCGCGCGCGGCCACGGCGTCGGCACCGCGCTCTCGACGGCCGCGCTCGACTGGAGCCGCGACCGCGGCGCGACCGTCTGCCGCAACATGGTGTTCTCCTGGAACGTCATGGGACTCGGGCAGTCGCGGGCGGTCGGCTTCGAGCCGGAGACCGAGTTCCGCTTCGCCGAGCCGGAGCCGGACGCGGCCGGCTCGGACGGAGCTGACTTTCCCGGGGTCGACGTCCTCGCCGACCCCGACGCCGCGTGGGCGTTCTGGAGCGACAGCGACGCCCGCGACCACCTACGCGGGCTGGCGCTCGACCCCGGCGAGTCGTGGGCCTGCTCGGCGCTCACGCGCGAGCGGCTGGCGACCGCGGCCGCCGAGGACAGACTGCTCGGCGTCGCCGACGCGGACGGGTTCGCCGGCTTCGCGGTTCGGACGCGCGTGACGGGACGCGAGACCGACGATGGGACCGTTCGGACCGCGACGTACGGCGCGGCCGCGTGGCGCGACGCCGACGCGGCGGGGGCGCTGTACGACGCGGTCGCCGCCGACGCCGGGGCGGCCGCGGCCGACGCCACCCGCGTGTTTATTCCCGAGACGGTCGAGCACGTGAGCGACACCGGCGCGAACCGCGTCCCGGTCGCGGCCGAACCGGACTTCGTGATGTGCGCCGACCTCACCGGCGGTGAGCCATGACCCTCTTCGGCGTCTCCCTCCCGTGGTCGCTCCCGCTCACGTTCGTGATCTACGGCGTCGTCGTCGCCGTCGCGGTGTGGATCTACCGCGACGCGAGGGCGCGCGGCAGCCGCTACGCGATCGTTTGGGGGCTCTCGACGCTCCTCTTTACTATCATTCCGGTGCTGGCGTACCTGTACCTCCACCGCGACACCGGGCCGGCGCGCTGAGCCGACCGCGTCCCGCGGCCTTCGCCCGGAACCGCACGTGCTCGGCCGCTCCCGGCCGCTTATGTGTCACGACCGGAAACGGGTCGACGGATGCCCTCCCTCAGCCCCGCCGACGGACTGCGCGCGCTCGGTCGCGGCTGTCGCCTACGCGCGCTCCCGCTCGCTCCGCCGGTCGAACGCGAGGACGAACGCGGACGGCCCGAGGCTCGGGAAGACGAACGGCCGGCCGGTCGCCCACGCGACGAGGCCAAGGACGGTGAAAACCAGCCCGGCGTACAGGCTCGTCCCGAGGCGGCGGCGCATTGCGACCGTTTCGGAAGCCGACCCACAAAGCCTCGGCGGATCGGTGGTCTCGAACCGGACCGGCGGTATCGATCCCGATACCCGAACCCGAACGTCTAATTGGGCCGGTGTCCCCCGTGGTGACATGTTCGCGACGCTGCCGGACCTCCTCCGACTGCTCGTCGTCCCCGTGTTCGCGTGGGCGGCGCTCCGGGACGTCCGGACCCGACGCCTCCCGAACCGACTGTGGCCGCCGCTGTACCTGTTCGGCGCGCTCCTCCTGATCTGGGAGGCCGTCACCCTGTGGCCGTTCGCGGGGTTCGACGGCCGGATCTTCCTCGTCCGGGCCGCGGTCAGCCTGCTGTTCGTCGCGCCGCTCGGCTACGCCTTCTGGTACCTCGGGGCGTTCGGCGGGGCCGACGCCAAGGCGCTGATCGCGCTCGCAGTGATCTTCCCGACCTTCCCGGCCTACGAGGTCGGGACCGTCGTCTTCCCGCTCGTTGACACCGATCTCGGCGTGTTCTCGCTGACGGTCCTCACGAACACGGTGTTGATCGGGCTCGCCTATCCGGTCGCGCTCGCCGCGCTCAACCTCGTCCGCGGCGAGGTCTCGTCGAACATGTTCCTCGCGCGCCCGGTTGCGACCGAGTCGCTGCCCGACAGACACGGGCGGCTGTTCGAGGGGCCGGGCGGGTCGACGCGGGGCGGACTTGACCTCGACGCGCTCCGGATGTACCTCCGCTGGCGCGGCCTCACGCTGGCGAACCTGCGGGCCGACCCGGACGGGCTCCGCGACCCCGACTCGGTCGGCGAGACGTTCGACCCGACCGACGGCGGGACCCACGTCGGCCCGCGGACCGATGGGGGGCGCGCGGTCGACGACGCGGCCCCGGACGAGGGACGCGCAGTCGACGACGCGGCCCCGGACGGGGAAACCGCGGTCGACGAAACGGTCACGGACGACGAGACGGCCACGGCCGACCCCTGGGCCGCCGAGCGCTTCCTCGACGACATCGACCACGGCGCGTACGGCACCGACGCCGCGACGCTTCGCGACGGGCTGGAGGTCGTCGCCGACGCGGACCGCGTGCTTGTCTCGCCCGGCATGCCGTTCGTCGTCCCGATGGCGGCCGGCCTCGTCGTCTCGCTGACGTACGGCGACGCGCTGTTCGCGCTGCTCGGCGCGGTCGGACTCGTCTGAACCCGCGAGGAGAACGCGCCTCCGGCGGCGAGTCGCCTCAGCCCTCGGCCCAGACATCGGCGGCGGCGAGGACGCGCGTCCCGACCGGCCGCTTCACGAACTCCCCGAGGTCGCGGCCGATCAGGTCGCCGACGCCGCGTTGGGCCGCCACGTCGAGCAGGCGCTGGTCGACGGTCCCGTCGACGACGACCGCGTGCGGCGCGGTGTCGGCGGCGTCGAGCGCGTCAAACGCGTCCGCGGCGTCGACCTCGTCGAGACGGTCGAACTCCTCGTTCAGGAAGCGCGCGCGGCCGGTCTCCCCGTCGACGACCTCCCGGACGTGGTCCCCGATCGACCGCAGTTCGGCCGCGGTCTCGTCGACGCCGTCGGGTCTGTCCGCCTCGTCCGCCTCCGCGTCTCCGACCGATTCGGCGTCCGCCTCATCCGTCTCCACGTCGAATTCGTCAGCCGCCTCCGCGTCCGGTTCGCCGACCTGCTCTGCGTCGAAACTCTCGTCCGTCACCGAGCCGGACTCGGCGTCGACCGCCGCGCCGGCGGCAGGCGGGTCGCCGTCTTCAGCGCCGGGTTCAGAGCCCGCATCCGTCGGTTCCGCGGGTTCGTCGCCGGGCTCGGTCGGTTCCTCGTCGGACGAACCCGATCCGTCCGCCGGTTCGTCCGTCTCGTCGACGCTCGGCGATTCGTTCGTCGCGGAGTCGCCCGGTGGGTCGTCCGTCTCGTCGACGCTCGGCGATTCGGGCGAGGGTCCAGCCGAGTCGTCCGCCGAGGAGTCGCCCGGCACCGCGCCGCCGTCGCCGACGCGGGCGACCGATCCGGGGTCGTCGCCGTCGGCGACCTCCTCGTCGCTCGCGGCCGCCCGGAGGTCGGCGGCGTCCGTGAGGCTCGCGTACGGGACCTTCCCGCGGAGCGCCTCGAAGACGGCGTCGCGGCCGAGATCCTCGACGGACTCGCCGGGCGGCGCGAACGCGACGTAGTCGACCTCACCGACCTGCGCGAGTTCGCGGAGGATGAGCTCTCCCCCGCGGTCGCCGTCGAGAAAGGCGGTGACGGTCCGGTCGGCGGTCAGGTCGGCGACCGACTCGGGGACGTTCGTCCCCTCGACCGCGACGGCGTTTTTGATCCCGCAGTCGAGCAGCGTCAGCACGTCCGCGCGGCCTTCGACGACGATGACGGCATCGGAGTCGCCGACCCGCGGCCCGGCGGGGAGCCCCTCGTAGTCGACGATGCCCTCGACGCGGGCCGCGTCACGGACCTCCGCTAACACGTCGCTGCTCGCGAGGCTCGTCTCCTCGAAGCCGCCGGCGACCAGCTCCTTTGCGCGCTCGACAACCTCGCGGCGCTTGGCCGCTCGCACGTCCTCGATGCTCGTCACCTCCACGGAGGCGTGACAGGGACCGATGCGATCGATCGTCTCCAACGCGGCCGCCAGGATGGCGGTCTCGACCTTGTCGAGGCTGGAGGCGACGGTGACCTCGCCGAACGACTGCCCGTTCTCGGACTCGACCGCGACATCGATCCGGCCGACGCGCGAGGACTCCTGGAGGTCCCGGAGGTCCAGCTCCTCGCCGAGTAGCCCCTCGGTCTGCCCGAACACCGCCCCGACGACGTCGCTCCGCTCGACGACGCCGTCGGCCGCGATGGTGGCGTGTATCAGGTATTTTTCTGTGTCTTTCATGATGTGTGAATTGTGATATCGGGCGGCTGAAGCCGCCCACCTTATGTTTCGTCCCTCGCGGAAAATAGCTATCGCCACACCCCTCCGTCGACGGTCGTTGAAGAAAATTTCTCTCCAATAGCTATTTTCGAATTAATCCGATAGTGATTAGTGTCTACGGAAGTAAATCTATCTCATATGACGCGCTTTCGGAGCGATCTCGCGTGGATTCCGACGTTCGCAACCCTCGTAGCGTTCGCAGTGCCGTGGCCCCTCTGGGGCGTCGACCGCGTCGTCGCGGGGCTGCCGGTGTGGATCTGGTGGCACGTGGCGTGGCTGGGGCTGTGTACGGCGCTGTTCGCGCTGTTCGTCCGGAGCGGCGCGTGGGAGCGAGGGATGGGTCAGCGGTCGACGACGGACTCCGGCAGCGGAACCGCGAAAGCCGTCGACGCGGAGGGCGACCGCCGATGACCCTCGGCCTCTCGCTCGGCGTCGTCGTCGGTTACCTCGTCGTCGCGCTCGCGCTCGGTCTGGTCGCGTACCGGGTCTCGGAGACGACAGCCGAGGATTACTACCTCGCGAGCCGGTCGATCGGGACGCTCGTGTTGCTTTTCACGACGTTCGCCACCCTGCTGTCGGCGTTCACTTTCTTCGGGGGACCGAACCTCGCGTACGCTGCCGGCCCGGAGTGGCTGGTGGTAATGGGGACGCTCGACGGCGTCCTGTTCGCCGTGCTGTGGTACGTCATCGGCTATAAGCAGTGGCTGATCGGCTCCCGCAACGGTTACGTGACGCTGGGCGAGATGCTCGGCGACCGGTTCGGCTCCGTCGGCCTGCGCGCGCTGGTCGCGGGCGTGAGCCTCCTGTGGCTGTTCCCGTACGTGATGCTCCAGCAGATGGGGGCCGGCGAGGCGCTCGTGGGACTCACCGACGGCGTCGTCCCCTACTGGGGCGGCGCGGCACTCATCACGGCGTTCATGATCCTCTACATCGGCGTCGCCGGGCTTCGCGGCGTGGCGTGGACGGACACGCTCCAGGGGCTGTTCATGCTCTCTATCGTCTGGGTCGCCGCGGCGTGGGTGCTCTCCGCGGTCGGCGGCGTCGGGGCCGCCACCGGCGCGATGGTATCGGCCCGCCCCGAGTTCGGGAGCTTCGGCGGGGGGACGTACACGCCCGGCTTCATCGTCTCCACCGCGATCACCATCGCGTTCGGCGTGACGATGTTCCCGCAGATCAACCAGCGGTTCTTCGTCGCGAAGTCGGCCGCGACGCTGAAGCGGTCGTTCGCGCTGTGGCCCGTGTTGGTCCTTCTCCTCTTTCTCCCCGCGTTCATGCTCGGCGCGTGGGCGGCCGGGATGCCGATCGAGGTCCCCGAGGGCGCGAACGTGCTGCCGGTCGTGTTGAACGAGTACGCGCCGGCGTGGTTCGCCGCGCTGGTGATCGCGGGCGCGATGGCCGCGATGATGTCCTCGTCGGACTCGATGCTTTTGTCGGGGTCGTCGTACTTCACCCGCGACCTCTACCGCCCGCTGATCGACGCGACCGCCTCCAAGCGCCGCGAGGCGTGGATCGCCCGGATCGGAGTTGCGGCCTTCGCGACGCTGGCGTTCGTCGCGAGCCTGTTCCGACCCGGGACGCTGATCGAGGTGGGCGACACCGCCTTCTCCGGGTTCGCGCTGCTCGCTTTCCCCGTGATCTGCGCACTCTACTGGCCGCGGACGACCCGCACGGGCATGGTCGCCGGGATCGCCGTCCCGCAGGCGGCGTACCTGCTCGTGGTGCTGTCCGCGGTCCTCCCGATCGTCCCGACGCTCCCCCGAACCGTCCTCGGCGGGTGGGATGTCGCGCTCGGGCTGATGGCGCTGTCGGGCACGCTCACGGTCGGCGTCTCGGTACTCACCGCGCCGACGGAAGAGAGCGACGCCTCGCGGTTCGCGGTCGCGGGCGACTGATCCCGGCTGCGGCAGTCCGCCGCTGTGGCGTCTCTCGCTGCTGACGGCTCCACGGTGACCACCGCCGGAGCCCCGAGCCGCTCGGTCGCACTGCGTCAGTTCTTTCTCGTCAGCGATCGACACGAACCCCTCCGAAGCTCCAGCCCCGACTCCCTGGCGCGGGCGGTTCGCGGCCCCGTGGACCGCTCACCGGCACGCGCCACCGCACCGATCGAACGGAAACACCGCCATCGAACCGTTCCCATCGCGCCGAACCCGCCGAAAGGCAAAAGCCGGCCTATCTCCGACTAACGGTATGAACGAGCCCGGAGCCGAGGGCGTGCTGTTGGACCAGGGGACGCTCCGCGGTCGGCTCGACGACGCTCCCGAGTGGCTCCGCGAGCACTACCGCACCTTCCGGGAGTCGATGCTCGGCGAGCGCGACGGGTCGCCGTTCCCCTGTTATTTTGGCATTGAGGTCGAACGCGAAGGGGACCTCCTGTACGCCGCCTGTGAGTCGACGACGGACCCCGCCGCCCTCCTGCGGCTGCGAGATGTCCTCCGCGAGTACCTCGACACCTACGAGGACCACGCCGACCGCGCGCCGCTGGCGGTGTTTTTCCGGCCGCCCGCCGGCGACCCCGGGGAGGCCCACTACCACGAACGGCTCTGGCATGTATTGGAGTTCCTCCACGTCCACGACCCCGAGCCGTGGCCCGCGGACATCCCGACGGACCCGGACACCCCGCGCTGGGAGTTCTGCTTCGGCGGCGAGGCGCTGTTCCCGACCTCGCGAGCGCCCTTCTACGAGGACCGGAAGAGCCGGTACTCGCCGGTCGGCTTGGAGGTCACCTTCCAGCCGCGGGCCGTCTTCGAGGGGATCACGGCCGACACCGAAGCGGGCGAGCGCGCCCGCGAGACCATCCGCGACCGCATGGGCGAGTACGACGGCGTCTGTCCCCACGCCGACCTCGGCGACTGGGGCGTGGCGGGCGACCGCGAGTGGAAGCAGTACCTGTTCCGGGAGGACGCCGACGCCGGTCCGGACGAGTGCCCCTTGTCGCCGACCCGCGACCACCCGAAAGCGCCGGACCCGCTGCTCGAACCCGGCGCGTGGCGTCGGTTCGCCGGCGACGCCGACGCGGCGGTCTCCTCGGGGCCGGGCGATGACTGACCGCGACGACGCGGTCCTCCTCCTCGTCGACTTCCAGACCGGCTTCGACGGGCCGGGTTGGGGCGAGCGCAACAACCCCGACGCCGAAGCGGTCGCGGCCGCGCTCCTCGACCGCTGGCGCGCCGACGGTCGACCGGTCGCACACGTCCGCCACGCCTCGACCGAGCCGGAGTCGCCGCTGCGGCCGGACGCCCCCGGCTTCGCGTGGAGGCCCGAGACGGCCCCCGTCGACGGCGAGCCGACCTTCGAGAAGACGGTCAACGGGGCGTTCCTCGACTCCGGACTCGACGAGTGGCTCCACGAGGCGGGTCACGGCTCGCTCGTCGTCTGCGGGCTGACCACCGACCACTGCGTCTCGACCACGACGCGCGAGGCCGAGAACCGCGGCTACAACGTTCGGGTCGTCGCAGACGCGACCGCGACGCACGCCCGCGAAGCGCCCGACGGCGAGCGGATCGACCCGGAGACCTCCCACAGGGTCGCGCTCGCGCACCTGAACGGCGAGTTCGCGACGGTCGTCGAGAGCGACGACCTGCTCGGAGACCGCTGACTGCGACCGCACCACCGAGGTCGACCGCGCTCAGTCGCCGTCGGCCGTCTCCGCGCCGGCTCCGCCCTCACCTACAGGAAGTACCCGCCGAGTCCGACGAAGCCGACGACGTTCGAGGCCGCGACCGCCCAGAAGACGGCCTCGACGCCCCACCCCAGCCCCGGCGTCACGGTGACGCCGAACGCGCCGAACGTCGTCGCGACCGGGACGGCCGCGACCGCGATCGGGAACCGGACCGCCCAGTACTTTATCAGGTCGGCGACGAACGCCGTCCGGGTCCTGGACGCGCCGTTGAACCCAGCCAGCAGGGTGTACGTCCCGCCGAGCGCCCAGTAGGAGGCCCCGAGGATCCGGAGGTACGCCACCGCGAGGTCGCGGCCGGTCGCCGTGAGGTCGGGGGCGAGGAGGTCGGCGATTCCCCCGGCGAACAGGAACTGGACGGTACCGAGCGCGAGGAACCCGGTGACGACCATGCCGGTGCCGACGGTTGTCGTCCGGCGGGCGCGTCGGGGGGCGTCCGCGCCGAGGCTCTGCCCGACCATCGACTGGGCCGCCTGTTGTATCCCGAGCGCCGGGACGATCGCGAGCGTCGCGACCCGCGCGCCGACCGTGTACGCCGCGACGCCCGCCGCGCCGCCGGCGATCGCGACCAGCCCGACGACGAACACCCTGACTACCTCGCTCACGCCGCGCTGTCCGCCCAGCGGGGCCCCCACGGCGACCACCTCGCGGACGAGTCCCGGGTCGAACCTGAACGCCTCGCGGGTGAGTCGGAAGGTGTCGCGGCCGATCCCGGCCGCGTACCCGAGGATCCACAGGAGCCCGGCGACGCCCGCGAGGACGGTGCCGATCGCGGCCCCGGCGACGCCGAGTTCCGGGGCGGGACCGACCCCGAAGATGAGGACCGGCGCGGCGACGAGGTTGACGAGGACGCTGACGAGACTCACGTGGAACACCGCGCGGGTGTCCCCGTACGCCGTAAAGCAGTTCTCGACGGTGTCGCCGACGGCCCCGACCGGGAGGACGGCGATCACGATCGCGAGGTACGTCGCCGTCGTGCCGGCGAGCGCGGGGTCGGCCCCGAGCAGCGCCACCGTCTCTTCGGCGTACACGACCACCGGAAGCGCGACCGCCGCCGTGACCCCGAACGCGACGAGCGCGCCGTTGACCGCGACGCGGCGCGCACCCGTCGCGTCGTCGCCGCCAGCGCGCTGCGAGACGAGGATCTGCGTGCCGACCGCGCCGATCACGACCGTCGCGCCGAGCAGCGACTGTACCGGGAGGCTGAGACCGACCGCGGCGACCGCGTCCTCGCCGACCCGCCCGAGCCAGAAGGTGTCGATTAGCGCGTTCGCGACGTACACGACGTTCTGCGCGACGAGCGGCGCGGCGAGAACGAGGAGCACGCGCCCGACCGGGCCGTCGGTGATCGCCTCCTGATTGACCTCCAACATCGAATCGTTCCGGTATTAGCTGGTGATAATAAAAGTGTGATGGTCGTGAACACGACCGTCAGGCCGGGGCGTCGGCAGCCGATTCGACGTACCTGCCGCCAGTCGACGCGACGGTCGGCGACCGACGCGCCGAACGCGAGCGTTCCGCGTTCCGGCCCGGGCGACTGACCCTTCCCGCGCTCGTTCAACCTTCTCCCGTGTGACCGCCAGCCGCCGCGAAGGGAAACCTCTTAATGGACTACGCGCGGAGTTCGTGGTATATGAGCAACGGCGACGACGACCCGGCAGACGCCTCCGAGGGGGCCGACGCCGCGGACGACGGCGGGGACGCCGGCGAGTCGACGGAGACGGCCGCCCCGACGCTCCCCGAGGACCCGACCGAGGAGTCCCTGACCGAGTACCTCGACGAGATCGCGGACCGCCTCGACGACGCCGAGACGGAAGCGGACCTCGACGATGTCAACGCCCTGCTGGACGACGCGGAGACCGGCATCGAGGAGGCGGACCTCCCCGAGCCGGACGGGGACGACGAGGACGACCCGCGCGGCGACCTCGAAGCCCGCGTCGCGGAGATCCGTGACGGCGTCGAGGACGCACGCGGCCCATACGGCGAGGATGTCGTCGAGGCGATCGAGACCGCCGCCGGGACGGTCGAGGACACCGAGTGGACCGAGGACGGCCACGACGACGTCGCGGCCGCGGTCGCATCGTTCGTCGACGCGGCCGCCGAGACGGTCGACGCCGACGCCGGTCCCGACGGCGACGGGATCGCGGACCTCGTGGCCGCGCTCGACGCCGTCGCCGAGGCGGTCGCCGACGCACACCTCGACGCGGACGCGGACGCCGACGGCATCGCCGCGCTGCTCGACGCGATCGACGAGCTGGCGGCCGAACTCGACGACGCCGAGGAGTGGGACGACCTCGAGACCCACGAACAGCTCCGCGCACGGGGGTACTACGACGTGCTGGGCCACTACAAGGACTTCCCGGTCGAGTGGGCCGCGCTGAAGGAACACGAGGCGCAGGGCAACGTCGACATGATCCTGCTCGCGCTCGACTCGCTGGGGTCCGAGTTCATGGAGCGCCACTGTCTGGAGGCGTTCGAGCGGATGGGCAAGCGTGGGAAGACCGAGGCGTCCGTCGAGGAGGTCCTCGGCCGCGTCGAGAAGCGCGACCGCCCCGCGATCCGGATCCTCGGCAAGATGGCGGCCGCGGAGGCGACCGACACCCTCGTCGAGTACGTCGACGAGGACTCGAACCCGCAGCTCCAGAAGGCCGCGTTCAAGTCGCTCGGCGAGGTCGGCGCGGCGGAGGCGGTCCAGCCGCTCGCGAACCAGCTCGACCCCGACGGCGACACCGAGGACCTGGTCCGCCCGCACGCCGCCCGTGCGCTCGGACTGATCGGTGACGCCCGCGCCGTTGACCCGCTGGCCGACGCGCTCGAAACCGACCCGTCCGACGATGTCCGCGCGGCAGCCGGCTGGGCGCTCCGCCAGATCGGCACCCGCGAGGCGCTCGAAGTGGCGGCCGAGTACGCCGACGAACACTCCTTTGTCGTCTCGACCGAGGGCGAGAAGGCGCGTGACGCGCTCGACGACGAGGCGGAACCCGCGGCGACGGCCTGACGCGGCCCCGGCCCGACGCCGCTTTGATCGCCGCTTCCAGCCGCGAACCCTTTTCCCCGATACCGCCGCCACGTCCTCCGTGTCGTCTCGCCGTCCGAGCCGCGCGTCCCGCGTCGCGGCGCTCGTCCTGCTCGTCGCCGTGGCGAGCGTCGGTTGCTGTTTCTCGGCGGCGGCCGCTCCCGCCGAGGCCGAGTCGACGCCGACGAACGCCTCTGACGAGGCCCACGAGCCCCGAATCGTCGAACTGTACCCGGACCCGACGACCGAGGAGAACCGCGGCGAGTACCTCGTCGTCGCCCTGCCGGAACGCGGGAACTGGTCGCTCTCCGACGGCTACCACGACGCCCGGATCCCGGCGAACGCGAGCGGGACGGTGGTGCTGTCGACCGCGCCGAACCGGACCGCGTCGATCCGCGACGGCTTCCGCCACGCCGCCGAGTCGGCGAGCCCGAACGCGACCGGCGAACCGGCTATCCGTCGCCTCAGCCACCACTTCCCGCTGTCGGCCGCCGGCGATCGAATCGAACTCCGGCGAAACGGGACCGCGGTCGACGCCGTCGCCTATGACCGCGTCCGCGAGGGACACCGCTGGCGCGCTGCGTGGGGCGAGTGGCGACCGCGGGGCTACGAGCCGCGGTCACCCCGGCGGACCGCGGACGCGGCCGTGACTCCCTTCGTTTTGCCCGACAGCCCGGGCGTCCCGGTCGAGTCGCTCCGAGCCGCCGAGGACCGCCTGCTCGTCGCCGGCTACACGCTGACCTCGCGGCGGATCGCCGACGCGCTCGTCGCAGCCGCCGACCGCGGGGTCCGCGTTCGGGTCCTGCTTGAAGGCTCGCCGGCGGGCGGTTTTCCGGCGCGGAGCGCGCGGCTGCTCGACCACCTGACGGCCGCCGGCGTCGAGGTCCGGATCCTCGACGGCGAGGTCGAGCGGTTCCGCTTCCACCACCCGAAGTACGCGGTCGCGGACGACGACGCCGTCGTGCTCACGGAGAACTGGAAGCGGTCTGGCACGGGCGGTCGGAGCAACCGCGGCTGGGGGGTCCGCGTTGAGGGCGATGTCGACGCCGGGGGCGAGGCGGGGCGAAACGCGACCGTCGCGGACGACCTTGCGGCGCTGTTCGCCGCCGACTTCCGGGCGCACGACGCCCGCCCGTGGCGTGAGTTCCGCGCCGACGCCGAGTTCCACGGAGGCGATCCGGCGGACGGCTCGTACCCGACGCGGTTCGACGCCCCGCCCGCGCCCGCGACGGCGGACGTGACCGTGCTGACCGCGCCCGGTAACGCCGCCGATCGGATCGTCGCTCGGATCGACGCCGCAGACGAGCGGGTCCTCGCGCTCGCGCCGCGCGTCGGTGGCCCCGACGACCGGATCGTCCGTGCGCTCCGGCGCGCGGCCCACCGGGGGGTCGACGTTCACCTGCTGCTCTCGGACGCGTGGTACGACCGAGAGGCGAACCGGAACCTCTCGGAGTCCCTCGCGGACGAGCCGATCGCGGTCGGTCTCGCGGCCGGACGCGGCCGGTACGAAAACGTCCACGCGAAGGGACTCGTCGTCGACGACACTGTGATCGTCGGCAGCCTAAACTGGAACCCGAGCGCGGAGACGACCAACCGCGAAGTGCTGCTCGCGGTCGAAAACGAGTCGGTGGCGGAGTTCTACGCTCGGGCGTACGCGGCCGACTGGCGGGGCGGCGGCGTCCACCTCCCGATCGGACTCCTCGCCGGGTTCGGCGTCGCGCTCGCGGGTGCCGGAGCCGTCGCTCGGCGGCGGCTCGCGTTCGACTGACGCGGAAAACGGAGTCGGCGGGGTCAGTCGTCGAGCGCGACGGTCGAGGAGAGCGCCTCGTCGATCTCCGCGTCCGCCATCTTCGTGACCAGCGCCTCGATCACCTCGCTCCGGCGTCCCTTCACGAACTTGATCGAGCCGACGACGAGGTGGCCGCCGCCGGAGACGCCGGCCTCGGGCAGCTCCTCGTTCAGCTCGGTCACCATGTTCGGGATGTCGAGGCGGACCCCGTCCGAGCGGAGAACGGCGAAGTCCGGCCCGTAGCCGATGGTGATAACCGGGTCGCCCGTCTCCTTCACCTTCGCGTCGTGAAGCTCGCCTGTCGTCTTCCCCGGGGCGGGGTAGGTGAACCGGTGGGCGTACTCGTCCAGGTCGATCCGGTAGAGGTGCGCGCCGGATGCGAGCCGCTCCTGTTCGACGTGGTCGCCGATGGCGTTGAGCTGGCGCTCCACGTCGCGTTCGGCGCGGTCCGAGAGGAACGCCACGAGCTTCTCGTGGCGTTGTTCGTCGTCACAGCCGACGTTGAGCGCGTCGTTGACGAGCGTCTTCCCCTCGGAGTAGCGGAGCCAGTGGGCGGCGTAGTCGAGCGCCTCGCCGATGTCGAGGAGGTCGGACTCGTCGTAGCCCACGTCCTCGGCGAGCGCGACGTAGTCGTCCATCGCCTCCGCCTTCGAGCGGTCGGAGAGCCCGGCGACGGCCGGGACGTGCTCCAGTTCCTCGGTGATCGACGGGTCGATGAGCCGGGCGAGTTCGACGCACATCATCCCCGTGGTGATCCGGTAGTCTTCGTCGTGAAGATACGGGTTGACGTGGGCGTCGAGCAGCGCCTCGACCGCCTCCGGATCGGGGTGATGGTGGTCGACCGCCGCGATGGGGATGTCGTAGTGCGCGAGGTTCTCGTAGGCCGGCACGTCCTCCTCGGTCGACCCGTTGTCGAGCATCAAAAGGAAGGGGAGCTTCTGGCCGTGGCGGGCGCGCCCCTCCAAGGCGAAGTTCAGGTCGCGGGTGACGTCCTCCATCTCGTAGTACGGGGCCTTGCTCGGGAGCCGCTTGAACAGATGTCGGGCCGCGTCGGGGTCCTCGTGGACCTCCTCAACGAAGTTCTCTAAGGCGAGCTGGACCGGGATCGCGGCGCACATCCCGTCGCCGTCGGCGTGGTGGCGGACGCGGATCGGGCGGCCGGCGAGTACGGTCCGGCGGAGGAGCCGCGCCAGCTCGCGGAGATCCTCGTGGATCGGCTCGAACGCCTCCCACTCGACGAGTGGGTCGATGTCGGCCGGCTCGGCGCGCTCGTCGAGGGCCGCTTCGTAGCGCTCGCGGGCCTCGGCGACGCGCTCGTCGGGGAGCCGCGTCAGCGAGTCGACCTCGAGCTGGAGGGCGTTCTCGCGGGTCTCGACCGTGCCGGCGACGTGGACCACGTCGCCGACCTCGATCTCGGGGTACGCCCGGACGCCGGCGGACTCGAAGGCGGCACAGGAGAGTACGCCCGAGGCGTCCGCGACGGCGAAGACCGTCGGGCCGCCGGTCTGTTTCGCCTGGACGACCTCGCCTTCGACGGTCACCTCGTCGCCCGGGGCGAGCCCGCGGACCCGCGAGACCGTCGGCTCGTGGGCGACGGTCTCGGTGCGGTAGTCGTCGGGGTCGACATCGTCGAACGCAATGTCGCCGTTTTCTTTCACCTCGGCGAGTCGGACGGCCAGTCGATCGCCGACCGCGTAGTCGCCGTCGAGGTTCGACTCGTGGACGAGGCCGCTCACGGCGTCGGAGAGGTCGACGAAGACGCCGTAGTCGACGACGCCGTTGACCTCGGCGTGGTATAACGCGTCGACCTCGGCGTCTTCGAGGGTACAGTCCGGGGCCAGATCGTAGACGGTCGGCCGGTCGTCGGCCGCCCCCTCCGCCGCGTCGGCATCGGGTTCGAGGCTCGAATCGCCTCGCGTGCCGGAACCTCCGGCGGTGTTTTCGCTCATAGATATGTTTTGGGAAGGCCGGTGTTAAGCCTGTTCTCTCGCCGCTCGGGGCGAGAGACCGCCGCCGAGTCACGCGGTCCGGAACCCCTATGAGGCGACGGCGACTTGTCTCGCCCATGCGACTGTTCCGCTCGGACGAACTCCTCGGGATCGCCCGAGAGACCCTGGACTTCGTCCTCGAGGCGAGCGAGGAGACGCACCCCAACGAGTACATGGGGTTCCTCCGCGCGGACGACGCCCGGAAGCTGGATCTTGACCGGGACGGGCAGGTGATCACCGACGTGCTCGTCATCCCGGGCACGGAGTCGAGTCCGACGAGCGCCAGCGTCCGATCTCACATGAAGCCGAACGACATGCGCTCCGTCGGCTCCGTCCACTCACACCCGAACGGCGTGTTGCGCCCCAGCGACGCCGACCTCGCAACCTTCGGACAGGGGAAAGTCCACATCATCGTCGGCGCGCCCTACGGCTGGGGCGACTGGAAGGCGTTCGACAACGAGGGCAGACAGACGACCCTCGACGTGCTCGACGTAGAAGTGCCCGACGAGCACTTCTTCGATTTCACGCAGGCGGACATCGACCGCGAGCTGGACGACCGCGACGACGGCGGCTTCCTCTCGTGGTTCCGATGACCCGGGTCGTCGCGCAGGGGACCTTCGATCTCCTCCACCCCGGCCACGTCCACTACTTGGAGGACGCCGCGGCCCGCGGCGACGAACTCCACGCCATCGTCGCCCGCCGCACCAACGTCACGCACAAGCCCGCGCCGGTGCTTTGTGCCCGCCAGCGGCGCGACATGGTCGCCGCGCTCGACGCGGTCGACGAGGCGCACCTCGGTGACCCTAAAGACGTGTTCGTCCCCATCGAGCGGCTCGACCCCGACGTGATCGTCTTGGGGTTCGACCAGCACCACGACGAGACCGACATCGTGGGCGCGCTCGCGGAGCGCGGCATCGACTGTCGCGTCGAGCGCGCGTCGGGCCGCGAGCCGAACTACGAGGACGAACTGCTCTCCAGCGGCGACATCGTCGACCGGATCCTCCGAGAGCGGGGCGGCGGCGCGGACGCCACGTCCTCATAGCCCGCCGACGGGTCGGACGCTACGGTTCCGTCGCTCGCCGGCGAGCGACCCGGCCAGCCGTTCCGAGCGGGGTCCCGGACGGGGGCGGAAGCGCGGCATCTAAATGGACTGGCTCCCAAATCGAGGTGAGTGAACATCCCCGACAGACTCCCCGCAGTGCTGGCCGCGGCCGCGATGGGCGTGTACCTGCTCGTCGTCGTCGGCGCGACCACCTCTCTCACCGAGGCGGCGACCGCCTGCGGCGGCTGGCCCGCCTGCGGGAACGGTGCCGCCCTCCCGGCGTCGACCGAGGGCTGGATCGCCCTCGGCCACCGGGTCCTCGCGGTCGCCGTCGGCCTCCTCGTTGCCCTCTCCGCCGCACTCGCGTGGCGGGACGACGCGGACCGCCGGGTCACAGCGGCGCTCCTCGCTGCGCTCGCCGTGTACCCCGCACAGGCGGGGGTCGGGGCGCTCGTCGCGCTCGGCGACCTCCCGGCCCCGCTCGCCTCGGCGCACCTCCTCCTCGGGGTCGGCATCTTCGGTGCCGTCCTCGCCGCGCTCGCGTGGCGGCTGGAGAGCGTGACCGGCGAGCCGGACGACGCCCCCGACGAGTTTGAGCCGGGGACCGATGGCCTCCCGCCGGTCGAGGAGGCCCCGGAACCCGACCTCCCGACGACGACGCTCCCGCGACTGAAGGCGACCGCGGCGGCGTACTTCCGGCTGATGAAGCCGCGCCTGATGTGGCTGCTCTGTCTCGTCGCCGCGGCGGCGATGGCGCTCGCGGGCGGCTCCGGGTTCACGCCCCGCGTCGTGGCGGCAACGCTCGTCAGCGGCGCGCTCGCCGTCGGCGCGTCGGGGACGTTCAATCACGTCTTCGAACGCGACGTGGACAAGCGCATGCAGCGGACCAGCGACCGCCCGCTCGCGACCGACCTCGTGCCGGTCTCGCACGCCCTCGCGTTCGGCGGGCTCCTCACGCTCGTCTCGCTCGGGCTGTTCTGGAGGGTGAACCCCCTCACCGCCGCGCTCGGGCTGGTGGCGATCGCGTTCTACAGCGTCGTCTACACGCTCGTACTGAAGCCCAACACAGTCCAGAACACCGTCATCGGCGGCGCGGCCGGCGCGCTTCCGGCGCTCATCGGCTGGGCCGCGGTCACCGGCGAGGTCGGCGGCGGCGGGCTGCTGCTCGCGGCGGTGATCTTCCTGTGGACGCCCACGCACTTCTACAACCTCGCGTTGGCGTACAAGGACGACTACGAGCGCGGCGGCTTCCCGATGATGCCCGTCGTCCGCGGCGAGACGGCGACGCGCCGCCACATCCTCTGGTACTTCGGCGCGACGCTGATCGCCGCGGTGGCGCTCGCCGCGGCCGTCGACCCGCTCGGCGCGCTGTACGCCGTTGTCGGGGTCGTCGTCGGAGCCGTCTTCCTCTGGACGGTCGTTCGGCTCCACTACGAGCAGACCGAGGGGGCGGCGTTCCGCGCGTTCCACGCCTCGAACCCCTACCTCGGACTGCTGCTTTTCGCGGTCGTGTTCGACGCGCTCGTGGTCTGAAAGCGGTCTCCCCCCGCCGCGAGCCACACCTCGACCCCCTGCCCCCGGAGCAGTGGCTCCCACGCGGTTATTGCGTCTCCCTTGATTCTCCCTCCTGAATCGAAGGCAGTTCGGACGCCGGACTCCGATCGCTGTGGCCGGTCTTGGGAGCGGGTTCTACGTCGAGGACGACGGCCCGGGCATCTCGGCCGACGAGCGCGACCGCGTCCTCGATCCCTGGTACACGTCCGCCGCCGAGACCGGTTTCGGCCTCTCCATCGTCGACAGGATCGCCGCGGTACACGGCTGGACCGTCCGCGTCGCCGAGAGCACCGACGGCGGCGTGCGGTTCGAGTTCGCCGGCGTAAAGCGATCTGAGTCCGGGTAGGGACCTCGCCGCCTCATCGGTACGGCCGGACGTGTCCCCCTCCCGGAAGCCCCTCTCCTCGGGCGATCCCCTTTTAAGCTCGCTCGGACCCAACAGGAGGGTATGACACGCGTCGAGATCGAGTACTGCGTACCGTGTGGCATGCTGAACCGCGCTCAGGACGTCTCTGAGGCGATCCTCAAGCAGTTCGGGGAGTCGATCGACGAGGTCGCGCTGGTGACGGGCGATGCCGGCGTGTTCGTGGTCCGCGCCGACGACGAGGTCGTCTTCGACAAGGAAGATGACGAGTACGACGTTGACGCCATCGTCCGCGCGGTCAAGCCGTACGTCGGCGCAGCGGCGTAGTACTTCCCGTTTGCCTGTCGCAACCGTCACAGTCCGACGGTGAACACCGCCAAAGCCCCAACCGCGAGGACGGCGCACGTTCGCCCTCGCAGCAGCGAGAATCGAAGGGTCTCCGGCAGCCAGGGACACGGTTCCTCGGGCCAAGCCCGACGGCTCACGTGACGCTCCTCGCGCTCGTTTAAGAGCGCTCGGAGGCGCGCGCCACCGCATCGCCGTCCAAATTTATAAGCGATTGCGCTCGACGGAACTCTTTTGAGCCGGAGTGGCGTATTCAAAGCCAGTATGGGACTGGGCTCGGACATGTATCGGCAGCAGATCCTCGACCACTACAAGAACCCGCGCAACTACGGGGAACTCGAGGACCCGGACTTCACGCACGTCGGCGAGAACCCCTCCTGTGGCGACACGATCCGGATAGACATCCAGCTCGACGACGCCGGGGAGGCCGTCGAGGCGGTGCGGTTCACCGGCGACGGCTGTGCCATCTCGATGGCCTCCGCGAGTATGCTCTCCGAGCGGCTCCACGGGATGGCCGTCGACGAACTGGACGCACTCGACACCGACGACGTCACCGAGATGCTCGGCGTCGACATCTCCCCGATGCGCGTGAAGTGTGCGGTGCTCGGGCGGCAGGGCGCACAGGACGGCGCGGCAGCCGGGGACGAGGCCGGCGACTCGCCGTTCTCGGGCGCGCCTGAATCGGCCGGCACCCCGGCGTCGGTCGTCCCGGCGTCGGCGTTGACCGTCCCCGCGTCGGCACTGGTCGTCCCGACGAACAGAAACGCGAACACACCCAGCGGATGTCGGAACTCCTCCTGAAGGGCGCGACGATGACGAACCGCCACTGCGACGACTGCGGCGATCCCGTCTTCCGCCACGACGGCCGCGAGTTCTGTCCCACCTGCGGGAACGAGGTCGGCGGAGCCGCCGGCGCGAACGCGGACGAGGCCTTGCCCGCCGCCGCCTCCGGCTCCCCGGCCGCTGACTCTCCGGTCACCGCGAACGCGACCTCGGAAGGGGGAGCCGACGCCGACGCGGGGACGACCAGTGCCGACGCGGGGACGGTCAACGCCGACGCCGGGACGACCGACGCCGGGGTGCCGGCCGATTCAGGCGCGCCCGAGAACGGCGAGTCGCTCCGCGCCTCGACAGGCCGAGCCTTCCCGGTCTGCGTCTTCCCGCTCGGCCGCCGACGCGGAGGGCATCGACGCCGCTCGCGCGTCGCTGACGCGCACGCTGACCCGGTTCGCTCGTGCCGCCGAGGACACCGACGACCCGCGGCGCGCCCGCGACCACCTCGAAACGGCCCGCGAAGCGGCCGAGGCGCTGGCGGCGCTGGACTGAGGTCTTTTATAAGTGATCGGAGGTGAGTAATAAGTGAACGCGCTCGTGGATCCAGCCGATCGCTGTTTCGGAGCCGTTTCCGACGTTGTGACCGCGACCACCGAAGCCCCGGCAGCGTAACGCGTCGCGCCACGGCGTCCCGGTTATAAATAGTGTGTCATCGCCCACTCTCGACGGCGACTCGCATGTCCGTCGCCAACTGCTCGGCGCGGTCGGCGTCGGCCGATTCCGCGTAGATCCGGATCTTCGGCTCGGTGCCGGAGGGCCGGACGAGCACCCACGCGTCGCCGTAGTCGAGGCGGTAGCCGTCGGTCGTGTTCGGCTCCGCGTCGGCCGTCTCGACGTACGCTCGGGCGGCCGAGAGCAGCTCGTCGCGCTCGTCGTTGCCCTCGTACTCGACGTTCGCCCGCACGAAGTGGTAGTCGGCGTACGGCGCGACGACTTCGCTGACGGGCGCGCCGTCCGCGGCCGCGAGCAGTTCGAGGAACCGGGCTCCGATGTACGGCCCGTCCCGCGAGAGCCGGTACGGTGGGAAGAACACCCCGCCGTTCCCCTCCCCGGCGATCGGGACGGTCGTCCCCTCCTCGTGGAGGTCTCGGGTCCGAGTGATGATGTTCGTGGCTCCGATGGGGGTAAGCTCGAGGTCGGCGTCGTTGGCGTCGCAGACGTCGACGAGCCGCTGGGAGACGTTGACCGCGCTGACCACCGCGTCGCCGGATTCGAGGCAGGCGTCCGCCATCGCCGCGAAGGAGGTGTCGCCGTCGACGAACTCGCCGGTCTCGTCGACGAAGACGGCCCGGTCCGCGTCGCCGTCGTGGGCGATCCCCACGTCGGCGTCGGTGGTCGCGACGAGTCGCCGGAGGTCGGCGAGGTTCCCCGGCACCGGCTCGGAGTCGCGGCCGGGGAAGTGACCGTCCGGGGTCGCGTTCACCGTCAGCACCTCGCAGCCGAGCCGGCGGTAGATCCGCGGGGAGGCCACCGACGCCGCGCCGTGGCCCGGATCGACCGCGACGGTGAGGTCGGCATCGGCGATCGCGTCGCGGTCGACCGCGTCGATCAGCTGGTCGGCGTAGTCGTCGACGACCCCGTCGATCGGCGTCGTCGCACCCGCGGCCCGCCAGTCGGCCCGGTCGTACTCGTCGTCGAGGACGCGGCGCTCGATCCGTTCTAACACGTCGACCGAGAGTTCGACGCCGTCGTCGCCGACGAGCTTGATCCCGTTGAACTCTGGCGGGTTGTGCGAGGCGGTAACGAGGACCGCGGGGACCCCGGCCGACTCGCAGTAGCTGCCGACCGCCGGCGTGGGGACGACGCCGAGCCGGCCGACATCGCAGCCGACCGCGGCGAGCCCGCTCGCGGCCGCGTTCGCGAACAGCTCGCCGGTGGTCCGCGTGTCGCGCGCGACGGCGACGCGGTCGGCGTCCCACACCGTCCCGGCCGCCTTCGCGATGTCGAGGACCAGCGCGGGCGTGAGATACCGCAGCGCGACCCCGCGGATGCCGCTCGATCCGAACAGCTCCATGCGGAGCCATCCGGCGGCCGACGGGAAATCGGTTCCGAACCGCCGAGCCGGAGTCCCGACGCGCTCGGCGCGCCGACCGTCCGCGCCGACGCGTGCGGTTCATGTCGCTGGCGCTTCTCGATTCAGTATGGACCACACGCGACGCGACGCGCTCGCCGGGAGCGCGCTCGCGCTCTCCCTCGCGGCGGCCGGCTGTCTCGACTTCGCGGCGGGCGAGGGCCCGGAGGGACCCGAGGGAACGCCGGGGACGCTGGCCTGCGAGGACGACGGGTTCGTCCGTCTCGACCAGCCGTTCGAGGCGTCGATCGCCGGCACTCCTATCGAGACCGACGAGACCGAACTGGAGCTCTCCACCGAGGGGACGACGGAGACGTACGGTCAGTCGCTCCGGGTGGTGCTTCGAAACGCGGGCGAGGCCCCGGCCCCCACGCTCGGCGAGTTCGCCTACTCGCTCCAGCGCGAGACGGAGGCGGGGTGGCTCGACGTGCGCGGCGCGACGGACGGCGAGGCGGCCGAACTCCCCCGGAGCGAGGACCGGATCGGGGTGAGTTCGGCGTACTCCTGGGACCTCACGCTGACGGAGCCGGAGATCGCCGACGCGGTCGACGGCGTCGACCTGACGGTGTGTCCGGCGCTCGGACCCGGAACCTACCGGTTCATCTACTGGGGACTCGTCGACGCGCCCCCGGTCGGAGTGGAGTTCGAACTGGTCGGGTAGGCCCGACCGTCCGACACCGTCGACTCCGCTCAGAACGGCTGCCAGTCGGACGGCTGCCCGACGCGGCCGCGGACACGGAACTCCCGTGTATCGTCGTCCACCCGAGTCTCGACGACGGTCTCGAACGGCTCGTGAAGGGTGTGGACCACCTGCTCGTCGTGGGCGGTCGAGCCGAGGACGCCGACGAACGGCCACCCCTCTCCGGAGGTCTGGGAGGTCATCACCCGGGTGAACTGGTAGATCCGCTCGGGGTCCCAGTACATGAGCAGCTGCGACAGCGAGTAGACCCCGACCGCGCGCTCGCGGCCGGCCGAGGACTCGACGATGTCGGTGAACTTGATCCCGATGTCGGTGAGGTTGCCGGCGCTCGCGACGTACTTCGTCGTCGGCGTGTCCTCCCGCTTGTCGCCCTGCTCGTGGGTGACACAGTCGACGACGACCACGTCGTCGCCCGGCTTCCCGGTGAGTTCCTCGTAGTCGTCCCGGACCTTCTCCGCGGTCCGTCCCGTCGAGATCACGACCGGGCCGTCGGACCACGCCGCCAACAGCCGGTTGAACAGGTCGTACTTCCCGCTCATCGGGGGACCGCTGATGAGGACGCTGTCGGCACCGTGGACAGCGTCGGGAAGCACAGTCATTTGGTGAACGTGAGAGGGTGTTGGGTAAAACCCTTCCGAGGGATCACTTTCGGAGCATGGAAGGGAGATCGAGCGAGGACGGCGGCCCCTCCCGCGGTCGCTCGATGAGTGTCAGTTCGCGTATCGCGCCGGGCAGTGTCGCGGGCACCGGCGACTCGCGCGGACCCCCGAGACCGTCGACGAGGGAACGCCACACCTCCTCGTCGTTGGGGTCGTCGCCGTCCGCCTTCGCCTCCAGCGCCTTCGTCCGCCCCTCGTCGTACGCCAGTTGGACGATGCTCCGGTCGTAGCTCCCCGGGAACGTCTCCAGCACCCGGTCCAGTTCGTCGGGGCGTGGCTCGTCGACCCCGGCAGCTACCCCCAGCGCGAAGGCGCGCTCGACGGCCTCCTCTCGCGAGAGGTCGTCCCACTCCGTGCCGAACGTGCGGTCGTACATCAGTGGGTCACCGTCGCCGCCGAGCCGACCCGAAGTCCGCCGTCGGTGAAATCCACGTCTTGGATGTCGGTGTCGACGTCCGTTCCTCGCATCTTCAGCACCTGAACGCCCCGGCGCATTCCCTCGTCTTCGAGGTAGTTGTGCATGAAGACGACGCCGTGTGCGAGGTAGTGTTCCTCCGAGTAGGCGCTCGGGTCGGTCATCTCGGAGATCAGAAGCGTCGTGGCGTCGGTCCGCTTCAGCGAGGAGAGCAGCTGGATCATCGTATCCTCGTCGTCGTCTAAGAGAAACCGCAGCAGCATCGTCGAGTCGAAGACTACCCGGTCGATGTCGCGGGAGTTGATGAACCCGGTGAGGCGGTTGGTGACGCCGGACCGGTCGCGGCGGTCGCCGGGCAGCCCGAAGAAGCGCCGACCGTCGGACGAGAAGGAGTCGAGAAACGTGACGCGGTCGGAGTCGAGCGCGCGGCCGAACCCGAAGTTGTAGCCGCTCATGTCCTCGCGGATCCCCGATTTGGTCTCGTGCATGCTGATGTACAGCACGTCCTCACCGTTCCGAGCGCCCTGGGCCGCGAACTGCGAACAGAAGGTCGTTTTGCCGCTCCCGGGCGGACCGCTCACAACGTACAGACGGTCCTCGGGGAAGCCGCCGTCGACGAGACCGTCGAACCCCGGGACGCCGCTTGAGACGCGCATACGTACGCAACCCATCAGGCGACTCATAAGCGTTGACACCCGGTTCTCACGGCTGAGAACCGGTGCGTCCGGCTCGGACCCCGACGTCCCGAAGTCGCGTCGTCGACACCGCGCCGCCTCGGCGCGCCTCCCAGCGCCGCCTATGGCTCCGCGGCCTCGATATCGTCGAGTTCGGCCGCCAGCTCGTCGTCGACGTCCGGGGAGACCCACACGACGAAGCGGTCGTCGGACTTGACGATGCCGCGGACGCCCTCGTCTTCGACGGTGGTGCTCTGGTCGACGTCCTCGGGCGCGACGTCGCGGACCTGAAACACCTCGTCGACCATCCAGCCGACCGTCCCGCCCTCGTCGATTTCGCCGTCGTCGAACACGACGATGCGCTCTCGGAGTCCCTCCTCGTCGATGTCGAACAGCGTCTTCGGATCGACGATCGTCGTCGTCCGGCCCCGCAGGTCCATCACGCCTTCGACGTGGTCCGGCGAGTTCGGGATCCGCGTGAGTTCGCCGGCGTCGACGATCTCGTCGATGACGCCGATGTCCAGACAGTACGTCCCGTCGCCCAAGCCGAACTCCAACATCTTGGTCGGTTCGGCCTCCGCCTCTGTGGCTGCCATGCTCGCACCTGCGGTCAACCGACAAATAACCGTATCCCCTGAGTTATCAGGGGTGATTACTGGGTCCATGGATTTATCCTGACTCTGGGTCCGGTGTGAGACATGAGCAGGACGACGGATCGACGCGGCGGTCAGGGCGGGTCGCCGCGGGTGGTGGTCGTCGACGACTCCCCGTTCATGCGGGGGCTGATAAGCGATCTCCTGAGCGACGCCGGGGTCGCGGTCGTCGGCGAGGCGGGGGACGGGGAAGAGTCGCTCTCGGTGGTCGCCGAGACGCGCCCCGACGTCGTGACGATGGATGTCGAGATGCCCGGCATGGGCGGACTCGAAGCCGTCGAGCGGCTGATGGAGGAGACGCCGACGCCGGTGTTGATGCTGTCGGCGCACACCGACGAGGGCGCGGCGGTCACCTTCGAGGCCTTGGACCACGGGGCGGTCGACTTCTTCGCCAAGCCCGGCGGCGAGGTCTCGACCGGCGTCTCGCGCGAGTCCGACCGGCTCGTCGACGCGGTGCGGTCGGTCGAGCGGGACGACCCAAGTTCCGCGGCGTCGCGGCGGCCGGACTCCGGTTCCGACGCGGACTCGGTCGACGTGGACGGACCCCTGACCGTTGTCATCGCGGCGTCGACCGGCGGGCCGAACGCGGTCGAGCGCGTCCTGTCCGCGCTGCCGATGGCGGACTGTCGCGTGGTGATCGTTCAGCACATGCCGGAGGCGTTCACGTCGCGGTTCGCGAACCGACTCGACGAGGCCTCCGCGTACGACGTGCGCGAGGCGAGCGACGGGGCGCGGATCGGTGCCGGCGAGGCGCTCGTCGCCCGCGGCGGCAGCCACACCCTGATCGACAGCTACCGCTCGGGCCGGCTCCGCGTCAAACTCGACGCGGACGACGACTCCCACATCGTCACCCCCGCGGCCGACGTGACGATGCGCTCGGCCGCCGAGGCGATCGACGACCCGCTCGTCGGCGTCGTGTTGACTGGGATGGGCTCCGACGCCGCCGAGGGGATCCGCGCGATGGCCGACGCCGGAGCCCGGACGCTCGCGCAGAGCGAGGGGACCTGCGTCATCTACGGGATGCCGAAACGCGCCGTCGAGACCGGCGGGGTCGACGAGGTACACGACCTCGACGCGCGCCGCGTTCGTCGCCGAGGCCGAAGACGGGATCACGGACCTGAACAACGCCCTGCTCGCCCTTGAAGCCGACCCCGAGGACGCGGCGGCGATGGACGACGTGTTCCGCGTCGCGCACACCCTGAAGGGAAACGCCGCGGCGATGGGGTACGACGACGTCTCCGACTTCGGACACGCTCTCGAAGACCTGCTGGACGCGGTCCGGCAGGGCGAACGCGACGTGACCCCCGAGCTGATGGACCTCCTCTTCGAGGGGGTCGACACCGTCGAGGCGATGGTGGATGAGATCGCCGACACCGGCGACGCGTCGACGGACCCCTCCGACCTCGAATCGCGCCTGCGCGAGATGGAGGAGCGCGGCACCGTCGGCGGCGACGAGGGCGACGGTGTCGGAACCGACGACGCGGGAAGCGACGACGCGGGAAGCGACGACGGCGAGAGCGACGAGGCCGCCGACGCCGATCTCGATGCCGACGAGGACGCAGACGAAGTCGGGGCTGACGACGCCGAAAGCGACGGCGACGCGTCCGACATCTCGGTGCCGGAGCCACCGTCGGCCGCGGCCGACCTCTCCGGGCCGGTCGCGTACGCGGACGTGACGGTCGGCGAGGCGAAGATGCCGGGGGTCGACGCCGCGCTCGTCCTCCAGGCCCTCGACGAGCAGTTCGACGCGCACGCGACGGACCCCGACCCGGAGGCGTTGGAGGACGGCGAGTACGACGAGCGGTTCGACGCGTTCGTCGGCGGCACCGAGCCGGAGGTCCTCGCCGAGGGGCTCGAAGCGCTCACCCAGGTCGAGTCGATGACGGCGGTCGCGGTCGAGGGGCCGGCGGACGGCGACGCGGACGCCGCCGGCGAGGAGACGGGAGCGGACGCGACGAGCGACGACGCCGATCCGGTCGAGAAGCCGGCCGCGGACGCCGCGGGCGACGCGCCCGACGACGAGTTCGAGGCCGCCGACCCCGAGCAGGCGGACTCCGAGAGCGCCGACGGCGAGAGTAACGACGCGGACCCCGAGAGCGCCGACGGTGAGAGTGACGACGCGGGCTCGGAGAGCGACGACGCCGGGTCGTCGTCCGGCGGCTCCGGCCCCACGTCCGGCGACGAGATCAAGTCGATCCGCGTCGATGTCGATCAGGTCGACGAGCTGTACGGGCTGGTCGAACAGCTGGTGACGAGCCGGATCAAGCTTCGGCGGGAGCTGGAGGCCGCCGACGCCGAGTCGGACACGTTAGACGAGCTGGACAAGCTCGCCTCCAGTCTTCAGGACACGGCGATGGACATGCGGCTCATCCCGTTCTCGCAGGTGTCCGACTCGTTTCCGCGGCTCGTCCGCGACATTTCCCGAGACCTCGACAAGCGGATCGACTTCGAGATCGAGGGCGACGATGTCGAGTTGGACCGGACGATCCTCACGGAGATGCGCGATCCGCTCGTACACGTCCTGCGGAACGCGGTCGACCACGGGATCGAGCCGCCAGCGGAGCGCGAGGCGGCCGGGAAGGACCCGACCGGCCACGTGGAACTGACCGCGGAGCGCGAGCGCGACCACGTGATCATCGAGGTCACGGACGACGGCGGGGGACTCGACCCCGATCAGCTCCGCGACAAGGCGGTCGACGAGGGCGTCAAGAGCCGCGAGGCGGTCGAGGCGATGGAGGCCGACGAGGCCTACGACCTCGTGTTCCACCCCGGCTTCTCCACCGCAGAGGAAGTCACCGACGTCTCCGGCCGCGGCGTCGGCATGGACGTGGTGCGGACGACCGCGCGCGACCTCGACGGCTCCGTCTCGATCGAGAGCGAGCCGGGAGAGGGCAGCACCGTCCGCTTCCGGCTCCCGGTCACCGTCGCCATCGTGAAGGTGATGTTCGTTGATGTCGGCGGCACGGAGTACGGCATCCCGATAAAATCGATCGCGGAGGTCGCCCGCGCCGACGACGTCGAGGAGGTCCACGGCAACGAGGTCGTCAGACACGAGGACGACCTGTACCCCGTCGTCAGGCTCAACGAGCGGCTCGGCGAGATCGACCCGAGCGCGGCCGAGGCGTCCCCGGCGGCGACCGCCGACGAGACCCCGGCCGCAGACGGCGGCGTCGCGGTCGACGACGAGAGCGCCGCCCCCGGCGCACCCGGGCCAGACGACGCCGAGAACGCGGCCGAGGGGGCCGGGAGCCCGACCGACGGCGGCATGCTCGTCCGGATCCGCGAGGAGACCCGGCAGGTCGCGCTCCACTGCGACGGGGTGTTAGACCAGGAGGAAGTGGTCGTCAAACCGCTCGACGGCCCCCTCTCGGGGACGCCCGGTCTCAGCGGCACGGCCGTCCTCGGCGACGGAGACGTCGTGGCCGTGCTCGACGTGGTGAGCCTATGAGCGAAGCGGGCGACGAGGGCGAAACGGCGTTCGAGGGGGTCCTCCGGCAGATCGACGACACGGTCCCGTTCGAGCCGGGGTACTACAACGAGTCGTACCTCGACCGTCGGATCACGGCGCGGATGCGGCGGCGCGACACGGAGTCGCACGCCGAGTACGAGCGCATCCTCCGCGACGACGCCGACGAGCGACAGGCGCTGATGGACGCGCTCACGATCAACGTCACGGAGTTCTTCCGCAACCCGGAGATGTGGGACGTCCTCCGGACGGTGTTGCGCGAACGGACCGCGAACTGGCGGCGCGTCAGGGTGTGGTCCGACATCGCCGAGGAGCTGGAGCCGCTTTCGGACCCGGACCGCTACGTCGAGCGCGACGAGGACACGTTCCGCGTGCGCCCGTCGGTCAAGGGCCTCGTCGAGTTCGAGACGCACGACCTGATCCGCGACGGCGCGCGTGACCCCTTCGACGTGGTCTTGTGTCGCAACCTGCTGATCTACATCGACATCGACCACAAGGCCGCCCTGTTCGACACGCTGGAGGCGTCACTCGCCGAGGACGGCGTCCTCGTGTTGGGGATGACCGAGAGCGTCCCCCCGAACCGGAGCGACCGCTACGAACCGATCGACAAGCGACGGCGGGTGTTCGGGAGGCGCTGATGTCGCTGTACCAGCACGCTCGGGACGGGAACGCGGAGCGGCTCCGGGACGCGCTCGGCAGCGACAGCGCGGCCGTCCGCCGCCGCGCCGCGGAGTTCCTCGGCGAGATCGGCGAGGAGAGCGACCAGCCGACGATCGACGGGCTACTCCGCGCCGCGACCACCGACGATGACCCGGAGGTCCGCGGGGCCGCAGTCGACGCGCTTGACGCCATCGGCGAGGCCGCGCTCGAACAGCTCCTCGAGGAGCTCACCGGCGGCGGCGACGACGCCGAGGCCGAGTGGGTTACCGCGCGGAAGTTCGCGCGCGCGCTCGACGCCGACCGCCCGGAACTCCGGATGGCCGCCGCGAACGCGCTCGCCCGGCTCGACGACGCCAGCGGCCTCCAGACGCGCTCGGAACGATCGGGACGGACGAGGCGCTGTCGCCGCTCCTCGACCTGCTCGACGACGGCGACGAGTCGATCCGCCGGATCGCGGCCGGCGCGCTCGGGAAGGCGAGCAACCCGGAGCCGGTCGAGCCGCTCGCGCGGGCGCTCGGCGACGAGAGCGCGGTCGTCCGCAACGCGGCGGTGTATTCCGTCATCGAACTGCTCTCGAACGTGCCGACCCAACAGAGCCACGCGGTCCGCGACCAGGTCGTCTCCGAGCTGAAGGCGGCCGACGACGCGACGGTCGTCGAACCGCTCGTCGAGATCCTCGCCGACGGCCAGCAGTCCCGCCAGCGCCGGAACGCGGCGTGGATCCTCGGGCGTGTGGCGGACTCGGACACGTCGACGGCGGTGGAGTCGCTCGCGGACGCGCTCGCGGACGACGACCCCCAGACCGCGCAGTTCGCGGCCACGAGCCTGAAGAGCCTCGGCGGCCCAGTGGTCGAGGACCGGCTGCTCGACAAGCTGAGCCCCGAACACCCGGAGGACGCTCGCGCGAAGGCGGTGTTCGTCCTCGGACAGATCGGCGGGCAGGAGACGCTGAACCACCTCGAAAAGTACGCCGACGACGACAGTCAGGCCGTCAGAAAGCGCGTGTTCTCGGCCGTCTCGAAGCTCCGCGCGGAGGGTCGATAAATGTCTCAGGAGGACAGCGAGTACAAGATCACAGACACCCAAGCGAAGTTCGCGGTCGCGGTCCGCGAAGGGCGCAAGGTGAGCGACGTCTCTTGGACGCCCGGACGGGTCCTCCTCTCGAACCGCCGGCTGATACTCGCCGGCAACGACGGGAAGCGGACCGTCCCCCTGTCGAAACTGGAGCGGCTCGGCGGTCGCCACGACGCGAACCAGTCGGTCGCGCGCGTCTCGAACTACGTGAGCTTCGACCTCGGCGAGCAGGTGCTGCTCGTCGCCGCCTCCGACCACGAGTCGTTCGAGCGCGATGTCTACCGCGCGCTGCTCGACCAGAAGACCGTGATGGCGAAACACCCCGCGATCGAGGGGGGCGTGGTCCAAGACACCGAGTGGGAGCAGGCCCGCGTGAAGATCGACGAGAACGGACTCAACGCCGCCTTAGAGCGCGGGGTCTTCGTGGAGTTCGACCTCGACGACATCAGCGGCCTCAACGCCGCGAAACGCACCGTCAACGGCGACAAAAAGCCCGTCATCGAGGTGTCACACACCGACGACGAGGGGACGAGCGTCGAGACGCACGTCGCGGGCGACCCGAACCGGATGCGGTTCGTCGAGTCGTGGCTCCGGAAGGGAGAACAGCGTAGCTCGACGAACGTCGACCTCTCCAGCCGCGACCGGGAGGTGTTGATGGCGCTGTACTCCGGCGTCTCGCCGTTCGAGATCCCCTCGTTCCTCGGGATAGATGTCGACGACGTCGAGGAGACGTTCGAGCGGCTGGTCGAACTCGAAGTGGTCGAGGAGGTCCGGATCCGCCGGGAGGTCGCGCTCAACTCCCGCGGGCGAAACATCGCCAGCGAGGCGATGAACGAGCAGTAGCGGAGCGACGGCACCCCCCGAGCCGGAACCGGTCCCATCGTCGCCCTCGTCATCGCGTCGAAGCACGCTTAAGTCGATGCCGCGTCGAGTCCGCCCATGAGCTACGAGGCGGTGCTTTTCGACCTCGACAACACGCTGTACCCGTACGCCCCGTGTAACGAGGCGGGCAAGCGGGCCGCGCTCGACGCCCTCCGCGAGCGCGGGTACGAACTGGACCGCGAGGCGTTCGACGACCTCTACGCGACCGGCCGCCGCGAGGCGAAACGCGAGACGCGCACCACCGCGGCGTCCCACGACCGGCACGTCTACCTCAAGCGCGGCCTGTACCGGCACGCGGGCGAGCCGGACGTCGCGGGCGCGCTGGCCGCCGGCGACGCCTACTGGGACGGCTTCGTCGAGGAGATGGCGCTGTGTGAGGGCGTCGAGTCGCTCTTCGACGCCCTCGCGGCGGCGGGGACCGATGTCACGGTCGTGACCAACCTCACGACGCGGATCCAGCTGCGCAAGCTCGCGCACCTCGGGATCGACGACCGGATCGACCTGCTCGTCACTTCCGAGGAGGTCGGCCGCGAGAAGCCGAGCGCGCTCC
This sequence comes from Halobacteriales archaeon SW_8_68_21, assembly GCA_003023405.1. GTDB lineage: Archaea > Halobacteriota > Halobacteria > Halobacteriales > Haloferacaceae > Halorubrum. Next base: position 84,586 of record PXST01000025.1, read on the forward strand.
CCTTTACGACCGCGCTCGCCGAACTCGACCTGCGACCGTCCGAGGCGCTCGTGGTCGGCGACAACGTCGACGCCGACATCGCCGGCGCGAACGCCGTCGGCACCGACACGGCGCTTTTCGTCGCCGACGGCGACGCGCCCGCCGCGGCTGACCTCACCGGTCCGCGCCGTCCCGACCACCGGCTCGACTCTCTCGCCGACCTGACGGAGGTGGCGGCGTGAGCCGAGAGGACCCCGACCGCCTCCGCGAGGCGCGCGAGGCGGTCGTCGAGTACGCGCCCGCGCTGGCGGACCTGACTCCCGGTCGGACCGGCAACCTGAGCGTCCGCGACGGCGACGCCGTGGCGGTCACGCCGACCGGCGTCCCGTACGACTCCTTCGACGCCGTCGACGTGCCCGTGGTCTCGCTCTCGGGCGAGCGGCTCGCCGGGCGGATGGCCCCGTCGAGCGAGGTGCCGATGCACACCGGCATCTACACGCATGACCGGCCGGGCGCGATCGTCCACACCCACTCGCCGTGGGCGACGACGATGGCGACGCTTCACCGGAAGCTCCCGCCGGTCCACTACATGATCGCCGCGGTGGGGCGGGAGGTTCCCTTAGCCGACTACGCGCCGTACGGCACAGAGGAGCTGGCCGCGAACGTCGTCGCCGCGATGGCTGAGGCCGACTCCGACGCGGCCATCCTCGCGAACCACGGGCTGGTAGTGACCGGTCCGAACGTCGAGACGGCCGTCGAGAACACCCACCTCGTCGAGGACATCTGTCGGCTCTACCTCCGCGCGTCCGCGGTGGGCGAGCCGCACGTCCTCTCCGACGAACAGATGGCGACCGTCGAGGAGCGGTTCGAGAGCTACGGCCAGCAGCCGGACGAGGCCGACTGACCGCGGCTCACTCCTCCTCGTCGCCCGTCCCGGCGACGTAGCCGGTGACGTTGCCGTAGTTCATCGCGACGGCGAGCGCGATCGCGATGGCGAGTACGATGAGCGTCGAGACGACGTTTAGGACGTTCAGGTTCTCCGCCGACGCCTTCGTGATCTTGCCGAACATCCACTGGGTCAGTGGATCCGTGGTGACGCCGCTGACGAACAGCGCCCTGATGTAATCCTCAAAGGACCGAACCCACGCGAACAGGAACCCCGCGCCGATCGCCGGCGCGATCACCGGGAAGGTGATGTCACGAAACGTCGTCAGGGGATCCGCGCCGAGGTCGCGGGCCGCTTCCTCCAACGACTCGTCGAACGTGTACAGGCGGGCGCTCACGATGAGCAGGACGAACGGCAGTCCGTACAGCGAGTGTGTGAGCACGGTCGCGAAGAACGACGGGTCGATCCCCACGGTCAGGAAGTAGAATCGGAGCCCGACGCCGAGGATCACTCCCGGAACGATCATCGGAATGATGCCGAACGTGCGGTACACCTCCCGAAGCGGGAACTGGTAGCGCGTGAGCGCGAAACTCGACAGCACACCGAGGACTGTCGCGATGATCGCGGACAGCGTCGCGATGCTGAAACTGGCCACGACGGACGAACGCAGTCCCGGTTCCCCCGTGATCCCCTGATAGTTGCCGAGGGTGAACCCCTCGAACGGCAGGAGGTTGGGGGACTGTGCGAACGAGAGGAAGACGATGATAAGCAGCGGCAGCCACAGGAACACCAACATCAGCGCTGCGAAGGCGTACAGTCCGTTTCCTAACAGACTCTCGATCCGTTGGTGGCTGAAGAGTCGATCGGTGTACTCCTGGCTCGTTTGCTCCGCCGGTTCGGTCGACCCTCCCCTTTCAGTTGCCATCTCAGACTCCCCCTAGCTCGTCGAGGTTGACGTATCTGAACACGAGGAACATCGCGACGACGATCGAGACCACGACCGCCATCGACGCCGCGCTCGCGGTGGCAGCGTTGGTCGCCTCCCCGATGGCTCGTTGCTCGATGAGGATGCCGATCATCTGGACCTTTCCCTGGCCGAGGATCTGCGGCGTGATGAACGCCCCGACGCTCGGGACGAAGACGAACAGACACCCGCCGACGATGCCGGGCAGCGTGAGCGGGATGATGTGGTCTTTGACGATGTCAACCCGCGACGCGCCGAGGTCACGGGCCGCCTCGATCAACGAGAAGTCCAGTCCGTCCAAGCTGGCATACAACGTGATCAACATGTACGGGAAGTACGCGTGTGTCAACCCCACGATGATTGCCAGAATGCCGAATTCGAACGCGCCGACGGGGCCGACACCGACGGCACCGAGGACTTGATTGAGCACGCCGGACTGCCCGAACATCAGCCGCCACGAGTACGCCCGGACGAGGTACATAGTAAAAAACGGGAGAAGCACGAGATATATCACGATCTTGAACATGCGGTCGTCGAGCCGGGCCAACACGTACGCCAGCGGGAACGCGAACACGAGACAGAGGACGGTCGCGACCGTCGCTATGGCGTAGGACAGCAGGACCGCCTTCTCGAAGGCCGTCGCTTTGTATACGAGCGGGCCGAGCGAGTACTCCGACGTGCCGCCGGCGACCAAGTTATAATAGTTGTTCACCGTCGGCTCCCAGACGATATCGAAGGTGACGCTGTCGATCGACGCGAAGCTGACGGCCGTCATGAACGCCAGCGGCGCGACCAACAACAGAACGATCCAGATCGCACTGGGACCGACGGTTACCCCGAGGCTAGTGCGACGGCGGCTCAGGCCTCTGACAAGAGTCGCCCGAAGCGTTTCGTCCCTGTCCGGGGCGGCCATCTACGCTTTGACCTCCTCCCAGGCGGCGTTGTACGGCTCCTGAACGTCGGAGTCGATGTCCTTGAACGGAATGAACTGTTCTATCCGCTCGGGATCGATACGGCCGTACAGCTCCGCCTCTGTTTCGTCAAGTTCGTCCGCAACGTTCGGATTACAGCTCGGCGATTTCCCCTGACGGGCAAGTTCGGCGCCGGTTGCCGGCGAGATGTACTCGTTGACGACCTCCCAAGCCATCTCGGGGTTGTCCGATGCCTGAGAGACGACGGCCGTCTCGTACCACGCCATCGCGCCCTCCCGTGGGACGACGAACTCGACCCAGTCGGCGTCCTGATTCTCTTGGAGTCGAACGATCTCGTTCCGGCCGGAGTGACCGACGAGGAAGTTACCCTGCTGGAACTGCTGGATGAACGTGGTGTCCGAGGAGATGTACCCCTCGAGACTCGGCTTCTGATCGATGAGCAGGTCCCGCATGTTCTGGATCTGGTCTTCGGTGAACGTCATCCGGTCGTTCTCGGTGAGCGCCTCCTTGTAGGACGAGCCACCCTCCGATGCCGCGAGGTACAGCGCCGCCACCGGCATCGTCTTGGCGGCCTCGTCGTACATGATCACCTGCCCGTCGAGATCAGTGTCAACGTAGTCGTCCTCGAACATGATGTTGTAGCTGGGCTCGTGGTCCGGAACCTCGCGGGTGTCGTACGCGTATCCGTACCACCCCCACCGGATCGGGACGCCGTAGGCGTTGCCGTCCTGCGTGAACTGCTGACCGACGAAGTCTCTGAACTTCTGATAGATGCTACCGTAGTTGTCGACGGCGTCCGTATTTACCGGCTCTATCAAGTCCGCGTTGAGGAACCGAGGAACGAGGTTGTTGTTCGGGACAGCGACATCGAAGTCCCCGCTCTGGTTCATCTGCTGGAACATCTCCGTCGAGGATGTCGACGACGTTATTTCGACCGTGGCGTCGACGTTCTCCTCGACGCTTTCGACCACTGGATCCTGCGCGAAGTCGTTCCAGGTGATGACGTTGATCGTCGGGGCTCCGCCGCCGCCTCCCGCACACCCGGCGCTCGCGAACATCGTCGCGGCACCGGCGCTCGCGAGATAGGCCCGACGGCTGACTCCGTCGGTTCCCGATCGCTTGCTGTTCGTTGACACCTCAATGTCGTTCGTTGCCTCGTCACAATGTGACATGACAGTTTATGTATAATCAAGATTTATAAGTTTTTACCAATATTTCAGGGTCGATCGGCGATAAGTTGATAACGAGCGTTACATATAATCCGTCGATGGCAGCACACGACGGGACACTCGTTGAACTCGATGACGTCCGGAAGCGGTTCGGCGACGTAGTCGCCGTCGAAGGCATCGACTTCGATGTCCGACAAGGCGAGTTCTTCACGCTGGTCGGCCCGTCGGGCTGCGGAAAGACCACCACCCTCCGGATGATCAGCGGCTTCGAGCAACCGACCGAGGGTCAGGTCCGCATCGACGGACGGGGAATGACGGCGATCCCGCCGGAGGGGCGGGACACGAACCTCGTGTTCCAACACCTCTCGTTGTTCCCACATATGACCGTCGGTGAGAACGTCGGCTACGGGCTGAAAAAGACCGGCGTCGAGGCCGCCCAACGGGACGAGCGGATCCAAGAATACCTCGAACTCGTCGGTCTGAAGGGATTCAGCGACCGACGCCCGTCCGAACTTTCCGGCGGACAGCAACAGCGGGTCGCGCTCGCGCGCGCGCTCGTCAACGAACCGGCGGTCCTGCTGCTCGACGAACCGCTGTCGAGTCTCGACCGCAAGCTCCGCAAGCGGATGCAGGTCGAACTCCGCCAGATCCACGAGAAAACGCAGGGATCGTTCTTCTACGTCACGCACGATCAGGAGGTCGCGATGACGCTCTCTGACCGGATCGCGGTGATGAACGAGGGCCGGATCGAACAGATCGGTCCGCCCGAGGAGATCTATCGCGATCCGGCCAGCGAGTTCGTCGCCGACTTCATCGGCGACACCAACCTCTTCGACGGCGAACTCGTCGACGGCGACGTTGTCCGCGTGGGCGGGACCGACGGCTTCACTGTCCCGGCCGGCGGCGTCATGGCGGACCCGACCGTCTCCGTCCGGCCGGAGGATTTCCTCGTCGTGGACGGCGACGGCGTCTTGGCCGGCGAGGTCGTCGAGCGTTACTTCCAAGGGGATCAGACGAACTACGTGGTCGACCCGGTCGCGGACTTCGAGGAGGTCCAAGTCGTCGTTCAGGGCCGCGAGGGTCGGGTCAACACCGGTGACGGCGTCTCGCTGGCCGTCGCCGACGGGGCCCCCGTCGTCTTCTGATCGCGGCTCGCCCGCACGGAGACCCGATATTATATGCCACGGGATCGCGAGCATGTCGACATGACCGAACCCACGCGACACTCCGCGGTCGAGGAGACGGCGGAGGAGATCGCGACCATGGAGATCCGCGGCGCGGCGACCATCGCCTCTGCGGCCGCCGAGGCGCTCGCCGATCAGGCGGAGGCGGCAGCTGCGGCGGACGCGACCGCGAGCGATCCCGAGGCGTTCCGCGCGTCGCTGCGCACCGCGGGACGTACCCTCCGCGAGACGCGTCCGACTGCGGTGTCGCTGCCGAACGCCCTCCGGTACGTCCTCCAGCGGATGGAGGGGGAGACGGTCGACGCGCTCCGCCGCAGCGTCGTCGACGCGAGCGACGCCTTCGTCCGCCAACTCGACCGCGCGCAGGAGGACCTCGGGGAGGTTGGCGCGAACCGGCTCGCCGACGGCGACACGGTGATGACGCACTGTCACTCCACCGACGCGCTCGCGTGTGTCGAGGCGGCCGTCGAGCAGGGGAAGTCGATCTCGGCGGTCGTCAAGGAGACGCGGCCGCGCCAGCAGGGACACATCACGGCCGAGGCGCTCCGGGAGATGGGCGTCCCCGTCACGCTGATCGTCGACTCGGCGGCGCGCCGGTACCTCGACGAGGTCGACCACGTGGTCGTCGGTGCCGACTCGATCGCCGCTGACGGCGGCGTCATCAACAAGATCGGTACCTCAGGGCTGGCGGTCAACGCCCGCGAGCGCGGCGTCCCGATTATGACCGCGGCCCAGACGATCAAGCTCCACCCGGAGACGCTGACGGGCCACACCGTCGAGATCGAGATGCGCTCGGAGGAGGAAGTGGTCGAGCCGGGGACCCGCGAGGCGATCGGCGAGATCGCGGTCGAGAACCCGGCGTTCGACGTGACACCGCCGCGGTACATGGACGCGATCGTCACCGAGCACGGGCAGTTCCCCCCGGAGAGCATCGTGGCGCTCATGCGAGAGCTGTTCGGCGAGGGAGCCACCGAACCGTGGGCAGAGCAATGAGCGGGCACGACGACTGGGACGAGACGGTCGCCGAGTGGGACCGCGAACTCGACGAGTGGGAGGGGGACGACGCGCCAGCCGGCGGCGGCGACGGCGCGGCGGCGACCGATGACCCGCCCGCCGACGGAACGCGAGGCGACGACGCGGTCGACCCCGACCCCGACCTGCGTCCCGACGACGGCGCTCGCGTGCCGAAGGTCGTCGCCGCGGGCCACATCAACTGGGACGTGACGATACACGTCGACAGCCTCCCGGAGCCGGACGGCGAGACCCGAATCGAGCGGCTCGAGCAGTCCGGCGGCGGCAGCGCCGCGAACGTCGCGGTCGGACTCGTCGATCTGGGCGGCCAGTCGGTCGTCTACGGCAGCGTCGGCGGCGACGAGTCGGGCGCACTGGCGCTGCGCGAGCTGTCGAAGGCCGGCGTCGACCCCGGACAGGTTCTCGTCGATGCCGCCGAGCCGACCTCCGTGAAGTACGTCATCGTTGACGGCGGCGGGGAGCTGCTCATGCTCGCCAACGACGGCGCGAACGAGTCGTTCTCGGCGACCGGACTCGACCGCGACACGCTCGCGGCCGCCGATCACCTCCACCTCACCGGGCAACAGCCCGAGACCGCGGCGGCGCTGGCGACCGCGGCCGCGGAGGCGGACGCGACCCGGAGCTTCGACCCCGGTCGCCGCGTCGCCGACCGCGAGTTCGACGCCGCGCTCGCGGCGAGCGACGTCCTGTTCCTGAACGACCGCGAGGCCGACGCGCTCGACGCCGAGACCGATGTCGACCCGTGGGAGCCGGACGACCGCGTCGTCGCGATCAAGCTCGGCGACGAGGGCGCGACGGTCCGCACCCCGCACGGCAGCGTCTCGCACCCGGGGTTCGACGTCGACCCGGTCGACACGACCGGCGCGGGCGACGCCTTCGCGGCCGGGTTCCTCGCCGCCGCGCTGCGGAAGCCGGAGATCACCGGCGAGGGGTTCTCACACGACCCGCGCGACTATCAGGTGCCGGTCCTAGTCGCCAACGCCTGCGGTGCCGTCGCGACCGAGTCGGTGACCGCGCGAACGGACCTCTCGTGGGAGCGCGTCCGCGAGACGATGGGCGAGTCGCCGGAGACGGACTGCCTCATCGAAGTGCGCGCCTGAGACGGACTGCCTCGTCGAAGCGCGCCTCGAAGGACTGCCGGCGAGTCCGAGTCCGTTCACCCGCGGTAGTCGAACGCGACCGCGAGGTCGGCGGCACCGAAGAAGACGAACCGGTACCGCCCGGGGACCAACTCGGGACACACGCGGAAGGCGTCCGCGCGTGGGCCATCTTCGACGAGTCCCGTCTCGGTCATCTCGAACTCCCAGTTCAGCGTCCCGTCCGGAGGAACGCTGATCGCCAGGTCGTTGTAGGCGACGATGGGGTCGCCGTCGGTCCCACGGAGTTCGGTCCAGCCGCTCTCGGTCCGGATCTCCAGGTTGTACTTGGCCTGAGCGCCGACGTACGTCGTGTGGCCCGAGACGTTCGTCAGTTCGATCCGGAACCGCTCGCCGCGGGCGACCGCGAGGTCGTCGGTGTTCCCAGCGTCGTCGCCAGGCGTCACGACCCGGAGCGCCAGCGGACCGTCGCCCCCCGCGTCTGACCCGGTCCCTCCGCCGCCGCCCCAGTTGACCTCGCCGTCGTACGCCTGCGGGTGGCGGTTGAACCCCTCGGCGTCGCACTCGAACGACGCGGGGACGTTCGGGGGGTCGCCGTCGGGGCGGATCCCGCCGGCGAGCCCCGCCGGATCGCGGACCCTGTCGTCGCTGTGAACCGTCCCTGTCTCCCCCCAGCCGTCGGTGACGGAGAGCCGGGCCGTCTCGGGGAGTGGATCGCCCGTGACGCGGAGCAGCGCGGACGAGTAGGTGATCGCCTCGCCGCAGGCGACGCCGTCGTCGTCGGCTCCTCGGACCGTCGCGTCCGCCACGAGCGTCCCGTCCTCGACGCCGACTCCGTCGAACGCGATCTCGTCGTGGCAGGTGGTCGGGCCGACGGACTCGACGTAGCAGACGACCGACTCCGCGAAGTCGGTCTCCGAGACGAACCCGCGGGCCGGTTCGGGAGCCTCGCCGAGGATCCCCGTTCCGTCGCCGTACCCCTCGGTGATAAGCACGCAGATCCCGCGCCGTTGCCTCCGGTCCCACGCCACGCCGGAGATCGGTTCGCCGACCTGCTGGACGGCGGTCGAGACCTCGCCGTCGCCGCCATCGCCGTCGGCGTTGTTTCCGCCCCCGTCGGAGCCGCCTCCGCCCGACACGGGGTCGCCAGCGTCGGCACACCCCGCGAGCGCGGCGGCCCCGCCGGCGACACCGTAGAGGGCCTTCCGTCGCGTGAAATCGGTCATACACCGCGGTACGCGGCCGACGTATAAGGGCTTCGTGTACGCACAAACAACCGTCTGAGCGACTGCGTCCTGCGATCACGCCGGCGCGAACAGCGCCTCGATTCCGTCTCGATCGAGGCCGGCGGCGAGACCGAGCGCGAGCGCGACTCGCGCCTTCGCGGCCGGGAGGTCCTCGGCGAAGGTCACCCCGTGTTCCGCGAGGGTGACGGCTCCGCCCGGCGTTCCGTACACCGGCTCCGTCGGTCCGGCCGGCGGACGGCCCGCCACGACCACCGGGAGGGAGCCGACCGCCTCGCCGAGCGCGTCGCCGAGCGCGCCCGTGACGTTCCCGAGTCCGGTCCCCTCCACGATGACCCCGCCGACATTCGCGTCGAGTACGCGTTTGAGCGCGCCCGCGCCGACGCCCGTCCCGGAGTGAATCACCGGAACTTCGGGTACGACCGCGTCGTCGTCGATCGCGTCCGCGAGGGGGTCGACCGGCACGCCGCGCGCGGGCGTCCGGAGGAGCCGCGAGGCGGCGCGGGTGAACGTCGCGACCGGTCCCGTCCCCGGTGAGGTCATCGCCGACAGCGCGTTGCTGTGGCCCTTTATAACGTCGCGGGCGGCGTGAAGCTCGCCGTCGAACGCGACGTGGACTCCGGGCGCGAACCGGTCGTCCGCGGCCGCTCGGACCGCGAGCGCGAGGTTCGCGGGCACGTCGCTCGACGGCTCGTCGAGCCGTCGCTGCGCGCCGGTCACGACGATCGGCGCGTCGAGGTCGATGAGGAGGTCCAGCGCGAACGCGGTGTCCGCGAGGGTGTCCGTCCCGTGCGTGACCACGACGCCGTCTACGCCCCCCTCTTCGGACTCGGCCGCTCCGTCGGCGTCGTCCGGCCCCTCGCCGACCGCGTCGCGCGCGGCGGTCGCGGTCGCGAGCACGTCCCGCCACCGAACGTCGAACCCGGGCCGTGAACACACCTCCCTGGTCGTCACCCTCGCGTGGTCCGCCACGGTCGGCACCGCCTCGACGAGGTCGGCTCCGCTTTTTTCTGGGGCCGCGCCGTCGTCTCCCGGTTCCGAGGCGATGGTGCCGCCGCAGGCGACGACCGCCACCCGCCCGCGGCCGCCGTCGGTGCGCGCCCCGAAACGGTCTCGGTCGGTTCGGTCCTCGCGTCGGTCGCAGCGGTCGGTTCCGTTCACACTTCCCGCTCGCCCCCGACGGACAAATCGGTTGGTGCCGCGGCAGTCGCTCGCGGCCGACGGCGGTGCGGTCGGCTCGGTCCATGACGGTCGGCCCGAACCGAAGCTGCCGGATCGGACGAGATCCCGAAACAAAAGATTAGCGGCGTCCGTAAACAGTTAAAACGAATTTGAACGGGTTTTAAAACGTCTCGCGTGGCCGAGAAACGTGGTGAAATTTACCGAACCCTCGTCGGGCTATATGTGGTCCCCTATCGTACGGAGAGGTGTCCATGTCAACCCCCGCCCCCACGCAGATCGCCTCCGGCGAACGGCTCGCCGGGCTGATGACCGGGACTGTCAAAGCGGCCGCCTTCTGGGCGGCCATCGCGATCCCCGCCACGTACCCAGTCCTGCTGTACTCGGGACTCGACGGCGGCACCGGCCAGCTGTTCGTCGCCCTCCTGTTCGCGAACGCCCTCGCGCTCGCGCTCGGCCACGACTACAAGCGCTGAAGCCCCTCGACTCGCTCTGACGACCGCCGCTACACCGCGTGGACGCGGACGCGACGCCCTCCCACCGTTCCCCCTCCAGTCTCTTTCTCCCGGCCTCGACTCTCTCTCGCCTTCCGCTCTCGAAGCGCTTACCCCCGGCCCGGTCCGACTGCGGGTATGAGCGACGAGACTCGCGTCGAGTGGCGCGACTGGGATCCCGAGGCGTTCGCCGAGGCGGACGAGCGCGACCGCCCGGTGCTGCTCTCGCTGTCGGCCACGTGGTGTGAGGGCTGTCACGAGATGGACGCGACCACTTACGCCGAGCCGCGGATCGCCGCCAACGTCAACGAGGGGTTCGTCCCCGTCCGCGTCGACGTCGACCGCCACCCGCGAGTCCGCGAGCGGTACAACATGGGCGGGTTCCCGACGACCGCCTTCCTCACCCCTGAAGGGAAACTACTGACTGGCGCGGGGTACCTCGACGTCGACGGCATGCGGCAGGTCCTCGAATCGGTCCGGACGATGTGGGCCGACAAGGGTCGCGAGGCGGGGCGGGTCCCCCGCGCGCTGAACGCCGATCTCCCGCCTCGCGGCGACCTGACCGACGGGATCGAGAGCCATCTGGCGGGCCAGTTGGCGGTGAAGTACGACGAGGAGTACGCCGGCTGGGGCACCGACGCGAAGTTCCCGCTGCCGCGCACCGTCGAGTTCGCGCTGAAACGCGACCGGAGCCGCGCGCTGCGGACGCTCGACGCGGTCCGCGACCATCTCGCCGACGACGTCGCGGGCGGATTCTTCCGGTACGCGGGCACCCGCGACTGGGGGGATGTCGCCTACGAGAAGCCGCTCGACACGAACGCCGCGGTGACCCGCGCGTTCGCGAACGCCTTCCTCTACACCGGCGACGACGCCTACCTCGACCCCGCGATCGACGCGGTCGAGTTCCTCACCGACGACCTCTGGACCGGCTATGGCGTCGGCGGGAGCCTCGGACCGGGACTCGGCCGGGCGTACTACGCGGCCCCGGCCGAGGACCGCGCGGACCTGAACGAGCCCCGCCGCGACCTCACCGCCTTCGCCGGGGGTAACGCGCTCGCCGCGGACGCGCTGCTCGCGGTCGCCGCCTACACCGACGACGAGCGCGCCCGCGAGTACGCCGACCGGATCCTCAACGGACTCGAACGCGACCTGATCGACGCCGACAGCGGCGAAGTGACCCACTACCGCGGCAGCGACGAGGCGGGCGAGTCGGACCTGCTCGAAGACGCCGCCCGCGTCGTCGGCGCGTACGTCCGCGCCGCCGGCGTGCGGGGCGAGGGAGTCGAAGTCGCTCGGGCGGTCGCGGACCGGGCGATCGAGAGGCTCCGCGTCGACGGCTCGTTCGTCGACGGGCCGCGCTCGGGGTCGGGCCTGCTCGACCGGTCGTTCCGGCCGCTCGACGCCAACGTGGAGATGGCGGCGGCGCTGGCGGATCTGGCGGCGCTCACGGGCGAAAACCGGTACCGCGAACTCGCCCGCGAGACGGCCGAGGCGTTTGCGGGCGCGACTGAGCGGCTGAGCGTTCAGGTGGCCGGCTACGGGAGCCTCGCCGCCCGTCTCCGTCGCGGAACGACCGTCATCGCGGTCGGGACCGAACCCGGCAGCGACCTCCACCGCGCCGCGTGGCGGGTCGCCGACCACGAGAAGGTGGTCGCGCCGAACGCCCACGAGGAGGGCGCGCCCGCGCCGCGGTCGGTCCCGGCGGGCACCGCGGTCGTCCTCGCTGGTGACGACGCCTCCGAGCCGGCGGAAACGCCGGACGAGTTGATGGACCGCGTCGGCGACGCGCTGGCCTGACTCTCGGCGACGCGTCGGAGGTGACGTGCCGTCGGATCGGTGGCGGCGTCGTCGCGCTCGCCCGGTGCAGTCGCGCAGATCGTAAACGTGCGACGCGTTTATACGGGTGCCGTGGCATCCCCGAGTATGGCATCTCTCCGCGACTTGGGGCTCTCCGAGTACGAGGCCCGGGCGTACCGCGCGCTCCTCCGGACCGGGCCGACCACCGCGAAGGACCTCTCCCGGGCGAGCGAGGTCCCGATGGGCCGCATTTACGACGTGCTCAACAGCTTAGAGCAGCACAGTCTGGTCCGCAGTCAGGCGGCCAGCCGACCGAAGAAGTACGTCGCGGTCGAGCCGGACGCCGCGCTCGACCGCCTGCTCGACGAGAAAAAGCAGGAGCTTCGGACGCAGGCCGAACAGTACGAGTCGGTGGTCGACGACCTGTCGACCGAACTCGACGCCGGCGAGCCGGTCGACGGCCAGTTCTGGACCGCGGCCGTCGGCGCGGAGGAGGCGACGGACCTCCTCTTAGAGCGGATCGCCGCCGCGGAGCGCCGGGTCGTCGTGGTGGTGGGCGCGCCCGCGACCGGGTTCGACCTCGGCACGATCGGCGAGCGCGTGACGGCAGAACTGGAGTCGGCGCTCGAACGCGGCGTGGAGATCCGCGTGCTGCTGTCACCGGCCACGGTCGACGAGCTACCCCGGAGCGTCGGCCGCCGGTACACGTCGGAGCTGGCCGAGGAGAGCGGCTTCGAGGTCCGGACGATTCCCGGCGTCAACGGGACGTTCAACGTGTTCGACGAGATCGAGGTGTGTATCGAGGTGCCACACCCCCTCTCGGCGGACGAGCCGTTCGCGATGATCGACGTGAAAGACATCGAGTTCGCGACGAGCGTCAAAGAGCAGTTCGAGCCGCGATGGGCGGAGGCGGAGCCGCTGACGTTCGGGTAGTCAGCCTCGGGCAACGACAGTTTATAAACGACGGTGCGGTGGCGCGTGCCTGCGAGCGGTCGCCCTGGCGACC
>PXST01000025.1:97576-106281 GCA_003023405.1 Halobacteriales archaeon SW_8_68_21
GGGGCGGGACTCGAAGGGGCAGCCGCGAGGGCGAAGGCGCGCGACGTAAGCACCGCAGGAGCGAACGGAGTGAGCGACGAGGAGCGCAGCAAGCGCACCGAGTCCTCGCGGCTGGGGCTTCGGCGGTCTCGGTCAGAGGGTCGATCACGACGAGGTCGGATACGTACGGCCGAGCGGCTGGGGCTTCGGGAGTGTTCGCTGTCGATTTGCTATCAGATATTTATAAGTAAGCGGCTGGGGCCTCGGAAGTGTCCAGTCCAGCGCCACCAGCTGTTTATAAATGGTTGCCAGCGACACCCGAATCTATCTAAAAGGGTCCAGCGACCGCGTCCACGCCCGCTTATCGGCTAAGTTCGTCCCGCAGGTCGCCCAGTCGGACCTCGCGCTCCGCGTGGGCGTTGTGCTGGTGGATCGACTCGTCGTTCGACTGTTTCATGTGGACTACGGCGTCGTCCGGGAGGTGCCGGAACTCGTCGACAGTCCCCTCAGCGAGCGCGCGGACACAGTCCTCGACGAACTTCGCGTCGGCGTGGGCCTCGTAGGTCATGTGGTCCTCGTCGGGCCGCTTCGCCATGTTGTAGATGCGCGCGCTCATCGAGTCGCGGGCGATGTCGATCACGTCGCGGAGGTCGATGTCCGGGTGACCGTCGGTCGTGATCGTCAGCGTCGCGTGCCCGCGCTGGGAGTGGCCGGGCTGTGGGACGGCGTCTAAGAACTCCTTTGTCGTCTCCTCGTCGACGCCCAGCTCGGCGAGCTTGTCGCGGGCGCGGGACTCGCTCATCCCCTGCGAGCAGGGACAGACGGTCATGCCGGTGACCTCCGCGCCGATCTCCTCGCGCGTCCCGTTCTCGGTGGCGGTCGCGCTGGCGACGATCGTCGCCGTGCTCTGCGTCTCGATGCCGGACGCCGGCGTGTCCTCGCGGGTGACCAGCTCCGCCGACATCGACACTTCGGCCGTGGTGGTGTAGTCGTGCTTCTCGAGGAGTCGCTCGGCGGCGTCGCCACAGACGTCCTCGACGCGGTACGCCTCTTCGCGGGTGATGTCTTCTAAGATCTCGTCGACCGTGGCGAGGTTCCGCGACATGTCGATCCCCTTCCGGCCGCTCGGGAGGTCGACGAACACCTCGAACTCCGCCATGAGAACGATGGGCCGTTTGTCGCCCCGCGCCAGCTTGACGAGCTTCTCCACGCCGGTGACGCCGACCTGCGATAAGCCGACGGCGACATCCGGGGTGGACGCCTGCACGTCGGGCAGCTGATGACTCATTACGAACACGTTACGCAACTCCCGGGATTATCGCTTTCGAAAGGGCGAGGACTGTCTGGTTGTCGCGCGTGCCGTCTGGTCGCGCGCGAGGAGAATCCAGCGCCGCGCGAGGGAGGTCCGCCCGTCCACCCCATGCCCACCGCGTGTGTGAGCCGCACACGCTCTGCGGCCCGTAACGCACGATTTATAACGGCGGCAGCGGAAAACATCTCAAGACCATGCCGAGTTCCAATGGGCCACAGAAAGCGACTCGCGACAAGCTCTCGAACAAACCTCGCAACCGCGGCACCTCCCCGCCGCAGCGAGCGATCCAGGAGTTCGACGAGGGGTCGCAGGTCCACCTCAAGATCGACCCCAGTGTCCCCAAGGGACGTTTCCACCCGCGCTTCGACGGTCGGACGGGCACCGTCGTCGGCACGCAGGGGTCGGCGTTCAAAGTGGAGATCTCGGACGGCGGCAAGACGAAGACGCTCATCGTCACCGCCGCCCACATGCGCGCCCAGCAGAACTGAGATGAGTATATTCAAAGAGAAGCTCGACGAGGAGTACGTCACCACCTCCGAGGCGAAGGAGATCCTCGTGGAGATCGAAGACGAGCGCGCGGCCGACGAGGACCGCGACCTCCGTTACGAACTGGCCCGCGCGATCGAACACGTCAACCGCTTCGCGGAGCTGGACGCCGACGAGTCCCGCGATCTGGTCGAGGAGCTGACCGAGCTGGACCAGGTCGACGTGCCGACCGCCGTGAAGATCACGGACCTGCTTCCGGAGGACCGCACCGAGCTCCGCTCGGTGTTCGCTCAGGAGCGCTACTCGCTCGACGGCGAGGAGCTGGACGAGATCCTCGATGTCGTCGCGAAGTACGCCTGAACGCGGACGGCCCGCTTCCCCGGCCGTCGCGTTCCGCCGCGTTTCTGCGCGTCCCACCGCGTTCGTTCCAGCGATCGTCCGCTCTCGCCAGCGGTTTTTTTACCGCTCGGAGCGACAACCGATATATGGACCACGCCGACGGCGACGGGACGCCGGGTGACGACCGGGACGGGGGTGACGACGCCGCGGACGGTGTCGACGACAGCGGTCCCACCGCCGTCCTGCTCGACGTGTTGCCGAACGGACGCCCGGACGACGACCGCCCGCAGTCGCGCAAGTCGCCGGTGGCGTACGGACTCGGGAACGCCTCGTTCGCGCTGTACGAACTGTCGCTCGACGGCGACGCGGACGTCTCGGTCGGCGACCGGATCGGGCTGGACGGTCCCGCAGTCGGCCGATACCGAGAGGTGCCGTTCGACGACCTCACCCGGAACGCGGCCGCGGAGATCGAGTACGCGGTTGAGGCGATTGTCGATGCCGACGAGGAGCGGTTCGTCGACTTCTACAATGAGGCCGGCCCGATCACCCTCCGCCTTCACCGGCTGAACCTGCTGCCGGGGATCGGCAAGAAGCTGCGGAACGACCTGTTGGACGAGCGGAAGCGCGGCCCGTTCGAGGGCTTCGACGACGTCAAGGAGCGCATCGCCGGCCTCCACCGCCCGCGGGAGGTGATACTCGAACGGATCGTCGAGGAGATCCGCGAGTCCGACCTGAAGTACCGGACGTTCGTCGGCCGCGAGGAGTGAGCGGGCGCGTCGTCGGTCCCGTCAGTCCGACGGCCCCGTGGGGGTCGACCGCGACCCGCTGCGGCGTCCCGGAAACGGGACTTTTACCAGAACTCCGCGTGTATCCCGGTCATGACCGACTCATCGACGGGTGAGGACGCCGCGTACGGGGGCCGCGATCCCGACGCGCTCGCGAGACGGGCCGGCTCGCGCGCCGACCCCGACCGCGACCAGCACTTCCTCGTCGACGACCGGGTCCTCGACCGCATCCCCGGTTACCTCCCAGACGACGCCGACCGGAGCCGCCTCCTGGAGATCGGCGGCGGGGCAGGCGCGCTCACGGACCGGTTGCTGGCGGCGACGAGGGGCGAGCCGACCGCCGGCGTGACCGCCGACGCGACCACTGACGCGACCACCGAGCCGAGTCAGTTGACCGTGATCGAGCGCGACGGGGACTTCGTCGACTTCCTCCGCGAGGAGTTCGCGACCGCGGTCGCGGACGGTTCGCTCGACGTGGTCGAGGGCGACGCGCTCGATGTCGATCTCCCGCCGTTTTCGGCCTGCGTCGCCAACCTCCCGTACGGCGTCTCCTCCGAGATCTCCTTCCGGCTGCTCCCGGAGAAGAAGCCGCTCGTGTTGATGTTTCAGGCGGAGTTCGCCGAACGCATGGTGGCGTCGGCCGGCGAGTCCGAGTACGGTCGGCTCTCGGTCTCCGCGCGGCACTACGCTGACGTGGAGATCGTTGAGCGCGTCCCGAAGGAGGCGTTCGACCCGCAGCCGGCCGTCGAGAGCGCGGTCGTGCGCTGTCTCCCCCGCGACCCCGACTACGCCGTCGGCGACGAGGCGTTCTTCCTTCGGTTCGTGAAGGCGCTTTTCACCCAGCGCCGCAAGACTGTGCGGAACGCGGTGCGGAACACGGCGCACATCTCCGGGCTTGACGACCCCGAGGCGGTCGTCGACGCGGCCGACGAGGAGCTACTGAGCAGCCGCCCGGGCACGCTGGAGCCGGCGGCGTTCGCCGCGCTGGCGGAGCTGGCCCGCGAACGCGGGTCGCCGACGGAGGCGTAACCGTGACGGGAGGCGGTCTCAGTCTCGTGACGGCGCTTCAGAGCGCGCTCACCGGGAGCCTCCAGCGGGTCGCGGCCTCCCTCATCGTCGTCGCCGTCGTCCTCGGGGTCCGCCAGCTCACGCGGTGGCTGAAACGCCGCGACGACGACCTCTCCTCGACGCGTCGCCTCCTCCTGTCGGCGACGGTCGGCCTCGCCACCGCGGCCGGCGCGATCGCGATGATCGCAGTGTGGGACCGGAGCGGCGCGCTGATCGAGACCGTTCAGTCGGCGCTCTCCGCTGACCAGGTGTCGAACGTCGTGCTCACGGTGATACTGCTCGCGGTCGCGTACGCGCTCACGGACTTTCTCGGCGGCGTCATCCGAGAACTCGCGGACGAGAGCGCATCGATCTCCGAACACCAACAGGAGGTAGTCCTCCGGCTCACGCAACTGACCGTGTACACCGCCGCGCTGCTCGCGGTCGTCGGCCTGTTCACCGACAACATCGGGAGCCTCCTCATCGGCGCGGGATTCCTCGGGATCGTGGTCGGGATGGCGGCGCGGCAGACGCTCGGGGCGGTCCTCGCGGGCTTCGTGTTGATGTTCTCCCGGCCGTTCAAGATCGGTGACTGGGTCACGGTCGGCGACCACGAGGGGACCGTCACGGAGATCTCGATAATGAGCACGCGGCTCCGCTCGTTCGACGGCGAGGTCGTCACGCTCCCAAACGACACGGTTCGATCGGGGTCGGTCGTCGACCACTCGCGACGGAACCGACTGCGGATCGAGGTCGAGGTCGGCGTCGACTACGAGGCCGACCTCGACCGCGCGACGGCGGTCGTCGAGGAGGCGGTCGCGAGCGTCGAGGACATCGCCGAGATGCCAGAGCCGAACGCCGTGACGAAGCGGTTCGACGACTCGGCGGTCGTGTTGGGGCTCCGCTACTGGATCCGTAACCCCAGCATGCGGAAGCGCTGGCGCACCCAGACGGACGCGATGAGCGCGATGAAGTCCGCGCTCGAAAGCGAGGGAATCGTCATCCCGTTCCCGCAGCAGACGCTCTCCGCGCGGTCGGACGACGTCACCGGGCCACGACTGGACGCGTCTGTCGAGGGCCGGGCCGCGACGCGCGGCGGGTCCGACTCGGACGGTCGCGGCGCGGCGTCCGGCGGCGAGGGCGACGGCGGGCCGGGTGAGTCCGAGCGATGACCGGCGACGGCGAGCGCGACGCCGACCTCGCAGCGCGGCGCGGCCTCGACGACGCCGTCGTCTACCAGCCCGCCGAGGACTCCGGGCTGCTCGCGGAGGCGGCGGTCGCGGAGGCGCACGGACGGGTGCTGGAGGTCGGTACGGGGTCCGGGTGGGTCGCCCGGCGGATCGCCGAGGAACGCAGCCTCGACGCCGTCGGCAGCGACCTCAACCCGCACGCCGCGCGACAGGCCCGAGAGCGTGGCGTCGAGGGAGTCGTCGCCGACCTCCTCTCGCCGTTCCGGGCGGAGGCGTTCGACACGGTGTGTTTCAACCCGCCGTACCTCCCGACGGACCCCGACAACGAGTGGGACGACTGGATGGAACACGCGCTCTCGGGCGGCGAGTCGGGCCGGGCGCTCATCGAGCCGTTCCTCGATGACGTGGGTCGCGTCCTCGCGCCCGGCGGCGTGGTCCTGCTTTTGATCTCCTCGCTCACCGGCTACGACGAGGTGCTGGCGCTGGCCGAGGACGCCGGGTTCTCGCCCGAGCCGGTCGTCGAGGAGTCGTTCCCCTTCGAGACGCTCACGGTGCTGGCGCTGCGCCGGGCGTGAGCCGGTCACCCCGCTCGCGGGTGAGGAGGGACGGCCGACGAGCGCGCCGACAAAAATTACCAAAGGTCATGAAAAGTATTAGCAAATATTATACGGCGGCATATCGAACGAACGGTGATGACCGAACGAGTCGCGGCCACGCCGGGGTTGTATCCGCTCCCGGACTGGGCGAAAGAGACGCTCTCGGACCTGAAGGGCCACCAGAAGGGGGACCTCCTGAGCGGTGACGAGAGCGAGGCGATCGTCGGGGAGTACGTCGAGGTGCGCGCCGAGTACGTCGACGACCAGCTCGACGCCGGCCTGAACCTGATCACCGAGGGACAGGGGCGCTGGGACGACATGATCGCGCACCCGCTCACGGTCCACGACGCCGTCGAGACGGGCGGAATCGTGCGGTACTACGACAACAACAACTTCTACCGCGACCCGCGGGTCGTCGACGACCTCGGCTTCTCGGGCGACGTGGCGCGCGAGCTGGAGCGAGCGAGCGACCGCCTCGCCGACGCCGACGGTGCTGCGGACGCGTCGCTCGCCGCCACGCTCCCCGGCCCGTACTCGCTCGCGGAACTGGCGACCGACGAACACTACGGCGACGAGGGGGATTTTCAGGCCGCGATCGCCGAGTTCCTTGCCGGGGAAATCGAGGCGTTCCCGGCCCACGAGACGCTGTTCCTCGTCGAGCCGTCGCTCGTGACGAACCCGCCCGCGGAGGGGGAAGAATCGACCGCGACCGACGCGATCGCGACCGTCGCCGACGCGACCGACGCCGACGTGGTCGTCCAGACCGCCTACGGCGCGCTCGGCGAGAAGCTGTACGCCCACCTCGTCGACGAGGCCGGCGCGGACGCGCTCGGACTGGACCTGGTCGCCGGTGACCGCGACGACACCGTGTACAACGTTCAGGAGTTCGGCGCGACCGACTCGCTCGCCTTGGGCCTCGTCGACGGACAGAACACGCTCGTCGAGGATCCGGAGACGGTCGCGGAGCGCGTCGAGTGGTTCGAGTCACAGATCCCCAACGAGGCGTTCGACCGGACGTACCTCACGCCGAACACCGAGTTGTTCTACCTGCCGACCAACAAGTGCCGCGCAAAGCTGAGCGCGCTCGCCGCCGCCACGGAGGTACTCGACTGATGGCCCGAAACCCCGCCGCCAACCGCGACCAGTTCTGCCCTGACGACCACCCGAACGACGCGTTCCTGCTCTCGACGGTCGTCGGTTCGTACCCGAAGCCGAAGTGGCTCAACCGCGCGGACGAACTCGTCGACGACCCCGACTCGAAGTTCGACGAGTCGGACCTCGAAGCGGCCCACGACGACGCCTGTCGGCTCATCACCCACGAGCACGAGCGCGCCGGGCTGGACACGGTCGTCGACGGCGAGATGCGCCGCAACGAGATGGTGGAGTTCTTCGCCGAGCGCATCGACGGCTACGAGTTCAACGGCCCGGTGAAGGTGTGGGGCCACACCTCGTCGGTCGCCGAGCGCCCGGTGAAGGTCCCGATCACGGGGCCGTACACCCTCGGCTTCTGGGCGTTCAACGAGGCGTACCCCTCCACCGAGGAGCTCGTGTACGACCTCGCGGACCTCGTCAACGAGGAGGTCGAGAAGCTGGTCGAGGCCGGCGCGCGCTACGTCCAGATCGACGAGCCGGCGCTGGCGACGACTCCGGAGGACCACGCCATCGTCGGCGAGGCGCTCGAACGCATCACCGCGGGCATCCCCGAGGAGGTCCGGATCGGTCTCCACGTCTGCTACGGCGACTACTCGCGGGTGTACCCCGAGGTCAACGACTACCCGATCGACGAGTTCGACATCGAGCTCTCCAACGGCGACTACGAGCAGATTCCCGTCCTCGAAGAGCCCGAACTCGAACCGGACCTCGCGCTCGGTGTCGTCGACGCCCACACCGCCGAGGTAGAGTCGGTCGCGGAGATCAAACGGAACATCCGGCAGGGCCTCCGCGTCGTCCCGCCCGAGAAGCTCACGATATCGCCCGACTGCGGGCTGAAGCTGCTCCCGCGCGAGGTCGCGTACCGCAAGACCGAGAACATGGTGACTGCGGTCCGCGAGATCGAAGCCGAGATCGACGCCGGCGAGATCGACCTCGATAACCCGGTCGCGGACAACTGAGTCGGGGCTACCGACGGGTTATTTCTAGCTTATTTCTGCCGAGGTAGCCGGTAGAACACCGTTGGAAACGTCGCAGATCAGATTAACCAGTTCTGGAGGTGAAAGAACGCAGATCTACTACCGACGACGAGCAATTGCTCTTTTAACAGCAATCTTCAGCGGTTCAATCGGCATCCGATCTCTCGCCTCCGGGGGTGAGACCCACTCGTATTCTTCGTGTTCGTGATTTAGTGTTATCTTCGTCTCATCGGTCTCACAGTCGTACACGACGGTGAACATCGGCTCACCGTCGCTGGTAACCCAAACGTCGGTCATCGCGTGAACCGGTTGGCCTACACGGACAGCGAGGGCTGTTTCCTCGCGGAGTTCGCGTTCGAGTGCCGCATCGGCGTCTTCACCGTCCTGAACACGACCACCGGGGATCGACCACGGACCCTCGTTATCCGGACGGACGAGAAGGACGTGGTTGTTCCGGTTAAATACGACTGCTTTCTGCGTCACGTGCCCACGAAAGTTCGATTCCTCTGTAGCAGGAGAGCCGGCCATGTGCTGAGAGACTTCTGTCGTGAAAATAAACCCACGTAATCCTGACATCATTAGTTTCGATCCGAATCTGCCCAGTACAAGCTTCGCCTCCTGTACTGAGCGATCGAGATACGAAAACCGATCAATCGAATCGCAACAGCGCCACTGCCCCGGCGGCACCACCTATACAAAGCCGCCGCACCCACCGCAGCCATGGAGATCGGTCTCACCGTCGGCGACGACCTCGACCGGCTCGCGGCGTCGCCGGCGCGGTTCGAGTTCTGTGAGCTCGGGGTCGGCGAACCGACGCTCGTGCCCGGCGATATCGACCGCGG
>PXST01000025.1:106302-132123 GCA_003023405.1 Halobacteriales archaeon SW_8_68_21
CCGCGGTCGATATCGCCGGGCACGAGCGTCGGTTCGCCGACCCCGAGCTCACAGAACTCGAACCGCGCCGGCGACGCCGCGAGCCGGTCGAGGTCGTCGTCGAGAACGTCGGCCACCAGCACGCGGGGCTCCAGCTCTCCGTCCTCGGCGACCTCGCCCGAGAGACGGACACCTCAGTCTGTTTCGACCTCGGACACGCGTACATGGAGGGCGGCAACGGCGCGATCAAGCGCTTCCTCCGGAGCCACGGCGACCGGATCTCGCACCTCCACTGTCACGACGTGCGCCGCCGCGGAGACACACACCTCCCCGTGGGGGCCGACGAGGTCGACTACGGGCTCGTCGCGTCCGAACTCGCGGGCTTCGACGGCACGGTCGTGCTGGAAGTGTTCACCGACGACGAGACGCTGCTCCTCGATTCCGCCGAACGCGTCGCCGACCGCCTCGGCGCGTCGTTCTGACGCCGACGCTCAGTTCGCCGGCTCGTCGGGACGCTCGTCGTCCGCGTCGTCCCCCGCCGAATCGTCGTCCGTTGCGGCGTCCTCGTCTCCCGCCCCGTCGTCGGCCGCGGCCCCCGCGTCCGCGGCCGTCGCCCGGTCGTCGTCCATCCGTCGCTTTATCGACTCCAACTCGGACTCGACGTCGACCTCCGGAGCGGCGTTTTCGTCCTCGTCGTCGACGCTGCCGCCCGCTTCGGGGTCCTCGCCCTCGCCGGGTTCGGTCACATCGATTTGGACCGGGTTCGCGTCGCCGTCCCGACCGGAGCGCGTCTCGTCGCGCTCTCGGTCCCCGTCGTCTCGATCACGGTCGCGGTCGCGTCCGGAGCGCCGATCCCGGGCGGTGTCCGCTTCCCGGGGTCCCTCGTCGATCCGGGCTTCGATCTCCGCGGTGAGGTCGCGGGCGTCGGCGATGATCGAGCGCGAGGCGGCCTCCTCGGGGAGGTCGGCCTCCGAGAGCGCGGTCCGAAGCTCCGAGAGCGACTGCGAGAGGCCGGCGCTCGCGCCGTCGCGGACGTCCGCGAGGCGGTCGCTCGCGTCCGCCGCGTCCTCGGCGACGCTCCGGCCGGGGTCGGCGAGCCGGAGGGTGCCCTGAAGCAGTTCGAGCGACTTGATCGTCGTCTCCAGCAGCGCGATGAGCGTCGGGATGGTGTACTGCTCGGTGAACCGGACCAGCTCCGAGAGCCGGGGCGGTCGCGGGGGACCGCTGCGGTCGCGTTCGGTCTCCCGGAGGTCGGCGCGAAGCTCGCCGAGCACGTCTTCGAGCTCGTCGAGCCGCTCCTCAAGGTCGTCGTTGCGCGGGTCGCGGGAACTCATGTCGCCCGCTACGGCGTGCGCGAATAAAAAGCCCGGTAGCGCCGCGGGGGTCACGCAGGTCGGTCCGCCCCGCTCAGAACGTCTCCCGCAGGAACGTGCGGCGCGGCGGGAAGAGGGCGGCGAGGTCGTCCGTGAGGCCGCCCGGCGCGTCGCGGTCAACGTCGAACGCCGCGTGCGCCCGGAGGTCGTCGACGCCGCGGTAGCCGGCGTACAGCTGCGAGAGCGCGCCCACGCCCGCGGTCACGTCGGCCGCGGCCGAGCCCGGGGCGTCTGGGTCGACCCGTTCGGCGTCGACTTCGCCGTCCGCGACGGCGACGCGGACCGGCCGGTCGTGCCAGTCGACGAGGGGGTCGTCGACCGCGAGCGCGAACGCGGCGTCGACGTCGAGATCTGGCGACAGTCCCTCCAGCGCTGCGGGCGCGTCGACCAGCCGGAACATGGGGCCGGCGCGGACCTCCTCGGTGACCGCCCGCGGGTCAGTGGCGCGGTCGAGGACGCTCACGTCGGCGGGAAGTCGGAGCCGCACGCGCTCGACCTGCGAGTCGTGGTCGCGACAGAACCGGAAGACGAGGTCCCAGTCGGCGGGGTCGGCGACCGCGGCGTCGGAGACGATCATCGCCCGCCCGTCGCCGTCGTCGCGCTCCTCGAACGCGTACGACAAGAGCGCGCGGAGTTCGCCGTCGCGCTCGAAGCCGTAGACGAACGGGTCGGTCTTCCAGCCGCGGAGGGTGCGTTCGCGCCACCACGCCTCGGTCCGCGCCATCGTGAAGTCGTCACGGTCGGCGGTCGTGGCGAGCAGGTCGGCGGCCGCGTCGTAGTCGTCGGCGTCGAGCCGCCGGAAGCCAGCGTCATCCCCTCTCTCGCTCTTGTCGGCCGCGAACGCCAGCTGCTCCGGCGGCGTCTTCACCCACCGGTACCGGTTCACGGTCCTCCAGCCGTACCGCCGGTAGAAGGGGTACTCGAAGGGCCACAGCACGGAGAAGTCGACGCCGTCGTCGCGGTACTCGGCCAACGACTCGCGGAGGAGCCGCTCGATGTGTCCCTGCCGCCGGTGTTCGGGCGGGGACGCGACCGCCGAGAGGCCGGCCGCGTCGCGGTCGCGGCCCCGGATCCGGAGTGCGAAGTCGTGATGACCACACACCGCGACCGGGTCGTCCCCGTCGAACAGCCCCCGGTACGCCGCGAGATGTTCGCGGCCGTCGTCGTCGGTCTCGGGGTCGTGCGGTCCCTCCTCGGGCGAGAACGCGTACCGCATGAACGCGCGGAACTCCTCGTCGCGCTCCTCGGGGAAGGGCCGGTAGTCGAGGTCGTCCATACGGCGTTGCGGCCCGGAACGCCGATAAGTCTTCCCGGTGCCTGCGTGTGGTTTCCCCCCGTTTGCGCCCCGAGGCCGGGACGGAGACGGTCCGGGCTCAGTCGAGTCGTCCGCGGCGGTACTGAACCGGCCAGTCGGCCTCCGCGCCGAGCTTGTGGGCGGCCTCAAGCGGCCAGTGGGGGTGCCGGAGCAGTTCTCGACCGAGCGCGACCAGGTCGGCCCGCCCGTTCCTGATCAAGGCGTCTGCGTGGGTCGGCTCCGTGATCCCGCCGACCGCGGCGACGGGCACGTCGGTCCCCTCGCGGATCGCCTCGGCGTAGGGGACCTGATACCCCGGTCCCGCGCTCGGGATCTGCTGATCGGGGTGAATTCCGCCGCCCGAGACATCGATCAGGTCGGCTCCGGACTCGGCGAGGGCGGGGGCCAGTCGGACCGAGTCGTCCACGTCCCACGAGTCGCAGTCGGGGAGCCAGTCCGTCGCGGAGACCCGAACGAAGACGGGCTTGCCCTCGGGCCAGACCTCGCGGACGGCCTCGACGACCTCGCGGAGGAGCCGGGTGCGATTCTCGAAGCTTCCGCCGTACTCGTCGCCCCGGTCGTTGGTGACCGGCGAGCAGAACTGGTGGAGCAGGTAGCCGTGGGCCGCGTGGACCTCCGCCACCTCGAAGCCGACCTCTCGCGCGTGCTTTGCGGCGGCCGCGAACGATTCGATCACCTCGTCGATCCCCTCGGCGTCCAGCCGCCGGGTGTCGGTCAGGTCGTCGGCGTCGACGCTCGGGTGCGGGTACGGCTCGTCGGTTGCGGAGAGGGTCTCCCAGCCGTCCGGCTCGTCGGCGGGGATGGGGTCGCTCCCCTCGGCCGGCGGACGGTGAGAAGCCTTCCGCCCAGCGTGGGCCAGCTGGATCCCCGGGGTCGCGCCCTGCGACCGCACGAACTCGACGATCGGCTCGATCGCCTCGGCGTGCTCGTCGGACCAGATCCCGAGGCAGTTCGGCGTGATGCGACCGCGGGGGTCGACGGCCGTCGCCTCGGTCATCACGACCCCGGCACCGCCGGCGGCCCGGGAGCCGAGGTGGACCCGGTGCCAGTTGTTCGCCAGCCCGTCGTCGGCAGAGTACTGGCACATCGGCGACAGCATGACGCGGTTTCGAAACTCCGTGTCGCGCAGCGTGAGCGGCGTGAACAGGGTGTCGGTCACGAGCGCACGAACGACTGCCGAGAGGTAATGCCCTCCGATCCCCCGTCTGGATCGCCGCGGCCAGTTTAGGGCGACCGAAATCTATATGCCCGCCACTCCCCGACCGAGTAGTAATGACAACGGGAGACCGGATCAAGCGGGACATCGAGCCGGCGGCCGACGAACGGCCGACCGTCGCCGCGACCCGCTGTTCACAAGAGCGGACCGTTTTCGCCGAACAGGGCAACACCGACGCGTGGATCGCGACCGACCTCACGGTCGATCTGGAACGGTAGCGAATCTCCGCCGTCGAACCCCTCCGCTGACTCGCTGAACCCCCCGCCGGCTCCGTCGACTCCGCCGGGTCGCGGCCCCTCCTCGTCCGCCGATCGGCGGCGTTGCGTCACTCCTCGGAGCGCAGCGTTGCTTCCAGCGTTTCCGGCGTCGATGCGACTTCCACGCGTTCCTCTCTCGGGCGGGCGTCTCCCGCTTCCGCTCGCTCGCGGCCGCGGCGCTCGCCGACGAGCGCGCGGATCCGGTCGATGATCGCGTCGTACCGGCCCCGGTCGGAGCCCTTCTCGAAGTACCCGTTCGCACCGGCACCGAACGCCGCCGCCTCTCCCTCCTCGCTCGGGCACGTAGTGTAAAACACGACCGGAAGCCCGGGCTCCGCCTCGCGCAGTCGTCCGGTGAGCTCGACCCCGGTCTCGTCCCCGAGGCGCTGTTCTGTCACGACGCAGTCGACCGCGACCCGCTCTCCGTCGACCTCGATGCCCGCCCCGACGGCGTCGCACGCGTCCGCGGCGCGGTCCACGGAGCTGACCCGAACGCGGTCGGTGTGCCGCCGCGCGAACGCCTCCAGCAGGTCCGTCGCGCGAGCGTTCGGCTCGACGTGGAGGACGGTGATCGGCCCTCGGTCGGCGGTCGCGGATCGGTCGACAGTCGATTCGGTTCGGTCGGCGGCCGCGTTCGAGTCCGCGGGTGCGTCGGACGATGTGTGGTCGGTCATGTGTTGGGCGGGACGGAAGTTCTCTGAAAAGCAGCTTACCACGAAGTCGTGATTATCTTATACAACACTCCGGGCGGTATTGTGATAACAATTCCGCGATCACCGTTGTCACGGCCCTCACAGCAATTATTCGGTGGTATTACGAGAAAAAGAACTGGAAATCGGGCGGTCGTAGCGGAAATTCGATCCGGGAAGTCGGTCGCGAGACCGCAATCGCGAGCGGTCGGTCGTGAGAAATCGGTCGCGGGAAATCGACCCCGCTCGTCGCCGTCTACGCGAACAGGTCGCGGGCCTCACGGACCGCGTCGATCAAGGCATCGACCTCCTCGACGGTGTTGTAGACGTAGAAGGAGGCGCGCGCCGAGGCGGCGACCCCCATTTCGTCGTGGAGCGGCTGCGTACAGTGGTCGCCGGCGCGGATCGCGACGCCGTAGTCGTTGAGAATGCTAGAGAGGTCGTGGGCGTGGACGCCGTCGACGTTGAACGCGACGAGTCCGCCGCGGTCGTCGCCCGGCGGCCCGTAAATGTCGACGCCGCCGAGCGCCGCTAGCTCGTCGTAGGCGTACTCCGCCAGCATGTCCTCGTGGGCCTGGATCCGGTCCATCCCGACCTCCTCGAGGTACTCTATTGCGGCCGCGAGACCGACCCCCTGCGCGATCGAGGGCGTCCCGGCCTCGAACTTCCACGGAAGATCCTCCCACGTGGAATCCTCGAAGGAGACGCGCCGGATCATGTCGCCGCCGTAGAGGTACGGCTGCATCTCGTCTAAGAGCTCCTCGCGGCCGTACAGCACACCGATGCCGGTCGGGCCGCACATCTTGTGGCCGGAGAACGCGAGGAAGTCGACGCCGAGGTCCTCCACGTCGACCGGCCGCGTCGGAACCGACTGTGCGGCGTCGGCGAAGATCAACGCGTCGCGGTCGTGCGCCAGGTCGGCCAGTTGGCCGATCGGGTTCACGGTGCCGAGCGTGTTCGAGACGTGGACGAGCGACACCATCTCGGTGTCGTCGTCGATCAGCTCGGCCGCGTGGTCGGTGTCGAGCCGCCCCTCGTCGGTGACGTCGATGAAGCGCACGTCGGCACCGGTCCGCTTGCCGATCTGCTGCCAGGTGACCAGCGAGGCGTGGTGTTCCATCTCGGAGAGGACGACGTTGTCGCCCGGACCCAGCTCTTCGAGCCCCCACGCGTAGGCGACGAGGTTCATTGCCTCCGTCGTGTTCTTCGTGAAGACGACCTCCTCGCGGCCCGCGGCACCGACGAAGTCGGCCACCGCGTCGTGGGCCTCCTCGTAGGCCACGGAGGCCTCCTGACTCAGCTGGTGGATCCCGCGGTGGACGTTCGCGTTGTAGCTCCGGTAGTAGTCGGAGATTGCGTCGACCACCGGGTCGGGCGTGTGCGAGGTCGCCGCGTTGTCGAGGTAGACGAGGGGCGTGTCGTCGCCCTCGCCCTCGCCCGCGGTCTCCGGGTCGCCGCCGACCCGTCGGTCGAGGATCGGAAAGTCGGCGCGGAGCGCCTCCACGTCGAACAGGTACTGTCCTTGGACTCCCATTATCAAGTATATGGTCCCGAACAGTAACATACCTTCGGTCCGGTACGTGTCGCGGGTACCGCGGACGCGGAGAACCCCGCGGTTCGCGCCCGGATCCGAGCCGACGCAGCGACTCGCTCGCCCTACTCCCCCCAGTCCGGGTTCGCCCGCGGCGGCGAGAAGATGTCGTAGCCGACGACGGGCTCGTCGTCGCGGTTCGTCGCGGCGTGCGGCTCGCCGCCGGGGATCACGTACGTGTCGCCCGCCTCGACGACGCGCTCGTCGCCGTCGACCGCGAACGTGATTGCCCCCTCGGTGATGATCCCGATCTGCTCGTGCGGGTGGTCGTGTTCCGGCACCGCATCGCCCGGGTCGATCTCGAACCGCTGGATGCTCATCGCCTCTCCGACGGCCCCCTGCGTGAGGAACACGCCGTCGACCGCCTCGACCGCCTCCGCGTCCGCGTCCGGTACGATGTCCATACGCTTTCCGCCGACCCGGAGCCACCTAAATCCGGGGGACGGGTCGGTCCCGATCTATCACAGGGACGGGTCGGTCCCGATCCGTCACGGGAACGGGTGGTACTCCCGGTCGAGCGCCGGCTCGAACCCCATCGACCGCGGCACCTCGCGGGCGCGCTCGCCGAAGAACGGCTCGCCGGTGAAAAGCGGCTGCGCGCTCGGGACCAGCACCCGGACGGCCTCGAACCCCAGCGTCGCGAGGTCGCGCGTCGTCACCCGCGCGACGTACGGGTCGAGTCCGACGCGCTCGACGCGGTCGACGACGGCCGCCAGCTCCTCGGCCCCCGACGGCTCCGGTTCCCCGACCTCCGCGGCCGAGACGGTCGCGTCCGGGTCGAAGAACGCGGCCGTCTCCGCCGGCAGGTCGGCGTGGCGACCGATCGCCGCGCCCTGCTCGTCGGCCGCCTCCCGTCCCATCGAGCGCAGTTCGGTCCAGTTCTGTAGCGCCTCGGCGAGCGCGCTCCGCGCCGCCGCGGCCGGGTCGAGGTCGGCTCCCGCCCCCGCGGCGAACCGCGGCCAGTCGCCGTCGCGCTCGACCGCGACCGCGACCACCGGCACGTCCACGTCGACCGTGACGAGCAGCGGCGTCACCGACAGCGACTCCGCGCGCGCCCGCTTCTCTAGTTCGGCGAACTCCGGGTCGTCGACGCCGAGCCCGAGCGGGTCGGTCGCGGAGTACCAGCTGATCATCGTCGCGTCGCGCTCGATCGCCTCGTACAGCCCCGAGAGGGCGGCGTCAGGTCCGGAACTGCCCAGCCCGAGGCCGGTCGTGATCGACGGTCGATACCGGCGCTCCGGCGGCGGGAAGTGGACGAACTCCGCCGGGAGGCTCGCCTGCTCGCCGGTCCCGAGCCGCTCGCCGCGCACCCACGGGAGCCGGTCGTCCCGGTCGTACGCCTCGGCCCCGTTGGGGCGGACGAACGCGTCGGGGGTGACGGGACTCTGGACGTTCGCGGCCGGCCCGCGCGTGAACGACGATTCGCGGTAGATCCCGGCCGCGTACCGCTCTAGCCCCTCGCCGAGCGCCCTCATGAACGCGGCGTCCCAGTCGGCCGCCGCGCCGCCGCCGAAGTCGGCCGCGTCGCCATCAGAGACGGGCATCGTGTCCGCGACCCGCGCGACGTAGTACGGCACAGGGAACGACTCCTGTTCGCCGACCTCGCTCAGGGGACCGATCCGGGGGTCGACGGCGCGCTCCGCGCGGTCGATCGCGGCGTCGAGGTCCCACTCGACGTGTTCTCCGGGGAGCGCGTCGTCGGGATCGACGCCGCAGCCGCAGCCCGGAACGGGCAGGAGCGTCCGCTCGTCGCCGGGCACTCCGACGACGGTGTCGCCCACCGGATCGCCGACGAGCAGCCGGATCGCCCGTCGCCCCGCCACCGCGCCGGCGTAGCGCACGGCGGACCGTCGGCCCGTCGGCGCGTCGGCCGGATCCGGCCCGCCGCTCTCGACGCGGGCGCACAGACAGTCGTGGCAAGCGTCGTCGAACACCGTCACCGCGGCGTCGAGGTCGGCGAGGGGGACGCCGCCCAGTCCGCCGACCTCGACGGCTATCCACCGGTCGAGCAGTTCGTTCGCGGCCGCGAACGCCGCCGACCCCGCGGTGTCGACGACGACCGCCAGGTCGAACCCGTCGAGTAGGTCCGGCTCGACGGGCATCGCGTTCACGTCGACGTCCCCGAGCGCGGCGCTCGCGGCCTCGACCGCAGGCCCGTCGCCGACAAGTCCGATGTCCATACCCGGTCGACGCGAGGGGTCGAAAAAAAGCCGCGGGTCCGCGGCGCGTCGGCGGCCCGCCGGCGACCGGGCCGGGGTGCGGAACCGAGAGAGCGTTGGAGAGGAGTCAGACGCCGGAAAGCGGTCGGACGCCGGAAGGCGAGCGGGCGGTCAGGCCGGCGTCGCGGCCATTATCTCGGCCGCTCCGGCGGCCAGTTTCTCGGCGTCGGCGTCCTGGAGGCGCTCGTCGCCGAGCTTCAGCCGGAGCCGGGGCCGGCCGACGTCGATCGGGACCTTCTCGGTGTCGATGATCCCGAGGTCTTCCAGCCGCGTCTTCGTCCGGGAGAACGTCGCTTTCGAGGCGATTCCGACGTCCTCGCCCCATTTCGAGATGTCGTAGAGGAGTACGTCGTTCTTCGCCGCGACGAGCAGCGAGACGGTCACCTCGTCGAGGTCGACGCCGCTGTCGGCTTCGGTCGCGTTGAGCACGGCGTCGAAGTCGGCGCGGGCCTCCGGACCGATTTCGGACTCCAACGTCTCGCGGACCCGGCTGATAGCCGGCGTGCGGAGCGTGTACGCCGCCGCGTCGTCGAACGCGCTCCGGTGGGTCTCGTACACCTCGTCGACGAACTCGCCCTCGTCGGTCGAGAGCGCGGCGACGCCCTCCCCGACGGTGACCAGCGCGACGACGCGAGATGGGGAGACGAACAGGGCGTTGTCCACCTCGCCGTCGAGTACTCGGAGGTCTAAGGCTCCGTCGGCGACGAGGTCCGCGGCCCGGGACGCGACGACGAAGTCGTCGAACACGTCCTTGATCGTGCGTTCGTCCGCGAGCATCGACAGCGTTGGGAGGTCGTCCCGCCCCACAGCGGTCTCGACCAGCGATTCGATCGTCTCCGCCGACGGGTCCACGACGAGCAGTTCGTCGTCGTCCCCGGCGAAGGCCGCTTCGAGCGCCGCCTCGATGTCGGACTCCAGTAAATTCGACACCATATATCTCTTCGTATAAAAGCCGGTTGCGTATTTAATATTAACGGGTCTGGAGGACGAACAACCCCTGTAGAGGGCCTGAAACGGCCAAAAAACGGATATTTCTGTCGACGGATCGGAAGACGGCCCGTGCCGGGATCGGATCTCGGCGCGTTGGTGAGCGCGGGACACGAACACATCCGGGAGGTCGACCCGGCGGTCGCCGACGCGCTGGCGGGCGAACGCGACAGACAGGAGCAGACGCTCGCGATGATCGCGAGCGAGAACCACGTGAGTGAGGCGGTACTGGAGGCGCAAGGGAGCGTCCTCACCAACAAGTACGCCGAGGGGTATCCGGGGTCGCGCTACTACGCCGGCTGCGAGTACGCCGACGAGGTCGAAGAGCTGGCCGTCGAGCGCGCGAAGGAGCTGTGGGGCGCGGACCACGTCAACGTCCAGCCCCACTCCGGCACGCAGGCGAATCAGGCGGTGTACCACTCGGTCCTCGAACCGGGCGACAGGATCCTCTCGCTGGAGCTGAACCACGGCGGCCACCTCTCGCACGGCCACCCCGCGAACTTCACGGGACAGCTGTACGATGTCGAGCAGTACGAGGTCGACATCGAGACCGGCTACATCGACTACGAGAGGCTCCGCGAGGCCGCCGAGGAGTTCGAGCCGGACATCGTCGTCTCGGGCTACTCCGCGTATCCTCGCACCGTCGAGTGGGAGCGAATTCAGGCCGCGGCCGACGCGGTCGACGCCTACCACCTCGCGGACATCGCCCACATCACCGGCCTCGTCGCCGCCGGCGTCCATCCCTCCCCGGTGGGCGTCGCCGACTTCGTCACCGGCTCGACCCACAAGACGATCCGTGCCGGCCGCGGCGGGATCGTGATGTGCGACGAGGAGTACGCCGACGACGTCGACGCCGCCGTCTTCCCCGGGGGACAGGGCGGCCCGCTGATGCACAACGTCGCCGGCAAGGCGGTCGGGTTCAAGGAGGCCTTAGAGCCCGAATTCGAGGCGTACGCGCAGCAGGTCGTCGACAACGCGGCGGTACTCGGCGAGACGCTTCAGGGACACGGCCTCTCTCTGGTCTCCGGCGGGACCGACAACCACCTCGTGCTGGCCGACCTGCGCGACTCGCACCCCGACCTCTCCGGTGGCGAGGCGGAGGACGCGCTCGCGGCTGCAAACATCATCCTCAACGGGAACACGGTGCCCGGCGAGACGCGGTCGCCGTTCGACCCCTCGGGGATCCGTGCCGGCACCGCTGGGCTCACCACGCGCGGGTTCGACGAGGACGCAATCGAGGAGGTCGGCGACCTGATCTACCGCGTCGTCGACGATGTCGACAGCGAGGATGTCATCTACGAGGTCGGCGAGCGCGTCGTCGAACTCTGTGAGGCGCACCCGCTGTACGAGTGAGCGCGGCGCTCGGCTCTCGCCGCCTGTGATCGACACCCGTCCCGTCCCGCGACGACGAATCCGTGCGTAAAAGTGGGGCCGGGTCCGACGTGGCGGTATGGACGCTCCGCCGTTTCTCGCCGCTCGCCTCGACCGCGACGCCGCGCCGCTCGCCGTCGGGGACGTGATCGCGTTACTCGTTCTCCTGACCGTCGGAACGCTCAACCACACCACCGTCGAGTTCTTGACCGCGAACCCGCTGTACCTTCCAGAGGTGTTCGCGCCCTTCCTGATCGGCTGGGTCCTGATCGCGCCGCTCGTCGGTGCCCACTCCGCGGGCGCGGCCGAGACCGCGAAGTCGTCGGTGCCGCTCGCGATCCGGTCGTGGATCCCCGCCGCGGTCGTCTTCCGCGGCGGTGCCGAACTCAGCTTCGCCGCGGTGATGATCGTGTCGGGATCGGTCGCGCTCGGCGGCTGGCGCGCGCTGTACTTCCGGCTTCGGTAGTCGTTCTCTCCCACTCTGGTCCCGATGGTTCCCCTCGTTGCGGTCTCGGATCGGATTATAAGTTATGGATTACGTCTCTATATTCATGAACGAACACTCCGAACACCACGAAAAATTCAATACGGAATTGCCAGTAGTGTCTAACGGTAGCATGACTGGGTACTACGACTGCGTCCTCGGACTCATTCCGGCAGCGCTGATCGGCGTGACCGCGGTCCTCGCCCTGGCCGGGCTGTCCGTAACGTCGGCGATGTCCGCGGGCGCGGCGGCCGCCGCCGCCGTGATGGCCCACACGATGTTCGTCAGGGCTCCAGTCACCGACGACGGCTCCGCGGTCGTGGAGTCGTCGCGCCCCGGTCGGGGGAACACCGGTCGAGGCGGGGAGTCGTCCGCGTGACGCCCGCCCACTCGTCGACTCCTGTACCGTTTAGTTCCCGCGCCCCGACGGGCCGGGTATGACCGACGCCCTGTTCCTTTCGAGCGCCGAGATCGACGACCTCGCGGAGCCGACCGACTACGTCGCCGCCGTGCGCGACGCCTACCGACAGGTCGGCGAGGGAGCGCCCGCGGAGCCGCGGACGAAGCTGGTCAACCGCGACCCGCCGGGGATGTTCACGACTTACGCCGCCGTCCTTCCGGAGATGGGCGCGATGGGGGGCTACGCCTACTCCGCCGGCTTCGGCGCGGAGGACGCGTGGTTCATGACGCCGCTGTTCGACGCCGAGTCGGGCGCGCCGCTCGCGCTGCTCGACGGCGCGTCGATGAACCCGTTCAAGACCGGGGCGGCGGGCGCGGTCGCGGTCGACGCGCTCGCCCGCGAGGACGCGACCGAACTCGCCGTGATCGGCAGCGGCGCGCAGGCCCGCGGACAGCTCTCGGCGACCGCGACCGTCCGCGAGTTCGAGGCGGTCCGCGTCTTCTCGCCGACCCCGGAGAACCGCGAGTCGTTCGCCGCCAACTTCGACGACCGGCTCGACACCGACGTCTCTGCGGTCGAGAGCGCGGCCGACGCCCTCGACGGCGCGGACGTGGCCGTCACCGCGACGACCGCGAGCGACCCCGTGATCGCCGACGCCGACGTGGAGCCGGGGACGCACGTCACGGCGATGGGTCAGTACGACCCGGAAAAGAATGAACTCCCGCCCGAACTCGTCGCGCGGGCGACTTACGTCCCCGACCTCCGAGCGCGCGCGACGCAGGACGCCGGCTCCTACCTCGCCGCGGTCGACGCGGGCCTCGTTGAGGAGGGCAAGGGCGTCGCCGCCGAGCTGGGCGAGGTCGTCGCCGGCGACCACCCCGGCCGGACGAGCGGCGAGGAGGTGACGGTCTTCGACTCCGGCGGCACCGGCGTCGAGACGGTCGCGGCCGCGCACATGCTCTACGAACGGGCGAGCAAGGCGGACCGCGGCCGGACCATCGACTTCGCGCCCGCGAGCGAGGCGCTGACCGGCGAGTAGTCGCGGGCGACGCGGGACCGGTCGCCCGAGAGAGCCGGAGGTTGAAGTGCCGCGCCCGCCTCCCCGCTGACATGCTCGTCGGTATCGTCTCTGACACCCACGACGACTCGGCCGCGGTCGAGGGGGCTGTCTCGCTGTTCGAACGCGAAGGCGTTGACGCGGTCGTCCACTGCGGCGACTTCGTCGCGCCGTTCTCGGTGACGCCGTTCGACGCCGACTTCGCGTTCCACGCGGTCGGCGGGAACAACGACGGCGAGTGGTCGGTCGAGTCGACCGTCGAGGCGTTCGGCACCTACCACGGCGAGGCGGCGCACCTCGCGTTCGACGGCGGCGACGGCGCGGACGCCGTCGACATCGCGGACGCCGTCGATGTCGCGGTCACCCACGGAACGAGCGACCTCGTCGTGGACGCGCTCGTCGACTGCGGCGACTACGACTACGTGTTCCACGGCCACACCCACACCCACGGCGTCGAGGCACGCGACGAGACCGTCCGCGTGAACCCCGGCGGACTCCCCATCCCGGTCGAGGGCGCGGACGACGCGTTCCGGGTCGCGACGCTCGACACCGCCGAGTCGGGCGTCGATGCGGTGACGCATCACGTGCTGGACGACTGACTCGGACCCGACGGCGAAACGGGCTCTCTGACTGTCGGTTCTCAGACCACATGCGAAGCAATGTGTATGGAACGCTTCCTGATGCCGTCCTGACCAACTACGTCCTCGCGGAGCTACTGAACCTCTCCCGCGAGAAACTCGGTCCGGATACCGCGAACCGGCTGCTGGATCGGCTTTTGAGGGTGCGTATTTCGAGATCGTCTACTCTCCGAAAGTGGATTTCAACGCCGCACAGTCGGTGTTCCGCCGATACGACGAACTCTCGTTCGTGGACGCGACTATCGTCGCGTATCTGAACCGAGAGGGCGTTGAGTACCTGTACTCGTTCGACGACGACTTCGACGCCGTCGACGGCGTTTCCGGCATGGAGACTGCCGACGATCCCTTCAGCTAGGTACTGTTCGAAACGGACGGTTCAGCCACACCCTCCGTAGACG
Source organism: Halobacteriales archaeon SW_8_68_21 (assembly GCA_003023405.1). Classification (GTDB taxonomy): domain Archaea; phylum Halobacteriota; class Halobacteria; order Halobacteriales; family Haloferacaceae; genus Halorubrum. Next base: position 120,277 of record PXST01000025.1, read on the forward strand.
ATATTTCTGGATCCTATTTCGGTCAATATAGGGGAACAATGAACTACTCAGCACAGAGAAAGCGGACACCACCAACGGTCACCGGTGTCGGAAGTTCAACTGAAGTATTCCTACCACTGCCACTCCGAAAAAACAGATCCCAGCGATAATCCACAGAGTGCCACCATCACTCTGGGTACTTATCACTAGCATAATTTCTCCGGCGACGGTTGAAGCTACGGTAGTCAAAATAATCTAGTTATCTGATTCGTCCGAATCCCTCATATGTGCGTATTATATCAACTATGTAAAACTTTGATCAGTGAGCACCTCCCACGGACTGGCTGTTTCGAATCGATCTGTGTCCGAATAATGGATCTCCCACGGAATTAGACGAGAATACTTCTGAATCGAACTCACCCGGAACGCCCACCCCCGATCCCACCCCGAGATTTATCGCCGCCGCCGCACTCGGTGTGTGTATGCGACACGCGCAGGGGCCGCTCCTCACGATCGACCTGACCGAGCGGACCGCGTCGACGACGCCGATCGACGACCGGCTCGCGGCGTTCGTCGGCGGCCGCGGGCTCAACACGTCGCTCGCGTACGACCGGATCCCGTTCGACGCCGACCCGCTCGGCCCGGAGAACCGCCTCTACCTCTCGACCGGGCCGATGCAGTACTCGACGACCTCCTACACGGGCCGGATGGCCGCCACGAGCCTCTCGCCGCTCACGAACGGCCTGCTGTCGTCGAACGCGGGCGGGTTCCTCTCGCGGAACGTCACCGGCGTGGGGTACGCCGCGGTCGAACTCGTCGGCGCGAGCGACGACCTCCTCGCGGTCCACGTCCGAGAGGTCGGTCCCGACGGCGAGCCGGACGTGACGTTCGAGGAGGTCCCGGAGTTACGACAGGCGAAGGTGCCAGCCGTCTCCGACCGCCTCGCAGAGAGCCACGACCTCTCGCCCGAACACGTCGCCTGTATCGGTCCGGCGGGCGAGAACCGCGTTCGGTTCGCGTCGGTGATGACCTCGGACACGCGAGCGTTCGGGCGGGGCGGGCTGGGGGCCGTCCTCGGGTCGAAGGGCGTGAAAGCGCTCACCTTCGACGGCGAGGCGGACGCCGAGATCGATCTCGACTGGCCGGACGACGCGGGCGAGATCCACCGCGAGGCCGCCACCTCCGACTCAATCATGAAACGGCAGGGGACGACGAGCGTGACGGAACTGGCCAACGAGGTGGACGCGCTCCCGTCGTACTACTTCGCGGAGCGGTCGTTCGAGGGCGTCGAGGGCATCTCCGGCGACCGCGTCGAGGAGAAGAAGTACAAGAAGGGGACCTGCTCGCAGTGCGCGTTCGCCTGTAAGCTTCCGACCCGCGACGAAGGGGCGGGCGTCGAGACGGAGGGACCGGAGTTCGAGACGGTGATGGCCTTCGGCTCGAACGCGGGCGTCGACGACGTGGTCGACGTGATGTACGCCAACGAGCTGTGCGACGAGCTGGGGATGGACACCATCTCCTGTGGCGACGTAGTCTCGATGTTCTTGGAGTCCGAAGACGAGTTCGGCAACGCGGGACTGGTCCGCTCGCTCGTCGAACAGATCGCCTACCGAGAGGGGGTCGGCGACACGCTGGCCGAGGGCGTCCACCGCGCACACGCGGAGTTTGGTGCCGACGACTGGACCGTCAAGGGGATGGAGTTCTCCGGCCACGACGGCCGCGCGCTCAACGGACAGGGGCTGGCGTTCGCGACCGCGAACCGCGGCGCGGACCACATGTACGGGGAGTTCTACCCGTACGAGTACCCGCTCGTCGACCCCGAGGACGCCTTCGACCCGACGGGGCTCGACGGGAAACCGCCGAAGCTGGTCGAAAAGGAAAACCGCAACGCGGTCCTCGACTCGGCGGTCGTCTGTAAGTTCTCGCGGGGTACCGTCACCGACGACCACCTTGCCGCTCTGCTTGACGCCGACTACGACGACCTCCAGTCGCTCGGGGCTCGCGTCGTGGAGCTGGAGCGCGCGTTCAACAACGCCCGCGGCTTCGACCGCGAGGACGACACGCTCCCGTACGCCGACGCGATCGCGGGGTTCGACGCTGCGCTCTCCGAGTACTACGCGATCCGCGGCTGGAACGACGACGGCACGGTTCCCGGGCACGACGACGGTCTCGACGCGGCGGGGCGGGCGACAGCCGACGACTGACGCGACCGGGCGGTCCGCGACGCACGGAATCCCTTCGACCGCCTACTCCCCACTCGCGTCGTCCGGATCGAGGTCGACGCCTCGAAATTCGAACCGCGCCCCGCCGGTTTCACTCTCGGCCACCGAGACCGTCCAGCCGTGCGCCTCGGCGACCTCGGCGACGATGCTCAGCCCGAACCCGGTGCCGTCGGGGTCGGTCGAGACCCCCGGTTCGAACACTTCCTCGCGTCGCTCCGGGTCGATTCCGGGCCCGTCGTCCTCGACGTAGAAGCCCTCGCCGTCGTCGAGCGGGCAGACCGCGACGGCGACGTCGTCGTCCGGCTCCGCCCGACCGCTCGCGGAACCGTGTTCTACGCTGTCGCCGGACCCCGTCCGGCCGCCAGCCGAGCCATGCTCGACACTGTTTGCGAACAGGTTCTCTAAGCCCTGCCGCAGTCGGCTCCGGTCTGCTCGAAGGTGAACGTCGCCCCGGACGACGAGCGACGCCGACGCGGTATCGACGCCGTCCCAGCACTCGTCGGCCAGCGCCGACAGGGAGACGGTCTCGGTGTCGTCGATCTCGGTCCCCTGTCGGGCGAGCGTCAGCATGTCCTCGACGAGCTCCTGTATCCGGTCGAGCGACCGGTCGATCACGTCGAGTTCCGTCACGTCCTCTTGTTCGGATTCGAGGCGCTCGCGGAGCAGGTCGAGGTTCCCCGCGGCGACGTTGAGCGGGTTGCGGAGGTCGTGTGAGACGAGGCTCGCGAACTCCTCCAGCCGGTCCCGCTCGCGGGCGATCTCCGCCTCTCGGATTCGAAGCTGCTGTTCGCGTTCGATCCGGACGAACACCATCGTCACCGTCGCGGTCCACAGGCGGACGACCGCGAGGTCGGCCTCGCTGAACGCCTCCGGCTCGGTCGCCCCCACGTCGATCACCCCGTATCGCCCGAGCGGCAGCACGAGTTCGCTTCGGATCAGCGAGTCCGGGTTGTGTCGGTCCGGGTCCGCCCGCGTGTCCGAGACGTACTCGGGCTCTCCGGACTCGAACGCCGCCCACGAGATACTCCGTCCCTCGGCGGTGTACGTCGGATGCTCGCCGACGATATCGTCGGCCTTCGCCGTCCACGAGACGGGATCGAGCAGCTCCTGGTCCGCGTCGTACAGCCAGACCGCCGCGATCCGGTGGCCGAGGACCTCCTCGATGTACTCGATGGCCACCTCCGCGGCCACCTCCCTGTCGGTGGTTTTTAACAGGTCCTGCGTCGCCTCGTGGAGGGCCTCCAAGGTCTGCGTCCGCCGGTAGAGGTCGCTCTCCGCCTCGCGCTCGCCGCTGTCGTCGACGACCGTGACGAGCAGGTGCGCCTCGCCGTCCCGCTCGAACGGGGCGAACCCGAGCGCTACTGGGAGCGCGCTCCCGCCCGCCCGGCGGGCGCAGAGGTCGAGTCCGACCGACATCGACCGGCGTTCGGGGTCGGCGACGTACCGCCGGAGCTCGTCGCCCGCGTCCCCCTCGTCGGGGTCGAAGAACAATTCCCCGACGGCCATTCCGACCACGTCGTCTCTCGCGTGTCCGAACACCGACTCCACCCGAGCGTTCCCGCTACGGACGACGCCGTCGGCGTCGACGATCACGACCGGGTCGGGGAGCGCGTCGAGCGCCGCCGGGAACTCGTCCATCGTCACTCCCCTGTCGGCTCGTGGACGTGGCCACATTCGGGGCAACGGACCTCCTCGCCGCGGAGGTCCGCCGAGGAGGCGCGCACGTCGCGCATCACCTCGCTAATCTTATCTTCGGCCTCCAGTTCGTCCGCGACCGCGAGGTCGACGCCCTCGACTTCGAGGAGGAACTTCGCCACCTCCGTCACCTCGTACATCATCTCGTCTAAGTCTTCCGCGGTAAAAAAACCGGACATCGCCCCGTAGAGGAACGTCGCGCCCGCCTTCGTCACCTTCTCCTCGAAGGAGTAGCGGGCCTGATTGACCGCCTGGGGCGTGTACGTGTCGGTCATAAAGGGGACGAGCTCCGGGAGGTTCTCGCCGATCTTCGTCATCTCGACGCCGGTCTCGGTGCGGAAGTCGGCGCAGAGCCGCGCGATCGCCCACTCGCGGGCCGTGATGTACGTCCGGTCGCGCAGGAACTCGTTGACGCGCTCGTAGCGCGCCCCGTCCATCTTCTTGAAGCGCTCGTACTTGCGGACGTCGCGCGGGACGTCGTCGGAAGCGCCCGTTGTGTCGGTTTCGTCGGAAGCGCCTGTTGTGTTGGTCTCGTCGGAAGCGTCCGCTGTGTCGGTTTCGTCGGAAGCGCCCGTTGTGTCGGCCTCGCTGCCAGCCGGACCGGTGGTCTCGGAGGGAGACCGGTCGGCGGCCGAATCGCCGGTCTCGCCGGCCGAGTCGGCGGCCGGGCCGGTGTCGTCGCTCATACCGTTGAAACCCCGCGGCCGGACAAAAGCCTTGTCGGTGGTCGGTCCGGTAGTGTTCGGATACGCTGATTCCATGCGAAAGCGAACGACCTCAGCCACTCGTCAGCAGTTTCTGCTTCGGTGTTGCCAAACCAGTTCGAGAAGCTGAAATTTCTGCGTTTTACCTCTAAGGGACACGTTCGACGCCATTCCGATTTCCATGTCGTTCGTACCTAAAATCGAGGTAAACGAAGCCGAATACTGAGCGTCATCGACGGTTTCGGTGTCGCCTCGCTCCACGGACTCTGAGTTTATTTCGTCTAAACGGCCGCCGAGGGCGATTATTTTCGGGCACAGATCGGCTTGAAAACGCACCCCTCACCTTGTAAAAATAATCCGAATACCGCTAGGAAGTCGACGGTGCGCGTGGCTGTCCGACGACGAACGCGGACCGGAGATCGAACGCCAGCGACGACCCGCGAACATATGGACCGCGGAGATCCACTTTTATACCGTCGCGTGGAGGGACATCACATGAAGATGCTCTGCGGGATCGGCGGCAGCGACGACTCGTTCCGCGCGCTCGACCGGACGGTCGAGCGTGCGGCGGTCGCGAACGACGACCTGACGATCGCCGTGGTCGACAACGACGACTCCTCGGTGTCGCCCAACGAGGTCGCGGACCGCGCCGCGGCGGCCGTCGACGAGGCGGGGATCAACGCCGAGGTGCGGCGCGTCGAGGGGGACCCCGGAAGCCGGCTGGTGGAGATCGCCGAGACCGAGAGGTTCGAGGAGATCGTCCTCGGCGGCGGACACACGAGCCCGATGGGGAAGATCACGATCGGCCCGATCGCGGAGTTCGTCCTGTTGAATGCCAAGACCTCGGTCACGCTGGTCAGATGAGCGACCGAAGGTACCCGGACGCGGTGGCCGACGAGTTCCCGCCGCCGTCGACCGCGTTCACCGACCGCGAGGGCCGCGAGATCGAGATCCGGCCGTACGAGGGGGACGACGAGGCTCGCGAAGCGCTCGTGGAGATGTACGACAGATTCGACCCGTCCGACCGCGCGCAGGGAATCCCGCCGGGCGGCGAAGAGCGCATCCGCGAGTGGCTGGAGGCGATCCTCCCCGACGACTGCTACAACGTGATCGCCTGGTGCGGCGACGAGGCGGCCGGCCACGCGACGCTCGTCCCCGACGGAAACGCCTACGAACTGGCGATCTTCGTCCATCAGGCGTACCAGCGCGCCGGGATCGGCACGCACCTCATCCGCGGGCTGCTCGGCCACGGGCAGGCGAACGGCGTCGAGAAGGTGTGGCTCACCGTCGAGCGCTGGAACCGAGCGGCGGTCTCGTTGTACAAGAAGATCGGCTTCGAGACCTCCGACGCCGAGAGCTTCGAACTGGAGATGGGACTTCGTCTGAGCCCGGAGGCGGACGGCGACGGCGAGACCGAGGGGTTTGAGGGCGACGACGGCGGGACCGAAGGGTTCGAGGGCGACGACGGCGAGGCCGAGGGGTTCGAGGACGACGACGGCGAGGCCGACGAATCGGACGGCGACGAGTAGGGTTGGCCGGAATCTTCAAGCCTTTAGGGGCGGCGCGCGACCGCTCCGGTATGAGCCATCGAATTCTCCTTCTCGGGGCACCCGGTGCCGGAAAGGGGACACAGAGCGCGAAGCTGGCCGACGAGTACGGCGTCGAACACGTCACCACCGGCGACGCGCTCCGCGCGAACAAGGAGATGGAGACGGAGTACGGCACGCCGAAATCGTTCATGGACGCGGGCGAACTGGTCCCGGACCCGGTCGTCAACGAGATCGTCGAGGCCGCGCTCAACGACGCCGACGGGTTCGTCCTCGACGGGTACCCGCGCAACCTCGACCAGGCGGAGTACCTCTCGGAGATTACGGATCTGGACGCGGTCATCCTCCTCGATGTCGACGAGGAGGTCCTCGTCGACCGGCTTGCGGGACGCCGAGTCTGTGACGGCTGCGGCGCGAACTACCACGTCGACTTCCAACCGCCCGAGGAGCCGGGCGTCTGCGACGAGTGCGGCGGCGAACACCGAACCCGTCGTCGACCACTTCCGCGATGAGGGCGTCCTCGTCGAGGTCGACGGGGAGGCGACGCCGGACGAGGTCTTTGACCGGATCGCCGACGCCGTCGAACGCTAACTACCGCGTCGTCGGCGACGAGCCGTTCCGGGGGTCGTCGACCGCCGATCCGAGCCGCGATCCTACAAGATTCTTAACCGTCGACGGCTAATCAGTCGCTAATGAGCAAAGTCGAACGGCGAGTCCGCTCGCTCGTCCGTGAGGACGGCGAGATGCGGGACGCCATCCAAGTGGTCCTCGGTAACGCCAGCAGCGGCAAAGTCCGGTGGGTCGATGTCCGCGACGAGATATCCAGCGGACAGTGGGGCCGGCTCATCGAGAAGGAGATCCTCGTCGACGGCGAAGAGGGGTTCGCGCTGGCCGACCGCGACGAGATCGAGGCCGGCCTGAAGGACGACGACTCGGGTGGCAGCGACGTGGAGACACCCGAGACGACCAGCTGGTCGAAGTGGGACAAGGTGGCGGGGCTGGCGACGGTCGGCGCGTTCGTCGGGTACGCGGTCAGCCCGGTCCGCAACGCGATCGCGGGCGGGATCGACGTCGTCCTCGGGCCGCTGTTGAACGTTGTTCCGTTCTATGTGGTGATCATGATGATCGCGCTCGGGACGGGACTGTACTCGACACTGCTGCGCGCCGGTCTCATGGACATGGAGAAGATGAGCATGTACCAAGACCGGATGAAAGACATTCAAGAGCGCCGGAAGGCCGCCGAGGAGCGCGACGACGACGAGGCGCTCGACGAGATCCAAGAAGAACAGATGGAGGCGATGGGCGACCAGCTCGGCATGTTCAAAGAGCAGTTCCGTCCGATGGTGTGGATCATGTTCCTCACCATCCCGGCGTTCCTCTGGATGTTCTGGGTGATCGGCTACCGCGGGTCCGAGGCCGCGTACCCGGCCGTCGCCGCACAGGAACTCGTGGTCCCGCTCGCCGGTAGCGTCACGTGGGACACCGGGATCGTCGGCCCGATCCAGATGTGGATCCTCTGGTATTTCCTCTGCTCGATGGCATTCACGCAGCTGGTCCAGAAGAGCCTCAACATCAAAATGTCGCCGTCGTCGTCGTAGGCGACGTAACCCGCTCTCCGTTTACACTCTCCCCGTTCGCTCTCGCTTCTCGTTTTCGCTCCCCCCGTTTGCTCGGATTGGGAACGGCTTACTCGACCGTTTCGCCGTCGGCGTCCTTAGCCTCCTCGGCGACCGCCTCGAACGCGGCGAGGATGACGCGCTTACACGCCTGTCCCTCGGTGCTCCAGTGGTGGGCGTAATCGAGCATGTCGTCGTAGATGTCGGGCTTACAGCCCGCGGCCTGCGGGTGGCCGCCGCCGTTCACTCGCTCGGCGACCTCGTGGGCGCGCTTGAAGCCCTCGGAGCCGCGGATCGACGCGGAGCCGGCGGGCTTGACGATCACGGCGGCGTCCGCCAGTCGCCGACATCGTGGGTGACCGCGCGGCCGACCGCCAGATCGATGCGCGCCTCCTTCTCGACCCGGCGCTCCTCGACGAACGACCGGACCGTTTCGGGGAGGTCGACGCCGTACGCGCCGATCACGGCCGCGTACTCCTCCGCGCCCACCCAGTAGGAGTAGTCGGCGAGGTCGTCCGAGCGTGGGTCCTCCTTGATCCAGAGGTCGTGGTCGCGGGTGACCGCCGCCAACTCCGCCCAGCGATCGTCGAACTCGTGGTCGAGCGACCGGTGCGTCACGTCCGCGGTACACTCCTCGTCCGACTCGCCGACGACGAGGTCGACGCCCACCTCGCGCACCGCGGCGGCCGTCTCGTCGTCCCACTGGTGGTGGTCGAACCAGCGGATCGCGTCTGTCGAGTCCGCGAGCGACTTCAGCGGTTCCGCGATCCACTCGTAGTCGTCGGGACAAAGATCACAGACGAACAGGTCGATGCCGTCGTCGGCGTAGGCGTCGACGCGTTCGAGCGCCGTGTCGATCGAGTACGGCCCCGCGGAGAGCAGCCCGACCGGCGACTCGGCGTGGGCGTCGGCGGTGGGGTCCGCCTCGTCGTCGCTTTTCCCGGCCTCGTCGCGCTCGTCGTCCGCGTCCCCCTCGTCCGCGAATCGCGCAGCGATGGCGTCCTCGAAGGACTCCACGTCGAGCGCGGCGTCGTACGCCTCGCGGATCATCGCGGCGCAGGCGAGGCCGTCGGCGTCGCCGTCGGCGATCACGACCGCCTCGCTGCCCTCGATCGTCTCCTCGGCCCGTCGCTCCGCGCGCTCGTCGTCCAGCGAGTCGGGGTAGAAGAAGCCTTTCCCCGGCAGCTTCGTGTACCGCGACCGGGGGGCGTCCCCCGCGTCGATGAGGTCGTCGTCCATACCGTCGAGCCGGGCGGCAGCCGGAAAACTCCGCCGTTCTCACACCGGATGGGCGGCCGCGGGACCCGGCGTCGCTCGCTGCTCGCTAGATCGTCGTGCGCCGCGGGTCCTCCTCGGTCAGCTGTCGCACCGTCAACACCGGAATCGGGCAGGTGCGGACGACGCGCTCGGCGACGGAGCCGATGAGGAAGCGGTTCTCGCCGTGCCGCCCCCGCGTCCCCATCGCCACGAGGTCGGCGTCGACATCGCGGGCGTACGCGTCGATCTCCGAGGCCGGTCGGCCCTCGCGGACCTCGATCGTCACGTCGAGGTCGCCGTCACAGTCGTGTGCCGCGTCCGCGACGCGGTCGAGCGCGTCGCGTCCCTGGTCGTCGAGCGCGTCGCGAAGGTCGTCGCGGACCGCGTCCGGCGACGACTCCACCTCACCGGCATCAACGACGTACACCGCGTGGACCTCGGCGTCGAACCGCGCCGCCACGTCGACCGCGACCGCGATGGCCCGCCGAACGCTGTCGGAGCCGTCGGTCGCGACCACGATGGTGTCGAACATGGACGGTCGTTGGCCGGTGGAGTAGGTAAAACCCGGCGGTCGACCCGATCCGAGAGCGACGCGCTCGGGACGGACCGTTGGCGATTCGACGAACCACAGTGCGGCGGCGCGTGCCTGCGAGGCCGCCCTGCGGCCGAGCAGCACCGCGCGAGGTCGTCGGGCGAAGCCCGGCTGCTCGCGGCGCGTCGCGCCACGCTGTCGCCGACAGCTCCGCCGCCAGCTGCCCGTGGCGCGTCGCACCTCGCGGCTGGGGCTTCGGCGGTCTCGGTCACACCGTCAGTTTCGTCGTAGCGACCGCCCGGGGATTCGCCGACGTTCACATCGGTCAGCGACGCAAAGCGGGGAGTCGTTCACCGCTCGGGACGGACTGCTCCGAAACGCCTCAGGCGAGGAAGACGTGCCGCGGGCGGTCGGCCAGCACGTCGCGGCCCCACTGGACGGTCTCAGAGAACTCGTCGGAGCGGAAGAATTCCATCGCGTCCTCCTTCGCGTTCCACTGGCTGGCGATGAACATGTCGTTTTCGTCTTCGACGTTCACCATCAGGTCGGTCTCGACGTGGCCGTCCATCTCGGCGAGCAGGTCGCCCACGTCGTCGAAGGTGTCGACGAACTCCGTCTGGTAGTCGGCCTTGACCATGTAGAACATCCCCATCGTCCCGAAGCCGGACTCCTCGCCGGCCCGCGCGACGATGTCCGGCAGTTCGGAGAGGAACCCGCCCGCGGTCTCGGCCGCCGACGCCGTGTCCCAGATCGAGACGACGGCGGCGCGGTCGGTGTGACGCCCCTCGTACACCGCGGTCTTGACGTGGGTGCCGTAGTGGTCGAAGTTGCCGCGCAGCCCCTCGACCTCGTCGAACAGCTCGTCGACGCCGGCCTCGCTGTACAGCACCGTGGCGTACACGTCCTCGCCGTGCGGCTGGCCGGCGTAAATGTCGAGATCGGCGAGTTCGCCGCGGATATCCGCGTCGTCGCCGTCATCGCCCTCGTCGCCGTGGCCGTGTCCGTCGTCGGCGTGGTGGCCGCCTTCGTCGCCGTGGCCCCCACCCTCGCCGTGTGGATGGTCCCCCTCGCTCCCGGCCGCCTCGTCGCCATGCGGGTGGTCGCCGTGTGCGGACCCACCGCCAGCGCCCGAGTGACCGCGTCCCTCACCTCGGCCGTGTCCGTCGTCGGCGTGGTGGCCGCCCTCGCCCCCGTGGCCGCTCTCGCCGTGGGGGTGGCCGGCGCTGTCCGCCTCGGGGATGCGCTCGGTCGGGACCGCCTCGCCCGCGAGGAACGCGTTGAGGTCGCGCGGCGGGAACCGACGGCCGACGTAGAAGTCGCCGAACTCGCCGTAGCGCGAGGAGGCGGGGTCAAAACGCATCTCGTAGACGATGTCTTTGATGTCGGTCGGGTCCGCGCCGAACAGCGTGACGCCCCACTCGTGGTCGTCGAAGCCGACGGAGGAGGCGATCACCTGTTTGATTTTCCCCGCGTACTCCTTGCCGACTTCGCCGTGGCCGGCCATCAGGTCGGCGCGCTCCTCGAAGTCGAGGTCGTACCAGTTGTGTTCCTCGCCGCGGCGCTTGCTCATGGGGTAGAAGCTGACGTACTCGTCGTCGGGGATCTCGGGTTTCAGCTTCCCCTCGATGTACCGGCGCAGCCCCTCGTCGACGGCGTCCGCGCCCTCCTCGAAGTAGTCGTCCGAGACGTACCCGGACACCTCCGTGACGGAGACGTAGGAGGTCTCTCGCTCGGTGAACTCCGCGAGTGCGGTGTCCTCGAAGCGGCGCTCGATGGCGGACAGATCGTCGAGCGACGGCCGGAAGTGGATGAAAAGGAGGTCGGCCTTGTGGCCCAGCACGGAGAACAGCGCGGACTCGCCGTCGTCCGCGTCGGCGACCAGCTCGCGGCGTTTCAGGAAGGACGCTCCCTCCTCGATCGCCCGCTGCCGTTCGGACTCGGGCGCGTCGCGCCAGGCGTCCCAGTCGATCGAGCGGAAGTCGTGTAGCGAGAACCACCCTTCGGCGGTCTGTGGAGCCTCAACCATATGCCGGCTTGGGTCCCCGCGGCTTAGGGGCTTGCGGGTCGTTCCGATACGCAAAAATTAGTTGTGTTGTTCCCGGTCGCGTTAGAGACGAAACCGGTATCCATGGTTTCGAAGTCTCCGCCATTCGGCTGTGCGTGACTGGTTTTCCGCGGGTAATTCCGCGACCAGGACCGCCGAAGCCCCAGCCGCTCAGTACGACGAGACCGACGTTGCGACCAAGACCGCCGAAGCCCCAGCCGGGAAGCGGTCAGATGCTTGCTGCGCGCCTC
>PXST01000026.1:0-14936 GCA_003023405.1 Halobacteriales archaeon SW_8_68_21
CTACGCCGCGCTACTCGGGTACAGCGCGGTCCACTACTTCTTCGGGCTCTCCGGTCGGTGACGTCGAGGTACGCCTCGTCGATGCTCACCTCCCGCCGGGTGTCGGCGCAGTCGCGCAGCACGTCTTTCACCCCGCCCGCCACCTTCTCGTAGAAGTCGAGGTCGACGGGGAGGTATCGTCCCGTTTCTTCCGGGTCCGGCGCGTCCGGGTCGTCTGGGTCCGCGTCGGCGCGGCGGGGGAGAAGCTCCAACGCCTCCGATATCGGCATCGCGCTCTCGACGCCGAACGCCCGGGCCTCGTAGCTCGCGGTCGCGACCGCCCCGATCGACTCGCCCGGCTCGTACCCCATGCCGACCACCACGGGCTCGTCGCTGAGGTCGTCGTGGCGCAGCCGCTCGCAAGAGGCATAAAAGCAGTCCATGTCGACGTGACAGACGACCCGATCGGAGGCGTCGGCGTCCGCGTCGTGAGTGAATTTGTCCAACGACATGGAATCACCGCCCGACCATCACCTGTGTATCGGTGGTCGGACGGCATAAGCGTGCGCCACCCACGACGGAAGTGGAACAGACGCCCCGCTCGTCGCTCCCTGGCTTCGGAACATCCAATGTCCGAGTTAGAACCAATCACAGAGGAACGCATTCGCCCGAAGCGCAGCAACGGGAGCGTGGAAAAGTAGAGTGGCTACAGTGTCCGTTTGAAATCATGCCCGATAATCTAAACGGGAGTTATATATGCTCTCGTTACATTCGTTTAGGCAGACACCAACCGTAAGGTAGTGTCGTAGGAATATGACAATGATACAAAAAATCAAACCGATGCTAAACGATGACAGGGGCGTTTCACCCGTTATAGGAGTGATACTCATGGTTGCTATTACCGTGATCCTAGCCGCGGTAATCGGAACCTTCGTCCTCGGACTTGGTGACTCACTAAGTGATAGTACGCCTCAGGCCCAACTGAACGCAGATTTCAGTAATGGAAATGTAACAATGGAACACAGGGGTGGCGACACAATCGCCGCTGAGGATATAACCGTCACTGTTGACGGACCTGCTGATGGAGATGTAAATAGTACGTTCCCAAGTCAATTTGGGGTTGGTGACTCACACGAACTAGTTATTAATGGTGGTGCGAACAGTAGCGATACGATCACCATTGTTCACGACCCGTCCGACTCAATCTTGTACGAAGAAACACTCTAATTAGGTTGAGTATTTTGAACTCCATATTTTGGAGTTCACTCTTATTTATCGAATGATAGTTGATCCTGAAGCACTCGCTCGAACATACAACCATCCGAGCAAGGATCCATGGGAGGCCGTCCAACTCTGGCGTGAAGCTTCAAAGAAGCCAGATAACTGGGGATCACAACGGGTCGCGACTGCGATTAACGGTGACCCAAATACTGATTTTGAAGGGATCACCCGCAGTGAGGTTCGAGCCTGGGTAGACGGCAGTGGTATGCCTGACGCTGCCCGTGCGGTACAGACAGCCCGTGAACTTGGCTGGAACGGTGACACATGGACTGACGCCGTTCGTGGAATAGCGTGGTTGGTAGTTGGGATCTATACGTTTGGCTCGATTAGTGAGGAAAACTTTGCGCCGTCATGGAGTCCCGACGATCCCGACAGTGAGGCTGTGATCAAGGACGCACTCAGTTCAGTTGGTGTCGGGTATCAACACATTGAGCGTGACAATTCAAAACAGGGCAACGAAATCCGACCCACTACACACGCAACACGGCTCGGTCGAGCACTTGTCGTTGCTGGCGCACCCGTGGGCAACAAGAACAAACGCTCAGTCTCTACACTTCCAGATTGGATCGGTGACGCGCCAATAGAACTAAAAACAGAACTGGCCTTACTCTTTGTTCAAGGCCGTAGTATTGTATACGAGGGCAAAGCGACACGGCGGATTCAGACCAATCGGTCACGAGAATATTTTGAAGACATTGCTACGTTGATTACTGATGTGACTGGTGAGCAAGTGACTTCCAGTGACACGGGTGTCACGATCTCTGCTGCCGCCGTTCGAAAGTTAGGACTCGTTAACTGAGGCGGAGAATATCTCGGTTGATTCGTGGTTTTATTTCAGATCTAATCCCCCACGCCCCTCAGCGTAGGGGCGACAGCTAAGCGCGTGTCGTGGGTGGTCGCAGGGACTCGTTGCGCCAGCAACGATGTCCCAAGACCCACCCCGACCGCGCACATTTCTCTCTCCCCTAACTGCGAATCACCGCATGAATCAGCCACGCGCGCCGGAAGTGATGACTCCCCGTCGCCCCCCGCTTCGACAGGAGATCATCGGGCAGACGTCCGGGTTCATCAAAGACGACGCGGCCGTTCAGGAGGCCGAAGACCGGCTCGGCACCATTCTCTCCGACGCCGGCCCCGACGCCTCGCTCCGCGTCGGCGACCTCTCGGACGGCTTCTTTATTGAGGACGACGGGCCGGGGATCGACCCGGCGGTGGCCGACTCCCTCTTCGAACCCGACGAGAGCGGCGCGGCGGGGAACACCGAGTTCGGCCTCGTGATCGTTCAGGAGATAGCCACCGCACACGGCTGGACCGTTGCGGCGACGACCGGGGCAGACGGCGGCGCACGGTTCGAGGTCCGCGGCGTCGACGGGCACACGCCGGGGGCTCACTGAGCGGGGGTCCCGTCCGACACCCACCGGTTCCATCGGACACCCACCGTCCCGTCCGACACCCACCGGCCCCATCGGACACCGTCACTTCCCGCCAGATACAGCGTCTTACCCCCGTTTTCCCGCCAGAAAGCGGATCGACTCCCCCCGTTCACAAGGGCCTTTATTCTCCGTTCCGAACGACAAGTGGATGGGATTGCTCTCCGGCGTCACCGACACCGACCGGCGCGTGATCGTGTTGGCGCTCGCGCGGATGGTCGGTGCGGCCGGCAACTCCTTTCTCATCGTCGTCCTCCCGCTGTACGTCTCCAGCGATCTCGTCGACATCAAGGGGCTGCTCGGTGCCGAGGTCGGGGTCGGCGCGGCCGCGATCACGCTCACCGAACCGCTGCTCATCGGGGTCATTCTCTCGCTTTTCGGGTTCTTCAACAGCCTCTCGCAGCCGTTCACGGGGCGGCTATCGGACCGCGTCGGCGCTCGCCGCCCGTTCGTCCTCGCCGGAATCTTACTCCTCGGCACCGCGAGCGGCCTGTACACCGTCGCAACGAGCTACCCGGTGCTCGTCGCGCTGCGCGCGATCCAGGGCCTCGGCGCGGCGCTCATCATCCCCGCGACGGTCGCGCTGGTCAACGAGTACGCCGCGAGCGACGCCGACCGCGGCGGCAACTTCGGCGTGTACAACACGTTCCGGCTCATCGGGTTCGGCTTCGGGCCGGTCGTCGCCGGGGCGGTCGTCGAGGGCGGCCCGTACGATCTCTCGCCCGTCGGGCTGCCGGTCCTCGACGGGTTCGACGCCGCCTTCGTCGCGGCCTGTGCCGGGGCGTACCTCAGCTTCGCTCTGGTGTTCCTGCTCGTCCGGGACGCCGATGTCGAGGCCGAGGCGGGCGACGACGTGTCGATCCGGGTCCGCGGCGAGGACCGCCTGCTCGACCCGGTGTTCACGCTCGGGCTGGCTACCGTCACGATGGGGGCGTGTATCGCGCTGTTCGCGACGCTCCAGAACCAGGTGAACGTTCGGCTCGACCAGCCGCCGGTGTGGTTCGGCGCGCAGTTCGCGGCCGTGACGATCGCGAACGTGATCTTTCAGGTTCCGGTGGGGCGCGCCAGCGACCGGATCGGTCGTCGGCCGTTCCTGCTCGCCGGGTTCGTCCTCCTCGTCCCGACGACGCTGCTTCAGGGGATCGTGACGGAGCCGGCGCTGATGATGCTCGTCCGCCTCGGGCAGGGGGTCGCAGTCGCGTGCGTGTTCGCGCCGTCGCTCGCGCTTGCCGGCGACCTCGCTCGCGAGGGCGAGTCGGGGACCACGCTGTCGGTACTCACAATGGGGTTCGGGTTCGGGATCGCCTTGGGGCCGCTGGCGTCCGGCTGGCTCTACGGGTTCGGCTTCATCGTCCCCTTCGCGGTCGGAGCCGGGGCGGCCGCGCTCGGGCTGATCGCGGTGTTCACGCAGGTCGAGGAGACGCTGAACGTCGACGACGAGCCTGCCGCCGCGGCGGGCGCGGACTGAGCGGGGCGGACTGAGCGAGCGCGGACTGCGCGCCCCCGGGCGCTGACCGACAGCGGCGATCGTCCCCGGACGACCGACTACGGGCGCTTTTTTCCGGTCGCGGCCGAAGCGGCTCGCGTGCCGACCGACCGCGTCCACTGCGTCGAGTGCCGCGAACCGATCCCGACCGACGCGCGGATCTGCCCGCACTGTCGAGCCGTCCAGCCGTCGCCGCTGCTCGATGTCGGCGTCGTCGTCGCCGGCGTGTTCGCGCTGCTTTTCGGCGTCGTCCTCGCGGTGATGACCGTCGGGACGAGCCGGCTCCTCGGATTCCTCCTCCTCGTCGTCGGCTTCGGCCTCGCCGTCGGCGGCTACACGCGGTACGTCGACCGGCAGGCGACGAGTCGGGCGCGGTGACTCCGAGACGCTCCGCGAGCTTCCCGTCCTCGCGGGAGCGACAATTTAAGTGCGAGCGCGCGCCACGGTACGGACATGCTCACCCCACTCGACGGCGGTCTGGTCCTCGCGGGGCTGGCGCTCGCGTTCGTCGGCGCGGCGGTCTCCGTCTA
This sequence comes from Halobacteriales archaeon SW_8_68_21, assembly GCA_003023405.1. Classification (GTDB taxonomy): domain Archaea; phylum Halobacteriota; class Halobacteria; order Halobacteriales; family Haloferacaceae; genus Halorubrum. The sequence continues at coordinate 4,707 of PXST01000026.1, forward strand.
CGCGGTGACGCTGACGGGACTGCTCGTCGGTGCCGGAGCCGGGTACCTGTTCGCGCCGAACGTCGTCGGCCTCGTCGCGGTCGACGGCGCAGTCCTGACCGCGGGCGCGGTCGCCGTCGGCGGCCTGCTCGGCGGCTTCCTCGCGTACGCCGGCCTCTCCTTTGCGGTGCTGGGGATCGGCGGCGTCGTGGGCGGCTTCGCCGGTCGGTTCGCCGTCGGCCCGCTGTACGCGGCGGACGCGGCGGGGATCGAGGGAACGGCGCTGCTCGTCGGCGCGACGCTGGCCGGCGTCGCGGTCGGCGCGCTGTTCGGGTTCGTCCTCACCCGGACGACGCTCGTGGTCGCGTCCGCGCTCATCGGCGCGGCGTTCGCGTCGCGGTCGCTCACGCCCGCGAGCTTCGAGACGGCCGCCGCGGAAACGACCGTCGAACCCCTCCTCTTTGATCTGTCCGCGCCCGCCTTCCTCGCGGTGTTCGTCCTCGGCGCGCTCTCGCAGCTCGGCCTGTTCCGGTTCGGCTACGTGACGACGCTGGTCGGCCTGCTGCCGGGCGCGCGCCGCTGGACGGCCGACGACGACCGCGGCGGCGACGCGGACGCGGCCTGACCGCGTCGCGCCGACGGCCGCACCGCGCGACGCTCACTCGTACTCGTAGAAGCCCCGACCGGTCTTTTTTCCGAGGTCGCCGGCCTCGACCTTGCGCTTGAGGAGGTAGGCGGGCTTGTAGCGGTCGCCGAGTTCCTCGTGGAGCGTCTCGCTGGCGTCGAGCGCCACGTCCAGCCCGATGTGGTCGGCGAGTTCGAGCGGTCCCATCGGGACGTTCGTGCCGAGCTTCATCCCGCGGTCGATGTCGGCCATGTCGGCGACCCCCTCGTCGTACGCCCGGATCCCCTCGTTTATCCACGGCATCAGGATCCGGTTGGTGACGAAGCCGGGCTTGTCGTCGGCCTCCCACGTCTCCTTACCTAGATCCTCGGCGAAGGCGTGCGCGAAGTCGACCACCTCGTCCGCGGTGTGCTCGCCCACCACGACCTCGACGCCGTCCATGATCGGAACAGGGTTCATAAAATGGAGGCCGACCACGTCGCTCGCGCGCTCCGTGGCGCTCGCGACGCTCGTGATAGACAGCGTGGAGGTGTTCGTCGCGAGGACCACGCCGTCGTCGGTGACGGCGTCGAGGTCGCCGAACACCTCTCGTTTCACGTCGAGATCCTCGATCACGGCCTCGATCACGGCGTCGGCGGCCGCGAGGTCGTCGAGGTCGGTCGTGCCGGTGATCCGGTCGCGGATCGCCGCCGGTTCCTCGTCGAGCGCGTCCCTCTCGGCCAGTCGGTCGAGGCTGTCCACGACGCTGTCGAGGCCGCGGTCAACGTACTCGGTCTCGACGTCGCGCATCACCACCTCGTAGCCCGCCGTCGCCGCGACCTGTGCGATCCCGTTGCCCATCGTTCCGGCCCCGACGACGCCGACCGTGTCGACCTCGGAGAATGACGGCATATCGAGGCAAACCCGCGCGCGGATCCTAAGCGTTGCGGACGCGATCTGGTTCCCCCTCCCGGCCGCACCGAACTCGTCCGACGGACGCGTCGCGCCGCCTCCGATTATCGTTCAGCGCCGTCGACGGGGAAGATTCTTAACAAAGTCCACCGAACCAATACTGGGATGAGCGACGAACCCGCGGACCGAGCGGAAGCCGCCGTCGCGGACCCCGAAAGCGACGAACTCGTCGATCTAAAGTGGATCGGGCCGGCGACCGAGGCGGTCCTCTCGGACGCTGGCGTGACGGCCGCTGTAATCCGTGAGAAAGACGTCTCTTACCGTGCTCTCGTCGACGCCGGCGTGAACCCCGGCGTCGCGGCGAAGATCCGTCGCGAACACTCTCTATCGTGGTCGTTCGAGGCCGGCAACGGACTCGACCGTCGTTCGACCCAGGTCCGTGGACTCGGCAGCGAGGAGGCAGCTTGGGTGGCCGCCAGCGCTGGCGACTGGGCGTCCGACGGCTCCGAGTCCGACGACGACGCGGGCGACGGCGCAGACTCGACCGCGGGCGACTGGGAGCCCGCCGGCGACTGGCCGTCGGTCGGCGGAGCCGACGACGCGACCCCGGGCGACGATACCGCGCCCGACGACGCCGCGGCGGCCGACGGAAGCGGCGACCCGGTCGCGGCCGAGGCGGCGTGGCGCACGCGGTCAGCGCCGACGCCGCTATCGACGCTCCCGGCGGTCGCCGACGACGGGAATGGGGTCGACCTGCTTGCGGACGCCGGGATCAACTCCGTCCGGAGCCTCGCGGCGGCGGACCCCGACCGCGTCGCCGACGTGTTAGATCTTGACGCCACCCGCGTCGACCGCTGGCACGCGGCTGCGCGTGACGCCCAAAACTGACTCACCGCACCCTCCGGTCCGCCGAGTGAGTTTCAGTCTCCGTTCATGACGGCCAGAAATTCACTATCCTCGTAGTGGTATTACTACTCCGAGAACCGAACGAAACGGGGATCAGCGGCCTCATTTTGGACTCTCTCTCGACGACGATGTCGCCGTTCACCACCGTCTTTTTTGTGTCTGTACGCGTATGATTGAGCCGATGCTCCCACACGCCGCCGACCCCATTTCGCGCGACGGCAAGTCGCTCATCTTAGCGTACGACCACGGGCTTGAACACGGGCCGGTCGACTTCGAGCCGAACCCCGACACCGCCGACCCCGAGCGGATCTTCGAGCTCGCCACTCACGAGGCAGTCACCTCGCTCGCGGTTCAGAAGGGGCTCGCGGAGGCGTACTACCCCGAGTACGAGGACGAGGTGAACCTCCTGTTGAAGCTCAACGGGACCTCAAACCTCTGGATGGGCGAGCCGAACAGCGCGGTCAACTGTACGCCCGAGTACGCCGCGGAGCTGGGGGCCGACGCGGTCGGGTTCACCGTCTACGGCGGCTCGAACCACGAGGTGGAGATGGCCGAGGAGTTCCGCGAGGCCCAGGAGGGTGCCCGCGAACACGACATGGCCGTCGTCATGTGGTCGTACCCCCGGGGACAGGGGCTCCGCAACGACGGCAGCCCGGACGTGATCTCGTACGGTGCGCGCGTCGGGTTGGAGCTCGGTGCGGACGTGGTGAAGGTGAAGTACCCCGGCTCCGCGGCGGCGATGGGCCACGCCGTCGAGATGGCCGGTCCCGCCGACGTCGTGATGTCCGGGGGAACGATGCGCGACGACGAGGCGTTCCTGCGGACCGTCTCGAACGCCATCGACGCGGGCGCGACCGGCATCGCCGTCGGGCGGAACGTCTTCCAGCGTGACGAGCCGGAGCGCATCCTCGACGCGCTTGAGGCCGTGATATTCGAGGAGGCCCCGCCGACCGAGGCGCTCGCGGTCGCCGAGAGCGACGACTGATGACCGACCCGGACGCCCCCCGCGCCGACGGCGGCGACCCGGACCCCATCGTCGCGGCGGTGTTCGACGCGGTCGCGGCGACGGCCCCCGAGATCCGCGCCGCGCTCCCCGGTCGCCGCGTCGAGAGCGGCACGGAGAACGCCTCCGGCGAGTCGGTGCTTGCCGGCGACCTGTACGCCGACGAGCTACTTGGCGACGCGATCACCGCGATAGACGGCGTCGGCTCGTTCGTCAGCGAGGAGCGCGAGACCGCGGTCGACGCCGGCGGATCGGTCGGCGGCGACGAGGCGGACGAGACCGCCGACCCCCCGTACGCGGTCGCGATCGACCCCCTCGACGGCTCCTCGAACCTCCGGTCGAACAACGCGATGGGCACCGTCGTCGGCGTGTACGACGCGCCGCTGCCCGCGACCGGCCGCGACCTCGTCGCCGCCGGCTACGTGCTGTACGGCCCGATCACGACGATGATCGTCGCGGACCCGACGGGCGTCCGCGAGGAGGTGATCGAGCGCGACGGCGACGGCGGCGTCGAGCGATCCGTCGTGGACGACGACCTGCGGCTCCCTGACGACCCGCTCGTCTACGGATTCGGCGGGCGCGTGCCGGACTGGCCCGACGCGTTCACCGCCTACGCCCGCGAGGTTGAGGACGAACTGAAGCTCCGGTACGGCGGGGCGATGGTCGGCGACGTGAACCAGGTGCTCACGTATGGCGGAATCTTCGCGTACCCGGCCTTGGTCGACGCGCCGGAGGGGAAACTCCGGCTCTCCTTCGAGGCGAACCCCATCGCCTACATCGTTGAGCGCGCCGGCGGCGCGGCGACCGACGGCGAGCGCGACATTCTCGACGTCGAGCCAGAGGGGATTCACGACCGCGTTCCCCTGTACGTCGGCAACGAGGACCTGATCGAGCGGCTGAAGGCGGCGCTGGACTGACCGGGCGTGCCGAGAGCCGACCGGGGAGGCCGCGGGCCGGGCGCGGCCCCGAACCCGCATGGAAAACTGTTTACGATCTAGCGAAAATCTTGCGTCCATGAGAGTTCACGTCGGCGCGGCGGCGACCCCCGAGGAGGCGGAGGCGATCGCGAAGTCGCTCGCGGAACACCTCGGCGTCGACGTCGATGTCCACGTCGGCGACGAGGAGACGCCCGCCGCGAGCGCCGAGGCCTCGGAACCGAGCTACCCGCTCGACGACGACCTCGGTCCCACGGACCGCGAGCGCGACCTCCGGGCCGAGATCGACGACATCCTGAAGGGCGGGCCGGAGAAGTACCGCGACCGACTCGAAGCGCAGGGGAAGCTGTTCGTCCGCGACCGGCTCGACCTCTGGTTCGGTGGGGAAGACGGGACCCGCGGGGCGGGCGACGCGAGCGCGTCCGACGGCGGCCCGGCGGGCGTGACGTTCGAGGACGGAAAGTTCGCCGCGTTCGACGACTGGCACCCGAACGCGCCGGCCGACGAGGACGGGGAGGAGAACGAGCGCGGCGGCGACCGCCTCCCGGGCGACGGCCTGCTCACCGGGGCCGCGACGTTCGAGGGCCGCGACGTCCACTTCATGGCCAACGACTTCACCGTGAAGGCGGGGTCGATGGCGGCGAAGGGCGTCGAGAAGTTCCTCCGGATGCAACAGCGCGCGCTGAAGACGGGGAACCCGGTGTTCTACCTGATGGACTCCTCCGGCGGGCGGATCGACCAGCAGACGGGCTTTTTCGCCAATCGCGAGGGGATCGGGAAGTATTATTACAACCACTCATTGCTGTCCGGCGCGGTGCCGCAGATCTGCGTCCTCTACGGGCCGTGTATCGCCGGTGCGGCCTACACGCCCGTCTTCGCCGACTTCACGGTGATGGTCGAGGGGATGTCGGCGATGGCGATCGCTTCCCCGCGGATGGTGGAGATGGTCACCGGCGAGGAGATCGAGATGGACGACCTGGGCGGTCCCCGCGTCCACGCCGAGGAGTCCGGCTCCGCCGACCTCGTCGCGCGCGACGAGGAACACGCCCGCGAACTGGTCGCGGACCTGATCGACTACCTCCCGGATCGGGCGGGCGAGAAGCCGCCGAGACGCGAGACAAAGCCGCCGAAGTTCTCGCCCGACGGGATCGACGAGCTGATCCCGGCGTCGCCGAACCGCGCGTACGACGCCCGCGACCTGCTCGACCGGATCGCCGACGCCGAGTCGGTGTTCGAGCTGAAAAAGGGGTACGGGCCGGAGATCGTCACGGCCTTCTGCCGGATCGACGGCCGGCCGGTCGGCGTCGTCGCCAACCAGCCGACCGAGCGGTCGGGGGCTATCTTCCCGGACGCCGCCGAGAAGGCCGCGGAGTTCATCTGGACCTGCGACGCCTACGAGATCCCCCTCCTGTACCTCTGTGATACGCCCGGGTTCATGGCCGGGTCGCAGGTCGAGAAGGACGCAATCTTGGAGAAGGGAAAGAAGATGATCTACGCCACCTCCTCGGCGACGGTCCCGAAACAGACCGTTGTCGTTCGCAAGGCGTACGGCGCGGGGATCTACGCGATGGGCGGTCCCGCCTACGACCCCGAGAGCGTCATCGGACTCCCCTCCGGCGAGATCGGCATTATGGGCCCGGAAGCGGCTATCAACGCCGTCTACGCCCGGAAGCTCGCCGAGATCGACGACGAGGAGGAGCGCGCGGCGGAAGAAAAGCGCCTGCGCGAGGAGTACCGCGAGGGGATCGACGTCCATCGGATGGCCAGCGAGGTCGTCATCGACGAGATCGTTCCCCCCTCTGACCTCCGTGCCGAACTGGCGGCCCGGTTCGACTTCTACGAGGACGTTCAAAAGGAACTCCCGGACAAGAAACACGGGACGGTGCTGTGATCGACGAGGGGGCCACCGCGCCCGTGACGTTCGTCCCGACCTGTACCGCCGCGCTCGCCGCGGTCTCCCGACTCGCCGGGTTATTTGACGCGCCCGCGCCGACACCCGGACATGGAAGCCGCCTTCGCGGAGTACCTCGACGAGTTCACACGCCGGGATTGGGAGACGCTCGATCCGGCTGCCGTCACCGACCCCGTCCGAGTCGCCGTCGTCGGTCTCGGCTGGTTCGCCCGCGAGTGGGCGTTACCCGGCATCGCGCGCTCGGCGTACACCGAGGCGACCGTCGTCACGGACGTCGACGCCGCCGCCGTCGAGGCGGTCGCCGCCGAGCGCGACGTGACCGGCGTCACCCCAGAGGAACTCCGGTCCGGCGTGGCCGCGGACGCGTACGACGCGGTGTACGTCGCGACGCCGAACGCGACTCACTTGGAGTACGTTGAGGCCGCCGCCGCACAGGAGAAGGCCGTCCTCTGTGAGAAGCCGCTGGAGGCGACGCCGGAGCGCGCGCGACGGCTCGTTGTCGCGTGTCGAGACGCTGGCGTCCCGCTGATGGTCGGCTACCGGATGCAGACCGACCCCGCCGTCCGGCGGCTCCGCGACCTGATCGACGCGGGCGTCGCCGGCGACGTGGTCCACGTCCATGCGACAATGTCGCAGACGATGCTCGGCGAACTCGGCGACGACACCGATCAGTGGCGGCTCGACCCGGAGCTTTCGGGCGGTGGCGCGCTCATGGATCTGGGCGTCTATCCGATCAACACGACCCGGTTCGCGCTCGGCACGGACCCGGTCCGCGTGTCGGGTCGGACCCGCTCGGAACACCCGGCGTTCGCCGACGTCGACGAGCACGCCACGTTCCGGCTGGAGTTCCCGGGCGACGTCGACGCGCTCTGTACGGTGAGCCAGAACGCCCAGCACGCGAGCCGGCTGGAGGTCACCGGCACGGAAGCCAGACTACTCTTGGACCCGGCGTTCTACGAGCGCGAGGACCGCGGGTTCGCCGTCGTCCGCGACGGCACGCGGGTCGACGTGGAGTTCGATCAGGTCCACCAGATCGAAGCGGAGTTCGCCTACTTCGGCCATCACCTGCTGGCGGACGAGCCGTTCAATCCGGACGGCGAACACGCCCTCGTCGACGTGCGCGCGCTCGACGGGATCTACGAGTCGGCTGAGACCGGCGAGCCGGTCGCGCTCGACGGCGACGCCTGAGGCCCGGGAGGGCTACCTGACTCAAGGAGAGAGTCCCGCCCTTTTACCGCGGGCGTGAATCCGACACCCCACGTCACAAACCATGTTCGACGCTCACTCTGGGGTATCCTCCCTGACTTTCTTCTCTCCTTCGAGGAGTAAGCCCTTCCACGTCAATCCACGGTGCTTCTTCAGTTCCTTCAGTCGTTCGTGCTGTTCGTCGTCGTCAAACTCGATACGAATTGCGACCATATAGTATCACACTAATGGAACAATTATGTGTGTTACGGTACGATCAGCAGTCGATGAAGCGAGCCAACACGTTCGACGTGATTCCGCAGTCCGACGAGGACGAGGAGTTGCTTCGACGCCTGTTGGACGCTTCTGCCGCCCTCTGGAACGAAATCAACTACGAGCGCCGCGAACACTACGCCGACCCAAACAGAGACGTATGGGACATCAGCGAGTATCGCGGTCGCTACGGCGGCACGCTCGGGGCTTCGACCGTTCAGCAAATCGAACGCAAGAACCGCGAAGCGTGGCGCTCGTTCTTCAGCCTCAAAAAGAAAGACGAAGCCAACGGCATGCCCGGATACTGGGGCAACTCAGAAGACGGGAGAGAACTCCGCACGTACATCCGAAACACGTCGTACTCCGTTAAGTGGGGTGAATACTCCCGCCTCGAAATCCTCGTCGGCAAAGACCTGAAAGACGAGTACGGACTGGGACACCGCGAACGCCTCCGGCTCGAAGTTCGGGGCGATCCTAACTGGAAGGAGTACGACAAGCAGGGTCGGTTGGAGTTGTTCTACGACGAGCAAACACAGAGATTCAGGGCCTTTCAGCCAGTCACAATCAGTGAAGACCATTTTCGGCTGGCACAACCACTGGCTTCGGAAGAAGCCGCTCTGGATATTGGTGCGAACAATCTCGTCGCCTGTACAACCACGACTGGCAAGCAATATCTGTACGAAGGGCGCGACCTGTTCGAGCGGTTCCGCGAGACGACACGAGAAATCGCCCGACTCCAATCGCTCTTAGAGGAAGGTCGATACAGTAGTCACCGTATCCGACGGCTGTACGACCGACGAACCAAGCGACGTGACCACGCTCAAGACGCACTCTCGCGTGACCTCATCGAACGACTGTACGATGAAGGCGTTTCGACTGTGTACGTGGGGGCGTTGACGGATGTACTGGACACGCACTGGTCGGTTGAGACGAACGCGAAGACGCACAATTTCTGGGCGTTCCGGGCGTTCGTGAATCGGCTGGCATGTACTGCTGAGGAGTACGGTATGTCGGTTGAGGTACGGTCTGAGGCATGGACGAGTCAGGAGTGTCCGAACTGCGGTTCGACAGAGGACACGACACGTCACCGCGACACTCTGACGTGTCCGTGTGGATTTGAAGGACACGCTGACCTCACGGCCTCAGTGACGTTCTTGAGACGGCAGACAACGGTAACACGGTCGATGGCACGGCCTGTATGTCTTAAGTGGGACGACCATGATTGGTCAGAGTCACCATACTCGGTTCCCAACGAGGAGCATACGAACCCGCAAGTTGCCTCCGTGGGTCGGTAAGCGATACCCCAGCGCGAGGAATCCTCGCCGTTCACGGCGAGGAGGATGTCACTGCTCGATCCCGTACACGTCGCTCGTCCAGTCGCGGGCCGGGGTGTCGTACACCGGCCGATCGCGGTCGCGCTCGTCGAGCCGCCGCCGGTCGGCCTCGTCCAGCTCCCAGTCGAGGTCGGCGTTGGCCCGGACGTGGGCCGGCGTCGACGACCGCGGCAGAGGGACGACGCCGCTGTCGATCGCCCACCGAACGACGACCTGTGCGGGGTGTACCTCGTATTTCCCCGCCAGTTCCGCGACGACCTCGTCGTCGAACACGTCCGTCCGCGCGAGCGGCGCGGCCGCCTCGACCACGGTGTCGGTCTCGCGGCAGTAGTCGACCAGGTCGGGGCGCTGGAACCACGGGTGGAACTCGATCTGGTTGACCGCGATCGGCACGTTCGACACGTGGTGGGCGCAGCTCAGCTGGTAGGCGCTGAAGTTCGAGACCCCGATGTCGCGGACGAGTCCGCGGTCGCGCAGCTCCGCCATCGCCCGGAGCGTCTCGCGCAGCGAGATCGCCGGGTTGGGCCAGTGGATCAGGTACAGATCGAGGTAGTCGGTGCCGAGCCGGTCGAGCGACGCCTCGCACGACTCGATCACCGACTCGTAGTTGAGGTTCTTCGCGAGCACCTTCGAGGTGAGGAAGGCGTCGTCGCGGTCGTACTCCGCGAGGACATCGCCGATGACGGCCTCGTTGTGATACCCCTCGGCGGTGTCGATGTGCGCGTAGCCCGCGTCGAGCGCCGCGCGGACGCTGTCGGCCGTCTCCCCGTCGTCGAGGTCGTACGTGCCCAGTCCGAGCGCCGGTAGCTCCGCGCCGCTCGGGAGCGTCTTCGTTGGAACGGTCACGCGAGGGGATTCGCCGGATCGCCGATTGAAACTACCGGTCGGGGAACGCGACTTCGTCGCGGTTCTCGGCGACAGCGAATGAGTATTTAAACTGAGGGAACGACGACACGACGATATACAAGTGACAAGATGTCGGAGGTAGTCGTCGTCGACTCGGCAAATCCATTTATAAGTGGACGACTGAGATCTGGTCGCGTCCCTCACCGAGCCGCTACCGACTTATAAACTACAAACGGCGGTCGGATCTCTTTCGGTGATTTTGCTCACTTTGTTCACAAAACATACCGGCCGAGACTCCCGTGAGCAGAACGGGAGTCAGGGCGGTGTACGACTGAAAAGAG
>PXST01000026.1:14957-39251 GCA_003023405.1 Halobacteriales archaeon SW_8_68_21
GGCTCCGCCGCTCGCCCGTTGAGGTGCTCGCTTCGCTCGCCGTTCGCTGCGCGCGACTGATAGCGTTCAAATCTCTCAGTGATTTCTCTCACTTCGTTCGAGAAATGCACCGGCCGAGATTTGAACTCGGGTTGCAACCATGGCAAGGTTGCGTGATACCACTACACTACCGGTGCGTGCTTCACATCCGATCGTAGTCCGGGTCGGAGATATAAGGGTTCCGAACGACGGTCGGCGGAAGGGTCATCGGTGCCGCGTCCCCATGTCGGTTCGAACCCAACCGATGGCCGACCGTTCTCCCCGAATCGACAGACGCACCGCCCTCCGCGCGACCGGCGGCCTCGCCGGGACCGCGGCCCTCCCCGCGCTCGCCGGGTGTCTCGGCGGCGACGGCAGCGACGACGGCTCCGGCAACGGGGCCGACGGCGACGACGCGGGCGACGACCCCCCGCGGGACGACGGCGCGGACGTGGACTACGCCGTCGAGACCGTCGCGGAGGGGTTCGAGAACCCGTGGGGGCTCGCCTTCCTCCCCGGCGACGGCCGCCTGCTCGTCACCGAGCGCCCGGGGCGGCTCTCGCTCATCGATCCCGCGGACGGGACCGTCGAGTCGATGGCGGGCGCGCCCGAGGTGTTCGCGGAGGGACAGGGCGGCCTGCTCGATGTCGCGGTCCATCCCGACTACCCGAACGACTCGCGCGTGTACCTCACGTACAGCGCGACGAGCGGGGAAGGGCGCGGCGCGACGACGCACGTCGGGGGCGGGCGGCTCTCGCTGGACGGCGACGACGCGCCCGCGCTCGAAGCGTTCGAGGCGCGCTTCGTCGCCGAGCCGTTCCGCGAGGGTGCGAACCACTTCGGGTCGCGGGCGACGTTCGGTCCCGACGGTGCGCTGTTCGTCACGGTCGGCGACCGGCGCGACACCGACTTCAGGCCGGACCACGTCTCGCAGGACCGGTCGAACGAGCTGGGCGCGACGCTGCGGCTCACGCCCGACGGCGACGCGCACCCGGAGAACCCCTTCGTCGACGAGGCGGACGCGGCCGACGCGCTGTACAGCTACGGCCACCGGAACCCGCAGGCCATGGCGGTGCGCCCCGAGACGGGCGCTATCTGGCAGTGCGAGCACGGCGAGGAGGACGGCGACGAGATCAACGTCGTCGAGCGCGGGGCCGACTACGGCTGGCCGGTCGCCAGCGAGGCGTGTCGCTACGGGACCGACGAGCCGTTCGCCCCCGGGCACGACGAGCGCGAGGGCGCGACCGCGCCGGTCCACTACTGGCCGTGCGGCTCCGGCGGCTTCCCGCCGAGCGGGGCCGTCTTCTACGACGGCGACGCGTTCCCGGAGTGGCGCGGCGACCTCTTCGCGGGCACGCTCGCGGCGCAGTACCTCGGGCGGTTCACGGTCGCGGGCGCGGGTGCCGGGGGGGCGTCGGTGACGGAGCGCGACCCGCTGCTCGGGGATCGAGAGTGGCGCATGCGCGCGGTCGCGGTCGAACCGGCCACCGGCCACCTCTACGTCGCGGTCGACGACGCCGACGCGCCGGTCGCGCGGATCGTCCCAGCGTGAACCCGCGGCACTCAACGAGATTTTTGTACGACTGCCTACAAAAACATCGTTCAGATTATACTTATGTCGGCTGAGCGCCTCGATCCTCCCGCATGCGACCCGACCGACTCCAGACGGACCACGCCGGGCCGACCGCCGGACGCCGCTCGCCCCCGACGCTGACGGGATCGATCCTCCTGACCGCGGTCCCGAGGAGACCGAGCCGGGGTACCTCGGGCGGCTGCCGTTCCCCCCGGCCGGGCTCAGGGACCGCGACCCCGGCGAAGTGCTGTGTGCCGCCCACGTGTGGACGAACCTCGAGCTTATCGCGGCCGGCTCGGGACTGTGTCCGCGCTGCTCCGCGACCGTCGAGCCGGACCTAACGGCCCGCGTCGACGAGGGAGCGTGCCACTCGGCATCGGACTCGGGGACTGCGGTGTTGCTCTCGACGTCGTGTACGAACTGTCCGTACGATGTCGGGACGACCGCGGCATGAGAAATCTTGTCACACCCTCGGCTACTCTCGTTCCTGCTCGATCACGGGCTCAACCCCTTCTCCCCGGGGTTCGCCGAACGGGTCGACCGACTGCTCAGCGAGTACGACGAGGAGGTCCTGTCGACCACGCCGCTCCGCGCGGCCCTGACCTTCTCCGTCGACGGCGACGAGCTCCGGCTGCGGGCCGGAGGAGCGGCCTCAGCTGCGGCGATGAGCCGACTACGGCCTCAGCTGCGAGCCGCCCTCGAAACCCCCGCAGAGGGCCGTGTGAACGCGGCACAGCCGGAGATCGGGACCGCTATCCTTTTACGATGGCGTCCGGAATCAGAGGGTACAGTCTCGCCACGATGCGTACCGAAGACGGGCTCACGATCTGTGTTCCGTCTTCGCTCGTCCGGGAGGCCGAAGACGACCGCGAGGCAACTCGCAAACTCGGCTACGTCGCCCGTGCGGCGGCGGTATTCCGGGCGGATCGGCTGGTCGTCTTCCCCGACGCGGAAGGCGACGGTCGACGGGGTGGGGAGTACGTCCGCACCGTGCTGAGGTACGCCGCGACGCCCCCGGAGCTTCGGAAGGATCTCTGGGGACAGCGCGACGAACTCCAGTACGTCGGCGTGTTACCCCCGCTCCGCGTGCCGTGGCGGACCGGCTCGACCCTTAGCGGGGGAGAGTCGAAAACACAGGGACTCGTGACCGAGGTCGGACCTGAAGGCCGCGTCCGGGTCAATTCCCCGCTGCGGGAACACCCGATCTCCCTGCTCGTTCCCTCCGACGTGGAGGTCGAGCGGGGAGAGCGCGTCACCATCAGGGTCTCTTCGAGAGAACCGGTCCGCGCCCGCATCGCCGGAAAGCCCGAGGAGGGCTTTCAGGTCGTGGCCGCGGACCTGTCGGAAGCGCTCGCTGGCGACGGACTGGCCGTCGCGACGTCGCGACACGGAGAGGAACTCTCCGTCTCGCGGCTCGGCGACCTCGTCTCGGACGCCCGAGAGGCCGGCGGGTACACCGTCGCCTTCGGCGCGCCCGAGCGGGGGCTTCCGGAGATGCTCGGGCTCTCGCCCGACCGCATTCGGGCGGCCGTCGCCGACGGTCGCTCGGTCGAACCCGATCCGGGGTTCGACCTCTGGCTGAACACGATCCCGGCACAGGCGAGCGAGGTCGTCCGGACGGAGGAGGCTCTGTTCGCGACCCTCGGCTCGCTCACACTCACGGAGTAAACACATGCCACAACCAAGCCGACCACGAAAAGGCTCGCTGGGCTACGGCCCGCGCACCCGCGCAGATAGCGAGGTGCCGCGCATCCGTTCGTGGCCAGAAGACGATGGGGCCCCTGCGCTACAGGGATTCGCCGGCTACAAGGCCGGAATGACCCACGTCATGATGGTCAACGACGAGGCGAACTCGCCGCGTGAGGGAATGGAAGAGGCCGTTCCCGTCACCGTCGTCGAGACGCCGCAGATGTACGCCGTCGCCGCGCGAGCCTACGAAGAGACGCCATACGGACAGAAGCCGGTCGCAGAGGTCTGGAGCGGCGAGTTCCACGAGGAGCTTGACCGCGCGCTCGACCTGCCGGCTGAAGAAACCTTCGAGACCGACGCGGAGGAACTGCGCGCGCTGCTCGACGACGACGTCGCCGACGACGTGCGCGTCATCACCCACACCGCGCCCTCGGAGCTCTCGAACGTCCCCAAAAAGAAGCCCGATGTCATGGAGACGCGCGTCGGCGGCGGCTCGCTAGAGGAGCGCGCCGACTTCGCGCTGGACCTGGTCACCGAGGGCGGTGCCCACGAGTTCGGCGATGTCTTCCGCGCGGGACAGTACACCGATGTCTCCGGTATCACGAAGGGCAAAGGGACGCAGGGCCCCGTCAAGCGGTGGGGGGTTCAAAAGCGGAAGGGCAAACACGCCCGTCAGGGCTGGCGGCGTCGGATCGGCAACCTCGGTCCGTGGAACCCCTCCCGCGTCCGCTCGACCGTGCCTCAGCAGGGCCAGACCGGCTACCACCAGCGCACCGAGCTCAACAAGCGCCTCATCGACTTCGGCGAGGGGTCGGACGCCTCCGTCGACGGCGGCTTCGTCAACTACGGCGAGGTCGACGGCGAGTACGCGCTCATCAAGGGCTCGCTGCCGGGACCGGACCAGCGCCTGCTTCGCTTCCGCCCGGCCATCCGGCCGAACGACCAGCCGCGCCTCGATCCCGAGGTCCGGTACGTTTCAACCGAATCCAACCAGGGATAACCAATGAACGCAACAGTACACGACCTGGACGGCGACGAGGCGGGCAGCATCGATCTGCCGGCCGTCTTCGAGACCGCGTTCCGACCGGACCTCATCGGCCGCGCGGTCGGTGCCGCCCAGGCCAACCGAAAGCAGGCCTACGGGGCAGACGAGTTCGCCGGGCTGCGGACGCCCGCGGAGTCGTTCGGCTCCGGTCGCGGGCTCGCGCACGTGCCGCGTTCCGAGAACGTCGCCCGTCGCGTCCCGCACGCCGTGTCGGGGAGATCGTCGCTGAGCGCGGCCACGCGTTCGACGAGGCCCTCGATCTCCCGCTCGTCGTGAGCGACGAGTTCGAGGAGCTAGAGAAGACGCAGGAGGCCCTGAGCGTACTCGAAGCCGTCGGCGCCGACGCCGACATCGAGCGCGCCGAGGAGGGCCGCTCCGTCCGCGCCGGACAGGGCAAGGCCCGCGGTCGCAAGTACCGCCAGCCGAAGTCCGTCCTCGTCGTCACCAGCGAGGAGCCGTCCCGCGCTGCCCGCAACCTCGCGGGCGTCGACGTCGCGACCGCGGCCGAGGTCAACGCGGAGGACCTCGCGCCGGGCGCGCACCCGGGCCGACTCACGCTGTGGACCGAAAGCGCCATCTCGGAGGTGGCCGACCGATGAACTCGATCATCGAGCATCCGATCGTCACCGAGCAGGCGATGAACGAGATGGACTTCAACAACAAGCTGCTGTTCTTAGTCGACGTGGACGCGACCAAACCGGAGATCGGCTCCGAGGTCGCCGACCGCTACGACGTGGGCGTCGTCGGCGTGAACACGCAGGTGACGCCGCAGGGCGAGAAAAAGGCGATCGTCACCCTCTCCGAGGACGACGACGCGACCGACATCGCCTCGCGCATCGGGGTGTTCTAAGATGGGACGACGAATTCAAGGACAACGGCGCGGACGCGGCGGCCCGACGTTCCGGGCCCCCTCGCACCGTTACAAGGCGGAACTGTCGCACAAGAAGCTCGAAGACGTGGACACGATCACCGGCGAGATCGTCGGGATCGAACACGACCCCGCCCGCTCGGCTCCGCTCGCGGAGATCGAGTTTGAGGACGACGACCGTCGGCTCGTGCTCGCGCCGGAAGGCGTGCGCGTGGGCGAGACGATTCAGGTCGGCGTCTCAGCGGAGATCAAGCCGGGCAACACGCTCCCGCTGGCGGAGATCCCCGAGGGCGTCCCGGTCTGTAACGTCGAGAGCAACCGCGGGGACGGCGGGAAGTTCGCGCGCGCCTCCGGCGTGTCGGCGACGCTTCTCACTCACGACCGCGACGTCGCGGTCGTTCAGCTCCCCAGCGGCGAAGTGAAGCGGCTCGACCCGCAGTGCCGCGCCACGATCGGCGTGGTCGCGGGCGGCGGCCGGACGGAGAAACCCTTCGTCAAGGCCGGGAACAAACATCACAAGATGAAAGCGCGCGGTAGCAAGTACCCGCGCGTGCGCGGCGTCGCGATGAACGCCGTCGACCACCCCTTCGGCGGCGGTGGTCGCCAACACCCCGGACAGCCGAAGTCCGTCTCGCGGGACGCCCCGCCGGGACGCAAGGTGGGTGACATCGCATCCAAGCGCACCGGACGAGGTGGCAACAAATGAGTTCAGACTACCGAACCGGCCGCGAGGGCAAGGAGTTCGCCTACCGCGGTCACTCGCTCGACGAGCTGCAGGAGATGGACGTAGACGAGGTCGCGGAACTGCTCCCCGCACGCCAGCGGCGAAGCATCGTTCGCGGACTCGACACCGAACAGCAGAAGCTGCTGGAGACGGTTCGGAGCCGTGACAAGGAGACGACGGCTGACGACCCGATCCGGACGCACCTGCGTGACATGCCGGTCCTGCCGGAGTTCGTCGGCGTCACCTTTTCCGTGTACAACGGTCACAGCTTCGAGCGCGTACAGGTCGAGCCTGAGATGATCGGGCACTACCTCGGTGAGTTCCACCTCACGCGAAGCACCGTCGAACACGGTCAGGCCGGCATCGGCGCGACCCGGTCCTCGAAGTTCGTGCCCCTCAAGTAACCCATGGGAATCAACTACAGCGTCGAGGCCGACCCGGAGACCACCGCCAAGGGGATGCTCCGCGACCGGCCCATCAGCGTGAAGGACAGCAAGGAGATTTCCCGAGAAATCAAAGGCGAGACGGTCGCCGACGCGGAGGAGTTCCTCCGGGAGGTCATCGACGAGGAGACCTCGGTGCCGATGCGCCAGCACAACGCTGGCGCGGGCCACCGCTCCGACATCGACGGCTGGGACGCCGGACGGTACCCGGAGAAGGCCGCGAAGGACTTTCTCAAGCTCCTGGAGAACGTCAGGAACAACGCCGACGAGCAGGGGTTCGACGGCGAGGAGATGGTCATCAAACACGTCGCTCCCCACAAGGTCGGCGAACGACCCGGCCGGAACCCGCGTGCGGCGGGCGCGACGGAGTGGAACACCACGCTCGCGGACGTCGAACTGATCATCGAGGAGCCGGAGGCTGACAACTAATGGCTGACGAACACCAATTCATCGAGGACGGCCTTCGCCGTTCCCAGATCAACGAGTTCTTCGCGGACGAGCTCGGCCGCGCCGGCTACGGCGGGATGGACGTCGCCCAGACGCCGATGGGCACGCAGATCGTCTTAAAGGCAGAAAAACCCGGCATGGTGATCGGGAAGGGCGGGAAGAACATCCGCAAGATCACCACCGAGCTGGAGGACCGCTTCGACATGGACGACCCGCAGATCGACGTTCAGGAGGTCGACGAACCCGACTTGAACGCCCAGATCGTCGCGGACCGTCTCGCGAACGCCCTCGAACGCGGCTGGTACTTCCGGAAGGCCGGTCACACGACGATCGACCGGATCATGGACGCCGGCGCACTGGGTGCCGAGATCGTCTTGTCCGGCAAGGTCACCGGCGCGCGCTCCCGCGTCGAGAAGTTCAACCGCGGCTACATCAAGCACAACGGCGAGCCCGCGGAGGAGGTCGTCGACCACGGTCAGGGCGTCGCCGTCATGAAGCTCGGGACGATCGGCGTCAACGTGAAGATCATCCCGCCGGGCGCGACCCTGCCCGACGACTTCGAGGTCCGCGAGGACGCCGAGGTCCCGGAGGTCGACCAGGCCGCGGGCGACGACGAAGGCGTCGAGGCGCTCTTGGAGGAAGAGCCCGAGGAGGTCCCGGACGTCGGGGCAGACGACGACGTCGACGTGCCCGACGGGGATCCGGCAGAGGTCATCGACGAGGAGGTCGTCGAGGAAGTCGTCGAGGAGACGCAGGACACGGCCAGCGAGGCCACCGACGTCGCCGCGGAGGAGCCGGTCGGCGACGCGGACGCCGACGAGCTCGACGAGCTCGACGAAGAGATCGAGTCCGAGGCGGCCGACCTCGTCGCGGAGATGGAGGCGGCCGACGAGGAGGACGAGGAGGACGAGTAAATGGCGATACTGTACACCGACGAGATCCGCGACATGACTGCGGCGGAACGGCAGGTCGAACTCGAAGAGCTCGAGACCGAGCTGCTCAATTCGAAGGCGCAGCGAGCGGCCGGCGGCATGCCGGAGAGCCCGGGCCGCGTCAACGAGTTGAAGAAGACCATCGCGCGGATCAAGACGATCCAAACGGAAGAAGGCGACTTCGACGACGAGGAACAGTGAGATGATCTCTCCCGACACCCTCGTTCGACACGAGCTCGTCGGCCTCCCGGTTCGGGTGGTCGACGCCGACAGCGACGCCCACGTGGGTGTCGCCGGTCGCGTGCTCGACGAGACGTTCGGCACCCTCGTGGTCCGGACGGGGTCGGGAGACAAACGCGTGCCCAAGTCGGGCGCGACGTTCGAATTCGGCGTCGTCGAGACGCCGACCGCTCGCACAGATGAAGCCGCCGGCGACGCAGAGTCGCCGGGGTCCGCGTCCCAACTCGGGTCGGATACTACGGGGGTCCGCCCCCGTCAGTCTGGCCCGTCCGGGTCCACAAGCGCCGTCGACGGTGACGGTGCGGGTCCGGCGAGCCGACGAGGCGAGTGCAAAGACGCGGTCTACGCGACGGTGGATGGCGATCGGTTGCGACATCGACCCGCCGAACGCACCGAACGAGGTGCCACACAATGGCGATAGGAATCGACGTACCCACGCCTCCGGAGCCAGACAACCCGGAGGATTACGACTACGAGAAGTGCCCGTTCTACGGGCGACTCTCCGTCCGCGGCCAGACCCGCGAGGGAACGGTCGTGTCGACGGATATGGAAAAGACCGTCATCGTCGAGCAAGAGTACGACGTGTTCGTACCGAAATACGACCGGTACATGAAGCGTCGCTCGCGCATCCCGGCCCACGTGCCGGGCGTGCTCGACTCGCTCGAAGTCGGTGACGAAGTGACCATCGCGGAGACGCGACCGCTCTCGAAGACGAAGTCCCACGTCGTCGTCGAGATCCTGTCGGGTGATCAGTGATGGAGGCACTCAAGGCCGACGTCACGCAGGGGCTCTCGAAGGGCTCGCTCATCACGTGCGCCGACAACACCGGTGCCCGTGAGCTGAAGGTCATCTCCGTGTCGGGCTACTCCGGCACGAAGAACCGCCACCCGAAGGCAGGAATCGGCGACAAGGTGACCGTCTCGGTCACAAAGGGGACCCCGGAGATGCGGCGGCAGGTGCTGGAGGCGGTCGTCGTCCGCCAGCGCAAGCCGATCCGCCGTCCGGACGGCACGCGCGTGAAGTTCGAGGACAACGCAGCCGTCATCATCGACGACCTCGAAGAGCCGCGGGGCACGGAGATCAAAGGCCCCGTCGCCCGCGAGGTCGCCGAACGATTCGGGAGCATCGCCTCGACCGCGACGATGATCGTCTAATTATGACGAAACAGCCACGCAAACAACGAAAACGGTCGGAGACCGCGCCGCTCCACGAGCGGCAGAACCGGGTCCGGGCCACCCTGACCGAGGACCTCCGCGAGAAGTACGGACAGCGGAACGTCCGCGTCAACGCCGGCGACACCGTCGAGGTGCTTCGCGGCGACGCGGCCGGCACGGAGGCGGAGGTCGTCTCCGTCGACCTGTCCGCCGAGCGGATCACGGTCGAGGACGTCACCGTCGAGAAGGCGGACGGGGAGGAGGTTCCCCGTCCCATCCCGGCGAGCAACGTCCGGGTGACAGAACTGGACCTCGAAGACGAGCGCCGCGAGG
Source organism: Halobacteriales archaeon SW_8_68_21 (assembly GCA_003023405.1). Lineage (GTDB taxonomy): Archaea > Halobacteriota > Halobacteria > Halobacteriales > Haloferacaceae > Halorubrum. The sequence goes on from PXST01000026.1 coordinate 24,424, forward strand.
CGCGGCTCCAGGAGAACAACGAATGACGCGACACCAGAAGCGACTGTCGGTACCGAACTCCTGGCCGGTCGAGCGCAAGACGGACACGTTCACGGTGAAGGCGGGCGCAGGCCCGCACGGCGAGGCGGGCGTTCCGCTCGTCGTCCTGCTCCGGGACGTGCTCGGGTACGTCGACTCGACGAAGGAGGCGCGCTACGCGCTGAACAACGACTCGATCCTTGTCAACGGAGACGCGGTCTCGGACGAACAGCGTCCGATCGGGATGTTCGACATCCTGGCGTTCCCCGAGCGCGGGGAGTACTTCCGCGTCTTCCCCGACGAGGGCGGTCGGCTCGCGCTGACTCCCGTCGACGAGGAGGCCGCGGGCAGCCGGCTCGGGAAGATCACGAACAAGACCGTCGTCCCCGGCGGCGTCGTTCAGCTGACGCTCCACGACGGCACGAACGTCCGCGTCGACGACGACGCGGACTACGAGACGAACGACTCGATCGTCGTCGACAACGAGACGAAGGAGATCGTCGCCCACTTCGAGTACGAGGAGGGCGAACTCGTCACCGCCGTCGCCGGCCAGCACGCCGGTCAGATCGGTGAGATCGACGACATCGACGTGACGCTCGGCTCCGGCGACAACACCGTCACCGTCGCCAGCGAGGACGGCGGCTACGAGACGATCGAGGAGTACGTCGTCGTGATCGATGAGAACTTCACCGACGACGGCGAGGCGGGTGATTCGGATGAGTGAAGCCGAGAGCGCCGACCACGAGATGCGCGAGCCGTCCCTCGAGAAGGTCGTCGTCCACATGGGCGTCGGGCAGGGCGGTGAACCCCTCGCCGACGCCGAGGAGATCATCGAGGAGATCACGGGCCAGCAGTCGGTCCGGACCACCTCGAAGCGCACCATCGCCGAGTTCGGGATCCGCAAGGGCGACCCGATCGGCGTCAAGGTGACGCTGCGGGGCGAGGACGCGCATGCGCTCCTCGAAACCGCACTGGACCTGGTCGACGTCGGCCGGAGCCAGTTCGACGACACGGGTAACCTCAGCTTCGGGGTCGAGGACCACACCGACTTCCCGAGCCAGGAGTACGATCCCAACACCGGGATCTACGGTCTCGACGTGACGACGACGATCGTCCGTCCCGGCTACCGCGTCTCGAAACGCGACAAGGCGACGGGGACGATCCCCGCTCGCCACCGGATGACAGCCGAGGATGCGGCCGCGTTCCTCGAAACGAACTTCGATGTCGAGGTAACCGAATGAGCGAAGCGAACAACGACACGGGCGAGCACGCCGCGAAGCGCACCGACTCCCGGCACACGTGCCGGCGGTGCGACCGCGAGCAGGGACTCGTCGGCAAGTACGACATCAACCTCTGCCGGCAGTGCTTCCGCGAGGTCGCTCGAGACATGGGATTCGAGAAGTACAGCTGATCATGACGGGAAACGATCCATTCACCAACGCGCTCGCCGGCATGGACAACGCCGAGAGCGTTGGCCACCTGTCGTACACGGTAGAGCCCGCTTCGAACATCATCGGCTCCGTCCTCGAGGTCCTCTACGACCGCGGGTACGTCGACGGCTTCGAGTACGTCGACGACGGGAAAGCCGGGAAGTTCGAGGTCGAACTGAAGGGCGCGATCAACGAGTGTGGCGCAGTCAAGCCCCGCTACTCGGCGGGCGCTGACGAGTTCGAGAAGTGGGAGAAGCGATACCTCCCCGCCCGTGACTACGGGACGCTCATCGTCACGACGAGCCACGGCGTCATGAGCCACTACGAAGCCCGCGAACAGGGCATCGGCGGCCAAGTGATCGCATACGTCTACTAACAATGAACAGAGTCGAAATCGAGATTCCGGACGATGTCTCCGCCGAAACCGATCACCTCGAACTCACCGTCGAGGGGCCCAACGGGAGCGTCACGCGACGCCTCTGGTACCCCGACGTCGACGTGAGCGTCGAGGACGGCGCGGTGTTCGTCGCCTCCGAGAGCGAGGACGCGAAGACCAACGCCACGGTCGGCACATTCGAGAGCCACGTCGCCAACATGATCCACGGCGTCACCGAGGAATGGGAGTACGCGATGGAAGTGTACTACGCTCACTTCCCGATGCAGGTGACCGTGGAGGGCGACGAGGTCGTCATCGAGAACTTCCTCGGGGAGAGCGCCGCGCGGCGCACCCCGATCCGCGGAGACACTGAGGTACAGGTCGACGGCGAGACGGTCACGCTGACGGGCTCCGACAAGGAGGCCGTCGGACAGACCGCCGCCGACATCGAGCAGCTGACGAAGGTGACCGACAAGGACACGCGCGTCTTCCAGGACGGCGTGTACATCGTCGAGAAACCCACCGGAGGTGCCTAACCGATGGCAGACGAACTGGAAGACATCAGCGGTGTCGGTCCCTCGAAGGCGGACGCCCTTCGTGAGGCCGGCTACGAGACGGTCGAGGACGTGAAGGCCGCCTCCCAGTCGGAGCTCTCCGAGGTCGACGGCGTCGGCAACGCGCTCGCTGCGCGTGTCAAGGCCGACGTCGGCGGGCTGGAGGTCGACGAGGAGGCGGACGCGGAGATCGAAGACGAGACGGACGAGGAGGAGGCGGTCGAGGAGACCGACGAGTCCGAGGACGTCGAGACCGAGCTTCGTCCCCGCGGTCACGCCGACAAGACGCCGGAACTGGACGACGAGACCGCTCGCGCGCTCGCACAGAAGCACCGCGAGGGGAAACCGCAGTTCAACCGGCAGGACTACCACAAGAAAAAGCGGATCCCGACGTCGTGGCGCAAGCCGCGCGGCGGGCTCTCCAAGCAGCGCCGTCGGATGAAATCGAAGGGACCGGTCGTCGAGGCCGGCTTCCGCTCGCCGACGGCGTCCCGCGACCTCCACCCGAGCGGCTTCGAGGAGGTCCGCGTCCACAACGCGGACGATCTCGAGGGCGTCGACGGCGACACGCAGGCGGTGCGGATCGCCTCGAAGGTCGGCGGTCGCAAGCGCGAACTGATCGAAGACGAGGCGGAGGAGCGCGAGATCCGCGTGCTGAACCCGACCTACGTCGAAGTGGAGGTCGACGATGAGTGATCTGAAAGCCCAGAAACGGCTCGCAGCGGACGAGTTGGATGTCGGCAAGGGCCGCGTCTGGCTCGACCCCGAGGCACAGGAGGAGATCGCGGACGCGATCACCCGCGAGGACGTCCGCGAACTCATCGATCAGGGAACGATCCGCGCGAAGGACGCGAAAACGAACTCACGCGGTCGCGCCCGCGAGCGCGCCGAGAAGCGCTCCTACGGGCACCAGTCGGGTGCCGGTACCCGGAAGGGGAAGTCCGGCGCACGGCAGGACGCGAAAGACGACTGGAAGGTGCGGATCCGCGCACAGCGGGCGCGCCTGAAGGAGCTTCGTGACGAGGAAGACGTGCTCGACGCCTCCGAGTACCGCACGCTGTACAACAAGGCGAGCGGCGGAGACTTCGAGGACGTTGCCCGTCTCGAAGCGTACATTCGGACGCAGTACGGCTACGAGGTGACGGACTAATGGCGACAGGACCACGATACAAGGTGCCGATGCGCCGCCGCCGCGAGGTCCGGACGGATTACCACCAGAGGTTGCGCCTGCTGAAATCGGGCAAGCCTCGCCTGGTCGCCCGGGTGAGCAACGCTCACGTCAGGGCGCAGCTGGTGACTCCCGGACCGGACGGTGACGATACCCACGCGGCCGCCTCCAGCGAGGAGCTCGACGAGTACGGCTGGGACGCCCCGACGGGCAACCTCCCCAGCGCGTACCTCACCGGGTACCTCGCAGGCGCTCGCGCCGTCGACGCCGGCCTCGAAGAGGCCGTCCTCGACATCGGGCTCAACACGGCGACGCCCGGCAACAAGACGTTCGCGGTACAGGAAGGAGCGATCGACGCGGGCCTCGAGGTCCCGCACAACGACGACGTGCTGGCCGACTGGTCGCGCACGCGCGGCGAACACATCGCCGACTACGCCGAGCAGCTCGATGAGCCGCTGTACAGCGGCGAGTTCGACGCCAGCGAGCTACCCGAGCACTTCGACGACGTGCTCGCGACAATCCAGGAGAACCATGAGTAGACACAACGACGGCTGGGAACCGCGGACGCGACTCGGCCGCAAGGTACAGGACGGCGACGTCACGTCGATGGAACAGGCGCTCGAATCCGGGCTCCCGCTGAAGGAAGCCGAGATCGTCGACCAGCTCCTCCCGGGGCTGGAAGACGAGGTGCTGGACATCAACATGGTCCAGCGCATGACCGACTCGGGCCGCCGCGTGAAGTTCCGCTGCGTGGTCGCCGTGGGCAACCGCGACGGCTACCTCGGCTACGCACAGGCCCGGGACGATCAGGTCGGCGGTGCCATCCAGAAGGCGATCGACGTCGCGAAGCTGAACATTATCTCCGTCGACCGCGGCTCCGGGTCCTGGGAGGACCAGCCCGGCGGCACCAACTCCCTCACCCGGACGGCAAAGGGGAAAGCTGGCTCCGTTACGGTTGAGGTCAAGCCCGCCCCGCAGGGGCTGGGTCTCGCGGCCGCGGAGACGGTCCGCAACATCTTGGAGCTCGCCGGCGTCGAGGACGCCTGGACGAACTCCGACGGCAACACGCGCACGACGGTGAACCTCGCGAAGGCGACGTTCAACGCCTTGGAGAACGCGGCGCAGTCCCGCACGCCGCAGCACGCGCGCGAAGTACACTACGACGAGGTGAGCGAGTGATGCAGGCGATCGTCCAGCTCCGCGGCGATGTCAACCTCGACTACGGCGTCGAGGACACGCTCGACATGCTGAACGTCGGACGCGTCAACCACGCGACGTTCGTCCCCGAGACGGACTCGTACCGCGGCATGATCACGAAGGTCAACGATGTCGTCGCGTTCGGGGAACCGAGCGTCGAGAGCGTCGCGCGCACTATTGCGCGACGCGGCGAACCGCTTGAGGAGTCGGCTGACATCGACGACGAGTGGATCGACGACAACACCGACTATTCCGACCTCGAGGCGCTGGCCGAGGCGCTCGTCGACGAGGAGACGACCCTGCGCGAGCATGGCCTCTCGCCGACGCTGCGACTCCACGCGCCCCGCGGCGGTCACGAGGGGATCAAACACCCCGTGATCGAGGGCGGCCAACTCGGAGAACACACCACAGAGGAGATCGACGGTCTCCTGGAGGCGATGCGATGACGAGCAAGAAACGCAGACAGCGCGGCTCGCGCACGCACGGCGGCGGCACGCACAAGAACCGGCGCGGTGCCGGTCACCGCGGCGGCCGCGGCGCGGCCGGTCGCGCGAAACACGAGTACCACAACTACGGCCCGCTCGGTAAGCACGGATTCAAGCGTCCCGAGGACGCCAAGACGGAAGTCCTCGAAGTGAAAGTCCAGAAGCTCGACGAGGACGCGGCGCTGTACGCCGCGGACGGCCTCGCCGAGGAGGACGGCGACGCGTACGTCTTCGACGCCCGTGACGTCGTCGAGGACGGCCACGAGGCGGACGTCGTGAAAGTGCTCGGCGGCGGACAGGTCCGGCGGGAGCTTCGCGTCACGGCGGACGCGTTCACCGCCGGCGCGGTCGAGCTCATCGAGGAGGCCGGCGGCGAGGCGACGCTCTCCGAGCGCGCCGAAGACGCCGCTGACGAACCGGAAAACACTTCCGACGACGAGAACGACGAGGCGTAAGATGAGCTGGAAGGAGGCCGCCGAACCGGTACTCTCGCGGATGCCCGTCGTGGAGCGGCCCGCGGGACACGTCCCGTTCAAACGGAAGCTCACGTGGACGGCCGGAGTCCTGATCATCTACTTCTTCCTGACCAACATCAACCCATTCGGGTTGGCGGTCGGGCAGAGCTCCGACTTCTTCGGGCAGTTCCGGTCCGTGCTCGCCGGCTCGTCCGGCTCACTGCTACAGGTCGGTATCGGACCGATCGTCACGGCGTCCATCGTCCTCCAGCTGTTGGGCGGTGCGAACCTCCTCGGACTCGACACGGAGAACGATCCGCGCGATCAGGTCCTCTATCAGGGCCTTCAGAAGCTGCTCGTGGTCATCGTCACCGCCCTCACGGCGGCACCGATGGTGTTCACCGGGTCGTTCCTGCCGGCCGACGACGCAGTCGGGAGCGCGCTCAGCATCGGTACACTCGGCGTACAGGTGCTGATATTCGCGCAGATCTTCGTCGGCGGCGTCCTCATCCTGTTCATGGACGAGATCGTGAGCAAGTGGGGCGTCGGCTCCGGCGTCGGACTCTTCATCATCGCGTCCGTGAGCCAGCAGATCGTTGGCGGCTTCTTCAGCTTCTCCGCGCTCGGCGCGTCGGGCTTTTTCGCGAACTGGTACGGCGTGATATTCGGCGACGTGCCGGTGTCGATGTCGCCTTTCACGGCCGAAGGGCTCCAGAATCTCCTCTTCGATCCGGGGAACATTCTGGCGCTTTTCACCACGGTGTTCATTTTCGGGATCGTCGTGTACGCGGAGTCGGTCCGCGTCGAGATTCCGCTGTCACACGCCCGCGTGAAAGGGGCTCGGGGACGCTTCCCGGTGCAGGCGAACATCCAGTTCCTCGGCCAGCTCCTCTCCTCGCAGTGGGCGGGGATGCCGGCGTGGCTCGGTACGTACACCGACGCGGGACAGCCCATTTCCGGGCTGTTCTACTATCTGAACCCCATTCAGGCGCGGACCCAGTGGATGTGGTTCCTCGGCGAGCTCGAGGCGGCGTCTATCGAGCCGTGGATGATCGGCATCCGGCTCGCCGTCGACCTAACCTTCATGATCGTTGGCGGTGCCATCTTCGCGATCTTCTGGGTCGAAACGACCGGGATGGGACCGGAGGCGACCGCGAAACAGATCCAGAACTCCGGGATGCAGATCCCCGGGTTCCGTCGGAACCCGCAGGTCGTCGAGAAGGTCATGGAGCGGTACATCCCACAGGTGACCGTCATCGGTGGTGCCCTCGTCGGACTGCTCGCCGTGATGGCGAACCTGCTCGGTACCATCGGACAGGTCTCCGGAACCGGCCTGCTACTGGCGGTCTCTATCACGTACAAGCTGTACGAGGAGATCGCCGAAGAGCAGCTGATGGAGATGCACCCGATGATGCGACAGATGTTTGGAGATTGATGAGTTCTTTTTGAGTATAACAGCTCAAACTCGACTCTAAATCTTCAAACTCTCCTTAACAGGCTCAACAGACCAATATTCGAGAACCGTCTAAATCGCACTTAGAATTGAGTCTCTGAACCTCCTACCGTTCCTTTCAAGCTCGTCGTCAACTCTGAACTGCAAGTCTCGAATTCGAATGTCTCCAACAGTAAAATCAAACTCAGCACTCAACGACTGTGGATACACGAGGAACGCATTCTCCGTATCCATTCGCTCTGCGTATGAGATTATCTGAGATACGTCGTCTGTGCTAGGGTTGCTCGGAATTTTGTACTTCGTATCTGCAACCGCAACTACTTCGTCGTCTTTGTACACCACAATATCGATGTCGAAGGATAGCCCTGTACGTTCATCGAGAGTCACGCTCTTCTGTGGCTCTACTCGGTACTCTGCGGGTATATTCTGTTTAAACCATCTGGCGACAAACCGTTCGTATAGAGTTGGCATCTCGACTAGGAACGGAATCATCTCATATTCACCAGTCTCACGAGTCGGACCACTATTGTCGAGTATCAGTCGGCAGAGAGAGTGCATAAACTCATAATCACTGTTCAGCCGCTGATACTCTCGTCCCACGCAATCGTTAGCTGTGTACTCTTCAAGCTCTGCTATGTTCTGAAGCTCTCTTACTCCACGTCGTACCTTGTTCAGAGTACCTTCACTAAGCGATTCACTACTGAGTGTCCTGAAGAGCGTCCACAGAAGGATTTGATTGTCTTCGATGTTAGCCGTTAGTTCCCGATACTTGGTGTGTGCTTCTGGTTTCCACGGTTTCTGAGCAGTCTTCTGTATGTCTATCTTCCCACGGACAAACTGACTCTCTTCCTCCTGTTTGATGTACTCCTTGTGGAATCCTTGGTTGCTCCGTTTGATGACGTTCTCCGCCAGAATACTTACTACCTTGTCGAAAAACTCCTGTATGGAACCAGCGTCGTACGCACCCTCTAAGAACCTCGCTGAATCCAAATCATAGGCGTACTCCATCATTCCAAAGATATTCTGGAGGTCAACTTTCGGTTCGAGTTGAATTGACCAATCATCAGGGGTAGTCAGCCGACCAGCATACCCTTGATTCGTGAATTCCCAGTTCCCACTAGTCTTGATTGACGGTGGTTCAGTCTCTACCTCTGACTCATAGTTCTCCAGAATGTACTCACCAAGACCGTCAGGGATGTCGTCTGGGGCGTAGGATTTGGTGCGATACTCGGGAAGAGTGATTTTCTTCTCGAATTCACCCAATGTTGTTTCGGTACTCATCCCTATGGCGAGACTCTACCCTCAACGTTGCTCCATCTGAATTGGTCTACTGCACCACGGTTGTCAAAGAAATACTCCTCCAAGTACGGTTCAATCTCCATCTCCCAGATGTCCTGAATGTACTCGTCTAAGTCGTCTTCCAAGAAGTACGTCACTCCGACATGGAAGTCCTTGTCATCTATCTCATCGTTGATTTCCTTCAGTACCTCTATCAAACCGTCTACATCGTGTCCTGTACCATCGTGGTAGTTCCGAATGATGTCGTACTCAGGCTCGACCTCAACCATAGCAAAACGGCGTCTTAGGGCATAGTCTACAAGAGCGATTGAGCGGTCAGCCGTATTCATCGTACCCAAGATGTAGACGTTCTCTGGAACGCTGAACGACTCCTCACGTTGCGGAAGTTCAATTGGTTCTCCACGGTATTCGAGCAGGTACATTAGCTCACCAAAGACTGCGGAAACCTCCGCTCGATTAATCTCGTCAAGCACCAGTACGTAGTACCCATCAGACCCTCTGGCTTCATCGCAGAACTCTACGAAACGTCCATCCTTGACGGGGTACTTGAGCGTATCATCTGAGTCATCGTACTCAGGTCTAATCCCCTGAATGAATTCTTCGTAGGAGTAGCTAGGATGGAACTGGACTGTCTTGACTCGGTTGCTGTCGCCTGTCAGTATCTCACCGATTTTCTCGGAGATGAACGTCTTTCCAGTTCCTGGTGGTCCGTAGAAAATGGCTTGACCCTTCCTCCGAACTCCACGAATCCATTGTACCAACTCCTCTTCATCAAACCCACTATCCTCCGCTAGAGATTCAATATCATCCTCGATTACAGATGAAGTAGCGAACCCGAGGTCTTGGTCGGACAAGTGCCGCACTTTAGATGCAGACCGAGAGTCACTACAATTGTCTGGTGAGTCTGGTTCGAATTCAGCCATCGATTTCCCTCACAGGTTCTTCGTGGTCTATTTCGACGTTACTCTCTGAATATCGCAACGATGTCATCGATTGACGCGGACTCCTCCACCTCAACAGCAAAGTCTCTGTACAAGAATCCAGCTAACGGCTCCACGGGTACTTTGGCTTCCAACATTTCCCTTCTAGAAATGGTCAAGTGGTCATCAACCAGCCTCCACCATCGGTCACTGTAACTCCCACCGTATTCCACCACTTCTGCGAATGGTTTGTCGTCTCGAATGGATGATGTTGAGTACGAGCCCGCTACATTCTCATTAAACCAGAAGTCCGACCTGTCGTTGATTTCGGAAGTATCGAACGGGAGTAGGTAAGGAGCGTCGTCGTCTCTTACTTTGAAGAACGAATCAAAGAACCCGTTGTAGTCGAAGGATACATTCTGGTGCGTGCCTTCGACCTCGCACGTCCGCTTGACACCTAAATAGCCAGCAAAGTGTCTATGAATGCTTTCTTCGGAGAGAGCCCACATGCAGGATTCCACTACATTGGGTTTCAAAACAAACATTCCCATGTGGCTGCACGTCAAGCCACGGGAACTTATTATTGTGTGCTTGCGTCCAGCGTCGGCTGAACGTGTTCAGGCGGGTCTAAGTCGACTCCAACAGTCGAGAACCCCATACTAGCCGCAACATCCAGTGAAGTACCCGAGCCACAGAACGGGTCCATCATCGTACCACGCTCATACTCAGCGTCGCAGTCGCATTCAGACCAGCCCGAAGTCTCTTTCTTAGCGAACGTGAATTCACGGAAGTAGCCGCCGAGGACTTCCTTAGCTTCATCGGCTAACTTCTGTACATCATCCGCATTCCGACCAGTACCATCCTGAATCTCCTTTGCCTTACCAGCGTCAGAAATGCCGACGCTCTGGATGGCTCTAACGTGTTCCTTTGTCAGGTCGGACTGTTCGTATATCTCCATCGCTCGCTTCGCCTGTTGGCGGCTCTCATCCAGCTTATCAGTCCTACGTAGCTCCCTCTCTCGGGGTTTGCCGCACTCCGTACAAACAGCAGGTGGACAGCCGAGAGTCAGAGAACGTTCGACCAACTCTGAGGGGAACGGTGCTAAGTGGTCTCCAGTATTCCTGTCGTGACCTATCTCCCAGACATCACCAGGATTAGAACCGTTACCATACTCGTTCGAGTACCCCCACAAATCGTAGAAATAATCCTTGTTCTGCGTCAGATGGAATATGAACTCGTGACGATTTGCAAGACGGTTCCCAGCAGGCTCAGGCATTCCACCTTCTTTCGCCCACATAATCTCGTTCCTGATGTACCATCCGTCATTTTGGAGGGCGTCAGAAACCTTCCAAGGAATACCTGCTAAACTACGGCTCTCGTACGTATCTCCGATATTGAAGAAAATACTCCCATGAGGTCGAAGCACTCTTCTCCACTCATCCAGAGTCTCAACCATCACCTCAACGAATTCCTCGGGAGTCCCCTCTTGTCCGATTTGGTCTTCAACGCCGTAGTCTCGTTTCTGCCAGTACGGAGGTGAAGTAACGATAAAATCTACTGAGTTATCGTCTATAGGAATGTCTCGGGCGTCGGCTTCGTAAATCTCGTTAGTAGGCGAAAGGTCTGATTCTACTCTCATGTGAAGGTCTTCGTTGTGCTGATTGTTGTTCATCTTCTGGTTTAAACCTACGACATCGGTTAGCGAGCGGGTCTATCGAAACCCACCCATCGACGACCCTAGTGTGCTGCGATTCCTCTTCAGCACTTATTCACTACAGAGAACTCAAAGAAGAAACATACAGTAAGAGTCGAAAATGCAGTGCAAATTGAGACCGTATATGACTAGCACCACACCGACACTAAAGAGAATCAGATGTCTAAGTCCCCCTCAATACCAAGCTTATCAATCTTTACTGTCCATCCATTCGGTTCAAACCCTCTACGCCTAGTAGATTCATCAATTACGTGAGTCATCTCATTAATATGGTTAATGAATTGCATTCTACTCTCGAAGTACATATCCCGCTGTTCACCGTCATCCATATGTGCCAATATACCAGAATCTATTTCATATCCTTCAACAAAGTAGGGACCCCTACCATCAAGTTGTAGCTCAAAGTCTGGAGTTCGTCCAACATTCCACTCAAGAGGAAGATTTGCACCACGAGGTATTTCTCTGTTCGGTTCAAGTTCTGAAACATTAATTGATTCCATGCTAATAAACATACAAAATAACACTATAAATGTGATGGTCGTCTTACTTTCCACTTCCGCGGCGACACATTGTTCGAATCCAAGTTCAAGTCGAATTCGCCTTTCTCTCAGAATCGCTCAAAACGCCTCACATTCGATAGGATGCTTGATAGGATGAATAGCACTTGGAACACTGCTTTCAAACAGTCATTTGGAAAAGAATAGGACTCATGGAGCGATGCCTGTAACTCACTAATCAATGCGTGGGCTCATGTGTAATTGGTCCAACTGACGAGCAATCTCCTGTTGAACGTCGAACGGTATATCAAACCTACATCGAGTCTCATCTAAGATACCAAACTCAGCAAGTTCCTTGGCTCGGTTCGAGACAAAGGCTCTCATATACTCATCGGATTGCACAACGACTTTCTGCTTTTCAAATGTCGATACCGACCAATCTGGATGTTCGGATTGACTCATACATTACTACGTATTATTAGCAAATCCCATATTTGCTTTCACTTCTAGGTCAGAATTGAGTGTTAATCAAAATACGTACGGCTAAAAGTCAATTATTGAAGGGGGAGGAAACGGATTCGAAAGAACCGTACTATAGTACAAGTTAGAATAGGTTATAATTGTTGTGCTGATTGGAGTATAAACTACGCAGATAAGAAGAACTCCTTAGCCGCTTGATACTCAGACCTGTCGAGTTCACCTTCGAACTTGATGTAATCGGCAATCATAGCAGAGCCTCTAATCGCTCTAAAAGGTGGCGTACCATTGAACAAGTACTTATTTTTAGCATCAAGACAGAGGTTTGCGAACTCAATATCAGTTAATTCAGACGCCCATGATGGTTCGATTGGAGTTGAGATATACTCTTCCTGAAGAGCTACCAGAGCCAGAGTGGGTAGATAACCAGTCGTCTCTTCGCATGTCCATACAATATCTAGAGAAGTGAATTCATTTAGCTCATCGACCACAGAACAGGCTGATTTGGCGATACTCACCTCCATATCATAGTAGTCCGAATCTTGGTTTTTGTAGAATTCTCTGGCACTATTCTCAATCTGCTCTCGACCAGAATTCACTTCGTCATCAATAGCTGAGACAACATTATTGTATACATTTGCATTTAGTATTCCATCGTCTGAAACCTCAAAGTCTAATCGTTCAGCATGGTATCTCATCGCCCGTACTGGAACTGGGTCGTCTTCACCAATTACCCCATTCTCTTTAGCGTGCTTCCATGCCTTCCATACTTCCTGATTGGATAGAGACCCTTCTGGGTCGTCCACGTTTCTTTCGCCGCACTTGCATAGTAGGTACGTGATAGCGTTGTACGTCACATCTCGTTTGTGGTCATAAGCAGTCTCTCCGTCCTCAATTAAGACGAAGTAGTTCTCAGAGCTACCAGTATGGCTGATAGGGTTTTCCCCTCTGTCACCAAACCCAGATGGAAGGATGTCGGAAAGTTTCAGTTCGTAGATTGCCGACTTATCTGTACCTTGTATCTCCTCCTCATCATAATCTTCATCCGCAGAAGTCGATTGTGACGATGCAATTTCATCGTACGCATCCCATTCAGTTGCTTCACGTGCTTCAATCAAGATTTGTTGAAGCTCTTCCCTATCATGGTTAGTAAGGAAATCATCAACATCTATCTTTCTGACGCCATCTTGTCTTGGTATTTGAGCAATCTTCACGTCAAGTTCTGAGATTCTTTGGTAAATCTGGTACGCAGAACTCAATGCTCCCTGAAAACCAGCAGACACTCCGTACTTCGATTTTTCCTGTACTTCCTCCGAGTCAGGTATTATGTATACTTCGTCCTTCCAATTGTCTTCAAATAACTGCACCAAGGGGTCGAAGTGTTTTTCCTTGAAAGTAGTCGTGACTGGCGATAAAACAGGAAATCCGTGATAGTCCAAAATCATAGCATCTGCAATACCTTCAGCGATGATTACGAAGTCAGTCGTATGGTCCACACAATGTAGACCCCAGATTGGCTCATCTACCTCAACATATTCTTTCGAATGGGCTAGTTTTGCATATTTACCAGCAATGAAATCTTCCTCATGACCATCATATCCAGCCGCACCACCGCCCTTGTTACCAGTTGTTCTTGCGATAGCGTAACACGGATTTCCTCTTTTATTGAAGTAAGGGAAAACATAGCGTCCATTCCAAAGAGGGTCGCCAGACTCCGTGAACGCTCCTGTTGAGATAATCTCTTCGTGCGTATAGCCCTCACCAGCAAGATAATTATATGCATTCGCGTCTGGGTCAGCCCACCCTATATTAAACTCATCAACCATATCTGGAGACCAACCACGCTCATCTCGTACATACTGCTTGACTCTCTGCTTGTCATATTCATAATAATAGTCAATCAATTCCTCAAAACACCATTGGGTTCTCATGCTCTCTCACCCCCATTGAATTGGGAAATTACGTTAGTTGGAGGAAGGTATGGTGACGGGTCAAATCCGTCGAACGCATTTCTAACGACTACAAGATTCTTACTGGACCTTGTTACCCCCACATACCAAGTTCGACATTCATTCCTATCCGAACTTCTAGACTCCTGAATTGATTCTGAAACACGATATGGAATTCCATCGTAGAGAAACACATTATCCGCCTGCATTCCCTTCGAGGCGTGTATTGTGAGTATCTGGACACTCACCTCATCCTCATCGACTTTTTGCCAGTCGTACCTATTGGCTAGCCGAGCAAGCTTGGTTTTGTCAGCTGTTCCCAATAGCATCTGTATAGGATTCGAATGTAATTCCCCGAAGAACTCATCGGTGAATACATTGTGAAGTTTGGAAACAGCATAATTGTCGAGACCACTGAGTATATCGAGACAGTCGTACTTCGTATCCTCCAAGAATTGAGATGGAGTTGCATCGATTAGCTCAGTTAATTCATCCACTCCAACATACGCAGTCTGGTCAACATCAAGAACAATTCCACCTTCGAATGTGTATGAGGGTTCTGAAGGAACTCTCAGACACTCACAAATAGCGTTATACATGTCGGTGAGACCTGATTCGTGCCAATCCTCTACAGAGTCAGAAGCAAATGGAATTCCTTCTTCAGATAACGACTTAGCTATAGCTTCGGCTTGGTGGTTCGAACGAACCAGATACATTACCGTCTCATCTTCATCGGCTTGTTGCTCATACAAATCAGCAGGAGAGTTCTCTCTTTGAGTTATACTCCACTCGTCATGGCTCGATTGATAGTACATTCGAGCACCGCTAATATCAGA
>PXST01000026.1:39268-41743 GCA_003023405.1 Halobacteriales archaeon SW_8_68_21
AAATATCACCGTCAGAAGATTCGGAGTCTACGTCTGGAGGTGAGTAGTGGTTTGATAGTATACGATGAGAGTACTTGACGTGGCTCTCAGGACATCTGTAGCTCTCTGGTAGAGAGATTTCAGGAAGGTCTATAGACTTATAGAATTCTGGTGTCGCCCCCATGTACTCAGTAATAACCTGATGCTTGTCACCTGCAATTACGAATGTAGCGTCCTCTAGCTGGCTCATCCACATTTGAATCACATCATACATAGCTGGATAGACATCGTGCATTTCGTCCACAATAACCATCTCAGCGCCTTCAGGAGCAATATTTCTCTCAGAAACAAGCAGTAGGAGTTCATCAAAGTCATATAACTCGTCACCTGCATCTAACGACTTGATTTTACCAACAGGGGGATTCTTCTTGAACTTCTTCCAGTCGTCCCAAAGTCGTCGAATATCTATGTTCTTGCCGCAGGCTTCAGAGACATCGTTATACATCGATTGCGGAAGTTCTTCAGGAGGTTTCTTGTTCGCCAACAACCAACTAAATACCCTGAATAGTTCCTTTCCGCCAGTTATTTCGCCTTTGTGAGAGCCGTTGTACCGCAAACCATTCCGTTGACAGAATAGCTTCTTCTCATACCATCCAACCTTGTTACTCACGTCTAGCTCAGTTTTCTCTCGAATCAATCGATTACAGATAGCATGCATCGTCCCAATATGGGAACGCTCCGAACGGAATCTGTTAGATACTAAGTCTTCCTCTCTGAATCGGTCAACAATGTCTTCAGCCAATGATTTCCGATACGTCACCAAGCAAACGTCCGAGACCGTCAGGTCATTCTTCTTTAAGAACTCCTCTGTCCGAAGCAGTATCTGAGTTGACTTCCCAGTCCCTGGTGGACCGTCTATTTTAACAGACTCTGATACTCCATACTCATCCTCTCCGATGATGTCGTAGTTCAGAGTCATTGGCTACCACTCGCATACCGCGATGTTTCGAATTCCTGCTCGTTAGGTTCAATCGGATTAGCATCAGCAAACCCATCAGGAAGCCTCCAAAATCTAGAAACCTTTCCATTGACGCGTTTCTCGACTGAGCAACCTCCTTCTATCCAACCTTTGTTCTGTAACTCTATCTGGAGAGCCTTGTTGTTAATACCATAATCCTCGCACACTGAGGAAACCAAGTCATTCGGAATGTGGTATACTTCATCATCTTCATCATAGTGAACGCGACCACGCTTGAACGCGATTTCTAAATCTGTATATGCATCAGAATCCGACAAACGCCTCTGCAACTCCTCTATTACCTGAGTCCGAGTTCCAACAAACTTGTTGACCTCTTCCTTCCTACTAATGAAATTCTCAACCCAATTCTTCCACTCATCATTCTCAGTTCTCTGCGGGTCAAGAGTGGATATACTGTACTGCTTGTAGAGCTTATCACTCAGTGAATCAAAGCTATAGTGTTCACTCGAAGTATCAAACGCGGCATCCTGCCCGTGAATATGCCATGTATAGGTCGTATCAACATTTGAGTCTGTGCTACGAGACACAATAACCTCCTCAATATTCCTCTCAAGCCATTCATCGAGAGGAAGAGCAACTGAACTAGAATTATTGGCACTCTTCTTCAGTTCATCTACTTCACTATCAATCAGTTCAATAATATCAGACTTCGTGAGTGGAGTAACCTCAATATCAGCAAGAGTCGAAGCATAGCCTCGAACCTCAGCCTCGGCAATTCCACCATTAAACGACTCCTCAGCAATAGCCTGAATTACAGGTTTGATAACCTCCAACACATCAGTTCTCGAAATGTGGTTTGCGTACTCTTCGTATAGCTTCAGCTTCTCTTTAGCCCTACCAGAATCCTCATACCGTGATTTAAGTTCTTTCGAATCCATTCTTAATCACCTTAGTTATCTTCCTCCAGTAGAGCAGACACCCCCTGTTCCTTCGCAACTCTAAGTCCCTTCTTAGTCAGTAGAGCCTCAGCATCTTTTAACGACAAACTGATTCCATACTCCTCTTCAGCCATTCTACACAGCTCTTCTGTTCTTTTCCTAGACTGTTCATCTTGCTTTAACATTTTGCTTGACATTGCAATACTAACAGAATGGGTGCAACACTAAATAGTTAACCCAGAATAAACTTAGAATAAAATCAAAATAGAAAATACCTGGATAAACGTTCAATCGGGACCGCCCATTATAATATACACGTTGTCTCACCCCCTACTCGATTATATATAGCTGAGGTGGGTGTCGGTGAACGGTATTATACATGACCAAACGATTACTACGATTTCATAGTAAGATTCTGTAACACGTCTCACCACCCCCATGTAATTTCTATTTGAGACGAGCAGGGGGAGAACAATCGTTATAATTAATGTGGAAGTTGATTTCGGCACTTTAGAAAAATTCTGTAACACGTCTCACCACCCCCCACGGTTCATTCTATGAGATGAACAGGGGGTGAGG
>PXST01000027.1 GCA_003023405.1 Halobacteriales archaeon SW_8_68_21
ACTTCGAGGCACAGGCCGCCCACGACGCCATGAGTGAGGCCCACGGTGCGCTTCGGACCGTGGCAGGCAGTCTCAACAAGATGGCCAACGACCTGCGGCTGCTCGCCTCCGGGCCCCGGAACGGCCTCGGCGAGGTCGAGCAGCCGGAGAACCAGCCCGGCTCCTCGATCATGCCCGGCAAGATCAACCCGGTCGTCGCCGAGTCGGTCAATCAGGTCCACAAGCAGGTCGTCGGCAACGACGCGGCGGTCTCGGCGGGCGCGGCGCGCGGCGAGATCGACCTCAACATCTACAAGCCCGTCATCGCCCACAACTTCCTCGAGTCCGCCGAGATCCTCTCGAACGTCGCCGTCACCTTCGGCGAGCGCTTCGTCGCGAAGCTGGAGGCCAACGAGGAGTTCTGCGAGACGCGCGTCGAGCAGTCGATGGCGCTCGCGACCGCGTTGAACCCCGCCATCGGCTACGACAAGGCGAGCAAGGTCGCGAAGAAGGCGCTCGCCGAGGACGAGTCCGTCAAGGAGGTCGCTGTGGGCGAAGGGTACCTCACCGAGGAGGAGGCCGACGAGGTGCTCGACCCCGAGGCGATGACCCACCGCGTCATCCTCGGCGACGAGGACTGAATCCCCTCACATCGGCCCGCATTGGGGTCTGGAATTCGAACGAACTACCCGCGGAACGTTTTTACCAAACTCTCATCCATATTCTACTATGAACTCTTCGGGTCCCGACGGATCATCGATCCGCGACACTGTGGCCGCCACGCTGGCAGATCACCCCGTCAGCGTCGGCTTCCTGTTCGGTTCGCAGGCCCGCGGCGAGACGCACGAACGGAGCGATGTCGATGTCGCGGTCGTCCTCGCGGAGACCGATCCGGGCGATCCGAGCCACGTAGGTGCTCGCCTGGCGCTCGGTGCCGACCTCGCGCTCGCTCTCGGGACCGACGACGTCGATGTGATCGATCTTCGGTCGGCGTCACAGTCGCTCGTTCGTGCCGTCTTTCGGGAAGGAGACCGGATCGTGGGGAGCGAATCCGACGCGGATCAGCTCCGTTCGGTGTTGCTCGACGAGACCGATTCGGATCCGCGAACCCCCGGTGAACGCTTCGACGACGCGCTCACCGCGATCGATGACCACCTCGCATGACGCTGGCGGCGGACGACATCGAGCGAATCCTCAACGCCGTCGAAACCATCGAAGCGAGCCTCTCCGTCCTCGCGGAGAAGCAATCGATGCCTCGGGAAACGTACCGGACCGATCGAGAGAGCCGTGACGTAGTCGAACGTCGATTCGTCAAACTGACCGAGGCGACGCTCGACATCGCCGAGACAGTCGTCGCCCACGAACAGGGGGTGCCTCCCGAGAGCAATCCGGCCGCAATGGTCGCACTCGACGAGGTCGACGTGTTCGCCCGTACCTCTCGGGTGGAGATGGTTCAGGCGGCGCGGTTTCGGAACGTCCTCGCCCACACGTACGGCGACACTATCGATCACGACGATGTCTACACCGCACTACAGGATCTCGAACGCTACCGGGACTTCCTGTACGACGTTCGCCGCTATCTCGACGAAGTCGGCGCACTCTGATCGCAGCGGTCACACGATCGATACCCCGTAGTCAGCGTTCTGGCTTCGCCGCTGCGGACGCGACCCTCCGCGCCGAATCGACACCATTTAATCCGCAGTCGGTCCCGATTCAAGACGGATGAAACTACACGAACATCAAGCGAAGACCGTCTTCGCGGACGCCGGGATCCCGGTGCCGGACTCCCGGCTCGCGACGACCGTCGACGAGGCGCTCGACGCCGTCGACGAGATCGGCTACCCGGCCGCCATCAAGGCGCAGGTCCACGTCGGCGGGCGCGGGAAGGCCGGTGGGATCAAGATCGCGACCGACCGCGAGGAGGCCGAGGAGTACGCCGAGGAAATCCTCGGAATGGACCTCAAGGGGTACACCGTCGACGAGGTCCTCGTCGAGGCGGGCGTCGACTTCGTGGACGAACTGTACGTCGGCGTCACGATGGACCGCGGCGAGGGCGAGCCGGTCCTGATGGTGTCGACCGAGGGCGGCGTGAACATCGAGGAGGTCGCCGAGGAGAACCCCGACGCCATCGCGCGCGAACACGTCGACCCCGCGTTCGGAATCCACCCGTATCAGGCCCGGAAGGTCGTCTACGAGGCCGGCGTCGACGCCGACGTGGCGCTCGATGTCGCGTCGATCCTCTCGACGCTGTACGACCTCTACGAAGAGAACGACGCCTCCGAGATCGAGGTCAACCCGGTCATGATCACGGGCGACCGCGACGTGGTCGCCGCGGACGCCGTGATGAACATCGACGAGGACGCGCTGTTCCGCCAGCCCGAGCTGGCCGAGATGGCCGAGGAGTCCTACGAGAACGACCTCGAACGCAAGGCCGGCGAGTACGGCTTCGACTACGTCCGCCTGTCTGGCAACGTCGGGATCATCGGCAACGGTGCCGGCCTCGTCATGACGACGCTGGACATAGTGGACTACTACGGCGGGTCGCCTGCGAACTTCCTCGACATCGGTGGTGGCGCGAAGGCGGAACGCGTCACGCAGGCGCTCGACATGGTGTTTTCCGACGACAACGTCGACGCCGTCGTGTTCAACATCTTCGGCGGGATCACCCGCGGCGACGAGGTCGCCAAGGGAATCAACGAGGCCTTGGAGGGGTTCGACGAGATCCCCAAGAAGATGGTCGTCCGCCTCGCCGGCACGAACGCCGAGGAGGGGATGGAGATCCTGAACACGGACCTCGTGGAGGTCGAGAAGACGCTGGAGGACGCGGTCCAGCGTGCGGTGAAAAACGCCGAGGAGATGACCCAATGAGTTCTATCGTACGTTCACTCGCTCCCGACGGTCGCTCGTTCACGAATGATACCCTCACGCTCACCACGAGGTGGTTCGCGTGAGCATTTTCGTCGACGACGACACCAGAGTAGTTGTCCAGGGTATCACCGGCGGGGAAGGCAAGTTCCACGCCGGTCAGATGATCGAGTACGGCACGAACGTCGTCGCCGGCGCGGTGCCCGGCAAGGGCGGTCAGGCGGTTGACGGCGTCCCCGTCTACGACACCGTCGACGAGGCGGTCGAGGCGGAGGACGCGGACGCCTCCGTGATCTTCGTGCCGCCGGCGTTCGCCGCCGACGCGATTTTCGAGTCGCTCGACACCGACCTCGATCTGGCGGTGGCGATCACCGAGGGAATCCCGACGCAGGACATGGCGAAGGTGAAAAAGCGCCTCGGCGAGACCGACACGCGCCTCCTCGGGCCGAACTGCCCGGGGATCATCACACCCAGCGAGGCGAAACTCGGTATCCTCCCCGGAAACATCTTCTCTGACGGCAACGTCGGGCTGGTCTCCCGTTCCGGGACGCTCACCTACCAGGTCGTCGATAACCTCACCGAGCGTGGACTCGGCCAGTCGACCGCTATCGGCATCGGCGGCGACCCGATCATCGGCACCTCCTTCATCGACGCGCTTGCGGCGTTCGAGGCTGACCCCGACACCGACGCGGTCGTGATGTGCGGCGAGATCGGCGGCGAGGATGAGGAGCAGGCCGCCCGCTTCATCGGCGAGCAGATGGACACGCCGGTCGCCGGATTCATCGCCGGCCGCACGGCACCGCCGGGGAAGCGGATGGGCCACGCGGGAGCCATCGTCTCCGGCTCCGGCACCGGGACGGCGCAGTCGAAGATCGACGCGCTCAACGATGCGGGCGTCCCCGTCGGTGACACCCCCGAAGAGGTCGCCGACCACGTCGAGGACTTCCTCTAGGCGACCACCACGGGGCGGATCCGTTCGTCCACTCGTCGTTTCTCCAGTTTTCAATGTCTGTATCCGGAGCGAAAAATAAAACAACCAACGGAACAACTCATTGGTATGAGTTCTGACCCCGACGGCCCGTCGGCGGCGATCGATCCAGCCGCCGCCGACGCGTCGGGATCGAGCGGTGATGCCCCCAGATGCGTCCTGTTCGTCGACGACGAGCCGGGAGCGGCCGACCTCGCCGCGACACACGTCGAGCGACTCGTGGACAACGTCGAGACCGTGACGCGGCTGTCACCGAAGGAGGGCCTCGACGTGGTCCGAACGGGGCGTGTCGACTGCGTCGTCAGCGACTTCGACATGCCGGGCTGTGACGGGCTCGAACTCCTCGAAGCGGTGCGGTCGATCGACCCCCAGCTCCCGTTCGTGCTGTTCACCGGCAAGGGGAGCGAAGAGATCGCGAGTGACGCGATCTCCGCCGGCGTCACGGACTACCTCCAGAAGGGGGCCGGTCGGGACCGCTACGAGATGCTCGCCAACAGCGTCGCGAACGCGCTCGGACGCCAGCGGGCCGAGCGCGACCTCTGCGAGGTGAACGCGAAGGTCACGGCGATCCACGAGTTCGCAACGGCGCTGGCGTCGGTGACCGACGTGGCGACGGTGTTCGACTGTACCGTCGACGCGGCCGAGGAGATCCTCGAGTTCAACCGCTGTGTCACCGCCCGCCGACGCGGCGATACGGTCGTTCCGGTGGCACTCTCCGAGAGCGTCACCGAAGACGAGATCCGGACCTTCGATGTCGGCGAAGGCGTCGCGGGGACCACGATCGCCGAGGAGCGGACGATGGTGGTCGACAACCTCAGCGCGGACCCCGCGGACCCGGACGACGTGGAGGACCCGGAGAACGCGAACCGGCCCTCCACCCGAGGCGACCGTCGCAACGGGGCCGAGGTGGCCGACCCGGTCGCCGACAACATCCGATCGGCTATTAGCGTCCCTATCGGGCCGTACGGCGTTTTACAGGCCGTCTCGGACGGTTTCGCCGTGTTCGACGAGCGAGACGTCGAGTTCGCGGAACTGCTGGCGACCCACGCGGCCGACGCGGTCGAACAGATCGAGACGGAAAGCGCGCTCAGGCGGGAGCGGGACCGACTGGCCGCGCTCTTCGACGACCTCCCGCTCCCCGCGGGGAGGACCATCATCCGCGAGGACGGCAGCCGTCGGCTCGACGCCACGAACGAGTCGTTCGAAGAGACGTTCGGTTACTCCGCGAGCGAACACGGATACGACGAGATACGCAATGCGGTCGTCCCCGAGGCCGCCGACCGGATCGACGGCGAGTCCGTCCTCGAGAGCGGCGAACCCAGGCGGATCGAGGCCCGACGACACACGACCGACGGGCTGCGCGACTTCATCCTCCACGTCATCCCGGTCGAGCGGTCGGATGAGGCGATCGTCTACAGCATCTACGCCGACATCGAGGATCAAAAGCGGGTCGAACGGACCCTCCGGCGACTCCACGCGAGTACCCGGGAGATGTTCGGCGGGGAGGACCGCGAGGACATCGCCGAACTGGCCGCCCGCGCGGCGATCGACATCCTCGAGTTCCCGAACAGCGGCGTTCGGCTGTACGATCCGGAGACCAACGTCCTCCACCCGACGGCGATAAGCGAGGAGGCGACCGAGGCCTTCGGAGAGCGACCGGCGTTCGGCCCTGGAGACGGACGGTTGTGGGACGCGTTTGACTCCGGGGAGCCGGTGGTCGTCGACGACTTGAACGCGATCGACACCGCGGTCGGGTACGGAGCCCTCCAGAGCTTCCTCGTCGTGCCGCTTGGCGATCACGGCGTTATGCCGCTCGGTTCGACGGAGCCGGACGCCTTCGACGAGACCGATCTCCAGCTGGCCCGGGTCCTCGCGGCGAACGTTACGGTCGCGCTCGACCGCGCCGAGCGGACCGAGCAGTTGCGCGACCGCGACGCCGCGCTCCAGCGGGAGATCGACCGGTTGGAGAAGTTCGCCGGGCTGGTCTCTCACGACCTGCGGAGCCCGCTCAACGTCGCCACCGGCCGGACGGACCTTGCTCAGTCGTTGGCGGACGACCCGGCCGTCCTCGCCGAACTCGACTGGGTCGAGGACGCCCACGACCGCATGTCTCAGCTGATCGCCGACCTCCTCGCGCTGGCCCGGCAGGGCCGGACGGTCGACGATATCGAGTCCATCTCGCTCGATGTGGCCGCCGAGCGCGCGTGGGACACCGTCGACACCCCGAACGTGACGCTCGATGTCTCGGACGCTGCCTCCGCGGTCGACGCCGACCCGGAACGGCTCCGGACGTTGTTCGAGAACCTGTTCGCGAACAGTGTCGAGCATGGCTCGACTGGCAGCCGGACGGGGTCCGGCGACAGCGTGGAACACGGCTCGGCGGACGACGGTCTCACCGTCTCCGTCGGGTCGCTCTCGGACGGGTTCTACGTTGCGGACGACGGGTCCGGCTTCGATATCGACCCGGACGAAGCGACGACGTACGGGCGATCGAGTACCTCGGACGGGGCGGGGTTCGGTCTCGCGATCGTCCGCGAGATCGCGGCCGCACACGGTTGGGAGCTGTCGATCGAGGACGATGACGGGGCTCGCTTCGAGTTCCGGACCGATCGGTGATATATAAAAACGGGGTACGCGTGCGCAGACGGCGCACAGACGGG
Organism: Halobacteriales archaeon SW_8_68_21; assembly: GCA_003023405.1. GTDB lineage: Archaea > Halobacteriota > Halobacteria > Halobacteriales > Haloferacaceae > Halorubrum. The sequence goes on from PXST01000027.1 coordinate 6,493, forward strand.
CCACGGTTATGCGCGATTCGCCCGTGTGTGTGTCGTATGTGCGAAGGAACCCGCGAGCTGCTCGAACCGCTCCCGCCGAGCGCCAAGCTGGTCTACTACGTGCTCGACGCCGAGGGCCGGTTCGACCAGACCGGCCTCGCCGAAGAGACTCGTCTCTCCACGCGGACCGTCCGGTTCGCGGTCGAGAAGCTCACCGAAGTCGGACTCGTCGAGGAGGGGGTGTGCCCCCGAGACGCCCGCCGCTCCGTCTATCAGGCCGTCCCGCCCGCGGAGTGCGACTCCGTCGACGAGCCGGAGGCGGCCGCGGAGGCGGACGCGCCGACCGCTGCCGTCGCCGAGGACTGACGGACGGGCCTCGAACCGCCCTGACTCCGCCCCTCCGACGCCCCGATCCGTCGCGCTTTTGCCCCCGGAACCGGTACTATACTCACTTAGATGGCGACGTACCACATCGAGACGTACGGCTGTAGCTCGAACCGGGGGGAGAGCCGGGAGATCGAGCGCGCCCTCCGCGACGGGGGACACCGCCCGGCCGACGGCCCGGAGGACGCGGACGTCGCCATCCTCAACACCTGTACCGTCGTCGAGAAGACCGAACGGAACATGCTCCGACGCGCCGAGGAGCTGTCGGAGACGACCGCCGAACTCGTCGTCACCGGCTGTATGGCGCTCGCGCAGGGCGAGCTGTTCGACGAGACGGACGTCGACGCCGAGATCCTCCACTGGGACGAGGTCCCGTCGTACGTGCTCAACGGCGAGTGCCCGACGGTCACCCCCGACGCCGAACCGGTCTTGGACGGCGTCGTCGGCATCCTCCCGATCGCGCGCGGCTGTATGAGCAACTGCTCGTACTGTATCACCAAATTCGCCACCGGTCGGGTCGACTCACCCCCGATCGAGGAGAACGTCGAGAAGGCGCGGGCCTTGGTCCACGCCGGCGCAAAGGAGATCCGCGTCACCGGACAGGACACCGGCGTGTACGGGTGGGACAACGGGGAGCGGAAGCTCCCGGAACTGCTCGACCGGATCTGCGACATCGACGGCGAGTTCCGGGTCCGGCTCGGGATGGCGAACCCCGGCGGAATCCACGGGATCCACGACGAACTGGCCGCGGTGTTTGCGGACAACGAGGAGCTGTACGACTTCGTCCACGCCCCGGTCCAGTCCGGCTCCGACGACGTGCTCGAAGACATGCGTCGGCAGCACCGCGTCGAGAAGTTCCGCGAGGTCGTCGCGGCGCTCGACGACCGGCTCGACCACTGGACGCTCTCGACCGACTTCATCGTCGGTTTTCCCACGGAGACCGAGGCCGACCACGACCGGTCGATGGAGCTGCTCGCCGAGGTCCGGCCGGAGAAGATCAACGTCACCCGCTTTTCGAAGCGCCCCGGTACCGACGCCGCCGAAATGAAGGGACTCGGCGGGACCGTGAAAAAGGAGCGCTCGAAGGCGATGTCCGAACTGAAAATGGAGGTCGTCGGCGAGGCGTACGAGTCGATGGTCGGCGAGACGTTCGAGGTGTTCGTCGTCGAAGAGGGGACCGGCGACTCCGTAAAGTGCCGCGACTCCGCCTACCGTCAGATCATCGTCCAGAACGCGACCGACCGCGGGATCGAGGTCGGCGACTTCCTCACCGTCGAGGTGACCGGCCACAACACCGTGTACGCGTTCGGTGACCCCGTCGTGGAACTCCCCTCCGACGCTGCCGACGGCGTCGACCCCGTGCCCGGCGACGACTGACCGCCGAAGCGGTGTAAGCCCTGATCGACGGAGCGACGCGACGATAGCTCGGGCGGACCGATCACGCCTCGTAGATCACCTCCACCTCGTCGGCGAACCGGTCCAAGATGTTCCGTCGCTTCTTTTTCATCGTCGGGGTGAGCAGGTCGTTCGCCTCGGTGAACTCCTCTTCGACGAGCCGGAACCGCTTGATCCGCTCGTATGACTCGAACTCCTCGTTCACCCGGTCGACCTCCCGTTGAATCCGCTCTCGGACGCGGTCGTCGCGGCAGATCGCGGCCGGGTCGTCGGGGAGGTCGATCCCCTCACTGTCGGCCCACGCCGCGACCTTCTCGAAGTTCGGGACGATGAGCGCAGAGACGAACTTCCGCCCGTCTCCGAGGACGACGCACTGCTTGACGAACTCGTCGGCGGCGAACCGGTCCTCGATCGGCCCGGGCGCGACGTTTTTTCCCGTCGAGAGCACGAGCAGTTGCTTCGCGCGCTCTCGAAAGGCGACGTAGCCGTCCGGCCGGAGTTGGACGATGTCGCCGGTGCGGAACCACGGCTCCGCGGCGGCCTCCGACGCGTCGGGACCGGTCCCGCAGACGCCGACGCGCTCGTCGGGCGGGGTCCCGGCGGTCACGACGCTCTCGGGGAGTTCGTCGGCGTCGACGAACGACTCCGCGGTGGCGTCCGGCTGGTTCCAGTAGCCGTCGGTCACCTGTGGGCCGCGGACGAGCAGTTCGCCGACGTCACCGTTCAGGTCCGCGACCTCCTCGCCGACGACCGCGTCGTCGATCGCGATCTCCGTGTCGACGACCGGCGGGCCGATGGTGCCCACCTTCGGGTCCTGTGGCGGGTTGACCCCGATGACGGGAGCGGTCTCCGTCAGGCCGTACCCCTCTAGGATCGGGAGGTCCATCGCGTGGTACAGCGCGCAGAGTTCGGCCGACAGCGACCCGCCTCCGGAGATGAAGAAGTCGACGTTGCCGCCGATCGCCTCCCGGACCGACGAGAAGACGAGCCGATCGGCGACCGCGCGCTTGGCGTCGAGGAACGGGCCGGGGTCGTCGCGCTCGTGGTGGGCGCGGCCGATGTCGACCGCCCACTCGAAGATGCGCTTTTTGACCGACGACTCGCTCGCCTGTTCGCGGATCGCGTCGTACAGCTTCTCGTAGACGCGCGGGACGCTCGTGGTCGTCGTGGGACGAACCAGTCCGAAGTCCTCGCGGAGGGTGTCGGGGCTCTCCGCGTACGCGACGGTCGCACCCGCGGCGAACATCATGTAGTGGCCCGCCATCCGCTCGAAGACGTGCGCGAGCGGGAGAAAAGAGAGCGTCGTCGACTCCGGGGAGATGCCGGGCACCTCTGGGTCCCCGTCGGGCCTGTCGGCGAACCGCCGGTAACACTGCGAAACGTTGTCGCGGAAGTTCGCGTGCGTGAGCCGAACGCCCTTCGGCTTCCCGGTCGTCCCGGAGGTGTAAATGAGGCTGGCGAGGCCGTCGGTGTCGAGCGCGTCGATCCGCTCCCCGTAGGTCGCTTCGTCGAACGCCGCCGCCCCGCGCCCGTGGACCTCGCCCAGCGTGTACACGTCGTCGGCCGCAGCCTCCCCGTCACTGACCTCCGCCGCAACGGCCTCGGCCGCGATGTCGTCGACGGTCACGATCGCGTCGAGGTCGTGTTCGAGATCGTCGCGGACTCGGAGCACGTCGGCGAGCATCTCGCGGCTCTCGGCGACGACGACGGTCGCCTCCGGGTCCTCCAGCAGGTATCGGAGCTGTGTCGGCGACGAGGAGGCGTAAACGGTCGTCACCGCCGCGCCGGCGGCCAGCGCGGCGAAGTCCGTCTGGGCCCACTCCATGCGAGTCTTCGAGTAGATCGCCACCCGCGTGTCGCCGTCGACGCCCACCTCCCGGAGCCCCGCTGCGAGGTTTCGGACGATCCCGCGCATCTCGGCGTACGTCAGGTCGGCGTACTCGCCCGTGGGTGCCTCTGGGACGACCCCGGCGGCGACGAGCGACCGGTCGTAGATGCCTCCCTTGTACCGCTGTGCGAGCCGGTCCCCGTGTCGCTCCGCGGTCCCCTCGAACATCTGCGGGAGGGTCTCTCGGGCGATTGCGGGGTCGGTGAACGCTCGTTCCGCCTCCTGCCAACTCATACCCCCCAGTCCCGGCCTATCCTCATAAACGACCCGGTAGTTTTAAGTTTCTCCCGGCGATCCCGCCACAGAAGAGCCGTTCGCGGTCGTCGAGCGGCTTCTCCGACGCTCGGTGGTCCTTTTCGAGGTCAGCGGTCGGCAGCGATTCGGCTCTCGACGCAGTCCCTGTCCGCGCGAATCTGGTCCGCCAGTTCCGCCACCTGCGCCAACACCGGATAGCGCGGTCCGTCGGTGGGTCCGTAGAGGTAGTCATAAAACGTTCGCTCGGGGTCGTCGAGACCGGGCGTCAGCGGCGGGTCGTCGAGCGAGCGCTGTCGGTCGGCGGCGAGTTCGTCGCACTCCTGCTCCAACTCCGCCAACCGGTTCCAGACGTCTACCGCCGCGTCGGCCTCGCCGTCGGAGCGGACGCCCTTCAGATGGGCGAGCAATCGCTGCCGCTGGCGGTCGATCCCGGACAGCGCCGTCTCCCGGTCCGACAGCTCGTCGATCTCCTCGTCGATCGCGTCGGCCAGCCGGTCGCGCGCGTCCGCAGCGCGACGGCTCCGATCGACGAGCGCCGACTTGGCCCCGCTCGACAACCCTCCATCGGTCGCTAGTGCGGTCGCCGTGTCGGGTCCGAGTTCGGCAGCCAGACTCTCGGCCGCCGTCTCGTCGTACTCGTCTCGGTAGTGCGACAGCGACAGCACGGTGTCGTCGTACGCGGCCAGCACCCGACGGAGCGTCACGTCGCCGCCGCTCGGTCCGCCGCCCGGCGAGACTCCGTTCCCGGCCGAGTCGATGCCGCCGAGCGCGCCGGCGGGGACGCCGGAGGGGGTCGACTCCGTCGGGACCGGTACGGTGTCCATCTCGGCCACCCGGTCGGCGAACGCCTCGAACGCGTCCTGCTCGTCGAGGACGCGGCGTTGCTCCCCCCGACAGGCCGCCTCGGCGTCGCGGACGTACGCGAACGCGAGCAGCGCGACCACTCCGGCGACCGCCACCGCCGCGACCACCTCCGGCTCGGTCGCGACCGCGCCGACCTCGCACCAGGCGCTCGAACACCCCGCCGCCGTCACCTCCTGATCGGGGATCTGGAAGATCGCCGTCGGACCCGCATGTACGCTCATACGGTTTGTTAACACGTTACACGCACAAATCACTTTGGTTCGCTGCCCGGGCGTTCGGCGCGAGAGATCGGCTGCCGTCCGGCTCGGGGGTAGGCGTCGAGTTTGGACGGAGGCGTCAGGTACGAAGCGGTCGTCAGTTGCGAACCCCGTCGTCGGTGATCACGGTGTCGATCATTCCGATCGGGGTGGCGTCGTAGCTCGGATTCTCGATCTCGACGTCCTCGACCGGCTCGCGCATCACCTCGACGGCGTCGCGGAACTCGTTTTCGAACCGGAACTCCTCGATCGTCTTCGCGCCCGAGCCGACGGCGGTGACGGGGACGCCCAGCTCTCGGGCGGTGACGACGAGTGGGAACGTCCCGATCCGGTTGTAGTAGGTCCCGCCGGTGATACAGGTGATCCCGAGGAGGACGCGGTCGCAGTCGCGGAGGGCGTACCCCATCGCCCCGTCGACGACCATCCGGGTCTCGACGCGGGGCACCCCGGCGAGGACGCGGGCCGTCTTGCGACCGAGGGTCCGCGGGCGCGCCTCGGTGACGTAGACGGTCACGTGCGCGCCGTCGCGCGCGGCGTTCTCGACCGCCTCCAGCACGGTCGTCGAGTAGTCGTGAACGAGCAGCGTGTCGCCGTCCTCGATGTGTTCGGCCGCGTTGGCCGCCGCCTCGCCCTTCGCGGTCTCGATGTCGTCGACGACGCGAGCGATCACGTCCTCCAGCAGCTGTTTCGCGCCCTCGACGCTCGTCGCCTCGCCGACGATGGAGCGCTCGACCTCGCGCATCGCGTTGTGGAGCGCGGCGTGAGAGGGGTTCGACCGGCGCAGCACGCCCGCGTTGTGTTCGAGGTCGCGCTCGAACTCGTCGACGGCCACGTACTCGCGGTCGAGCAGGTCCGCGAGCGACCGCGTCGCCTTCACGGCCACCGCCGACGTGCTGTGGGTCCGCATCGCCCGGATCTCGGCGACGGTCTCGTCGATCATGCCCGAAGGGTCGGTCGGGCCGGTAAAAGGGGTTCCGGGGGCGGTCGGCGGCGACGCGCTCGCGGCCGGTTCCGTCGAGTCCGACGCTTCCGATTCAGTCGAGTCTGACGCTTCCGATTCGGTCGAGCCCGGACTCAGCCGAGGCCGATCCGGTCGACCGCGCGCGGGACACACCCCTCCTCCGGCTCCACGTATGAGTAGTGGTCCGCGACCAAGTCCGCGACCGCGACGTTCGCGTAGCCCGCCGGCGCGGTCGCGGCGTCCGGAAGCCCCCCGTGACCGACCGCGCGGGTCCGGTCGGAGGCGCGGTACACCCAGCCGAGGACGCGGTCGTTCCGGCTGTGGAAGTTGTAGAGCGGGGCGTCGAGCGCGCCAATCGCGGGCCCGTACCGCCCGTCGCGCCCGACGCTCTCGTCCGGGATCGCCCCGCCAAACAGCGAGGCCGAGGCGAGGACGTCCGTCCGCCCGCGGTCGTCGAGCTCGCGGAGTGTCTCGCCCGTCACGCGAGCGCCGAGCGAGTGCGCGAACAGGTGGACGGGCCGCCCGTCGCCGTCGGCCCACGCCGTCAGCCAGTCGGCCAGCGGGGCGGCGTTGTCCCCGGCGGCCCGCTTCGCCGGTCCCCAGTCGACGTTCGACGCCCACGAGTAGCCGATCACGGGCGGGGCGTCGGCTCCGAGAGACTCGCCGAGGGCGAGCTTCGCGGCGTACGCCTGATCGCGTGCCGACGCCGCGTCCGCGCCGAGCCCGTGGACGTACAGGACCACCCGGTCGGCACCGTCGAACGCCCACGACCCCGACCGCTCCGTCGGATCCGCCTCGTCGAGGCGGCCGCGGGTCGACACCGTCGGCTGCGTCTCCGGGGCCTCGTACTCCCCGAAGTCGGCGTCGAGTTCGTTTGCGACGTAGAGACCACCGCCCCCAAGGAGACCGACGCCGCCCGCGACCCCCGCGAGGAGTCGGCGGCGAGTGACGAAGCCGCCGGCGTCGTCGGCCGCGTGGTCCGCTTCGGGGGGGTCGCGTCCGCCGTCCGTTCCGCCTTCGTCGGCCGCGCGGTCCGCGCCGTCGGGACCGCCCGAAGGGGGATCGTGTGAGATACCGGATCGTCGCCCCGGACGATCAAATAGCTGACGCGACGGCGACGCCTGTTTATAAATGGGCGTCTTACGTCCGATATGAGCTACCCGGTCACGTACTACTGTCCTCACTGCGGCACGCTCGTCGCGCTCGAACGCGAGGGGTACCTCGCGGACAAGTCAGTGACGCCGTACCCGCTCGAAGGGTGGACGTACGTCGCGCCCACGGAGCCGTTCGACGCGGAGACGGACGGTGACGACGGGAACGCCGAGAGCGACGATGAGGATACGGAGAACGACGCGGTCGACACCGAGAACGACGCGGTCGACGCCGAGAACGACGCGGTCGACGCCGAGAGTGACGCGGTCGACGCCGAGAGCGACGCGGTCGATGCCGACGGCGTTCGGTTCGTCTGCGGCGAGAGCCACGGCGTCGAGTGGGACCCGCACGACGGCGTGCGCGGTGACGACGTGGGCGGCAACGAGCCGTACCGCGAGCCGGACGCTGAGGGCGTCGGCTGCGGCGAGCCCTTTTACCTCTCGTTCGTCCGCTACGATCAGGGCCGCGAGATCGATCCGGAGGCGGAGACGGAGTTCGTCGAGATCGACCCGGACCCGCGGCCGAGCGGTCCCCGTGGACCGGCCGGACCGAGCGGTGCCGGCGACTCCGACGGCGGCTTCTGGTGACTACGATGATGAGCGTAGTGGTGTCGAGCGGG
>PXST01000028.1:0-4899 GCA_003023405.1 Halobacteriales archaeon SW_8_68_21
GAACATCTTTTCGCCAACCGCGAGTTGATCCGCAGAGACCGTCGAGAGCGGCTGTAGATCGGCTTTATGAACCCAGTTATGAATAGCGACGTGGCTTCGACTAATTCCTTTCTCTTCGAGAAATTTACTTACCTCACGTAGTGACATACCAGATAAGTGACAGCGGATCCCTACTTCAATCGCCCAGCGCGGAGTCCGATCTCGCTCCGCAAACGACAAGTCAATCCACGCGATACCTTCGTTGAGGCGTTCGATTTCGGCCATAGACACTCTGAAGTCGAGCGCCTCATCCTCTAACTTAACGCGACCGGCAACCACTAGCAAACCTTCTTGACAAACACCCAAAGAATTTTACCCCGACTCTGTCTCCTGTATCTTACGAACCGCACGAATGCGGCGACCCCCGTCAGGCTACGTGACGAACTCAAAACCGTCCCTGGGGGGTTCGCCTTATATACACCCTGCCGCAGTCGGGGGAATTCACCCCGTCAGAAATCTTGACGGGCGCGACGGGATTTGAACCCGCGGCATCTTGGTCCGGAACCAAGTGCTCTGTCCGCTGAGCTACGCGCCCTCACGAGCGGGTATCCGCGGCGAGCGCTTAACGCTTCTGACTCGGGTCGTCCCCGGGCGACTCGGGATCGGTCTGCCACTCGAAGGCGTCCGCCTCCGCGGCGAGCGAGCCGTCCGTCCCGCCGTCGGTCCGCGGCCGCTCGGTCGGGCCGCGCTCGTCGTCGACTTCGATCGCGCCGGCGGCGGCGAGCAGGCGGCCGACGAACAGCAGGCCGGGGCGGCGCTCAACGACGGCGACCCAGAGGAAAAGCGCCGGGGGCAAGACGATGAGCGACGCCAGGTACGCGAGGGTGATGCTGGCGGCCGTGAGCAGCCCGAACTGGCCGAGGATCGGGGTGATCGCCAACACGAGCACGCCCGTGCCGAGCGCGGTCGTCGCCCACGTGCCGGTGAGCGCGCCGCCCGTCCCGCGGAGGGTGGTGACGACCGCGCGGTCCACGTCGCCGCCGCGGTCGTACTCGTCGTGGAAGCGGTGGGCGACGTGGACGGTGTAGTCGACGCCCAGCCCGATGGTAATCGCGAGGATCGTCGCGGTGATCGCGTTAAACGGGATGCCGCCGAGCCGCATCGTCGCGGTGAGCGTCGCGACCGCGACCGTCACCGGGACGAGCGTGACGAGTCCGAGCGTCGGACTGCCGAGCAGCAGCCAGAACAGGAGGACGAGGAACACCGCTGAGAGGCCGAGCGCGGCCGCAAGCGAGACGATCGCGGAGTCGAAGATCGTGTCGGCGACCGCCTGGAACACGACGATCTGGCCGGTCGCGGTCGCGTCCCCGCGGTAGCGGTCGGCCACCCGCCGGGCGTCGGCCGTGATCTCGGCGTCGCTGGCGTCCGACTCGACGGCGTAGACGATCCGCGTCGACCGGCCGTCGTCCGCGAGGTACTCGCCGGTGAAGTCGTCGTACGGCGAGTCGCGAAGCTCGGCGTAGATCCGGTCGAGGTTCCGGTTCGGCCGGCCGCCGTCGAGCGCGGACTCGTCGACGAGCCGCTCGAACTCGGGGTCCTCCGCGGCGTAGGCGTCGATCGGGCTCTGAACGCTGTCGACGCTGGCGCGGCCGTCGACGGTGACGAACGTGTCTGGCGGGTCGCGCTCGGCGCGGGCGAGGCTGCGGAGGGCGCTGTCGGCCGTCATGCGCCGCTCGACGTATATCGTGACGGTGTCGTCCTCGCTCGTGGCGAAGTTCTCGGAGAGGAAGTCGATCGTCTCCGTCGCGGTGTACTCGCCGGGCTGGAGCGGCCCGGGAAAGAGATCGACGTACGCCGGCTGCTCGCTCGGCGGCAGGAAGTCGTCGTCCTCGAAGGTGGTGTCGACACCCGCGCCGTAGCCCGCGGCACCGGCGGTGACGAGCAGGACGACGACGAGGAAGACGGCGGGCGCGGGCCGCGAGATCGCGGACAGCCGCGGGAGCAGCCGGCCGAGCGCGGACTCCTCGGCTCCGAGGGGGCGCCTATCCCGGCGACGACCCCAAACTCACGGAGCGGGGGCAGCGAACTGGTGAGGTTCGCGAGGAACCCGATGATCGTCGTCCCGGCGATGATTGAGTACGCCACCACGAGCTGGCCGAGCGCTCCGCGCATCGCCGTCTCTGGCGGTGCGCCCGCGGCCCGGTCCTCCCGGTAGCGGTTCACTGTGTGGATCCCGAAGTCGATCCCGATCGCTAACAGCAAGACGGGCACCGCGATCAGCACCTCCGAGAAGGCGATCCCCGCGTACCCGGTGAAGCCGAAGGTCCACACGACGGTCATCAGCAGCGCGATCCCACCGAGCACGAAGTCGAAGGGGTCGCGGTAGGCGTACGCCAGCAGCCCGAGGATGACCACGAGCGCGGCGGGAACCACGATGCCGAGCGAGTCGAAGATGACGCGTTCGGTCTCGCTGTCGACGATGCCGCTCCCGAACGCGGTGACGTCGCCGGGAGACTCCTCGGCGATCATCTGGGCCTCCCCCTGAAGCGCCTGCGTGTCGGCCGACTCGGGGAGCGAGTGAGAGACGACGCCGAGCGCCGCGGAGGCGGTTCCGGACTCGCGGTTGAAGTCGTCGGAGAGCAGCGTCGCGAAGCCGGGGTCCTCGGCCGCGGCGTCGACCGCGTCCTCGATCTCGCCGTCGCTGGCCCGCTCGACCGCGTCGCGGGCCTCTGCGGGGGTGTCGGCGTCCTCGTCGAGTTCGGCGGCGACATCCATCGCGGGCGCGGAGACATCCGTCACCCGCTGGCTGTCGCGGTCGGAGAGCCGTTCGGCGGTCGTCAGCATGTCGAGGAGGCCGCGGCGGTCGAGCACGTTGACATCGCGCTGGATCAGCTGGGTCGTCGGGTCGTCACCCCCGAACGCGGGCTCGAACCGCTCGTTCACGCGGTCGAGTGCGTCCGCTTCCTCGATCCCGTCGGTGAACTGCTCGCTCCCGGCGTCCGCCTCCAAGAGGGCCATGCCGGGCGCGAACAGGGCGGTCACGACGAGACAGGCGACAACGACCCGGCGCGGCCGCTCGATGACCCGGTCCGTGACCGCGCCGAAGAGCCGGGTGACGGGATCCATCTATCGGGAGCGGAGTCGGCCGCGCAGTCCGGAGAGCGCCCGGCTCACCCGGCCGCGCTGCCAGATCAAGGCACCGCCGGCCGCGACGACGCCGAGCAGGGCGACGATTCCGAGCGGCGAGGAGAGCGCCCCGCTGTCGTCGGCTTCGACCACTTCGACCGGGAGCCGGTAGGTGTCCGAGAGCTGTTCGTCGCCGTCCGCGTCGTCGTACCGGAAGTCGACCGCGGCCGAGTACGTCTTCGGCGTCGCGCCGGCCTCGACCTCGATTTCGAAGGTGACCGTCCGCTCCTCGCCCGGGTCGAGCGAGGTGACGAACGCCTCGTCGTCGGACGAGGCGAGCGGCGAGTCGACGAACAGCTTCGCCTGTACGTCCGAGATCGGCTCGGGACCGGTGTTGCGGACGACTGCGTCGTACCGGACCGTCGACCCCGGCGTGACCGTCGACGGCCGGGTCGCGTTCGGCTCCGCCGGCGACACCGAGAACACGTCGGCCTCGGGGGCGACATCGACGACGACGTCGAGCGTGTCGGAGACGACGATGTCGCCGGCCGACCCCGTCGAGACGAGCGAGACGGAGCCGTCGTCGCTCGGACTGGCGCTCACGCCCTCGTCGGTGCCGATCCCGCGGTGGCGGACCTCCACGTTGACCGTCCGTTCGCCGGGGTTCGCGTCCGTGCGGAGGCCGGCGTCGAACGTCGCGGTGGCCGTCTCGCCGATCCCGAGGTCGCCGACCGTGTCCCGCGTCGAGCGCGGGACGATGTTCGGGTCCGACTGGACCGTCTCCTGACCGACTCCGTCGGAAGCGGGTGCGTCGTTGCTGAACACGACGACCGCGTTCTCGACGTCGCGGGGGCCGCGGTTGCGGACCTCCACGGTGAACGAGCCGTCTTCGCCGACCCGCAGCGTGCTGTTCAACCCCTCGGCGGAGAACGCCTGCCGGGAGAGCGGCGTCACACCGGTCCTGACCGTCCGGGCGGCCGCGTCGGCGCGTTCCACGTCGCGGTAGTCGACCTCAAACTCCAGCGTCGACGCCCGCGCGGTGGCCTCGCCCGCGGCGGCGAGCCGGTAGGTGAACGTGCGGTTCTCGCCCGGTTCCCACGCGCCGACGTACGTCTCGGTCGTGCCCGCGTCGCTGGCAAAGGATAGGTCGGGGTCGACCGGGTTCGCGGCGACGGAGGCCTCGCGGGCGCTCTCGTTCCGCACGTTCCGAAGCGTCACGTCGACGAGACCGTCGTCGCCGGCCTGAACGACGCCGTCGACATCGACCACCGCGAACTGCGCGCGGTCGGTGATCTCGACGGAGACGGAGACGGTCTCGGTGACGGTCTCCTCGTCGCGGACCGTCGAGCCGTCGTCGACCTCCGCGCGCTCGACGTTCCGGTACTCCAGTTCGATCGGGACACGGTAGACGCCCGGCTCGGCGTCCTCGTCGGGAACGACGGTGAACTCGATCGGCCCGGTGACGCCGCGGCCGACGTCGCCGACCGTCTGCTCGCCGGTCCGAACGTCGAACGGGACCGCGCGGTCCGTCTCCGAACCGGTGCGGATCCGCGCCGTCGTCTCGTGAGCGGTCACCACCTCGGTCTCGAGGTTGTCGGCCCCCTGTGCGGAGATGTCCCCGCGGTTGTTCAGGTTCACCTGAAGGGTGGACTCCTCGCCGGGGACGAACGCGGTCTCCGGCGCGAACGCCTCGATGTCGGGGTCGCCGCGCACCGTGTCGTTTGCCTGCTGTGCGACCGCCGTCCCGGTCGCGAGCAGCGACGCGACCAGCAGGAGGACGGCGACCCTCCGAAT
>PXST01000028.1:4954-19211 GCA_003023405.1 Halobacteriales archaeon SW_8_68_21
CGGATCGAGACCGCGTTTCACGCCTGATTCCGGCTGGAGAGACGCGTTCGATCGAAACGCGGCGGAGCGGGGCGAAGGCGATCGACGAAACGCACCGGCGTTGTGTACGCGGCTGTTTATATATCACGGCGACGAGGAACGCCGACGCTTTGTGGAGGACGCGCCTACGGGGCGCATGGAGTCGCTTCGCGACCTGGGGCTGTCGAGCTACGAAGAGCGGGCGTACCGCGGGCTGCTCGCGCTTGGCACCGGGACCGCCGCGGCCGTCACCGAGGAGAGTGGCGTCCCGAAGGGGCGCGTTTACGACGCGCTCGGGGGTCTCGAATCGCGCGGGTTGGTCCGCGTCCAGACCGACCGGGAGCCGAAGCGGTACGCGCCCGTCGAACCGGCGGTCGCCGTCGACCGGCTGGTCGAGGCGAAACGGCGGGAGCTACGCCAGCGGATCGAGACCGCGTTTCACGCCTGATTCCGGCTGGAGAGACGCGTTCGATCGAAACGCGGCGGAGCGGGGCGAAGGCGATCGACGAAACGCACCGGCTGTCGGCGCAGTTCGACGTCGACCGCGAGGGACCGGAGCTGCTCGACCGGCTCCTCGGCGTCATCCGGAGCGGCGTCGACGTCTCCGTGCTGCTCTCGCCGGACGTGTTCGACGACGCGCGCGCCGCAGTCGACGCGGACCGGGCCACCCTGACGATCACGCAGGGACCGTTCGAACTGCGGATCACGGAGGATGCGTACGGAAACTTCTACCTCATCGACGGCGAGGAGGTGTGTCTGGAGGTGGCTGACCCGCTCGCGCCCGACCGGCTGTTCGGCATGCTCGACCTGCGCGACCGCGGGTTCGCGGCCCGCGTGCGCGACGGCTTCGAGGCCGCGTGGGCGGACGCGATCGTCGTCGACGAGGTGTGACGCGCCGAGTCGTCTCGCCTCTCCCCCACCCAGTTATCACAACTGATTCCGACGGCGCGCAGCTTTATCATCTCGCGTCCGTACCATCGGTAGAACTGACCGTGACGCTCCGCCCATCCGGCACGTCGACGCCCGGCCGCGGCAGCGACGAGGGGGAGGTCCCCGACACGGACGACCGAATCGCGGCCGACGCGGCCGACGCGCCCGCCGACGCCGGAGACGGGTCCGCCTCTCCGACGGAACGCGCCGGGACCGACGGGCCGCCGAGCGCCTCCGCCGGTGGCGACCGGATGTCGGGAGGCGTCGGCGGGACGCCCGCGAACGGGGCGTCGCGCCCCCGCGAGGCGGATCGCTTCCTCCTCGCCGTCGCCGTTGACGGCGAAGTGCTGTTCGCCGGGCCGTCGGTGCCGGACGTCGTCGGCGTGGAGCGCGAGGCGCTCGTCGGGAGCGACTTCCTCGACCGCGTCCACCCGAGCGACCGCGAGCCGGTGGCGGACGCGCTGTCGGCGGTCGCGAGGACCCGGACGGTCACCCACCGGATCCGGCGCGCGAGCGGCGGCTACGCGTGGGCCGAGTCCGTCGTCGACGAGGAGCTGGCCGAGGAGTTCGGCGGGCGGGTCGTCACCGTCCGGTGCGTCGACGCCGACCGCACCTTCCCGGAGCGTTACCGCGCATTTCTGGAGTACGGGAGCGACCTCGTCACCGTCGTCGACGAGGAGGGCCTCGTCGTCTACGAGAGCCCGTCCGTCGAGGAGGTCCTCGGCTACGAGCAGGGGTCGACCGTCGGGCGGTCGCCGCTCGGGTACGTCCACCCGGACGACCGGGAGCAGGTGACAGAGCGGTTCTACCGCGCGCTCGACGAGCCGGAGGCGGCACCGACCCTGGAGTACCGCTACCGCACCGCCGACGGCGACTGGGTGTGGCTGGAGTCGCGGACGCGGTCGCTACCGGCCGACAGCCCCGTCGGCGAACTGCTCGTCAACTCCCGCGACGTCAGCGCGCGGAAGGCCCGAGAGCGCCGGCTCACCGACCGAAACGAGCGGCTCGACCGCTTCGCGAGCATCGTCTCGCACGACCTGCGGAACCCGCTGTCCGTGATCCGCGGCTCCATCGAGATGGCGCGGCTGCGCGACGAGACGGAGCCGCTCGAACGCGGCGAGCGCGCGGTCGACCGGATCGACCAGCTCGTCTCCGAGCTGCTCACCCTCGCACGACAGGGGACCGGGATGGACGAGCCGACGGAGTTCGGGCTGGCGAACGCCGCGCGCGAAGCGTGGGAGACCGCCGCCGTGGGGGACAACGACGACGACGCGGAGCTGGTCGTCGCCCGCGACGCCCGGGTGTACGGCGACCGCGGCCGGGTGCGGCAGGCCCTTGAGAACCTGTTCCGCAACGCGACCGAACACGCGAGGCCGGGTGCGGCCGGGACGGCGGAAGTCGATTCCGACGACGCCCCGGCCGACGCCGACGCGCTCACCGTCCTCGTGACCGCGACCGACGGGGGGTTCCTCGTCGCTGACGACGGGACCGGCGTCGACCCCGACGACCGGGAGTCGGTGTTCGACTCGGGGTTCACCACGCGGGCGGACGGGACGGGGTACGGGCTGGACATCGTCCGCGAGGTCGTCGAGTCCCACGGCTGGGAGGTGGCGCTTCGCTGCGAGTCCGAGGGCCTCATCGCCCTCCCGGACGGGCGGCGGCTCCGCCCGCCCGAGGGCGCGTGCTTCGAGGTGTGCGCCCCCGGCCCGGCCGGGGCCGACCCGGACGAGCCGTGGATCGACTCGTGAGAACCCGGCGAGTTTATTCGCCGTGGCCCGCAACTCGGTCCGTGAGCGCCGCCGACGTGACGATCCGACAGGCCGAACGCGCCGACCTCCTCGCGGTGGTCCGGATCGAGCGCGCCTGCTTTACCGACCCGTGGCCGCACGACGCCTTCGAGCGCCTGCTCGGCGAGCCGGCGTTCCTCGTGGCGGAGCGGGCGGGCGCAGTCGTGGGGTTCGTCGTCGCCGACCGGACGCCCAACCACGGCCGCGACATCGGCCACGTCAAGGACCTCGCCGTCCACCCCGACGCCCGCGGCGAGGGCATCGGACGGACCCTCCTCCGGTCGGGGTTGGCCCGGCTCCGCGCGACCGGCGTGGCCGTCGCCCGGCTGGAGGTGCGCGAGGGGAACGACCCCGCCCGGTCGCTGTACGCCGACGAGGGGTTCGACCCGATCCGTCGGGTCGGCGGCTACTACCCCGACGGCGAGGACGCGCTCGTTCTCGCCGTCGACCTCGCGGCGTGGGCGGGCGGCGACACCGAGTAACTCGGTGACGCGTCGCACGCCTATCGGCCCGCCGCGCGGGGTTTGCCAAGGCTTAGTGTGCGGGAGACCGACTCGATAGGTATGAGTTCGGTTCCCGAACGGTCCGAGATCGACGCCGAGTACAAGTGGGACCTCGACGGCATCTACGCCGACGACGAGGCGTGGGAGACGGCCCGCGAGACCGTCGCCGACCGGATCGGTGAACTGCGCGACTACGAGGGGCACGCGACTGAGGACGCCGCGACCCTGCTCGAACTGCTCGAACTGCGCGAGGAGATATTCCGCGAACTCCAGCAGGTGACCACGTACGCCCGGCTGCGAAGCGCCGAGGACACGCGGAATCAGGAGTATCAGGCGATGTCCGCGCGTGCGTCGTCGCTTGGCTCCGAGGCGTCGAGCGCGATCTCGTATCTCGAACCCGAGCTACAGTCGCTGACGGAAGACGACGTGGCGGCGTTCGTCGACGAGGAGCCGGCCCTCGACGAGTACGAACACTACTTCGACGACGTGTTGCGCAAGAAGCCGCACACGCGGTCGAGCGAGGTCGAGGAGGTGCTGGCGGATCTTTCGGAAGTCACCGACGCGCCGAGCGAGATCTACTCGATGCTGACGAACGCCGACATGACTTACGGTGTCGTCGAAGACCCCGACGGCGAGGCGGTGGAGATCACGCAGGCGAACTTCACGAAGCTCCAGACGAACCCGGACCGAGAGTTCCGCGAGCGCGTCCACGAGACGTTCTACGACGAGTGGGCCGACGTGCGCAACGCGGTCGGCACCTCCTTAGAGAAGGCCGTGCGCGAACACGTCACGAGCGCCGAGATCCGGAACTACGACTCCGCGCGCGCCGCCGCGCTCGACGGCTCGAACGTCCCCGTCGAGGTGTACGACACCCTCGTCGACGCCGTCGACGACAACCTCGACGTGCTCCACCGGCACGCCGACCTGAAGGCCGAGGCGCTCGGGGTCGACCGACTGGAGAGCCACGACCTCTACATGTCGCTGACGGGCGATCAGGGCCCCGACGTGGCGTACGAGCAGGCACGCGAGTGGGTGATCGAGGCGGTCGCGCCGCTCGGCGACGCGTATCAGGACCGGCTGGCCGAGGGGCTCGACTCCCGGTGGGTCGACGCCTACGAGAACCGGGGGAAGCGCTCGGGCGCGTTCTCCTCGGGCACGTACGACACCCAACCGTACATCATGATGAACTATCAGGACGACATCGCCTCGATGTATACCTTGGCCCACGAGCTGGGCCACTCGATGCACTCGGAGCTGGCGGGCGACGCACAGCCGTGGCACGACGCGAGCTACGAGATCTTCGTCGCGGAGATCGCCTCCACCGTCAACGAGACCCTGCTCACCCACCACCTGCTCGATACCGTCGAGGACGACGAACTGCGGACGCACGTCCTCGACGAGTACCTCGAACGCTTCCGTTCGACCCTCTTCCGCCAGACGATGTTCGCGGCGTTTGAACAGCGGATCCACGAGCGCGTGGAGGCCGGCGAGGCGCTCACGCCCGACGCGTTCGACGAGCTGTACGCCGGTCTGAAAGGCGACTACTACGCGCCGGCCGAGCTGACGGGCGGCATCGAGCGCGAGTGGCAGCGCATCCCCCACTTCTACTATAACTTCTACGTGTACCAGTACGCGACGGGCATCTCCGCCGCGGCCGCGATCGTCGAGCGGATCCTCGACGAGGGCGAGGAGGCCGCCGCCGACTACCGCGAGATGCTGAAGGCGGGCGGCTCGGAGTACCCGCTCGACGTGGTCGAACTCGCCGGCGTCGACATGGCCTCGCCCGACCCGATCGAGTCCGCGGTCGGGATCTACGACGAGTACCTCGACGAGATCGCGGCGCTGCTCGACCTGAAGTAGGCGGCTCGACTCGGTCTGACGAGCAGTCTTCGTATAAGTAGAATGCGGTGGCGCGTGCCGCCGAGCGGTCGCCACAGGCGGCCGCGAGGCGTACGCGCGAGGGAGTCGGCCGCGACAAGGGCGACCGAAGGGAGCCCGACGGACGCGGCCGACGAGGTTGGGGAGGTGTGAGGTGCTGTGCGGTCGCAGTCGGGCGGGGGCTTTGGAGGTGTCCGCGTCGATCGCCCATTTATAAGCAGTCACGTACAGCCGAGTGGCTCGCGTCGCCGCGGCGCTCGGAATAACTAATAACGATCGTAATATAAACGATACATATCGGTCATGCCCCCAAAACTCGCGACCGAAGGACTCTCGTTCGCCGTCGACGGCGACAGGATCGTCGACGGCGTCGATCTGGCCGTCTCCGCGGGCGAGACGCTCACGATCGTCGGTCCCTCCGGTGCCGGGAAGTCGACCGTCCTCCGGCTGCTCTGTCGGCTCGACGAGCCGACCGACGGGACCGTCTCCCTCGACGGGACCGACTACCGTCGACTCGATCCGCCGGAGCTCCGCGCCCGGGTCGGCATGGTGCCGCAGGCTCCCGCGCTCCGCGACGGGACCGTCCGCGAGAACGTCGTGATCGGTCCCCGTCTGCGGGGAGAAACGGTCGAGCCCGGACGCGTCGAAGACCTCCTCGCAAGGGTGGACTTAGACGGGTACGCCGACCGCGAGACCGCCGACCTCTCGGGCGGAGAGGCGCAGCGCGTGGCCATCGCGCGAACGCTCGTGATGAACCCGGAGGTGCTGTTGCTCGACGAGCCGACCGCGAGCCTCGACCCGGCGGCGCGGACCGAGATCGAGGGGCTCCTCGCCGACCTGCTCGCCGCCTCCGAGATGACCGTCGTCCTCGTCACCCACGACCAGGCCCAGGTCGACCGGATCGCCGACCGCGTGGTCCGGCTCGCGGACGGCGAGGTCAGCGATCGCGGTCACCCGGAGGAGGTGATCGCGTGACGCTCCCGCCGGAGGTACAGGATCCCGTGTTGCGCAAGGGTCTCGCACAGGTCGCGGCGGCGACCGCGCTCGCGGCCGTGGTCTTAGGGCTCTCGTACGCCCGCGACCTCGAGTTAGAACGCGAACTCGGCGGGGCGTTCGCGCGCGGATTCGTTCAAGTGCTGGCGATGGGCGCGCTTATCGGTGTCCTGTTTTCGGTCCCGCTGTTCGCCTCCGGACTCCTCCTCGCGGCGATGGTGGCCTACGCCGCCTGGGAGTCGCGCAAGCGCGGCGACGGCGTTCCCCGGGCGTTTCGGGTGTCTCTCACCGGGATCGCGCTGGGTTCGTCGGTGGTCATCGCGACGATGCTCGCGGCGGGCGCGATCGAGCCGACGGTCCGGAACCTCGTCCCCGTCGGGGGGATGATCATCGCCAACGCGATGAAGACCAACTCGCTTGCGTTAGACCGGTTCAAAGGCGAGATCGAGAACAACCGCGCGGAGATCGAGGCGCTGTTGGCCGTCGGCGTCCCACCGCGGGCCGCCGTCTCCGAACACGTCACGCAGTCGGTTCGAGCGTCGCTCATTCCGGTCGTGGACGCGATGCGGACCCTCGGGCTGGTGTACATTCCCGGGATGATGGCGGGCATGATCCTCGGCGGAGCGAACCCGATCTACGCCGCGCAGTACCAGTTCGTGATCATGGGGATGATCTTCGCGGCCGGCGGGCTGACGAGCATGACGACGAGCCTGCTGGTAGGGCGGTACGCGTTCACCGAGGCCGACCAGCTGCGCCGGTTCGAGGAGTCGTCGCCGACGGTGCTCTCGGCGCTCCGATCGCTCAGGTGAGATCGCCACGCGTCCGACCGAGCCGCGGGTTTCCCGACCCCACGCTTCCGACCGTTCCGCGTCTGCGGCGCGTCCGGGAGACGCCGACGCGGGCACTTTTTATTCGCGCGTCGAGACGCGGACTGTATGGACGAACGCGTACGCGAACACGCCGAGGTACTCGTCGACTGGAGCGCGCGGGTTGAGGCCGGCGACGACGTGGTCGTGAGCGTCGCGGAGGACGCCCACGAACTCGGCGTTGCGGTGGCCAGGGCGCTCGGGGAGCGCGGGGCGAACGTCACGACGCTGTACGGGTCGAGCGAGGTCTCGCGGGGCTATCTAAAAGGCGTCGAAGCCGGAACCGACGACGCGGTCGACGCCGACGACTTCGATTCCGACCCCGCCGTCGACCGCGCGATCTTCGAGGCGGCCGACGGTTACCTCCGGATCGGCGGCGGCCGCAACACGACCGCGACCGCGGACGTCGACGGCGACACGCGCCGCGCGTACGCCACGGCCCGGAAGGGCGTCCGCGAGGCGCGGATGGACACCAACTGGGTGTCGACGGTCCACCCCACCCGGAGCCTCGCCCAGCAGGCGGGGATGGCCTACGAGGAGTATCAGGAGTTCGTCTACGACGCGGTCCTCCGCGACTGGGAGTCGCTGGCCGAGGAGATGGCGCAGATGAAAGAGATCCTCGACGACGGCGAAGAGGTCCGGATCGTCACCGAGCGCGACGGCGCGCCCGACACCGACGTTCAGATGTCGATCGCGGGCCGCACCGCGGTGAACTCCGCGGCCTCCGTCGCGTATGACTCCCACAACCTCCCGAGCGGCGAGGTGTTCACCGCCCCCCACGACACCGCGGGCGAGGTCTTCTTCGACGTGCCGATGACCATCGACGCGACGCGCGTCCGGAACGTTCACCTCGTCTTCGAGGACGGCGAGGTCGTCGACTTCGCCGCGGAGGCGGGCGAGGACGCGCTCGCGAACGTCCTCAACACCGATCCCGGCGCGCGGCGGCTGGGCGAACTCGGCGTCGGAATGAACCGCGGCATCGACCGGTTCACGGACTCGATCCTCTTCGACGAGAAGATGGGCGACACCGTCCACCTCGCGGTCGGCCGCGCCTACGACGCCTGCCTCCCCGACGGCGAGTCGGGCAACGAGAGCGCGGTCCACGTCGACATGATCTCCGACGTGAGCGCGGACTCCCGGATGGAAGTCGACGGCGAGGTCGTCCAGCGGAACGGGACGTTCCGGTGGGAAGACGGGTTCGAGCGGTAGATCTGCGAGAGAACGGATTAAGTGCGGCCGCCGACTACCGCGTCGCCGTCTCGATGGCGGCTTCGAGGTCCGCGACGATGTCAGCGGGGTCCTCGATGCCGACAGAGAGCCGGATCATGTCGTCGGTGACGCCGGCGGTCTGCTTCTCCTCGTCGGTCAACTGCTGGTGAGTCGTCGAACTCGGGTGGATGACGAGCGTCTTCGCGTCACCGACATTCGCGAGCAGCGAGGCGAGGTCCGCCTCCTCGACGGTCGCCCGTGCGGCCTCGTAGCCCGCCTCCAGCCCGAAGGTGAGCATCCCACCGTAACCGCCCTCCAGGTACTCGCTGGCCTCCGCGTGAGTCTCGTGGCTCTCCAAGCCGGGGTAGTTCACCCACGCGACCTCGTCATGGTCGGCGAGGTACTCGGCGACGATGCCCGCGTTCTCGCAGTGGCGGTCCATCCGCAGCGGGAGCGACTCCGTCTGCTGAAGCGTGTTCCACGCGTCAAACGGCGACTGTTGGTCGCCCAGATCGCGCAGTCCGCGGGTGACCGCCGCGAACGTGAACGCGGCGTCGCCGAACCGCTCGGCGAAGTTGATCCCGTGGTACGCGGGGTTGTCCTGTGCGATCTCCGGGTACTTCTCCGCGTGGTCGGCCCACGGGAACGAGCCGCCGTCGACGACGACGCCGCCGACGGTGGTGCCGTTGCCGCTGAGCCACTTCGTCGTCGACTCCCAGACGAGGTCCGCACCGTGTTCGAGCGGGCGACAGAGGTACGGCGTCGCGAACGTGTTGTCGACGAACAGCGGGACGCCGTGGTCGTGGGCGATGTCCGCGATCCGCTGGATGTCGGGCGTGACGAGGGCCGGGTTCCCGATCGTTTCGAGGTGGACGTAGGCCGTGTCCTCGTCGATGGCCTCGGCGTACCCCTCGTAGTCGAGCGGGTCGACGAACCGCGTCGAGACGCCGCGGCGCTCCACGGAGTGAGTGAGGTAGGTGTAAGTGCCGCCGTACAGCGCCGACGACGAGACGACGTTGTCGCCCGCGGACGCGAGCAGGAACGTCGTCACGTCGAGCGCGGCCATGCCCGAGGCGGTCGCGACCGCGCCGACACCGCCTTCGAGCGAGGCGATCCGTTCTTCGAGGGCGGCGTTCGTCGGGTTCATTAGCCGCGAGTAGACGTTCCCCGCCTCCTCTAGGGCGAACAGGTCAGCCGCGTGGTCGGCGTCGTCGAACTGGTAGGCGGTCGTCTGGTAGATCGGCGTCGCGCGGGCACCGGTGGCCGGATCCGGCTCCGAGCCGGCATGAACGCTTCGCGTGCTGAATTTTCGGCCGCCGTCACCGTCGTCGGATGGCATGGTTCCCGCTTCCGTCGCTGCGTAGTTAAAGCCGGTCGGCCTGTACCGGTGTTTCCGGTACCGCGGAGACGACCGAACCGGTTCGGGCGGGGGGACGGGGGCACGACGCCGCGCGGTCGACCGGCGGACCGGCGGACGCGACGCGTTCGCGGCCCGACCTCGTGCCAACGGTTAACAGCGTCGGGCCGTAACCTTACGTATGGGAACACAAGGTCCGCGCGGCGAATCCGCCGAACTGGAGGATCTGCTGGGTGAGATCCCCGACCGGGTCTGGCAGTACCTCGCGCTCGGCGTCGCCCTTCTCGTCGGCGTCGCCCTCCTCGGCCAGAGTCTCGTCTTCGGCGTCGCGGCGCTCGCGGTGCTGCTCGCGGCCGTCACGGTCGTCAGCGCCGTCGAGATCGTCGACGCCTACGACAAGGAGTCGCTCACCGTCTTCGGGGAGTACCGGGAACTCCTCCAGCCCGGCGTCCACCTCGTCCCGCCGTTCGTCTCGCGGACGTACGCGTTCGACATGCGGACCCAGACGATCGACGTGCCGAGCCAGTCCGCGATCACGCGCGACAACTCTCCGGTAACCGCCGACGCGGTCGTCTACATCAAGGTGATGGACGCCAAGAAGGCGTTCTTGGAGGTCGACAACTACAAGAAGGCCGTCTCGAACTTGGCCCAGACCACCCTCCGCGCCGTTATCGGCGACATGGAGCTCGACGACACGCTCTCACAGCGGGAGCTGATCAACGACCGGATCAACGAGGAGTTGGACGAGCCGACCGACGAGTGGGGGATCCGCGTCGAGGCCGTCGAGGTCCGCGAGGTGAGCCCCTCTCAGGAGGTCCAGCGCGCGATGGAGCAACAGACCGGCGCGGAGCGCCGCCGTCGGGCGATGATCCTCGAAGCGCAGGGGGAACGCCGCTCCGCGGTCGAGCAGGCGGAAGGTGACAAGCAGTCGAACATCATCCGCGCGCAGGGCGAGAAACAGAGCCAGATCCTCGAAGCGCAGGGGGACGCAATCTCGACCGTGCTGCGGGCGCGGTCCGCCGAGTCGATGGGCGAGCGCGCCATCATCGAGCGCGGCATGGAGACCTTAGAAGAGATCGGCAAAGGGGAGTCGACGACGTTCGTCCTCCCGCAGGAGCTGACCAGCCTCGTCGGCCGCTACGGCAAGGCGCTCTCCGGCTCCGACGTTCAGCAGATGGAGGGGTTAGAGGGCAAGCAGTTCGACGCGGAGACGGAGAAGCTGCTCGGCTTGGAGGACATCGAGTCGGCGTTAGAGGACCTCGACTCGTACGCCGACGAGAACCTCTCAACGAGCCGAGACGGTGCGGAGGTCGAGGACGGGATCGCGGAGACCGCCGACATCGACGAGTTCGACGTCGACGAGGCCGACATCGACCTCGAAACGGAGACCGAGCGTCCGAGCGACTGACGGCGAGAGGCGGTCGCTTCCGTCGAACCGTCTCGCCGTCCACGGCGGTGGCGTTCGGCGGCCTACGGTCGCCACGCCTCGGGGTCTGCGACCCAGAGCGCGGCGACGGCAACAACCCCGCCGAGCCCGCCCGCGACGAGCGATCGGACGGCGTCTGGGGCGGCCGCGATCGACACGAGCAGGAGGACCGCACCGCCGAGCAGCGCAGCGGTGTCCTCCGTCGTTGACGCGCGGACCACCGGCGCTACGGCCCCGCCGACGACCGCGCCCGCGGCGACCGACGCGGTCGGGCCGACGAGCGCCGCAACCAGCGCGTCAGACAGGCTCGTCGCGTCCGGGAAGACGCCGACGGCGGCGCTGACCCCCAGCGTGACGGCGAGGAGTGCGCTGACGGGCGGCGCGAGGAGTGTGGCGCGAGCCGAGAGGTCTGCGTCCGCGACGGCGGCGATCCCACCCACCATCAGGACCGATTCGGCTGCGAGGAGTGCGGGCGTCGCGAGGAGTGACAGCGGCGACTGAGTGACGACTCGGAGCGACGAGTCCGTCGCGGACGCGGTCAGGACCGCGGGTGTGACTCTGACGGCGACGGTCAGCACCACCGCGGCGGCGAGGAGGGCGACTGATCCGACGAGGCGACGACGCAGCGTACTCATTGTCGGTCGGACACCGTCTGGACACAAAACAGTCGCGGGACGGGATCGGAATCTGACGGTCTCGTGCGCTCCAACTCTCAGATTGTCACGCCGGCGCGCTCGTTCCCGATGACGACGATCATCCGCTCCGGCGGGCCGCGCTCGTCGGTGAGCCGCAACAGCAGCGACCTGACGACCGGCTCGTCGGTCCCGACCTCGCCGCGGACGCCCCCTCGGTCGATCGCGATCCGGAGGGAGTGGTCGCCGGTGCGGCTGATCCCACCGAGTCGGAGGCAGACCTTGGGGGCCGTGAGCCGTTGTGCGATCACGAGGACCGCGTCGCCGCCGTCGTCGACGAACTCGGTGCGGTCGACGAACTCGCGGGACTCGGCCGCGTCGGGGGTGAGCGCGCCCCGAGCCGCTGCGGCGGACCGGAATGAGGCCGCGTGCGTCGACAGCTCCTCTGGCCGCGCGAGGACGCTGCGGTCGTCGACCATCGGGTTGCCGTCGATGTACCGGCTCCGCACGCCGAGGTCGCGGGGGGTGGAGGCGGCGACGTCGTGGAGGCGGTCGACGCACCCGGCGGTGGCGACGGCGAGCGCGCCGGCGATCGCTGCGCGGCGGTACACGTGCTCGACTGCGACAGACCGGGGTAAAAACCCCGTCGTCACGGTGACGCGGACTGAGAATCGGAGCGCCAGCGATGGCGGCGCGCGCCGACACCGGCCGTTACTCGTCCATCACCGGTGCGGGGACGCCGTCGTCGCCCGCGTCGATCTCGAAGGCGCGCCGCAGCTCGGCGATCCGGTCGCGGATGTCGGCCGCCAGTTCGAACTCTAGGTTGCTCGCGGCCTCGTCCATCCGGTCTTCGAGCGCCTCGATCTGCGCTTCCGCCTCGGCTTCGCCCTCCACGTCGCCGACGCTGACCGACGAGGTGTCCGTCTTCGATCCCGGGAGGTTCGTCTCGCTCACCGGCTTGTCGATGGTGGTCGCCTCGTAGCCGTGTTCTTCGTTGTATTCGAGCTGGATCTCGCGGCGGCGCTGGGTCTCGTCGATCGCCTCCTGCATCGAGTCGGTCACCTCGTCGGCGTAGAGGACGACCTCACCGTTGACGTTGCGCGCGGCCCGCCCCATCGTCTGGACGAGGGTGGTGGTGGAGCGCAGGAACCCTTCCTGATCGGCGTCGAGGATGGCGACGAGGCTCACCTCGGGGATGTCGAGCCCCTCGCGCAGGAGGTTGATCCCGACGAGCACGTCGATGTTGCCCAAACGGAGGTCGCGGATGATCTCATGGCGCTCTAAGGTGTCCGTCTCGTCGTGCATGTACGCCACGTCGACGCCGGCCTCCTCGAGGTACTCGGTGAGGTCCTCGGCCATGCGCTTGGTGAGCGTGGTCACGAGCACGCGCTCGTCGCGGTCGATCCGCTCGTCGACGCGGTCAAGGAGGTCGTCGACCTGTCCCGTCGCGCCCGTCACCTCCACCTTCGGGTCGACGAGGTGGGTCGGCCGGACGATCTGTTCGACGATGTTTTCGGAGGTCTCGCGCTCGTAGTCGCTGGGGGTCGCCGACACGTAGAGCGTGCGGTCCGTCTTCGCCTCGAACTCCTCGAACGTCAGGGGGCGGTTGTCGTAGGCGGTCGGAAGCCGGAACCCGTTTTCGACCAGCGAGTCCTTCCGCGACTTGTCGCCCTCGTACTGGCCTTTGATCTGCGGGATCGTCTGGTGGGACTCGTCGACGACGGTGAGGAAGTCGTCGGGGAAGTAGTCGAGAAGGGTGTAGGGGGCGTCGCCGGACTCGCGGTCGTCCATGTGGACCGAGTAGTTCTCGATCCCGGAGCAGTAGCCCGCCTCGCGGAGCATCTCCAGGTCGAAGGTGGTGCGCTCCTCGATGCGCTGGGCGGCCACGAGATCGCCCTGTCGCTCGAAGTAGCTCACGCGCTTTTCCATCAGGTCCCCGATCTCGGCCGTCGCCTGCTGTAGTTTGTCGTCGGGGATCGAGTAGTGTTCCGCGGGGTGGAGCATTACCGCCGGCTCCTCACTCACGACCTCGCCGTGCATCGGGTCGACCTTCAGCATCCGGTCGATCTCCTCGCCCCACAGCTCCACCCGCACCGCGTACCGCCCGTACATCGGGTAGATCTCGACGGTGTCGCCGCGCACGCGGAACGTGCCCTGCGTGAAGTCCACGTCGTTGCGCTCGTAGTTCAGGTCGACGAGCCGGGTGAGAAGTTCCTCCCGACCGACCTGCTCGCCGACCTCCAGCCGGAGCGCCATGTCGCGGTAGTTCCCCGGGTCGCCCAGTCCGTAGATGGCGGAGACGGAGGCCACGACGATCACGTCGTCGCGGGTGAGCAACGAGCGCGTCGCGGAGTGGCGCAGGCGGTCGATCTCCTCGTTTATCGACATCTCCTTGTCGATGAACGTGTCCGTCTGCTCGACGTACGCCTCGGGCTGGTAGTAGTCGTAATAAGATACGAAGTACTCGACGGCGTTGTCCGGGAACAGCTCGCGGAACTCCTCGTACAGCTGGGCGGCGAGCGTCTTGTTATGGGCCAAGACGAGGGTCGGCTGATCGAGCTCCTCGGCGACCCACGAGACGGTGTTCGTCTTCCCGGATCCGGTGACGCCGAGCAGCGTCTGTTTGTCCGCGCCCGACTCGAACCTCTCGACGAGCCC
>PXST01000029.1 GCA_003023405.1 Halobacteriales archaeon SW_8_68_21
GACCCGGGCCTGAAACGGCGTGCCGGCCGCTCTGAGCGCTCGCGCGAGCAGCCCCGCGGCTGCCAGCGCGTCGCCGTCGTCGGTCGCGACGAGCCGGACGAACGGCGCGTCTGCGAGGACGCCGACGAGCGCGTCGGGGGCGGACGTAGCGGACGTCGCTTCGGTCATGTGGTGTGGTGGTCAGATGCGTCGTCGGTGCCGCTGTCGCTACGAACGCGTCTCCTCGAGGTACTCGACCGCGTTCTCGTAGGTGTACGTGAACTCCTCGTCGATCTCGTCACCGCGGTAGTAGTCCGCGAGGCGGCGGATCTTCGACTCCGTGTTCTGGAGCGCGCGCTTGTTCTGGTGGTCCTGTCCGTTCTCCTCCATGTGTTCGCGCAGGCGGATCGCCTGCGACATGAGGTTGCGGAGGTCTTCCGGGATGTCGGCGTCGGCGTCGTGTTCCGCTAAGATTTCGGTGACCTTCTTGCCGGTCGCCAGCTTCACGTCGGGAATCGGGACGCCCGTGACGCCCTCGTCGCGCAGCTTGAGGCCGATGACGCTGGGGTCGTGGCCCTGCTCCGCCAGTTCGACGACGCGGGACTCGATGTCCTCGGCGTCGACGTCGCTCCACTCCGGGGTCTCGTCCGTCGCCGGCTTGTCCGAACCGGACGAACCGCGACGGCGCGTGTGCATTCGTGCCATTGGCTGTGAGTTGGAACGGCACAACCGCAACGTGACCGCGGCTCCGCGCGGCGCGGCTACGGACCCCTCGCAGACCGAGCGGTCCGACCGGACGGCCCGCGCGAGCGGACCGCCCGACCGCGACGCCGGAGGCGTCGGCGCACTGCTACATTCCCAAGCCGCGGGCGAACAGGCCCCCGGCACGTCGGATCTGCAGCTGTGCTGTTCCCGTTTCGGACCTCGCCGTCAGGGTTCTTAAGCGTGTTCTTGTCGGTCGCAGCGCCGCGCGTTCGCTCCCCGGCCCGCTGCCGACCCCTGTCGCCGAGTTCCCGTCGGTGGCCTCCGGTCACCGGCTTCGTTCCGCACGATCTCGCGGCGGAAGGGGGGTTTAAGTGGATGGTCGGTTTTCGCAGGGGTGTGATACACGAATGACCGAAACGAGAGACGTGGCCCCGCCCGCGACGGACGGTGGGGAGCCGCCAGACGGCAGCGAGTTCGGCGTCGGCGACGGGAGCGACGACGGCCCGCGGATCGAGTTCCGCGGCGGCAAGTGGGCGAGTACGGTCCCACTCGTCTTCTTCATCGCTTGGGCGATCTTCCAGAGCGGCGTCCTCGGTATCGGCGGCCCGGACGGGTTAGTGGTCGGGGCGTTGGTCGGGACGATACTCGGACTGTTCCTCGTTCGTGGGAACTGGAAGACGTACGCGGACGCGATCTTCGAGGGGATGACCCAGCGCGTCGCCGCAACCGCGATCGTGGCGTGGCTGTGGGCCGGGATGTTCGCCGACACGTTACAGGTGGGGGGGTTCGTCGAGGGACTGATCTTCGCGGCCGACGCCCTGAACGTCGGCGCGGCCACCTTTCCCGCGGCCGCGTTCATCCTCTGTGGGCTGCTCGCGACCGGGATCGGGACGGGGTACGGCGCAACCATCGCGTTCGTGACCCTCTTTTTCCCGGCCGGCGTGCTGATCGGCGCGAACCCGGTGCTTCTGTTCGCCGCTATCCTGTCCGGCGCGGTGTTCGGCGACAACCTCGCGCCCGTGAGCGACACGACGATCGTGAGCGCGGTGACGCAGGACGCCGACATCGGCGGCGTCGTCGCCTCGCGGTTCAAGTACGCGATCGCGGCCGCGATCCCGGCGTTCGCCGCGTACCTGATCGCGGGCGCTGCCATGGCCGGCGCGAGCCTGGAGGGGTCGGCGGCGCTCCGCGAGGCGGCGACCGCGACCGGGCTCGTCCACCTGATCTCGATGGGCGTCGTCATCGCGACCGCGGTCGCGGGACGGCACATCGTTGAGGCGGTATCGTGGGGGATCGTCGTCGCGGTCGCGTTCAACCTCGCGTTCGGTCTCTCGTCGGTGAGCGATATCGTCGCCTTCACCGTCACCGAGACCGGGCAGTTCACGTCGCTGCCGTTCGTCGTGGTCGGCGAGACCGCGGGGGTCGGCGGGAGCCTCTACACGGGCGCAATCGGATTTTTTCCGCTCATCGTGTTGACCCTCCTGATCGTGTCGATGGCGCAGATCATGATCCGCGGCGGCGGCTTCGCGGCGATCCAGGAGCTCCTCCTGAACCGCGTCGCGACGACCGTTCGCCGCGCCGAGCTGACGATGGTCCTCGGCACCGCGACGATTAACGGGATGATCACGATAAATACCGCGGCAGAGATCGCGATCGCCCCGTACGTCGCCCGCATCGGCGAGAAGTTCAACATCAACGGCTACCGGCGAGCGAACATCCTCGACGCGAACACCTCCGCACTCGGGTACATCTTCCCCTGGGCCGGGGGCGTCCTCGTCGGGTATCAGGTGATGATCGGTGAGGGGGGTCTCCGTGCAGAGTACGGCCTCGACGCGATGGTCGTGAACCCGATCGAGGTCGTTCCCTACGTGTTCCACGGGTGGTTCCTCCTGGCGATCTTCGTCGTCGCCGCGATCACCGGCTTCGGCAGAGAGTACATCCCCGACCGCGCCTCCGAGGAGGTGTCGCGCGCATGAGCGTCTTCGACAAGTTCCTCGCCGGCTTCTCGTTCCGGGGATCGACCCCGGACTACGCGGTCGGCGACACGATCGAGGTGATGGTGACCGGGAGGGAGGGCGACGCCGTGGGCGGCGGCACGGCGGTCGCCCGCGTCGGCGACTCGACGCTCCGGATCGAGGACGCGCCGACGGACGCCGTGAACACCCGCGTCGTCGTCGACGTGGAGTCGTGGGACGGGTCCGGTCATCGGGGCGTCGGGACCTATCGCGAGACGGTGGGCGAGAGCGCGTTCTAGATTGATTCTCGTGGAGACGTTTTTGCGGTCGTCGAACCGGTCGTTCGCTTGCGAGCGACGGACGTTGAACCGACGGGAGACGTCCACAAACCCAAGTCGTTCGCGACGACGTAGGTACTGCTGAGGACACGACTCCCGAAGCCCCAGCCGCGAGGACTCGGGCGTGCCGACTCGCGGCCCGGCGACCGCTCGCAGGCACGCACCACCGCACAGGAACCGGGATACCGAGCGTTCACTCTCCTGTCAGATCGAACCAATTCGGCCGGTATCGGGGCGAACCGGCGCGGACCGGGGCGCTTTTTATGACCACGCTCGAATCAACGAACGTGCTATCGGTCGAGCTACACGCGCATTCCGCGCTGTCGTACGACGGGCGCGACCCGGTCGACCTCCTCTTGGAGCAGGCGGCCGCAGTGGGGCTCGACGCGCTCGCCGTCACCGACCACGACGAGATCGACGCCAGCGTCGAGGCGGTCGAGAAGGCCCCCGACTACGGGCTTGTCGGGATCGTCGGCATGGAGGTGACCTCGGCGGTCGGCCACGTCCTCGCGTTCGGCATCGAGGAGGGGATCGAGAGCGGGCTCCCCTTCGACGAGACGCTCGACCGGATCCGCGATCAGGACGGGATCGCGGTCGTCCCGCATCCGTTCCAGAAGTCCCGCCACGGCGTCGCCGCGCACGTCAGCGAAGAGCAGCTCGCGGACGCCGACGCCGTCGAGGTGTACAACTCCCGGCTGTTCACCGGCCGCTCGAACCGACAGGCCGAGAAGTTCGCCGTCCGCAACGGACTCCCGATGACCGCCGGCACCGACGCGCACATCTCCGAGATGGTCGGGCAGGCGGTGACCGAGGTGGGGGCCGACGAGCGCTCCGCGGCCGCGATCCTCGACGGCATCGGGGCGGGGCGGACCAGCGTCGTCGGCAAGCGCACCCCGTGGCGAGTGTCGATCAAGCAGTTCGGCGGGGGCGCGAAGCGCCGCGCGCTTCGGGCGCTCGACTCGCTTCGGTGACCGCGATGTCACCGACCACGCCGCCCGACGACGCCGGCTCGGATCTTCGGGGGGCCGCCGCCGACCGCGTCCGCGCCGCGCTCCGCGACGGCGACTCCCTTCCGGGTGGACGCGGCTTCGCCGGATTCCTGAGCGGTCCCCGGGACCGATCGGGTCCGGTCCTCGTCCGGGACGCCCTCGGCCGGCAGCCCCTGTTCGTCGAGCGCGACGCACTCGACCCGGGACGCGACCGTCGACCGGCGGTCGCCGACGCGTGGGCGTTCGACCGCAGCGCGCTCGACGACCCGGAGTCCGTCCCGGCCGGGAGCGTCGTCTCGGCGGACGGGACCGATCGCGTCTGGCGGCTTCCCGACCTCGGTCCGGCCGCCGACCGTGAGGCCGCGCTGTCGGCGGTCGACGACGCGGTGAGCGCGGCGCTCGCCGATCTCGCGTCCTCGACGCGGTCGGCGGGCGGGGAGACGAACACGGACAAGGGCGAGGCCGACCTCGCGGTCGCCTTCTCCGGCGGCGTCGACTCCGGGGTCGTCGCGGCCGCCGTCCCCGACGCCCCCTGCTACGTCGCCGGCTTCGAGGGGTGTCACGATGTCGCGGCGGCGCGCGAGGCGGCGAGCGCGATGGACCGCGACCTCCGGATCGTCGAGGTGACACACGAGGACCTGAAACGCGCCGTCCGCGCGGTCGCGGCCGCCACGGGCCGCCGGAACCCGATGGACGTCGCCATCGCGGTGCCGCTGTACCTGACCGCAGAGGCGGTCGCCGCGGACGGGTTCGACCGGCTCGCGGTCGGGCAGGGGGCCGACGAGCTGTTCGGCGGCTACAGCAAGGTAGTCGACCCCGCAGAGGACGACCGCGTCGACGCCGACACCGTCCGCGGGGCGCGGACCGAGACCGTCCGCACGCTGGCCGGTCAACTGGAACGGGACGTCCTCTCGCTGCGGGCCGCCGGGGTCGAGCCGGTGACGCCGCTGCTCGACGACCGCGTCGTCGCTGCCGCGCTGGCGCTCCCCGGCGACCTGCTCGTCGACGGCGACGACCGGAAGGTTGCGCTCCGGCGCGTCGCGGCCGGACGGGTCCCGGCGTCGGTCGCCGCCGCGGACAAGAAGGCGGTCCAGTACGGGACGTACGTCTCCCGCGAACTCGACCGGCTCGCGCGGCGGGCGGGCTACAAGCGGCGGATGGACGATCACGTCGGGAAGTACGTCGAGACGCTGTGTGCCGAGGAAAAACCGGCCCGCGAGGGCCGGAACTGACCAAGTCGCCGCGCGGAGTACCAGTCCTGCGGCCGACGCCCGATAGCCCGGGCGTCTGTGTAAGGATCGACAGGACGGATATAAAATCAGAGCAGTAGCGACAAATATGACACGCTTCCGGTCGAGGGAAAAACGATCGTACGGAGACGAGACGTATTACTGCCGAATCTCCGCATCGAACGCGCCTTTGCCGAGGAAAATCCACGTCCATCCGGGGAAAACCGGCCGATCATGGATATCGGTGGGGGGCAGCCGCGTCAGCGGACCAGATACGGCTCGTCGCCGGCGACGAAGCGACCGAGGTCGCTCTCGCGGCGGAAGTCGGTCGACCGGAGCTCCCCCAGCGCGGTGACGAGCCGGTCGGCGTCGCCGTCCGCCCAGTCGGCGGGATCTTTGACCGGCACGACAAGCCAGCCGGCGCCGAGCAGCTCCTCGCCGTGGAGCGCGTCGATGTCGATCTCGGTCTTCCGGGTCCGCGCGGTGTACGTCTCGAAGACGTGTTCCGTCGCTCGCGCGCCCACCGGGAGCAGCACGTGGGCCGCGATGGCGCGGAGTTCGGCGTCGAAGAACCGCTCCATGTCGGCGTACGCGTCCTCGTCCGGCGGCTCCTCGCTCGCGCACAGGTGGAGGTACGAGAGGAACGTTCGGTCGGCTCGGATCGGGTCGGTCGCGGTCGGGTCGCCCTCGCGCGGGACGGCCGCGGTTCCGCCGTGGACGCCCGGGCGGTCGCCGACGACGTGGAAGTCGGCGTTGGCGTCGCCGTAGCCCGGGACGAACGACGGACAGTCGGGGCGCATCCCGAACGGGTTCCGTATCTGGTCCGTGACGTTCTGCATGGGACGCGATAGGTGCGCACCCGGTTATAGCGCGTTCGGTCCGACGCGCGACCCGCCCCGCAGCTGACCGGCCGGTACGGGCCGCCGGATCCGGGCCGATGCGAGGCGCACGAACCGTCGTGAATCCACATAAGTTATGGAGATACCCTCGGTCCGACCGACGTTGGATACGCGTCGATCGCCGCGCTGGGGACGAAGTTTCAGGATCGATACGCTACGACCGAAGATCGCACGACTGCGTCGGGGTGTATTAGATCGCGGCCGCGGAAGATATTTATATATCCCCGCGTTCGGGTCGGGCAGAACGCAAATGTTCGACCGCATCCGCAGGGCGGCCCTGTTCGGGCTCCATCAAGCGACCGTCGCCGTCGGGATCTCCCTTTTCCCGGTGGCGGTCTTCGCGCGTCAGCGTCTCGGCATCAACATCCCCGTCGGTCGGGTCGTCGAGACCACCACCGAAGCGTTCGAGACCGCGGACGGGGAGTGATCGATCGGCCGTAGCGGCCCGTTTTCGCGTCGGCGACCGAACCTCGACTCCCCGAGCGACCGCGCCGGCGACTCTTCCGGTCGTTCGAGTCGGCGATGTCGTCCGTCCGCGAGGTCGTGCGTTCCGCGGCCGGCCGACTGTCACAGTCCGTCGCCGTCGGGCAGTCGTAGCCCGGCGACGGATAGGTTCGTCGGAACCGGTCGGCGGCCCCCGAAGGGTTGCCTTTATCAGCGCGCCGAGCGAACAGAGTAGTAATGCGAACACCGACTGGCGACCTCTCGGACGGGCCGGCGGCGGACCTAGGCCGCGACCAGCCCGTCTTCGGACCGGAGCTCGGCGAGTTCGAACACAGCGAGCGCCGCGCCGCGAAGGCGGAGGGCGACGGCGAGATGAAGACCGGGACCACGACCGTCGGCATCAAGGCCGACGAGGGCGTCGTGATGGCGACCGACATGCGCGCCTCCCTCGGCGGCATGGTCTCCTCGAAGGACGTCCAGAAGGTCGAAGAGATCCACCCACGCGGCGCGTTGACCATCGCCGGCTCCGTCTCGGCGGCTCAGAACCTCATCTCGACACTCCGCGCCGAGACGAGCCTCTACGAGGCCCGTCGCGGCAAGGACATGTCCATGGAGGCGCTGTCGACGCTGACCGGAAACCTCCTCCGCTCGGGCGCGTTCTACATCGTCCAGCCGATCCTGGGCGGCGTCGACGACGAGGGCTCGCACATCTACTCCATCGACGCCCTCGGCGGCACGACGGAGGAGGAGTACACCGTCACCGGCTCCGGGTCGCAGTACGCGCTCGGCGTCTTAGAACAGGAGTACGACGACGGCGTCACCGTCGACGAGGCGAAGACCATCGCCGCGAAGGCGATCCAGTCCGCCGTCGAGCGCGACCTCGCGTCCGGCAACGGGATCAACGTCGCCGTCGTCACGGATGACGGCGTCGACATCACTCGATACGAGGAGTTCGACGGTCTGCTGTAAGCGGCTCGCTGCTTCGCAATCTTCTCGTGTCTCTCGCTCGGAGAGCGGCGCGCTTCCCGATCGGCGCATTTTCTCCGACTGCGGCGCGCGTCCAGACCAGAGCGCACTCATGACAGCGCGCACTCACCGCCGCAGTCCCGGCGGCGCGCGGATCCCGTCGCCCCAGTAGAAGCGCGGACCGAAGAGGAGGTAACCACACGAGAGGAACAGCAGCGCGAACGCGAACCCCTCGCCGATCCACGCGGGGAGCGCGTCCGTCGCCACGTGGCCTGCGGGAGTGACGATTACCGCGGCCTGAACGACGCCCATCACGAGCGCGTCCTGCGCGTGGAGGTCCGGGTACGTGACCGTCGACCCCATCAGCAGCGCGAACGCCGCCGTGGCGGCGACGAGGAGGGGCGGGGCGGTGTAGCCCGCGATGACGGCGGCCGCAAGTACCGTCGCCGCCAGCGTCGTCGGGACGCCGACCGTCTCGCGGGACCCGTCCTCGTCTGCGGTGTAGAGTCCAAGGCGGGCGACCGCGGCGGCAATGAACAACGCGCCCGCGCCGACGCCGGCGGCAACGAGGACGGGGTCGGTCGCGAACGAACGCCCGTCGCCGACGACGGCCGCGACCAGCGCGGCGGGCGCGACGCCGAAGGAGGCGACGTCCGCCAGCGAGTCGAGGTACGGACCGGCCGGCGTCGACCCGCGGTGACGGCGGCGTTGGCCACGGTGACCGCGTCCGCGAGCCCGAGCCGCCGAGCGAACCGCAGAGGCATACCGTACCGGTCGACGAGACAGGGCTTAGGGCTTGTTATCTCGTCGACTGGGGCCGGTCACCGGCGTCAGGGCACGTGCCAGATGCTGTGCCCGAAGTCGAGCCACTCGCCGACGACGACGTGCGGGAGCGCGAGCGCCGACAGCGGCGCGACGACGAAAAGCGCCACGAACGTCGCGACGAAGCCGACGTACAGGCCCACGTACCGCGCGCGCCGAACCCGACCGCGAGCAGGAGCAACGCGGCGCGCGACGCACCGATGGCAGTCCGTTCCGGTTCACCGAGGAGCCGCCGTACCGGACTCGCCGTCAACGTCGACATACCAGTACGTGCGGCTCTTAGGAGTTAGGGCCTCGTCGTCATTATTGGGTGTCTTGTATGTCCGGGCGCGCTCGCAGTTCCGTCGGGGCTACGTCGCCTCCGCCGGAAGGAGAAAGCGAGGAGAGAAGAGCGGCTCAGCGGGCGTTCGACGGAGGGGGTCGAAAGAAACGCAGAGGGCGTTCGACTGAAGGGTCCGCGAGCGACTCAGTACGTGTGGATCACTTCGCCACAGCGCGTACACTCGATCGTGTCCGATCTAAACAGTCGCTCCTTTTTTTCGGTCGGCCCGTTACACTCGGGGCAGACGCCGAGGTTCCGTCCGTCCGCGACGCGCGCGGACAGGTCTAAGAACTGGTCTTCGAGCGTCTCGATCTGCTCGGACTGCTCTTCGACGACCGACTGGAGCTCTTCTATCGTGTCCTCGCGCTCCTCGATCGCGGTGGACAGCTCCTCTATGCGCTGTTCGTACGCGTCGATCGCTTCGACGTCGATGGTGACGTCGTCGCTCGCCTCCTCTTCCCGCTCCGCGGTGGTTTCGACGGTCGATTCCGCTTCCGCTTCGGCGTCATCGTTTGCCATGTGTCACCCGTATGTCCCCAGGTTCATTACTTTCGGGCCGACAAGGTCTCCCCCGAAAGACGGTTCGACACCGGTGGCGACGGCTCGGGAGGCCCCGAGATCGGGGAGCCGCCGGCATCGATACCTAACTGGGATGGCATCGATCTCAATAGAGTATATACTGTATGAGGGTATGGGTATGGACCCGATAGCGCTACAAGCGGGATACGACCTCCTCGGGGACGGTCGCCCCGAGACGCTTTGGTTGGGTATCGGCACACTACTAATGCTCATTGGGACCTTCTACTTCATCGCCCGCGGTTGGGGCGTGACAGACAAGGAGGCCCGTGAGTACTACTCGATCACGATCCTCATTCCGGGGATCGCATCGGCAGCGTATCTGTCGATGTTCTTCGGCATCGGCCTGACGGAAGTCTCGGTCGGTGGCGAAATGCTCGACATCTACTACGCGCGGTACGCAGACTGGCTGTTCACCACGCCGCTGCTGCTTCTCGACCTCGCGCTGCTGGCGAAGGTCGACCGCTCGACGATCGGGACGCTCGTCGGCGTCGACGCGCTGATGATCGTCACCGGTCTCATCGGCGCGCTCTCGCACACGCCGCTCGCGCGGTACACGTGGTGGCTGTTCAGCACGATCGCGATGATCGTCGTGCTGTACTTCCTCGCCACGAGTCTTCGCGCCGCGACGAAGGAACGCTCGGCTGACGTCCAGAGCACGTTCAACACCCTGACCGCGTTGGTCTTGGTCCTCTGGACGGCGTATCCGATCCTGTGGATCGTCGGCACTGAGGGTGCCGGCGTCGTCGGCCTCGGCATCGAGACCCTGCTGTTCATGGCTCTCGACGTGACGGCCAAGGTCGGCTTCGGCTTCATCCTGCTTCGCAGCCGCGCCATCCTCGGCGAGACCGAGGCACCGGAGCCCTCCGCGGGCGCCGATGCGCAGGCCGCCGACTGATCGGCTGATCCACCGCGCACGACAGAGCAGCGCGGTTTAACCGTTTCCAGCATTCATTTTTTGATATGACCAACACGAACACCGAACAGTCGCCAGTGCTGCGTACACGGTCCGTCGTCGGAATCGCCGTCTGCGTCGTGACCGCGTTCGTCGGGATCTTCCTGATACCGACGCTACAGGAACCGGGAGGCGGATTCAACGTACGGTTCTGGACGATGGCGGCGCTGGAGCTGCTCGCCATGGTCGGGGTCGTCTACTTCGTCCTCAACCTCCACGAGGAGCCGAGGTAGCGTCCGCGCGGCGAGCGTCTCACTCCGCCGGCCGGTCGGTCTCCGACCGCGCGGCGTCGTCGCGCCCGTCGCCGGTCGACGGCGACGTCTCGGCGAGGGCGCGTTCGAAGTGGTCGCGGCCGACGGTCGAGTCGGTCGCCGGGCCGTCGCCGACGACCGCGTCCTCGATCGCGAGCAGCCCGGCCTCCCGGACCAGCGCCGCGAGGTCGCCACCGCTGTACCCGACGGTGCGGTCGGCGACGGCGTCGAGGTCGACATCGGCCGCGGCGGGCATCTCCCGCGCGTGGATCTCGAGGATCTCGCGGCGGGCATCCCGGTCGGGGAGGGGCGTCTCGACCGCCTTCTCGATCCGTCCCGGCCGAAGCAGCGCCTCGTCGATGTTGTCGGGGCGGTTGGTCGCCGCGATCACCACGACGTCGGTGAGCGGCTCCAGCCCGTCCAGCTCCGTCAGCAGCTGCGACACGACGCGCTCGCCGGCACCCGTGTCGTCGCCGCGGCGCTTCGGCGAGATGGCGTCGACCTCGTCGAAGAAGACCACCGCCGGCGCGTTCTCGCGTGCGGTGGCGAACAGGTCGCGGACCGCCTGCTCGCTGGCCCCGACGTACTTGTCCAGCAGCTCCGGGCCGTTCACCGAAATGAAGTTCGCGTCGCTGAGGCTCGCCGCGGCTCGCGCGAGCAGCGTCTTCCCGGTTCCCGGCGGCCCGTGTAACAGCACGCCCGATGGGGGATCGATCCCCATCTCGGCGAACTGGTCGGCGTACTCCAGCGGCCAGTACACCGCGCGCACCAGTTCGCGTTTGGCTGGCTCCAGCCCGCCGACCTCGTCCCAGCCGACCGCGGGGAACTCGACCGTGACCTCCCGGAGGCCGGTCGGCTCGATTCCGTCGAGCGCGGCGTCGAAGTCGGACATCCGGATCGTGGACCGACCGTCGCGCCGGACCGTGCGCTCCAGCGCCGCGTCCACGAGGACGGCCAAGTCGGCGAACACGTAGCCGTTGAGCCGCGCAGCGATCGACTCGAAGTCGACGTCCACCGCGAGCGACGCGCCCTCACAAAGCGCTTCGAGCGCGGCCCCCCGCTCCGTGGTCGTCAGCGGCTCGACCGCCACCTCGCGGTCGAACCGCCCCCCGCGGCGCAGCGCCGACGGTACGGCGCTCGGATCGGTCGTCGCGCCGATCACGACCGTCCGGTCGCCGCCACGAAGTTCGTCGACGGTCGAGCGGAACCGGTCGGCGAGCGCGGAGCCGCCGTCGTCGACCCCGAGCGCTTCGAGGTCGTCGAGGAGGACCACGGTCGGCTCCCCCGGCGCGACGCTCTCGGCGACGCGGTCGAGCTGGTCCGCCCGGTCGCCGGCCCGCTCGCCGCGGAGCCTGGCTGCCGAGACGCGGACGAGCGTCGCGCCGGTCGCGGCCGCGACGCCCTCGACGAGCGTCGTTTTCCCCGACCCGCGCGGCCCGTGAAAGAGCAGACCGAGCGTCGAGTACCCGGCGGACTCGAAGGCGTCCGCGGCGTCGAACCGGGTCGCGACCGTCTCGCGGAGGCGCTCGAACGTCGCCGTCGGAACAACGTCGGCTCCGGGACCGTCCGGCCGTTCGGTGACGACGGTCGGCGTCCCGTCGTCGGTCGCGACGGTGATCTCGGTCTCGTCGCCGACGACGGCCGGCGACGAGGGGGCCACGTCGCGCACGTCGAACCGCAGCGTGAGTGCGCCGCCGAGGCGGGTGACCTCGAACGCGTCGCCGTCGGCGACGACCCGGCGGTCGAGCCGGCGACGGATCGCGTCCTCGCTCCGCTCCAAATCGATCGACTGGCGGAGCCGGAGGGTGACGGTCGACGCGACGGGGGGGTCCGACGCCGACACGGTCGCGGCCTCGCCGGGTTCGACTCCCGCGGTCCGGCGGAGCCGTTCGGGGAGGAAGACGGCCCGTGCCCCGTCGTCGACCGCGACCGCCGGGGCTGCGACGCTGTGTGCGCCCTCGACCGCGACCGAGTCGCCGAGACCGATCCCGAGCTCTGCGAGGACGGATTTGGAGAGTCCGACGCGGTCCCCGGGGACGGACGTTGGCGGCTCTCGGACCGGGATGGACACCGTCATTGGTCGTCGATACGTACCGTCATCGTTCGTCGGTTGGATCGCGGAACGCCCCGCTGGCGGCGGTCGTCGGCAGCATACATAGGTCAGTACGCGCATCGACCACAAAGTAGTCACGGCCTGACTGGACGCCGTCGCGTCACCGTTTGACCGGACACCGTCGCGTCCGGCGACGCGACCGCGGACCGCGATCCGGTTCGTCGGAGAAACTGGCAAGCATTAACCCTGATGGCTACGAACGGTCTCGTATGGCGAACGCTCGGGCTCTGCTCGTCCACCCGGACGAGGGGAGCGATCGGATCGAGACGGCACTCGACGCCGCGGGATTCGACGTGACGCGTACGGAGACCGCGGCGTCCGCCGTCGCGAAGGCGACGACGGGCGAGTACGACTGCGTCGTCAGCGAGTACGCGCTGGACGGCGACGACGGCGTCGCGTTGGCGACCGCGATCGAGGAGTCGGACGCCGGCATCCCGGTCGTGATGTTCACCGAGACGGACGAAGAGGGGGTTCCGGAGGCCGCCTACGAGAGCGGCGTCGACCGCTTCCTCAAAAAGAACGGGTCGGCGTCGATCGACCGGCTCGTCTCCGACGTGTCGGCGGTCTCCTCCGGCGTCACCGCCTCGGAGCCGCGACAGGACGTGTCCG
Organism: Halobacteriales archaeon SW_8_68_21; assembly: GCA_003023405.1. Classification (GTDB taxonomy): domain Archaea; phylum Halobacteriota; class Halobacteria; order Halobacteriales; family Haloferacaceae; genus Halorubrum. The sequence continues at coordinate 13,153 of PXST01000029.1, forward strand.
ACCACGAACCGTCGGCGGCGGAGGTGACGCGGGCCGTCGAGGACGCGCCGATCGGGATCAGCATCAGCGACCCGGGCCTCCCCGACTATCCGCTCGTGTACGTCAACGACGCGTGGCGGGAACACACCAGCTACCCCGCCGAGGAGATCCTTGGCCGGAACCCACGGTTCCTCCAAGGACCGGGAACCGACCCGGAGACCGTCCAGGAGATCGCGGAGGCGATCGGGAACGAGGAGCAGGTGACCGTCGAGATACGGAACTACCAGCGGGACGGCACGCCGTTCTGGAACGAACTGACGGTTGCTCCCGTCTACGACGAAGCGGGCGATCTGGCCCACTACGTCGGGTTCCAGAACGACGTCACGGAGCGGAAGGCGGCCGAGCGGCTCGCAGAGGAGCGCGCCGAGAAGCTCGCGACGGAGCGACGGGCGCTCGACAGGCTCCTCGGGCGCGTGAACGGTCTTCTCAGCGACATCAGCCGGATCCTCGTAGAGAACTGGGACCCGGACGTGATCCCGGAGCGGGTCTGCGAGGTCGTCGCCGACGAACCGGGGTACGCCGGCGCGTGGATCGGAGAGGTCTCCTCGGCGACCGGGAAATTCGAGGTGAGCGCCGCAAGCGGCGTGGCGGTCGAATCGGGGACGACGCTCGACGTCGGCGAGACCCCGGCCGAGGTCCGGGAGGCGATCGAGACGGCGGAGCTCCGGGGCGGGTCGATAGAGGGAGACGACGGGGGTCCGCTCTCGCCGGCGTCCGCCGGCGGAACGCAGCTTCTCGTCGTCCCGCTCACGTACGGGAAGCGTCGGTACGGCGTGTTGGGGATCTACGGGAACGGCGCGAACGTCCTCGATCGGCGGGAGCGGAAAGTCTGTGAGTCCGTCGGGAAGATGATCGCAAACGGTCTCCACTCGGTCGAGACGACACGGATCCTCACCACCGACCGAGTCTGTGAGATCGTCGTGGAGATCCGTGACCCGTCGTCGACACTCACGCGGATCGCCGACGCGGTCGACGAGGAGGTGGAACACCTCGGGACGACGCGGCTCGACGACGACGCCGGCGAGCTGTACTTCCGGGTGGACGGCGGCGACGTGGACCTCGGCGGGGTCGCGGAGCTGCCGGTGGTCGAGTCGATGCGGCCGGTCTCGGAGACGACCGACGCCGTCAGCTTCGCCGTCACCGTCACCGAGTCGCCGCCGCTCGCGCAGTTGGCCGACCACGGCGGCGTCGTCTCTGAGGCGACCGCAACTGCGGACGCGGCGACGCTGACGGTCGAGGCACCGCCCGAGCGCGACATCCGTTCGATCCTCGACGTGTTCCGCGACGAGTACGAGAGCGTCGAGCTTCGGTCGCGCGTCGAGCGCGAGAGTCGCGACCGAACCGTCGCGGAGTTCGCGGCGGCGGTCGACGAACAGCTCACCGAGCGGCAGCGCGCGGCGCTGAAGACCGCCGAGCTGAACGGCTACTTCGAGTGGCCCCGCCCGGTCGACGGCTCGGAGATCGCCGAACGGATGGGGATCACCCGGCAGACGTTCCACCAGCACCTCCGCGCGGCCGAGCGGAAGCTGGTCGAGGCGTACGTCGACCCACGGTCGAACGAATGACCCGGCGACCGACGGGGGGATTCGCGGAGAGATGAGCGACCACCCGTTCGCCGCGAGCGACGCGATCCTCGTCGCGGCCGCCCCAGAAACCGTCTTCGCGTTCCTCGACGACCCGGCGAACCACGCGGCGATCACCCCGGGACTCACGGACGTGCGGGACGTCGCGCCGCTGGAGAACGGCGGGAAGCGCCTCTCGTACACCTACCGGATGGCGGGGATGGGGGTCGACGGCGAGATCGTCCAGACCGTCCACGACCCGCCAGAGCGCCACGCCTTCGAACTCCGGGGACGGCTCACCGGGACTATCGACCTCCGACTCGCGCCCGCCGAGGGCGGAACGGAGCTGACGTACGCGGCGACGTACGACCTGCCGGAGAACGCGCTCACGAGGCTCGGCGCGCCCGTGGTCCGTCGGTTCAACGAGCGACAGCTCCGGGCGGCACTGGAGAACGTCGCGGCGCGCTTCGGCGGGGAGTAGCCGCGCCGGAGAGCGCGGAACCGAGGCGGAGTCGGTCGCCGGCGCGCGCCGACCGAGAGACGGCGGAGCGACGGCCTCCGACGTGCGAACTATTAACCGTGCGATGTCCTAAACGAGAGGCATGGATCCGATACCCCTCCAACTCGGTTTCGGGCTCGTGAGCGTCGGCCTGCTCGCGCTGCTTCTCGTGGTCGTCACGCTCTGGCAGTCGTTCGAAATCGTCGACGCCTACGAGAAGAAGACGCTCACCGTCTTCGGCGAGTACCGAAAGCTGCTCGAACCTGGGATCAACCTCATCCCGCCGTTCGTCTCGCGGGCGTACCCATTCGACATGCGGACCCAGACACTCGACGTGCCCCGTCAGGAAGCGATCACGCGCGACAACTCTCCAGTGACCGCTGACGCGGTCGTCTACATCAAGGTGATGGACGCAAAGAAGGCGTTCTTGGAGGTCGACGACTACAAGAAGGCCGTCTCGAACCTTGCACAGACCACGCTCCGCGCGGTGCTTGGCGACATGGAACTCGACGACACGCTGAACAAGCGTCAGGAGATCAACGCGAAGATCCGCAAGGAACTCGACGAACCCACCGACGAGTGGGGGATCCGAGTCGAGAGCGTGGAGGTCCGCGAGGTCAACCCCTCGAAGGACGTCCAGCAGGCGATGGAGCAGCAGACCTCCGCCGAGCGCCGCCGCCGCGCGATGATCCTCGAAGCGCAGGGGGAACGGCGCTCCGCGGTCGAGCAGGCGGAAGGTGACAAGCAGTCCAACATCATCCGCGCGCAGGGTGAAAAGCAGTCCCAGATCCTCGAAGCGCAGGGGGACGCGATCTCGACGGTCCTCCGTGCCCGCTCCGCCGAGTCGATGGGCGAGCGCGCCATCATCGAGCGCGGCATGGAGACCTTAGAGGAGATCGGCAAAGGGGAGTCGACGACGTTCGTCCTGCCACAGGAGCTGACCAGTCTCGTCGGTCGCTACGGCAAGGCGCTCTCCGGCTCCGACGTTCAGGAGATGGAGGGACTCGACGGAAAGGAGTTCGACGCCGACACGCGGAAGATGCTCGGTCTCGACGACATCGACGAGATCCTCGGCCAGATAGAGGAGTCCGCAGAGATGAACGTCGAAGAGTTAGAGAAGGAGGCCGAGGCCGTGAAGACGGGCGACGCCGGCGCGAGCATCAGGTCCGCCGACGAGGTCATTCAGGAGATGGACGACGAGGAGGCGGACGCCGAAGTGGAGACGGAGAACTGACGCGGCGCGAGACGCCGCGAACGCCGTCGTTTCGCACCGGTTCGGTCTCCGAACGAAGTGCTTTTGTCGAGACGTACTCTAATATGTAGCGTGACAGAGGGGTTCGACGGCCGAAAGCGCGACACGCTCCGGCGGTTCGCCGCGGTCGGAGCCGCCGCGCCGTTCGTCGGGACCGCGAGCGCGAGCGACGGCGACGACGCCAACGAGACGCGGGAGGCGATCCGCGGCTACGTGCCGACGACCCCCGGCGCGCACTTTTCGAAGCTCCGCGACGACCTCCGGCTCGGCACCGGCGAGACGCAGTACCACCTCCGAAAGCTCGAAGAAGCGGGCGCGATCGAGTCGGAGAAGGACGCCGACTACCGGCGCTTCTTCCCGGCGGACCGGTTCGACGAGACGGACAAGCGCGCGCTCGGCTACCTCCGCCGAGAGACGCCGCGGGGGATGGTCCTCGCGCTGTTGCGCGACCCGGACGCGACCGGAGCCGACCTCGCGGGCGCGCTCGACGTCTCCCGGCCGACGATAAGCGCCGCGGCCGCCGACCTCGAGGCCGCAGGGCTGTTAGACCGGAGCGACGGCTACGCGCTGACGGAGCCGGAACGGCTGCTCACACTCGTCGTCCGGTACGCGGACTCCTTCGACGCCGAGACGGTCGCGTTCGCCGACGACGCGGCGTCGCTGGTCGCGTACGACCCGTAGCGCACGCCGTCGCCGGGCGGAGTCGGCCGACCGATGAGATCGGCGGGCGGTCAGGCGGTGACCATCCACGTCGTGCCCGACGAGTAGCCCCACTTCTCGACGTCGACCTCGGTGGCCGCGTCGGCGACGGCCCCCATGTTCGCGCCGACCTCCTTCGCCGAGAGGTCGAGATCGTCGGCGATCAGCCGCGACTTGAAATACGTCCGGTCGGCGGCGTTCTCGCGGAGATACCGCAGGATGCGGGCCTGCTTCACGGAGAGGCCCGCCGGTTCGGCTGCGACCGCGTCCGGTTGGGCAGTACTCATACACGGATCTAGTCTGCGTTCCACATAAGGCGGTTGGTAGGTCGGATTAACACGCCGTGGTCGGGCGGTTTTCCCGAAATCGAAGGCGGAAAGCGGCGGCCCACCCCCGCGTTTAGGTACGGTCTTCGAACCCGCCCGTCCGGCGCGATCGGGTCAGTACAGATCCGAGACGAACGGACCGATCGCGCCGCTCACCGCGGCCGCGAGCGCCTCGGCGCGGTCGACGCGACCGGCGGTGAGCGCGCCGGCCGCGCCGCCGCGCGTCGCGACACCGTCCGCGCCGAGGCGGTCGTCCATCATGGGGCCGAGTTCCTCGCCGTCGTCGACCCGGGCGGCGACGTCAGTCGGGAGCGCGAGGCTCGGGCCGGCGGCGCGACCGACGCGGTCGCCGTCCGTCACCGCCGCCCACATGGTCAGGTAGCGGCCGTTGGTGCCGTCGAACTCGGCGACGCCGCCCTCGATTCCGACGCCGAGGTCGTAGCCGGAAGGGGATCCGGCGTCGACTTCGAGGACCGCCGCGGCCCGGTTCTCCGCGCCGGCGACGGTCTCCGCGTGACCGGTCGGCTGTTCGCTCACGCCGGAGTCGACGGGGACCGACTCGATCGCGACGCCCGACGGGTCGGCCGGGAGGTCCGCGTCCGTCGCGGAGCCGAGCGTCAGTTCGACCGCGCGCCGCTTCACCGGGTTCCCGCTGCCGACGCCGACTCGCAGGGTCGTCATGTGCCGGCGTCGTCGCCGGCGGCTGAAAACGCCTCGGGATGGAGCAACCGCGCCAGCCGTTCGACGCCGTCGAGGAGGGCGGGGCTCGGCTGGTTGAGGAGGGAGTCGTCGATCACGCTGACGGGGGCGTCGACCCAGTCGCGCGACGCCACCGTTTCGGGGTTGACGCGGTCGCCGTGTCCGCAGACGTGGACGACGACGCGGTCCGGGTCGGCGGCGGCGGCGACGGCGGCGGGGTCGACCTCGCGGGAGCGCTCACCGGGGTCGACGAACGGGTAGCGCCCGCCCGCGGCGCGCACCACGTCGGGGACCCAGTTGCCGGCAGCCATCGGCGGGTCGGACCATTCCTCGCAGTAGACGGTCGGGCGGGGGCGGTCGGTGACTGCCTCGGCGATCCGGTCGAGCCGGTCGCGGGCGTCGGCCGCGAGTCGCTCGCCCGCCTCGGGACGGCCGGCGTCGTCCCCGCGGGCGGCGAACCCGTCGACGGCGTCGTCGAGGGTCGCCGGCTCGCGGTGTGCGACGTCCAACCCACGGTCGCGGCAGGCGGCGGCGAGGTCGCTCTGGAGCGCATCGCTCGTGAGGACGACATCGGGGTCGAGGGCGGCGACGCGGTCGAGGTCGGGGTTCAGCCACCCGCCGACGACAGTCGGCGACGCCTCCCCGTGCGCCGAGCCGCCCGGCGCGTCGTCCGGGAGATCGCAGTGGGCGGTGACACCGACGAGCCGGTCGGTCGCATCGAGCGCGGCGACGGTCGCGGTCGCGCTCGGCGCGAGCGAGACGACGCGGGGCGGTGCCATGCGGTTCGATCCGGCCGCGGCCGTCTCAACGGTTTCGGTCCCGACGGGGGCGGGTCGGCTCTGACCGCAGATCCCAAAAACACGTGATAGATCGTGTCCTTTCGTCGGGTTTCGAGCGACACATTCCGGTCGTTTTAAGTTGTGTTCCGTAGATGATAAACCAAGATCGCTCCCGGACAGTTTGGGTTTCCGGGGGCAACCGAGCTATGAGTGAACGACTACACACACGGAGGAGTCGCTCCCGAACGGAGACGACCGAGAAAGAATCGGAAGACACCGACGAGACACTGAGCTGTCCGGAGTGCGGCGGTCACGTCATCAACGACGAGGAACACGGCGAGACGGTCTGTAGCGACTGCGGGCTCGTCGTCGAGGCGGACTCAGTCGACCGCGGGCCGGAGTGGCGCGCGTTCGACTCCCGCGAGAAAGACGAGAAGAGCCGCGTCGGGGCTCCGACCACCAACACGATGCACGACAAGGGGCTGTCGACGAACATCGACTGGCGCGACAAGGACGCGTACGGTCGGTCGCTCGGCGCGCGCCAGCGCCAGAAGATGCAGCGGCTCCGCAAGTGGAACGAGCGGTTCCGCACCCGCGACTCGAAGGAGCGCAACCTCAAGCAGGCGCTCGGCGAGATCGACCGCATGGCGAGCGCGCAGGGCCTCCCGGACAACGTCCGCGAGACGGCCTCCGTCATCTACCGCCGCGCGCTCGACGAGGACCTCCTCCCCGGTCGCTCCATCGAGGGCGTCTCCACCTCCTGCGTGTACGCTGCCGCGCGGATGGCCGGCGTGCCGCGGAGCCTCGACGAGATCGCCGACGTGTCGCGCGTCGAGAAGGCCGAGATCGCCCGGACCTACCGATACGTCGTCCGCGAGCTGAAGCTCGAAGTGAAACCGGCCGACCCCGAGCAGTACGTCCCCCGGTTCGCCTCCGACCTCGAACTGTCCGAAGAGTCCGAGATGCGCGCGAAGAGCCTGCTCCGCAACGCGAAAGAGAAGGGCGTCCACTCGGGCAAGTCGCCGGTCGGGCTCGCCGCGGCCGCCGTCTACGCCGCCGCGCTACTCACGAACGAGAAGACGACGCAGGCCGCGGTGTCGGAGGTCGCGGACATCTCCGAGGTCACTATCCGGAACCGCTACCACGAGCTGTTGGAGGCCGAGGACGGCCTCGTCGCGTAACTCGGCGCGTTTCTCCCCCGACTCGTCCCGAGGGGTCACTTCGATCCGACCAGCCATTCGACCGGACCAGCTAAGTCGCCGGGCGCGGAACAGCCGCGTATGTTCGAGGAGTTCGTTCTCGCCGCCAGCACGGCCGATCTCTCCGAGGAGCCGCGCGCCCGGGAGTGCGCCGACGCGGTGGAGTTCCGCATGGATCTGGCGGACGCCCCGCTCGACCAGTTGGCGGGCTACGACGGCGACGTTCCGCTGATCGCCACGAACCGCGCGTCGTGGGAGGGCGGCGAGGCCGACGGGACCGCCCGGTACGACGCGCTCTCGACCGCCGTCGGCCACGACGCGGTCGCCGCAGTCGACATCGAACTCGCGGCGCTGCGCGGGATCCACCCGGACCCGAGCGAGGAGTCGCACGCGACCGCGCTCCGCGAGACCGCCCGCGAGGTGGGCGTCGACGTGGTCGCGTCCGTTCACGACTTCGAGTCGACCCCCGAACCCGCCGCGCTCGTCGACCTGCTCGCGGACGCCGCGGGCGAGGGCGACGTGGGGAAACTGGCGACGACCGCGACCGCCCCGGCCGACGCGCTCGCCGTACTGGAGGCCACCCACGAGACGACCGCCGCCGGACACCGCGTCGCGGCGATGTGTATGGGCGAGCCGGGTCGTCACACCCGCGCGGTCGCGCCCGTCTACGGCTCAAAGATCGGCTACGCGCCTATCGACGCCGCGGACGCGACCGCGCCCGGCCAGTACCCGCTCGCGACGCTCCGGGACCTCGTCGACAGGCTGCGGGACGGCGAAACGGACGAGTGAGCCATTTATCAGTCGTTACCCGCGACTGCGGCGGCTGTTTATAACTATACGCCGTGCGGTTGGCGCGTGCCTGCGAGCGGCCGCCGAAGGCGGTCGCGAGGAGTACGCGCGAG
>PXST01000030.1 GCA_003023405.1 Halobacteriales archaeon SW_8_68_21
TATCTCCGAGGACGCCGCCGAGTTCGACGCCGTGATGGACCGCGTCGCCGACGACGACCGTCGCCGGCCCACCGGCGACCGTCGCGTTCGGGCCGATTCGCGCGTTGCTGGCGACGACCGCGTCGCGCACCACCGCCCCAGCCCCGATCACGGCATCGGGGAAGATCACGCTGTTCTCGACGACTGCGCCGGCCTCGATCGTCGCGTTGCTGCCGACCGCGGTGCTGCCGCCGATCGTGACGTTCGGCCCGACGCGAACATTGCCCGCGAGCGCGGTGTCGTCGGCGACCGTCACCGAGTCGCCGAGCGCGGCCCCGCCAGCGGCCGCCGCCGCGGACTCGTCGATCAGCGCCGCGTTGACGGTCAGCAGGTCCCAGAGGTTCGACACGTCCAGCCAGCGCCCGTCATATTGGACCGCCGAGAGCGTCCCGTTCGCCGCGAGGTCGTTGAGCGTCGCGGTGATCGCCAGCTCGCCGGGCGCATGCGTCTCGCGGATCGCGTCAAAGACGGCCGGGGAAAAGGCGTAGACGCCGGCGTTGATCCGATTCGTCTCGACGGGTCCCTCGGGCTTCTCCTCGATACCCGTGACGCGGTCGCCGTCGAGGCTCACGACGCCGTACTCGCGCGGGTTCGCCGCGGTCGTGACCGCCACCGCGGGACAGTTGCCGTCGCGCGCCCGGTTGCGGAGCTGCGAGACGACATCGGAGTCGACGATTCGATCTCCGTTGAGTACGACGAAGGGACCGTCGACGACCGGTTCGGCCTGTAACACGGCGTGGCCGGTCCCGAGCTGGGTCGCCTGTTCGACGTACTCGATCGTCACGCCCCAGTCGTCGCCGTCGCCGAAGTGGTTCCGGATGCGTTCTTGACGGTAGCCGACGACGAGGACGATCCTGTCGATCGCCGTCGCCGAGACGGCCTCGACGACGTGTTCCAAGAGGGGGCGATTCGCCACGGGAACCATCGGCTTCGGGCGTCGGTTCGTCAATGGCGTTAACCGCCGTCCCTCGCCCGCGGCGAGGATCACGGCGGTCACGGAGTCGTCGGACATACTCCAATCCTCATTAGCCCGCGGTTTAAATCACTCGCGGAGACGGAGACATGTTGATAATATAACTTGTACGCGAGACCTCTCGACGCCGGTGATCTTCACGCGTGTCGATGTCACGCGAGAAGCTCACACGAGAAGCCATGCCGGCGGCCGCGAGCCGCAGACAGCCGTCAGTCCGAGAGCCGGTCGCGGGTCACCGTCTCGCCCGGTCCGACCGTCTCGCCAGCGCCGACTTTGAGGCCGGCGTTCAGCGAGGCGTTGATCCCCGTCTTCACGCCGTCGCCGAGTATTGCGCCGAGCTTCCGGCGACCGGTGTCGACGCGGTCGCCTTTTACCCCCATCCAGACGTTTTCGCCGTCGTGTCGCAGGTTCGCGACGTTCGTCCCCGCGCCGAAGTTGACCCCGCGGCCCAACACCGAGTCGCCGACGTACGAGAGGTGGCCGACCGACGCGTCGCTCATCAGCACCGAGTTCTTCACCTCGACCGCGTGACCGACGCGAGCGTTCGGGCCGATCACGGTCGATCCGCGGACGTACGCGTTCGGTCCCACGTCGGCCCCCTCGCGGATCAGCGCCGGTCCTTCGACGTAGACGCCGGAGCGGAGCCGAGCGCCCTCCTCGACGACCACCGGGCCGTGGAGGTGGACGTCGTCTTCGACGGTACCGGCGATCGCGTCGGTCGCGTCGGTCGCGCCGTCTCCCTCGTCGAGTTTCGCGAGCGCCAGTTCGTTCGCTTCGAGGAGATCCCACGGGCGACCCACGTCGAGCCACGTGCCGTCGTACCGCGCCACGTCGATCCGGCGACCGTTACCGAGCAGGAGGTCGATCGTCGTCGTGATCTCGTACTCGCCGCGCTCGCTTTCGGGCGTCTCCTCGATGTACTCGAACACCTCCGGTTCGAACGCGTAGCAGCCGACGTTCGCGAGGTTCGTCGACGGGTCGTCGGGTTTCTCGACGATGCCCGCGAGCGACCCGTCGTCCGCGGTCGAGAGCACGCCGTACGCCCGCGGATCCGCGACCTCGGTGGCGGCGATCGCCGGCGCGCCGGCATTGGCGAGCGCACGCGGGAGCGACGCGTCCACGACCACGTCGCCGTTGAGTACGAGGAAGTCGTCATCGACGACCGGTTCGGCCTGCGCCACGGCGTGGGCGGTCCCCAGCGCCTCGGCCTGTTCGACGTAACGGACCGGTCGACCGCGGTACGACTCGCCCATGCTATCGCGGATCGCGTCGCCGCGGTACCCCGTCACGACGACGAACTCGTCGACGACCTTGCGGGCCGTTTCGAACACGCGTTCGAGCAGCGAGCGGTCTCCGACCGGTAGCAGCGGTTTCGGTCGGCGGTCCGTCAGCGGCCGCATCCGGGTCCCGCGGCCGGCCGCGAGCACGACTCCGTACATACGCACCACCAACGGGTGACCGGGTTATAGTTTTTCACGAGGAGGCGAATCGCGATAAGAGAGACGGGCGTGGCGTGAGTCGATTCGAGCCGTGATCGACATTACAAGATAAATATCTGCTACGGAAGATATATCCAATATTGGCGTGTAGCATCGGTATGAGCAGCGACAGTTCGTCCGGTCGCGATCCGAACGAGGCGGAAGCGACGTGGGTGAACGACCGGACCACGTTCCAGCGGGTGTACGACGTGGTGACCGGTTTGACGGCGTATCAGCCGGCGGATGTCGTCGCGGACCGAGCGCGGTGTTCCCCGGACGGGGCTCGAAACGCGCTCGGACAGCTGGCCGAGATGGGTGTCGTCGACCGGCGCGGCGACCGGCCGGTAGAGTACCGACGCAACGAGTCGTACTTTCAGTGGAAGCGCATCGAGCGACTTGCCGCAGAACACACGTCCGAGGAACTCCGCTCCCGAGTCGAGCGTCTCCTCGACGAGGATGCCGATCTTCAACGCGAGTTCGGCGTTCCCGATCCGGACGCCGTCCCAGCGGGACAACTCGGGGACGCGACCCACGGGGAGATCCACGACCGCTTGGAGGCGCTGGCGCGCTGGCGGACGGTCAGACACGACGTCGAACTGCTACAACGGGCCGTCTCGCGGGCGAGTGGCCGACACGGCGACGGCGACATCGAGGCGTCCGCCTGATCCCGTCGGATGGACGACGACCGCGACGCCGGAACAGGTGGCCGTCTCGATAGAACGACGATGCGAGCGCTCGGTCGCCGGGCCGTGACGCATCCGCTCGCCGACGAGTGGACGTTTGAACCGGACAGCCTCTCGCCGCGCTCGCTCCGGGTCGCTCTCGACGCGGACGCCTATCCGGACTCGGTCGAGGCCGCCCGGATCGACGTCCACTGGTTCGTCACCGACGAGTACTACCTCCACTACGTCGAAACGCACGGCGACTCTCGGTACCAGTGTCGCTGGGACCGACATCCGAAAACGACTGCCCTGAGAACGCACTTTCATCCGCCACCAGACGCGGGCGATCCGGATCCCGTTTCGCCGGGCGACCATCACCTCACGGTGCTGTTCACCGTCCTCGACTGGGTCAGTGACCGAGTCGAGACGCTTCACGACACGGACGCGTGATCCACAAATAACCAAGGCGAGTGCCGCGGCGCGTGACCCCGAGGCGGTTCACAAGGAGTCTCGACCGCGGGCGACGAGGTCTCGTGCGGTCTCGAACAGTTCGGCGGCGTCGTCCTCCGAACGCGCCTCGGCGGTGATCCGCACCAGCGGCTCGGTGCCGCTCGCGCGCACGAGGAACCAACTCGTCTCCGTCTCCACGCGGACCCCGTCGAGCGTCGAGATGTCGCCGTACTCCTCGTCCACGAGATCGGCGATGCGCTCGACGATCGCCCGCTTCGCCTCGGTTCGCACCGAGTCCCGCCGGATCGGGTACGCGGGAAGGTCGTCGACGAGCGCCGCCAGCGACCCCTCCGCGCCCACCAGCGCGGCGAGGGTACAAGCCGCGAGGGGACCGTCCGGACACCGGGTCTGTGCGGGCCAGATCCACGCCCCGCTGGGTTCGCCGCCGAACACCACCTCGGGCTTCGCCGTTTCCGCGGCGACGTGCGCGTCGCCGACGGGCGTGTACGTCACGTCGGCATCGACCTCTGCGAGCGCGTCGGCGACGAGGAGGCTCGTGTCGACCGGGACCGCCACGCGGTCGCCTCGACCCGCCTCGCGTCGCGCGAACAGCGCGAGTAGCGCGTCGCCGGCGACGAACCGGCCGCGCTCGTCGATCGCCATCATTCGGTCGGCGTCGCCGTCGTGGACGACGCCGAGGTCGGCGTCGGTCGCCGCGACGACCTCGCAGGCGGTCTCGCAGTTTTCCGCGGTCGGCTCGCTCGGCCGTCCGGGGAACCGCCCGTCACGCTGGGCGTTGAGCGTCTCCACGTCGCAGCCGGCCGCGTGGAGCGCGTCGGCGGTGACGCGCCCGACGCCGTTCCCGATGTCGACGACGACGGAGAGGTCGTCCGGCAGCGGGACGGCCTCGCGGAGGACGCGCTCGTGAGCGCGTCGGGCGTCGCCGCCCGCGACCACGTCGCGCTCTTCGACCGTGCCGATCCCGTCGTGGCCGGCGAAGTCGAACGCCGCCGCCTCGACGGTCTCGGCGATGCGATCGTTGCGCTCCCCGTCGAACGCGCGCCCGGACGCCGTCCAGAGCTTGATCCCGTTGTCGGGCGCGGGGTTGTGCGAGGCGGTGACGACGACGCCGGCGTCCGCGCCCTCGCGGGCGACGGCACGGGCCACCGTGGGCGTCGCCTCGACGCCGACATCGACCGCGTCGGCCCCGCATTCGGTGAGCCCCGCGAGGAGCGCACGCACGAGCATCGCGCCGCTGTCGCGGGCGTCGCGCCCGACCACGACCGTCTCCGCGCCGTCCGTCGCCAGCGCGCGCCCGATGTCGAGCGCCAGCGCGGCCGTGACTTCCTCGCCGACGCGGCCCCGCACGCCGCTTGTCCCGAACATACCGCCGCTTCTCCGCGGGGCGAAAAGACGTTTCGGGTCGCCGGGGCGCTACTGGACGACGACAACGCCTTTTATTCCGACCGAGCGGTGGGGCGTACAGACGTACTCGTACGTCTCCGTCTCCTCGAACGTGTACTCGAAGGTATGTCCCTCCTCGCTCACGGTCTCGCTCTCGAAGTCGCTCAACTCCGCGGCGACGTTGTGGCTCCCGCCCTGACCAGTCCACTCTCAGACGACGGTGGTCCCGGGACTTACCGCCACCGCAGCCGGACCGAACGCGAGGCCGCTTCTCGCGCCGACGTCGACCGTGACCTGGTCTTGCCCGGTGGCGTCGACGGTCTGTTCGTAGTTGTTAGCGTCGTCGAACCAGCCGCCGTAGTCCGGCTCCTCGCCGAGGTACTGCGTGTCGCCGCCGTCCCCGCCGTCGGACCCGTCAGATCCGTCGGAGCCGTCGCTTCCGCCAGAGCCGTCGCTTCCGTCGCTTCCGTCACTGCCATCGCCGCTCACGCGACCCACAGTAGCCGGACGTTGCTCGCGGTGAGGTACGTCCCGGTCGCCGTGAGCAGCACCGGCGGGAAGTAGTACAGCAGACCGTCCCCCTCGCGTGCCCCCTCGACGCTGATCCAGAGCATGACGAGGTAGACGACGATCTTCAGCGCGACGAGTCCGGAGAGCCCGAACGACTCCAGCGAGAACGCCACGACCGGGTTCGCCTCCTCGATCGTCGGGACGTACCGCAGGAAGGCGATCGTGGAGACCACGTCCCCGACGCCGTACGTCGCGGTCGCCGTGATCCACAGCCAGTAGAACTCGTTGGGGCGGCTGCGATAGGCGAGACGACGCCGGTCCCGGTCGCGGGATCGACTCACGACTCTACCTGTCGGTCGAGAGACGTGAAGCTGCCGGTCGACAGAGGTGCGGTTCGGCGGAGGACACCGGTCGCTGGAGACCCGACCCGGCGAGCAGTTCGGTCCGCGACCGGACCGGCAGCCCGCCGACTTAAGAGCGACCGCGCCCTTTCGCCGGCTGTGACGGAGTCGTCGACCCGCGACGAGAAGCTGGAGCTCGGCGTCGAGCTGCTGGCGCACCTCGAACGCGAGGAGCTCGACCTCGCCGCGGCCGTCGACCGGATCGAAACGATCACGACCAGCCCCGCGCTCACCCGGAACATCCTCGACGCCGCCGAGAAGCGCGGGGTCGTCGACCGCGACGGCGCTCGACTCCGGATTCAGCGGGGCGGCACGTACGTCGAGTACGACAGTCAGGTCGTCGCCCGCGAGGGCGACTTCGAGTGCCGGCGGTGCGGCGCGTCCATCTCCACCGGCCACTTCGTCCGGCTGGACGCCGGCGAACTCGGGCCGTTCGGCTCCTCTTGTATCCGAAAGGTGACCGGCCGGGAAGCCGAGTCGGAGTGAGGCCCGAGGGCGACTTCCCTACGACCGAACCTCGCCCCGCGACCGAACCCCGCCCCGCGACCGAACCCGCCGGAGTATTTACGCCGGAGACCGAAGCGGCGGTAATGACCGCGCCGAACCGGAACGTCCTGTGGGCGAACGCGCTCGTCGACGAACTCGTCGCCGCGGGCGTCGACGCCGTCGTCGCCTCGCCGGGCAGTCGCTCGACGCCGCTGACCGTCGCCGCCGCGGGCCACGACGAGCTCCGCGTGTTCTCGCAGCTCGACGAGCGCTCCGCCGCGTACTTCGCGCTCGGCCGCGCCCGGCGGACCGGCCGGGTGACGCCGCTGATCTGTACCTCCGGCACCGCCGCCGCCAACTACCACCCGGCCGTGATGGAGGCGAGCGAGGCCCGCGTTCCCCTGCTCGCGCTCACCGCCGACCGCCCGCCGGAGCTTCGCGACTCCGGCGCGAACCAGACCGCGGATCAGGAGAAGCTGTACGGCGACGCCGTCCGGTACTACAAGGACCTCCCGGAGCCGGCCGCGGACGACCGAGCGCTCCGGTCGCTCCGCACCACCGTCGCCCGCGCCGTCGCGGCCGCGGAGGGGACCGACCGGGGACCGGTCCACCTCAACGTCCCCTTCGAGAAGCCGTTGGAGCCGACGCCGGTCTCAAGGGACGTGCCCGACGACCTCCCGGCGGCGGCCGAGCGCGGGCGCGACGGTCCCTACGTCGACGTGACCCCCGGCGCGCCCGAACCGGGCGACGACGAACTCCGCGCGCTCGCAGCCGCCCTGAGCGACGCCGACCGCGGGCTGATCGTCGCGGGTCCCGCCGACCCGCCCGGGATCGATCCGGAGTCGGTCACAGCGCTCGCGCACGCGACCGGGTTCCCCGTGCTTGCCGACCCCCTCTCGGGGATCCGGTACGGGGGCCACTCGCGCGTCGCGCCCGTCGTCGGCGCGTACGACGCGTACCTCTCCGCCGACCTCGCGGGCGGCGCGTCGGACGCCGAGACGGAGACCCGCGGGAGCGACTGGGCCGACCCCGACGCGGTCCTCCGGCTCGGCGCGTCGCCGACCTCGAAGCGGCTCCGGAAGTACCTCGCCGAGACGGGGGCCGACCAGTATCAGGTCGACCCCGCCGGCCGCTGGCGCGAGGCGGAGTTCGCCGCGACCGACCTCGTCGTCGCCGAACCGAGCCGGCTCTGCGCCCGCCTTTCGCGACTCGTCGCGGGCGGGAGCGGGGACCCAGACTGGCGCGCGCAGTGGGAGGAAGCGGACCGGGCAGCCGAGGCGATTCACGCCCGCGAGACCGACCCAAGTGACGTTGCCGCGAGCGACGCCGACGCGACCACAGACGGCGAGTCAAGCCGATCCAACCTCGGGTTCCACGAGGGCGACGCGCTCCGCGCGGTCGCGGGCGCGCTCCCCGACCCCGCGACGCTTTTCGTCTCCAATTCGATGCCCGTCCGCGACCTCGACCGCTTCGTCGGGCCGACGACAGCGAACGTCACCGCCCTCGGGAACCGCGGCGTCTCCGGCATCGACGGCGTCGTCTCCAGCGCGCTCGGCGCGGGGGCCGGGACGACGGACGACCTCACGCTCGTCCTCGGTGACCTCGCCCTGTACCACGACGCGAACGGGCTGCTCGCGGTCGACCGGTGCGACGTCGACGCGACGGTAGTGGTCCTCAACAACGACGGCGGCGGCATCTTCCATCGACTGCCGATCGAGGCGTTCGAACCCCCGTTCACCGAGTCGTTCAAGACGCCGCACGGGCTGGCGTTCGAGCCGCTCTCGGAGCTTTACGGGCTCGAATACGCCCGGATCGACGCGCGTCCCGACGCGCTCGCGGACCGCGGCGCGGACCCGGCAGAGCGCGCGGCGGTCGCCGACGATGTCGCCGCCGCCGTCTCCCGCGCTCACGAGGCGACGGGGTCGCACCTGATCGAGATCGCGACCGACGCCGAGTCCAGCCACCGGACGCGCGAGCGACTGGCGGCGGCCGTCGAGCGCGCGGTCCACGGCGAGGAGACAGACGCGTGAGACTCAGGCTGCGGCCGGGGGAGCGGGGGTCAGGCCGCGGCCGGCTCCGACTCGTCGCGGCGGCCCTCGCCGAGCGCGACGCCCGCGTACGTGACGACCGCGAACTGGATTCCGACCGCGAGCGCCGCGTCGGGCACGGTCGCGTTTGCGTCGCCTTCAGACAAGATACCTCGCCGCCCGACGACGGCTATAAGCCTCGGCTCCCCGTACCGCTCGGCGTGCAGGTCGTCGGCTACGAAACGGGCGTCGCGAGCGGTTCCTCGGGGTCGGACGACGGTTCGACGGACGAGCCGTCGGACCCGAACGGACCCGTCGGCGGCGGACTCTACGTCGCGAGCGGGGGGAGCGTCGACTACGTCGAGGCGGACCCGGGGACCGAACTCGCCTTCGGCCTCGGCGAGCGGTGCTGCGCGGGGACCGTTCACGACGGCGACCACGTCGCCTGCGACGCGCCCGACGCGCCCCACTGCGACGACCACAGCCACGTCTGGGTGTGCGCGCGGTGTACCGGAACGTGTCTGAAAGACGAAATGGACTGCCACGAGTCGCACGCGATGTACCTCGCCGCGTTCGCGCCCGACGTGCTGAAAGTGGGTGTCACCCGCGAGTGGCGGCTGGACACGCGCCTCCGCGAGCAGGGGGCGGACCGCGCGGCGCACGTTCGGACGTTCCCGGACGGCCGGATCGCCCGCGAGGTGGAGTCCGAGTTGGCCGCCGGCGACGACCTCGTCGACCGCGTCCGCGTCCCGACGAAGCTCGACGGGTTCGGGCGCGCGGTCAACGAGGCCGCGTGGGAGACGCTGCTCGATCGGTTCGACCCGATCGAGCGGTTCGAGTTCGACTACGGACTCGACCTGACCGAGCGCCCCGTCGCGGAGACGATGGCCGCGGGGACCGTCCGCGGCTGGAAAGGACGGGTGCTCGTCCTCGACCGCGGCGGGTCGACGTACGCCGTCGACGCGCGCGACCTCGTCGGCCACGAGCTGACCGACGCGGTACCCGAGCGGGAGCTACAGTCGAGCCTCGGCGCGTTCGGCGGGTGATGCGGAGCGTTCTGACGGTCCTCTTCGGGGACCCGTTCGCGGCGATGAACACGGTCGGGCTGGTCGCGTTCGCGCTGGTCGGCGCGAGCAAGGCGGTCCGCGAGGAGTTCGACCTCTTCGGCGTCGCGGTCGTCGGACTGGCGATGGCGTTCGCCGGCGGCGTCACCCGCGACCTCCTCGTCGCCCGCGTCCCGCTCGCGCTCCGCTCGCCGGTCGAGATCCTCCTCGGGCTGATCGGCGTCGCCCTCGCGGTGGGGCTGAGCGCGCGGCTCGCCTCCCCGGACGAACACCCCCTGACGGTCGCGGCGGACGCCGTCGGGCTCGCGGCCTTCGCCACCACGGGCGCGATCGTCGCGACCGACGCCGGGGTGTCCGCGTTCGGCGTGATCGCGGTTGCGACGATCAACGCCGTCGGCGGCGGCGCGCTGGCCGACGTGCTCCTCGATCGGCCCCCGTTCATCCTCTTCGAGGACTTCTACGCGAGCTGTGCCGTGTTGGGCGGCGTCGCCTACTGGCTGGTCGGAACGCTCGGCGCGGGCTCCGGCCTCGCGGCCGCGACGTGCGCCTCGGTGACCGTCGGCGTCCGGCTCCTCGCAGTGGTGTACGGCTGGGGGCTCCCGACGGCGACGCAGCTCGACGAGCGGATCGGCGGGCGGTCGTAGCCCCCGGGCCGGTCGGCCCGGCGGCTCACCGACCGAATCCCTCCGCGGCGACGACGCGGCGGACGCCGAGGTACGCGGCCGCCGCGATGCCCGCGTACGCCACCACGAGAAGCCCCGTCGTCGCGTCCGCGCTGTCGATGGCCAGCCGCGCCACCGCGTTCGCGGGGCCGCCGGCAATGGCGGTCGCGCCGCCGAACAGCACGAGGACCGCGACCGAGTAGAGCAGCTGCGCCGCCCGGCGGTCGGGCGCGACCGCCGCGACCCCGACCGCGACGGCGACGACGAGCGTCGTGAGCGCGGTCATCAGCGCCAGTATCGGGCCGACGTTCGCGACCGACGTGCCGTTCGCCTTCAAGAGGAGGAGCCACAACAGCGCCTGTCCCGGCGCGATCCCGACCGCCGCGGCCGCCTTCCCGTCGACGATCTCGACGAGCGTGACGGGCGCGACCCGGAGCAACTCCAATGTCCCCCGATCTAACTCCTCGGTGATCGAGTCGACGACGAGTGAGCCCGAGATGAACACGGGGAGGAACACCAACACCGGGATCAACACGGTGTAGATGAACGAGAAGTACGGGCTGGTCTCGCCCCGGTCGGGGAGCGGAAGGGGGGACTTATCGAGGAACGAGGCCCGACGGTCGCGCTCGTCCAGCTCGTAGGTCCGCAGCAACTCGCGTAGCTGTACCACGATCACCGTCGTCTCGACCGTGGCGTCCGGCGCGGTGACGACGGTCGACACCCGGCCGGACTCCGTGCGAGTCGCGACCACCACCGCGTCGGCCGCGTTCCGCTCGAACGCGCCCCGCGCCGCGTCCGCGTCGGCGTACCGCGTGACGGAGGCCCCGGAGACCTCCGCGGCGGCGCGCTCTATGTCCTCGACGGCGTCGCCCGCGGCCGCGACCTCGATCTCCGCCCCGTCGAGCGCGCCCGGGTCGTACATCGAGACCAGCCCGACGACGAGGAACGACGAGAACATCGCGATGAAAAGCTGGATCCCGATCGCCAACAGGATCGTCTTCTCAGCGCGCAGCCCGGCCAGCTCCCGCCCGGCGATCGTCAGGCGGCTATCCAAGGCTCACCACCCCGACGTTGTACGCGGCGTGGCCGAGGGTCGCCAGCGCGAGCGCGACCGCGTAAGCGGTCCGCCCGCGGCTCGCGCCGAGGCTCGCGACGCTCGTCGTGATCACGTGAAGGACGAAGGGCGCGAAAAAGAGCGCCGCGAGCGCGAGCGCCGGCAGCCCCGAGAGGCCCGCCACGTCGGCGAAGGCGGCGCGACCCAAGAACAGGTCGGTGAGGCCGACCGCCTGGACGACCGCAGTAGCCTTCTCCGCGAGGAAGAAGCCGGTCCCCGAGGCGACGCCGACCGCGAGCGCGACGCCGTCTCCGCTGCCCCCACCGCCTCCGCCGTCACCGTCCGGCCGCTCGAAGACGCCGCGGTCGAAGACGCCCCGCTCGAACCCGGCGTACAGGCCGACGCTCTTTGCGACCTCCTCGACCAACGCGATCGTCACGAG
Source organism: Halobacteriales archaeon SW_8_68_21 (assembly GCA_003023405.1). Lineage (GTDB taxonomy): Archaea > Halobacteriota > Halobacteria > Halobacteriales > Haloferacaceae > Halorubrum. The sequence continues at coordinate 11,653 of PXST01000030.1, forward strand.
CAGCACCGGGATCGACACCGTGACCGGCAACGCGAACAGCACGGCGACTGCCAGTAGCTCCGCGACGAACACGAAGGGGATCGCACAGGCCGTGAGGAACGCGACCGAACCGAGCGCGCGGAGTCGGTCGCGCCGCACGAGTCCGCCGCCGGCGGGGACGGGAGAGAGCCGCACCGCCAGCGCGTCGAGGAACTTCCGCGACACGGGCTTCTGTGAGAACATGTCCTCCTCGCGGTAGACCCCGAGTCCGAGACCGAAGAGTAGCGCCGAGCCCACGCCCATCGGCACCGTCGAGAAGAGCGCCTCCCCGGCGGAGACGGCCTCCCCCTGGAGGTCGAAGACGACGAGCGTCAGCGGCGAGACGAGCGCGACGGGGGTCACGTTCGTGAAGATGGCCGGCACGAACGCGTAGGTCGTCAACAGGACGCTCACGCCCACCGTGACGAAGGTCAGTTCCTTGAACGACCGCGCGAACATCGCGCCGACGAAGGTCGCCCCGAGAAACGCCGCCGCGACCGGGGCCACGGCGAACACGGAGAGCGGCCCCCCGCCGACCGCCAGCGCGATGAGCGTCGTGACGACCGCGGCGGCCGCGGCGTACGGTAGCGTCTTGCCGGCGACGATTTCCGCCGGCGACAGCGGGGTTACCAACAGCGGCTCCCCGCGTCGGTTCGTCCGCTCGTCGAGGATCGACGAGCCGTACGCCTGGATCAGGAAGTTCATCGGCACGAGGAAGGCGAACGCTAACAGCAGCGAGGTGAACGGGAACGGCGGCGTGATCGACCCGGGCGACCCGATCGTGTCCGCGCCGAAGGCACCGCCGCCCATCGACGGCACCGCGAACCCGCCGTCGTCGTCCGACCCCGCGTCGGCGTCTCGTCCACCGTCTCCCGAGTCGGTCTCGCCGTCGCCGATCGTCGCGTCACCGCTACCGTCGCTGCCGTCTCCCCCACCGCCTCCAGCGCCGTCTCCCGAGCCGGCCCCGTCGTCGCCGTCGCTCCCGCCGAGCGTCGCGCCGTCGTCGAACTCGGTGGTTCGACCGACGTACCGCAGCGTGACGGTGACCGGAAACGCGGCCGTCTGGTTCGGCTCGGCCCGCATCAGGCGCTCGTTGTGCGCCTCGACCGCCTCGCGGACCGCG
>PXST01000031.1 GCA_003023405.1 Halobacteriales archaeon SW_8_68_21
GTCTCTCCGAGACGAACGGGATACACGGTACAAGCGGATACCGCGTCCGAATGGACGCGCAACACGCCACACCCCTCGCGGGGCCGACGTATCGCGCACAAACCCGGTATCGCCTCGCCGGACCCCATCCGGCAAGCGAAAAGTTGCCAGCGGGGACACGGGACCGGCCCGCTGTCCCACGCTGGAATCCTCGCCCTTCAGGGCGGGGAGGATGTCAACCACGACGATAATCGGTCGGGCGAATCCTTCGAGTGCCAGCAGTGCGGGTACGAGAACCACGCGGACTACAACGCCTCCAAGAACATCGGTTTGCAGTATCTCCGCCGCAGGCAAAACGCAGGCGACGGAGGCGCACCCGTAGATGTGCGCTTGAATCGCGGGACACTGAACGTAAGCGGGGAGTACGTGCCCCCTGCCTCTACCGAGGCATAGAACGGGAGTCCATGCGAAAGCCTCGGGGCTTGACTCCGAGGCGATTTACACGTACACTTATCTTCACGTACGCTGTCATGTGATGTGTATGCGCTTGCCAGAGACGCGTGACCTGTTCGCGAGGAAACTACACTTTCCGGCGTCGCGAGACGAGGTGCTGGAGACGGTCGGTGAAACGGAGCTGTCACCGCCGGACGGAGAGTCCACGACGATTCGAACGGTCATCGAGCGGTCCGACGTCGAGACGTTCGATTCGGTCGACGACCTCTACGACGCGCTGATGATGCTCGTCGGCGCTCAGTTCATCGGCCGCCGCTACTACGACGACCGCGGTGGCATGCCGGGAGATGAGGAAAGCGAGGTGAGTTTTTGATGTCCGTCACGCTCGTGTCGGGAGTCAACGGCGTCGGTCTCTCCAGCGTCTGTCAGGCGGTCAGGCGCGGACTCGGGGACGGGTACAAGCTGATCAACTTCGGTGACGTGATGCTCGAACAGGCGGCGACGATGGGGATCACGACAGAGCGGGCCCAACTCGGCACGCTCTCGCAGACCGAAACCCGCCGCCTCCAGCGTCGCGCGGGCGAGTTTGTCGCCCGAGAGGCAGCGACGACGAACGTTATCCTCTCGACGCACCTCGCGGTCGAAACGCTGGAGGGCTACGTCCAAGGATTACCCGTAGAAGTACTCCACGACATCTCGCCGGACGCGTTCGTCCTCGTGGAGGCGGACCCGGAGACGGTCCTCGAACGCCGGCGCGAGAGCGACCGCGACGGGGTCACGGAACGTACGATCGACTTCGAGCAGGACCTCAACCGGTCAGCGGCCCTTCAGTACGCGAGAGACCAGAACGCGCCCGTTCGGTTCATCGAGAACGAGGGCGAACTCGAAGACGCGGCCGAGCGGTTGGCGAACGCGCTCTGACGCCCCCGCTTCAATTCGGCCAGACCACGAAGCGAGGCGAGTAGCCCCCCCCGGACTACTCCGCGACGTTCGTCTCGCGGACGCGGACGCCCTTCCGCCCGAGGTGGCGCATCTGCCGCTGGGCGAACTCCTCCTCGCTCGACCCGCGCGTCGCGAGGACGTAGACGAGCGCGGAGCCGTTCGGCCGCATCGTCCGCCCGGCGCGCTGCGATCCCTGTCGCCTGGAGCCGCCCAGCCCGCTCGCGACGACCGCGAGTTCGGCGTTCGGGAGGTCGATCCCCTCGTCGCCAACCCGGGAGACGACGAGGACGTCGAGGTCGTCGTCGCGCACGCCGCCGGCATCGTCCCTCGGGTCGCCGTCTGAGTCGCTCGCCGCGTCGCCGTCGGCCCGGAACCGGCGGAACAGTTCGGCGCGCTCGTGGTGGGGGGTCTCGCCGCTGACGAAGGGGGCGTCGAGCGCGTCCGCGACGGCCTCGCCGTGGTCGAGGTACTCGACGAAGACGAGCGCCTTCTTGTCCCGGTGGGCCGCGAGCAGGTAGCGGATCTCTTCGATCTTCGCGGGGTTCTCGGCCGCGACGCGTCTGCGCTCCCGGCCGTCCGCGGCAGCGTACTCGCTTTGCGCCAGCTCGTCGCGCCACGGGACGTACCGGATCTCTACTTCCGGCTCCTGAACGAAGCCGGCCTCGAACAGTGAGTCCCAGTCCGCGCCGATCGGTCCCCCGATCAGCGTGTAGATCTCCTCTTCGCTGCCAGTCTCGCTGACCGGCGTCGCCGAGAGCCCGAGCCGGTGTTTGCTCTGTAGCTCGGCGGTGCGGGAGTAGACGGGGGCAGTGACGTGGTGGGCCTCGTCGAAACATATCAGGCCCCACTCGCGGGAGTCGAAGAGGCTCCGGTGGCGGTCCATCCCGGCGATCTGGTAGGTCGCGATCGTGACAGGGCGGATCTCCTTCGTCCCCCCGTGGTATAGCCCCACATCCGCGGGGTCGACCGTGGAGTGGGCGATCAGCTCCTCGCGCCACTGGTCGGCAAGTTCGCGGGAGGGGACCAGTATCAGCGTCTCGCCGCCGACCGCGGCGATCGTCGCGATCGCGGCGACGGTCTTCCCGGATCCGGGCGGCCCGACGTACACGCCGGACTTGCGGTCGAGGAACGTCTCCACCCACGTCTCCTGATAGTCCCGCAGTTCGGTTGTGAGATCGATCTCGACCGGGTCGCCGGTCTCTAGGTCGCGGTCGTCCTCGACCGGGTAGCCGGCGTCGTAGAGCGCGCGTTTGACCGGGGCGACCGCGTCCTCGTTGACCCACGCTTCGGTGTCGGAGATCGGCGCGCGGAGGTGGTCGTCGTCAAGGTGCTGGTCCGCGACGTTCCCCAGCAGGTTCTCGGAGGCAGCTTCGAGGACGACGTATCCGTCCGCGTGGGTGTACAGCCGGAAGCGGTGCGCGCGCCGCCACTGGTCGCGTACCCACTTCTCGAGGTGATCGTCGCGCCGCGGCAGCACCGAGCGGAGCGCGCCCACGAGCGCGTCGGCGTCGTCGAACGGCGCGGCCCACACGTCCTCCTGTCTGATCCGGTAGAGGTAGCCGCGGGTTCCCGGCTCGGTGCCGGTGGTGTCGACGAGGTTGGCGAACTGCGAGAGCCGCGCGCGGGTGTACTGCGTCGGCCGGTCGACGACGATCTCTCGGCGCTTCGGAAACGCGACGACGCGCTCGCGGC
>PXST01000032.1:0-22063 GCA_003023405.1 Halobacteriales archaeon SW_8_68_21
CCGGAGGTCCGCGTGCGTCGTCGAGATCATTGTGTCCCCCGCGGTGAGGAAGGCGACGTCGCCAGACTCGGCCGCGTCGAGGATCGGCTCGGGGTCCCGCTCGACACCGGCGCGGTCCCGGACCTCGATCTCGACGCCGTGGTGCGATTCCAGGTCGGCGACGTCGGCACCGACCAGCCGGCTGGTGTAGAACTCCGCGAAGGCCCGGTCGCTCTCCCGGAGCGCCTCCCGGCCCTCGACGGTGATCGACCGCTCGTCGTAGAGGCCGAGTCCGATGAACGTGAGCATGCCCGCCTTCGGCGTGCGTCGAAGTAAAAGGGCGCGGAAGCCCCCGCCGGCGTCGTGGGAGCGAGTGGCATCCTAATAGACCTTCATGATTGTCCCTTGCGATTCCATAGCAAGCCCTAAGAGGGAACCAGCGTAACGTCACTTCACGAGGCCCGTACGGGCTCACACACCACTATGACTGACGACGAACTCATCTGGCGGATATCGGGGGGATCCGGTGACGGGATCGCTTCGACCAGCCAGAACTTCGCGAAGGCCTTGATGCGGTCGGGGCTCAACGTCTTCACGCATCGGCACTATCCGTCGCGGATCCGCGGCGGTCACACCTACACCGAGGTCCGCGCGTCGGCGGACCCGGTCCGATCTCGTGGTGACGGCTACAATTTCCTGCTCGCGTTGGGCGACTCGTTCGCCCGCAACCCGCAGGAGGAAGCCGTCTACGGGAACGAGGAGGTCAAACCGCTCTCGGAGAACTTAGACGAGCTCCGCGAGGGCGGCGTGATCGTCTACGACGAAGGGCTCTTGGACGCCTCCGAGATCCCGAACTTCGAGGAGCGCGTCGAGGAGAACGACTGGCACGTCTACCCCCTCGACCTCCGCGGGCTCGCCCGAGATCAGGGCCGCGAGGTCATGCGCAACACTGCCGGCGTCGGCGCGACCTGCGCGCTGACCGGGATGGAACTCGACCACGTCCAGGACCTCATGCGCGACGCGATGCCGGAGAAGATCCTTGAACCGAACCTCGGGATCCTCCAGATCGCGTACGATCAGGTCCGCGAGGAGTACGACGTGGACGCCCCGGACGTGTCGGTGCCGACCGGGGAAAACGCCGAGGAACAGCTGCTCATGTCCGGGTCGGACGCCATCGCCTACGGTGCCATCGACGAGGGCTGCCGGTTCATCTCCGGCTACCCGATGACGCCGTGGACCGAAGTGTTCACCATCATGTCGAAGAACCTGCCGAAGCTCGACGGCATCTCCGAGCAGGTCGAAGACGAGATCGCCGCGGCCGCGCTCGCTGTGGGCGCGTCACACGCCGGCGTCAAGGCCATGTCCGGCTCCTCCGGCGGCGGGTTCGCGCTGATGTCCGAGCCGCTCGGACTCGCGGAGATGACGGAGACGCCCGTCGTCTTAGTCGAGGCCATGCGCGCCGGTCCCTCGACCGGGATGCCGACGAAGCCGGAGCAGTCCGACCTCGAACACGTCCTCTACACCTCGCAGGGCGACTCACAGCGCGTCGTCTTAGCGCCGGGCACCGTCGAGGAGGCGTACGAGCAGTCGCGGCTAGCCTTCCGGCTCGCCTACGAGTACCAGATCCCGTCGATCCTCCTGTACGATCAGAAGCTCGGCGGCGAGCTGACGAACGTCTCGAAGCGCCACTTCGACCGCGAACCGAACCCGACGCTCGGGAAGACGCTCTCGGAGGACGCGCTCACCGAGCAGCCCCACAGCGAGGACGGGAAGTTCCACCGCTTCCAGCACGACGTCGGCGACGGCGTCTCGCCGCGGTCGGTCCCCGGCCAGAAGGGCGGTCGCTTCCTCGCGACCGGCAACGAACACGACCCGACCGGTCACATCAGCGAGTCTCCGGACAACCGAGTCGCGCAGATCGACCGGCGGACCCAGAAGCTGGCGGCGATCCGCGACGACCTCGACAGCGTCGACACCGGCTCGTACGCCGGTCCCGAGGACGCGGAGTACGGTATCCTCACGTTCGGCAGCCAGCAGGGGACCGTCGAAGAGGCGGTCGGTCGCCTCAACGACGCCGGCCACTCGGTGAAGTCGTACGGCGTCTCCGACATGCTCCCGTTCCCGACCGAGCAGGTCACAGCGTTCATCGAGAGCGTCGACGAGGTGCTCGTCGTCGAGATGACGGCGTCGGGACAGTTCCGCGGGCTCGTCCAGAAGAACCTCGGCCGCTACGGCGAACGGCTGTCGAGCCTGCTGAAGTACAACGGGAACCCGTTCGAGCCGGCGGAGATCGTCGACGGGTTCGAGACCGCGATCGTCGAGGGCGACGGCGGTCGGTCCGGCCATCAGACCACCTTCGTCCCAGCCGCAGGTGACTAACCAATGAGCACGTTTTCAGCGATCGGAGAGGAGCGAGAGATCGACCGCGACGAGTACACGCCCGGCGTGGAGCCGCAGCCGACCTGGTGTCCGGGCTGCGGTGACTTCAGCGTCCTGAAGGCGCTCAAGCAGGCGCTCCCCGAGGTGGGGCGCACGCCCGAGGAGACCCTGCTGTGTACCGGTATCGGCTGTTCGGGCAAGCTGAACAGCTACCTCGACACGTACGGGTTCCACACGATCCACGGACGCTCGCTGCCCGTGGCCCGCGCCGCGAAGCTGGCGAACCCCGACCTCGAAGTGATCGCCGCCGGCGGCGACGGCGACGGCTACGGGATCGGCGGGAACCACTTCATCCACACGGCCCGGGAGAACCACGACATGACGTACATCGTCTTCAACAACGAGATCTTCGGGCTCACGAAGGGACAGACCTCTCCGACGAGCCCGAAGGGCCACAAATCGAAGACGCAGCCGGCCGGCAGCGCCAAGGAGCCGATCAAGCCGCTCTCGATGTCGCTGAACGCCGGCGCGTCCTACGTCGCCCGCACGGCCGCGGTCAACCCGAATCAGGCCAAAGAGATCATCATCGAAGCGATCGAACACGACGGGTTCGCACACGTCGACTTCCTCACCCAGTGTCCGACCTGGAACAAGGACGCGCGTCAGTACGTCCCATACATCGACGTCAACGACTCCGACGACTACGAGTTCGACAAGACGGACCGCGTCGAGGCCCAAGAGATGATGCGGACGACCGAGGAGGCGCTCTACGAGGGCGAGGTCCTCACCGGTCGCTTCTACGTCGACGAGGAGCGCCCGTCGTACGGCGAGGAGAAGCGCGCGATTGGCGAGATGCCCGAGGAGCCGCTGGCCGAGCGCTACTGGGACGACGACTACGAGTGGGAGCGCTCCCACGACATGTTCCTCGACAAACACGCCTGATCGGCCGCCGCGGCCGTTTACGGCGCAGTGCGTTCGTTTTTCGATTCGGAAGGTATTTTTTTGTTGGTGATAAATAGAGTAGCATGAGTACGGTATCGACGGAAGAACGGATCCTCTCCGTGTTAGAAGAGGACGCGCAGGCGTCCTGCGGAGAGATCGCCGAGCGAGCGAACGTCTCGAAGCCGACGGTGCGGAAGTACATCGACCGCCTCGAAGACCGGGGCGTGATCGTCGGCTACTCGGCGGAGGTCGACCCGAAGAAGCTCTCCTCGCAGTCGATCGCCATGGTGGGGATGGACGTGGACTCGGGGCAGTACGTCGAGGCCACCCGGGAGCTGAAGTCACTCGACGAGGTTCAGGCGCTTTACACCTCCTCCGGCGACCACATGCTGATGGCCGAGGTGCGCGCCGGCGACGGCGACGAGCTTGGCGACGTCATCTCCGAGAAGCTGCTCGGCGTCGATGGCGTGACCGCGGCGCACCCGTCGTTTCTCCAAGAGCGGCTGAAGTAGGCGGTTCGGAGCGGCGGCGGTCGCCCCGCCGTCGATCCTTCGTCTCAGACGAGCGCGCGCGGATCGGCGATGACGACCGACTCGTCGCCCGCCGGACTGCGACACATCCCGCGGGGAGTAAACCCGTGTGCGCTGAAGAACTCCTCGGCGCTGGGACGGTCTGAGGGCACTGTCGCGCGGAGCGTTTCGACCCCGCGGTCGGCGAGCGCGTCGCCGACGCGGGCGAGCAGTTCGTCCGCGATCCCTTCTCCGGCGCGGTTCGGGTGAACCCACAGGGCCAGCAGCTCAGCCTCGGTCTCGTCGGGGTCCGGGTGGGCGACCGCCAGCCCGACCGGACCCTCCTCGTCGTGTTCCATCAGGAAGGACCACTCGGCCTCGGCGGCGGCCTCGCGGACGCCGGCGGCAGACACGTCGAGCAGTGGAGCGCCGATGTCGTCGAACACCGTTTCCTCGCGGGCTCGCGAGACCGCCGTTCGCAGGTCCTCCGCGTCGTCGGGCCGGGCCGCCCGGACATCCATATCTAACCCTGAGTAAAGAACGCACCTATAGGTTTCGGCGGCGGCGCAATTGACGGGCAGCGGCGGGGTGAACCGGTCGGCGTGACGGGTCGGGAGGGCGGGGCTACCGGGCCGTCACGCGACCGGTTCCACGCCGATCGTGACCGCGATCCCCTCGACCTCCCACTCCTCGACGAGACCGCCCTCGGCGGCCGCAGCGTCGCTCGGGTCGTCGAGCCACGCGTCGGCGCGCACCTCCCCGGCGATCAGGTCGGCGTGGTCGTCGACGAATCCGGCGACGCGGTCGTCGTCGACCGCGACGCCGACGCGGATCCGTGCCTCCACGTCCAGGTCGAGTTCTTTACGCATCTCCTGGACCCGGCGGATCACGTCGCGGGCGTAGCCCTCGGACTCGACATCGTCGGTGAGCGAGGTGTCGACGTAGACGGTGCCGCCCTCGAAGTCGGCACCGGAGACGCCCTCCGGCGGCTCCGCGACGTACTCGACCATCTCGTCGCCGAGGTCGAGCGGCTCGCCGTCGACCGCGACCTCGCCGCCCTCGACGGCAGTGCGGGTCGCACCCTGAACCGCCTCCATCACTTTCTGTGCGTCGCTGCCGAACGCTGGTCCGATGGCAGCCATCTGCGGCTCGGCCGTCTCGACGAGCGCGTCGAAGGTGTCGGTGACGACAACCCCGCGCGCGTTAACGCGGTCGGCGACGAGCTCCGAGAGCCTGTCGACGGCGGCCGCGGCCGTCTCGTCGTCGGTCTCGACGACGACGCGCGGCACGGGCCAGCGGAGCTTGCGACCGGCCTGCTGGCGCGCGTTCGCGGCGGCCTCCTCGACGTCGCGGAAGACCGCCACGTCGCGTTCGAGGTCCGGGTCGCGTAGGTCGGCGTCCGGCTCGGGGTACGACAGCGCGTGGACCGTCGTCGCCTCGCCGTCGAGCCGCTGGTACATGCGCTCGGTCAGGTACGGCGCGATCGGCGCGAGCAGCCGGATCACCTCGTCGAGGACCGTCGCGAGCGTGGCGTACGCGCCGCGCTTCGAGGCGGAGTCGCGCTCCTCCCACATGCGGTCGCGGACCGCCTTCACGTAGAACCGCGAGACATCCTGCGTGACGAACTCGATCACGGCGTTGACGGCGTCGCTGACCCGGTAGTCGTCCCACGCGTCGACGACCTCGGACTCCACGGACTGGAGCCGCGAGAGCACCCACTCGTCGACGAGTTCGAGGTCGCCGTCCGCGAGGTCCGCCTCAGCCGGGTCGTAGTCGTCGATCTCCATGTACTCCAGCGGGAACCGGAACACGTTCCAGAGGATGTTGAGCTTCCCCTGTAGCTCGGCGAGCCCGTCCCACTCGAACGCGAGGTCGACGCCCTGCTGGTCGTGGCTGAGGAGATAGGTACGGAGCGGGTCACGCCCGGCGCGGTCGATCGCCTCCTCGGGCGTGACGATGTTCCCGACCGACTTCGACATCTTCCGGCCGTCCTCGTCGTTGGCGAAGCCGTGCATCAACACCTCCTCGTAGGGGATCTCGTCGACCGCAGCGGTCCCCATCCCGAGCTGCGACCAGAACCAGCCGCGGGTCTGGTCGTGTGCCTCGACGATGAGGTCCGCGGGCCACAGCTCCTCGTGGGTCGCCTCGTCGCTCGGGTAGCCGAGCGTCGCCCACGACGCCACCGAGGAGTCGATCCACACGTCGAACACGTCGTCGATCCGCCGGTAGGTCGTCCCGTCCTCGACGATCGTGAGGTCGTCGACCGAGGGGCGGTGGAGGTCGATCGACGCGGGGTCGATGTCCTGCTCGACGCGCTCCGCGAGCTCCTCGCGGGTGCCGATCACGATCATGTCCTCGTCGAGTTCGCCGGACTCCGCGTCACCGGACTGCGTCCGGTTGCTCGTCGAGCTCTGCTCGACGGCGTCCTCCGGTACCCAGATCGGGATCGGGATCCCCCAGTAGCGCTGGCGGGAGACGTTCCAGTCGGGGGCGTCGTCGATGAAGTCGCGGAACCGGTTGTCCCGCGCCCACTCCGGATGCCACTCCGAGTCCTCCATGTTGTCGAGGAGATCGTCTTTCACGTCCGTGATCGAGATGAACCACTGGCCGGTGACGAGCTGGACGATCCCGGTGTCACACCGCCAGCAGTGGCCGTAGCTGTGCTCGACCGTGCCGTGCGCGAGCATGTGCCCGTCGGCGACGAGGTCCTCGACAATGTCGTCGTTGGCGTCGCGGACGAACTGGCCGGCATATACACCGGCTGCTTCGGTGAACTCGCCGTTCGGCCCGACGGGGCAGTGGATGTCGAGCCCGAGCTCCGTCCCGCGGTGGAAGTCCTCCTCCCCGTGGCCGGGCGCGGAGTGGACCAGCCCGGTGCGGTCGGCCTCCACGTAGTCGGCGGCGTACACCCGCCCGGCACCGTCGAAGTCCGGGTACTCGGCGACGCGGTCGGCGAGCGGGTGGTCGTACGCCCAGCCGACGAGGTCGTCGCCGGAAAGCTCCGCTTCGACCTCGTAGCTCTCGTAGCGGCCCTCCTGTAGCACGTCCTCGACGCACTCGGCGGCGACGTAGATCAGCTCCTCGTCGCCGTCCTTCTCGGCGCGGACCGCGTTGTAGGTCAGCTCCTCGTCGACAGCGACGAAGGTGTTCGCGGGGACCGTCCACGGCGTCGTCGTCCAGATGACAAGACTCCCCTCGCGGTCGGCGAGCGGGAACTTCACGTAGATGGAGGGGTCCTCGACATCCTCGTACTCGACCTCGTTGTTTGCGAGGCCGGTCTCACAGCGCGGGCACTGCGAAATCGAGCGTTTCCCCCGCTCGACTAACCCGTTGTCGGCGACCTCGGAGAACGCCCACCACGCGGCCTCCATGTACTCGGGTTCGATCGTCTCGTAGGGGTCCTCGAAGTCCATCCAGACGCCGATGGATTTGAAGTCCTCGTCCATCGCTGCCCGGTTCTCGACGGCGAACTGCTTACACTTCTCGATGAACGCCTCCATCCCGTACTCCTCAATGTCGCGTTTGTTCTCGAAGCCGAGCTCCTCCTCGACTTTCACCTCGATCGGGAGCCCGTGCATGTCGTAGCCGGGGCGGTCGGTGACGCGGTGGCCGGTCATCCGCTTGTGTCGGATGACGGCGTCTTTCAGCGTCTTGTTCCAGGCGGTTCCGAGGTGCATCTGTCCGGAGGTGTACGGCGGGCCGTCCACGAAGAAGAACGGCGGATCGTCGGCGTGCGCCTCTTTCGCCGCCTCGTAGGCGTCGTGGTCGTCCCAGTACTCGTCGACCGCGGACTCGACGTCCGCGGGCGCGTACTGGTCGTCGATCTGCTCCATACGCGTTGGTCTGCGCGCGCGTATTTGAATACGGCGGAGTCGTGGGGACGCGTCAGTCGTCGGCGAAGTAGTCCGCGAGCCGCTCCGCGGCCGCGGTCGCGCGCGGCGTCACGAGGGCGAACCGGATCCACTCCTCGCGGGCGGTGCCGAACGCCTCGCCCGGCATCCCGGCGACGCCCGCCTCGTCGATGAGCCGCTTGACGTTCGCCATCGTCCCCGGGAACCCGTCGAAGCGCGCGAGTACGTAGAAGGCCCCCTCCGGACGGCTGTACTCCGCGCCCGCGGCGTCGAGCGCGCTCGTGAAGGCGTCGACGCGGTCCGCGAGCAGGTCGCGGGCCTCAGCGTAGTACTCCGGAGGCGTCTCGGCGAGCGCGTGGAGGACCGCGTACTGCGAGGGCCGCGCTCCGGCGACGTTCACGAGCATGTGGCGGGTCCGCGCGTCGCCGACGTGTTCGGGCGGGAAGACGCCGTAGCCGACGCGGAAGCCCGTGATCGCCATCGACTTCGAGAAGCCGCTCGTGACGATGGCGCGGTCGGAGTCGATGGCCAGCGCCGACTCGAACGAGCCGGAGCGGTCGAACCGGTCGTACACCTCGTCGACGACGACGAGAGCGTCGACCGCCTCCGCGATCGAGACGACCTCGCGGATCGCGTCGAGGTCGTACACCGCGCCGGTCGGGTTGTTCGGCGTGTTCAACACGATCAACGCGGTGTTCTCGCTCGCGGCCGCGCGCATCGCGTTGACGTCGAGGCTCCCGTCGCGGGCGGTGGGCACCAGCGTCGGCTCGCCGCCGAGCAGGTGCGTCTTCCCCGGGTAGTAGGGGTAGACGGGGTCGGTGAGCAGCGCCTCGTCGCCGGCGTCGCGGTCGAGCGCGCGCGCCATCGCGAGGTAGTTCGCCTCGCCGGTGCCGTTCGTGACGACCACGCGGTCGGGGTCGACGCCGTTGTGCGCCGCAATCTGCTCCCGCAGCTCGCGGAGGCCGTCGCTCGGGGGGTACTGGAAGTCGTCCGGCGGCAGGTCCGCGTACTCGCGGAGCGCGTCGCGGAGCGCGGCGGGCGGCTCCCAGTCCGGGTTACCGCTCACCATGTCGATCACGTCGCCGTCGGCGGCCGCGGCGTACCGCATCACGTGGAAGAACTTCGGCTCCTCGTACTCCATACGGTTGGGTCGGACGCGGTCGTCGTGGCTCTTTCGACCCGGAGGGTCGGTTGCGGTGGCCGCCGCCGGGACGAGAACGGTCGCGGGTGCGATCCGGTGGTTTGACCTGCCGTCCCGCGCAGGGAGTGGCATGAACAAACGCGGCCACGTCCTCAACGGACTGCTGCTCGCCTTGGGGCTCGGCTTCGTCCTCGAACCGGGACTCGACGTGGCGACGGCCCGAGCGATCGCGGAGATAACCGTCCCCGTCGTGTTGGGGGCGCTGTTCCCAGACGTCGACACCGCCTTCGGCCGCCACCGGAAGACGCTCCACAGCCTCCCGGTGCTCGCGGTGTTTCTCGCGTACCCGATCGTCTTCGGCAATCTCCAGTACGTGTGGATCGGCGTGTTGACGCACTACCTGCTCGACGTGGTCGGGAGCCGGCGGGGGATCGCGCTGTTCCATCCGCTCTCCGACGAGGAGTACTCGCTGCCGACCGGCGTGACGACGAGCAGCAAGTACGCGGACCTGATCACCGTGATCATCACGGCGGTCGAGATCGCCGCGCTCTGGGCGATCCACACCTACGTCGTCAACCTCAACCTCGACCTCTCCGCGGCCGCCCAGACCGCCTCGGAGGCCGCGGCCGGATTCGGATTATGAGACAGCACAGTCAACAGGGAAAGTTGCCTGAACTCCACGACAGATCGGAAGTTAACAAATGTATCCGACACGCGTGTGCGCTTCCACAGCGTGAAATTCTGTGACGGGTGGGGTTCGATAATACACATGGAGGGCGACGCGTGGGTGTATCGCTCCTGTGAGAACGAGGAGCCGCGGGACTCGAAGGCGGAAGCGGCGATGGCGACCCGGAACGGACAGCGAGACGACGGGGCACCCGCCGTGGCCGATGCGACCCGGGTTCGACCGAGACGACACAGGAGCCCTGTCCGGCGGACGACTGCGACAGCGACCGGGCCCGGTACGAGATGCTGCCGGAGCCGGGAGGTTCCTACGAGGTTCGGCTGTTCACCTGCGTCGAGTGCGGCCACAAGTGGCGCGATTCCTGACGGCGTCTCTCGCGAGTCCCATCGCGTAATCGACGTGTCCGGGAAAAAAACGCCCCGTTCCGTGTGGAACCGCTGCGTTCGGCACGACCGCATGAGATTAACGGTCTACTCGGCTCTACTGAAATCCTCTTCTTCAGAGATATTCTCGCCTGAAACGGCCGGTCGATAGAGACTGCGAATTGATCGCTGAGAGTCCTACCAGTTTCTGATGTTGTTCAGAACGCCGCGCAAAACACAACACACATACTCAACACTGCTGGTTTCGAGTTGGTGGCCCGCTTCGTCCAACCAAGGGGTGGCTTTTAAGATGCGTTACCACATTTAGTGTGTATGGGTAACAATAGTCGGATAGTAATCGCTGGCGGTGGACGCGTTGGCTTTCGAGTCGCTCAATTTTTCAAACAGCGCGGAAGTGAGGTAACAGTTATTGAGAAAGATTCGGATCAGTTACACGATGAGGAGTCGGATGGCATCACTGTAGTGAGAGGTGACGCGACAAATCCAGCCGTGCTGTCGAGTGCTCTCACGGACGATACGACCGTTATCGGCGCGCTGACAGACAGCGACAGCACTAATCTCGCAGTCTGCTTAGCTGCGAGAACGTTCCAACCGGATATCCGAACGGTCGCGCGTATCACTAATGCCGATACCGACGAATACAAACAACTCGTTGACGAGGTCGTGTTCCCTGAGCGTGTAAGCGTCAAAACCGCGGTGAACGCACTCAGCGGGAGCGACGTGCGAACGCTTGAAGAGGTTACTGGTGAGATGGAGGTGTTCGATATCCGTGTTGCCGCCGACTCAGCGGTGGCGGAACAACGTCTCGCCGATGTTGATCTTCCCGAAGGCAGTCTCGTGATTTCTGGAGCCGGGGGAGAACGGACAGCCACCTCTGAAACGCGACTGGAGGCCGGCGAACGGTATATTGTCGCAGCCGATCCCGACGGCGTAGACTCTGTCATTGCTGCGTTTCGTGGAGAATGATTCAACTGTAGTGATCTCTCTGTAACAGTGGAGGAAACGAAGTCGCTCTGCTGACTACAGCCTTTAGGTACTGTACGATGTTCCTTGTAAAGATCAGATGGATCGTGATCCATCGCGTTACGTAGATACCCTGTATTGAGCGATTCCGTGAGTCCCCTGTATTGGGGGATCGAGAAAAACGAACAACTGGTGAATATTTCAGCAAGGCCGTCTACTCGTAGACGCTCACGTCGTCGAACCGGCCCTCGTAGGCGACGTTCGACGGGAGCGTCGGCTCGTTGCCGGAGAGGAACATCCGGTCGAGCTTCGCCCAGGTGTTCTCGTAGCCGAGGTGGGCGAACTCGACGAGACCGCGGAGCCGGTGGCCGGCCCCGCCGCGGTGGATCACCGTTCTTGGGCGGCGCTCGCGAAACGCGTCGACGACCGCTTCGGCGTCGTCAAGATCGCCCTCGAACGTCGTCCACGCTTCGCCAACCGTGCCAAGAAGGTGCGCGTACGACGAGCCGAACCCGGCGCAGCCGGTCGTCTCGGCCGTCCGCTGCGCCCGGGCGTTCTGGTGGGACAGCAGCTTCGTGTTGTACGTCTCTATCGCGTCGATCCGGTCGGCGTGAGCGTCGATCTCGGGCCGCGTGAGCGAGATGTTGGCGAAGCCGGGGTGCGGGACGAGGACGGCAGCGTCCTGCCGTTCGAACTCCGCCATCGCGCCCTCGAAGGTGATGTAGTCGGGGACCGGGTCGGAGAGACCGATGACGAGGAGGTGCCGCCGGTTCCCCCAGTTGCCGGTGAACACCTCGCGGGCGGGAACGACGGTCAGCCCGTCGTCGGAGTACCGGGTCGCGCGCTCGCGGACCGTTGGGAGCCGCGTGAAGTGTGGCGCGTACACGAGCGCGTCGATCCCGCGGGCCTTCGCGCGGGCGACGACCTCGTCGTCGAGCACCTTGACGTGGGCGTCGACGCGCGTTTGCGATCGGGTCACGGTCGGACGGTCGTCGCGCCCGCGCAAATGCGTATCGTTCGACGACGACGGTGCCGCGGTCGCAGGCCGAACGCCGCGTCGACGGACGCCCGCCGGCCGGTCCATCGACCGACGGTCGGCGGCGGCCGCGACGCCCGTCCGTCCGGGACTCGCGGACCGGCGACGTGGGAAAGCGTTAATCTCCCGCGGGCGAGAGTCCGGGTATGGCCCCTCGCTGGACGTGCGGCGTCGGCGACTGCGACGCCGCCTTCGACGACGTGGAGACGGCGATCGTCCACCAGACCAACGACCACCAGCGTCACGAGTGTAGGGTGTGTGGCACCATCGTCCCGGACGGCTACTTCGCGATCCGCCACGCGTTCGACGAACACACCCGCGCCGAGTTCGTCCGCGCGTACGACGCCGACTCGGCGGCGGTGCGCCGCCGCGAGGAGATCAAAGACGAGATCGAGTCCGAGGCGGACCTCCAGCTGGTCGTCGAGCAGCTCGACCGCGGCGTCTAAACTACCCCACCCTACTCCCTCGGCGCATACGCGCCTTCGCTCCATCGAGGCCTCGAAAGGCGGAGCCTTTCGGTGGCTTTGATGTGTACTCCCGGCGATCAGTCTCCGGCAATGGGCCGGTGACTCTCGCCGTTCAACGTCCCACCATTTATACGCAGGTCTACTTCTGCGTCTCCGCTCCCCGACTTGGGCGAGGACCGGAGTCTATGTGTCCGCTTTCGGGCGTACCGTAGCCCGATGTTCTTCGCGCCGTTGTAGTCCGCGTTCACCCTGTACCCGCACTTTTGACACTTGAACTGTTCTCCGTGGCGGTTGTCTTCATGCGTGAACCCGCAGTCTGTCCGAGAACAGCGGTGGGACGTGTGGTTCGGTTCGACCTGCTCCACGGAGATACCCTGTTCAGGGGCCTTGTAGGAGACGTACTCGTAGAGGCGTCGGAACGCCCAAACGTGGTGCCACTTCGCGTTCGGAAGTCGCTCTCGAATGTCGGTCAGGTCCTCGAACACGATACCGTCGCAGTCGTGTTCGACGGCTTCCGTGACGAGTTCGTTAGCGACCGTGTGGATGTACTGTTTGCGCCACGCTTCTTCGCGCTTTCCGAGTCGAAGCAGGGCGTTGTGTGCGGCTTGTGTGCCGCACCGTTGTATTTCTCCACGTCGCTTCTCGAACTCGCGGCACCAATGGTCGTAGTCGTCTCCTTGCCAAAACGTGCCAGTTGAGGAGACGGCGAGGCTGTTGACGCCGAGGTCGATACCGAGGACCGTTTGGTCGGGGTGCCCGGCATCTGCCGGAACCTCTGCGTCAACGCCGTCAATCCGCTGAGTTGAGATGTTGAGGTAGAACTCGTCTGTTGCCGCGTCGTACCGAAGCGTGCTCTCACGGAACTCGTAGTCCTCGGAGAGAACGTATCGCTCGTAGGGGGTCGGGCTGTCTGCTGGGAGAACGAACGTTGGTTCGACCCGGCCCTCAACAGTTGACAGCGACACCTTGTTGCGGTAGAAGGTAGCGCTTCGCGTGTCGTAGTCCATCGTTTCGGCGGAGAATGTCGGACAGGAGATACGCTGTCCCTTTTTCCACCGTTCGGTAACGCTTTTGATGGCTTCGACGGCACGTTTGATGGCGGCTTGGACGAGTTGTGCCTGTAGGTCCGTCTGTTCGCGGAGTTCGGAGTAGAGCGCGTCTCGGACCTGCCGTTTGTTGGTCTTACACTCGGTGTAGGAGATGTCGGACCAACAGTAGTCGGCGGTTCGGTTCGCGCAGTACAGGTATTGCTCGGCGGTTCGGTGGAGTGCGTCGCGTTGCTCGTCAGAAACGGCAAGTTTCATGACGGCGGTTCGACGCACGTCCATAACTTCAGCGAGTACCAAACGGTACTTATACGTTTGGGAGTCGGTGGGTCGAAGTATGCCGGTTGTGTCGTACCATGTCGGTTTCCTCCCCAACCTACTCGCTCCCTTCGCTACGCTTCGGTCGCTCCTTGAGGTCGGAGGCTCCACCTCGAATTACGCTGACGCGGTCGGGTTCGCCCTACAGCACGCGCTTCCCGAGCGCGCTCGCGGCCAGCTCGGTTGCGAGTTCGGCCGTCTCGTTGTGCTGGTCGAGCGTCGGATTCACCTCCACCAGCTCCATCGACCGGAGCGCGTCCGTCTCGTCGACGATCTCCATCGCGCTGTGCGCCTCCCGGTAGGTGACGCCGCCGCGGACGGGCGTCCCGACGCCGGGAGCCGCGTTCGGGTCGAGCCAGTCCAGATCGAGGCTGACGTGGATCCCGTCGACGCCGGCCGAGGCGACCGACAGCGCCTTCTCTGTGACCGCCGTGATCCCCCGCTCATCGATGTCGGACATCGTGTACGCCGCGAAGCCGCGGTCTTTGATTAGCTCGGCCTCCGCCTCGTCGACCGACCGGAGACCGACCAGAGCAACGTTCTCCGGCGAGATCCCGGGCGCGTTCGCCCACTCGGTGTCCGCGAACTCGCCGATACCGAGCGCGGCCGCCAGCGGCATTCCGTGAACGTTGCCCGAGGGCGTCGTCGCGGGCGTGTTGAGGTCGGCGTGCGCGTCGAACCAGACCGCGCCGACATCCGCGTCGCGCGCGGACCCGACGAGGCTCCCGATGGCGATTGAGTGGTCGCCGCCGAGCGCGAGGGGCACCTCGTCGTCGGCGAGCGTCGCCGCGACCTCGTCGCCGAGTCGTCGACAGACGTCGGCCGTCTCGCGGAGGAACTTGGCCTTTCCCTCGCTGGGCGCGTCCGCGTCCGGATCGCGCTCCTCGGCCCGCGGGACGAGGAGGTCGCCCGCGTCGGCGGTCTCGACGCCCGCCCCGGCGAGCTGGTCGGCGAGCCCGCCGTACCGGATCGCCGACGGCCCCATGTCGACTCCGCGTCGGTTCGCCCCGTAGTCGGTCGGCGCGCCGATGATCCTGACCGTGGTCATACCGGCTACGCGGCGTGCCGGTGCTTCAATGGTGGGGGTCCCCGTCTCGGTGTGTCCGCGGTCCCCGCCGTCTGGATCGGACACCGTTTTGCGCCCGGCCCGCCACGTGGCGACCATGGACAGCTCGGATCCCCGCTCGGTCGACCCGAGCGACATCGAGCCGATCGGCGCGATGATCGCGGTCGCGTTCACCGGCGCGGCGGTCGGACTCGGCGGCGGCGCGGTGTCGTTCGTCTCCGCCGACCTCGGACTCGCGCTGGTCGGCGTCGGCGTCGTCGTCGCGCTCTCCAGTCCGATCGCGTACGTTCGGATGAAGCGGCTGCGCGGCGAGTGACCCGAACGGACCGTAGCCCGCCGCCGAGCGTATCCCACACGATCATTTATAAGTGGGTTCCATCGCATTTAAGCGGGGGCGCTATCTAACTGTTCACATGTCATCGATCGAGCTCACATCGAGCCAGAAAAGCATCCTCACGGCCCTGATCAACCTGTACGGGGAACAGGAAGACGCCGTGAAAGGCGAGGCGATCGCCGAGGAGGTCGACCGCAACCCAGGGACGATCCGCAACCAGATGCAGAGTCTGAAGGCCCTCCAGCTGGTCGAGGGCGTCCCGGGACCGAAGGGCGGCTACAAGCCCACCTCGAACGCCTACGAGGCGCTCGACATCCAGCGCATGGACGAGCCGGCCGACGTCCCGATCTACCACGAGGGCGAGGAGATCGAGGGGGTCAACGTCGACGGGATCGACCTCTCCAGCGTCCACCACCCCGAGCTGTGCCGCGCCGAGATCCACGTTCAAGGCTCCGTTCGCGAGTTCCACGAGGACGACTCGGTCACCGTCGGCCCGACGCCGCTCTCCAAACTCGTCATCGACGGGACCGTCGACGGCAAAGACGACACCGCGAACGTCCTCATCCTCCAGATCGACGACATGCGAGCGCCCGACGAGCCGGCGGAACACTGACGGCGACGAGCGGGTTCACGTCGAACGGTTGTCGACGTATTTCGTCGGAACGTTGCTTCTCGATGTTCTCAGCGGTCAACCGCTTTTTCACCTTCGAGCGGTCAGTACAGGGAGAGGTCTGACCGATCGGGTGCGGCGGCGCGCGCCTCCGAGGCTGCGTTGCGGCCGAGGAGTGGCGCGTCGCGCCACGCTGCCGCGAGGCGGTCTCCACGTCGATCGAGCGCTTACGAACGATAGCAACATCGTATAGCCGAACGGCCGAGGCTTCGAGAACGTCAACCACGCCGATAGCGGCTCTACTCTCGCCACCACCAGTGGACACGAAATGACTGTCCGACAAGCGGCTCCCGTCGGCCGACTGTTTCGTCGCAAGACCCGCCAACCAATGGGATTTCAGCGGGTGTGGTACGACCGAATCGGAACCACCGAGAGCCGTCGCTACCGCGAGTTCCCTCTGGTTACATGTCGCCGAACGCGCTGACGCCGCGGCTCGTGGAGGAGACCTTGGCGATCCAGCGCGTGGCGATGGCCTTTTTCAGCAGCTTGGCAGGCTTGCCGCCGAACGTCTTGATCGGCATCCCCATCACGTCGTGGGCGACGGCCTCCTCCCCGACGGAGATGACCGTCCCCTTGTCCTCGTGGGTCCACGAGCGGATCGGCGCGCCGCGGGCGGCGCGAGCGAGGTTCGCGCCCGCGACCTCGGCGGCCTGCCAGGCGGCCTGCGCGGTCGGCGGCGCGACGTCGTCGTCGCCCTGCTCGACGAGGGCGGTGTCGCCGATGGCGAACACCCGGTCGTCGCTGGTTGCGAAGTCGGAGCCGGCGTGGACGCGGTTCGAGCGCTCGTCCTTCTCGACCTCGACGTCCCCAAGCTCCGGCTGGCCCGTGATGCCGCCGGTCCAGATCAGCACGTCGTGTGCGAGCTCTTCCGGCTCTTCCTCGTCGCCGCCCCCGAGGTAGACGGCGTCCTCGTCGGCCTTCGAGATGAAGTCGCCGGTGAGGATCTCCACGTCGGCGTCCTCCAGCCGCTGGCGCAGCGCGCCTTGGATCTGGGGGTCGTTGCCGGGGAAGACCTCGTCGAGTCCCTCGACCAGCGTGATCTCGATGGGCGCGCGGTGTTTGTCGCGGTACTCGGCGATCTCGCCGGCAGTCTGGATGCCCGAGAGGCCGGCACCGCCGACGACGACCTCAACGGGGTCAGAGCGGGTCGCCTCCGCGGCCGCCTCGCGGACATCCTCGTGGATCGCTTTCGCGTCGTCGAGTCCCTTCAGCTGGTGGGCGTTCTGTTTTAGCCCCTCGATGCCGAAGAAGGCCGTCGTGGAGCCGACGCCAAGAAGGAGGTAGTCGTAGTCGACGGTCGTCCCGTCGTCCGTCTCGACGACCCGGTCGTCGGCGTCGACGTCGACGACCTGGCCTTGGACGAAGTCGGACTCGGGCGACTTGATCTCGTCGACGGGGATCGTGATCTTGTCTTCGACCGCGGGGTTGCGGATCGCGCGGTGGACCTCGTGTAAGACGAGGTGGTAGTCGTGTTCGGAGATCCACGTGAGCTCCGCCTCACCCTCGCCGACCTCGTCTTCGAACGCCTTCACCGCCCCTGCGCCGGCGTACCCGGAGCCGACGATCACGACCTGTGTACTCATGCGTTCTGCTCCGCGGTCCGCGGGTAAAATCGCTTTGGAACGGCCGACGGATATTGCGAACGCAGTGGAGCGGATACCCGCTACAGCGAGAGGCCGGCGTGCCAGCGGTCGGCATCCGCCTCGCGTTTTGCCTCGTCCATGCGCGCGAGCAGCTTCACCGCGAGGCTCGCGGTCTCCGCGGCGCGGGACTCGCCCTCCGCCCGGAACTCACCGGTCACGCGGTTCGCGTACACCGAACAGACTGCCCCCGCCCGAAGCCCGTACACGTTCGCGACCGTGAGGATCGCGGACGCCTCCATCTCGATGTTCTTCACGTTCGCGCCCCGTAGCTCCGCGACCAACTCGTCGGAGCCGGCCGCCTCGAACCCCTCGAACCCGGGGCGGCCCTGCCCCGCGTAGAAGGAGTCGGCGCTCATCGTGACGCCGGTGTGGTAGTCGTGGCCCAGTCGCTCCGCGGCGGCGACCAGCGCGGAGACGACCTCGCCGTCGGCGCTCGCGGGGTAGTCCTCGCGGACGTACTCGTCGCTCGTCCCCTCCTGTCGGACCGCGCCGGTCGTGATCACTAGGTCGCCGACGGCCATCTCGGGCTGGATCGCGCCACAGGAGCCGACCCGAATGAACGTGTCGACGCCGACGCGCGCGAGTTCCTCGACGGCGATGGCCGTCGAGGGCGACCCGATCCCGGTGGAGGTGACGGAGATCGGGGCACCGTCGTAGCTGCCGGTCGCGGTGCGGTACTCGCGGTGGCGCGCGACTTCCTCGTGGTCGTCCCACAGCGCCGTGATCTTGTCGACGCGCTCGGGGTTACCGGGGAGGAGGACGGCGTCCGCGACGTCCTTGGGCGCGGCCTCGACGTGGTAGCCGGCCTCGTCGTTGGGGTCTTCACTCTCGGCATCCGCGGCGGGAGCGTTGTCATCAGGCGCGTCAGTCTCGTCGGTCATGTCTCCCCATTTCACCGAGTGATTCAAAAGGGCTTCCGGCTCGGGTCGAGGGTGGCAGGGGAGTCGGATCGCGTCGCCGGTTCCGGGTCAGTCGCCGCCGATGTCCCGCGCGTCGCCCGCGTTCGCCGTCGCGTCGTCGAGCGTCCCCTCGGAGATCGTGTTCGGCAGCAGTTCGCCGAGCGTGTACTCCGAGACTGCGTCGCCGCCCTCGTCGCAGGCGACGACGAGGTCGTCGGTCGCGAACTCCGCGAGCGTCTGCCGACACATTCCGCAGGGGGTGACGCCGTCGCGGACGCCGGAGGAGACCGCGATCCGCTCGAACTCGCGGTGGCCGTTCTTCACCGCCTCCGCGAGCGCGACTTCCTCGGCGTGGAGGCTGTTCGAATAGTTCGCGTTCTCGATGTTACAACCGGTGTAGACTGTTCCGTCGGCGGTCTCCAGCGCCGCGCCGACGCGGTACTCGGAGTACGGGACGTGGGCGGCGTCAAGCGCGTCGCGCGCCGCGGCGATCAGCTCGTCCATATCGGTCGGTAGCGCGGCGGGCCGATAACTGTACTGTGTCGTCGGTCGGTGATTCGATTTGGTACAATTATGTGATGAATAGATATGACAAATAGGCCAGTAGCGCGGCTATAAATATTATAAGTGTAATCGTCATGGTCTGATCCGGATGTTTTGACTCGTCAGTATTATCGTCACTAGAGCTGATTGACTGGACTCCCTCCTCATAATCTGGTTCCGAAAGGCTCCCGTCAAGATTCACGTCTGGGCGTGAAAAGCGCTCAGCCCGTTCCCGCTCCAGTTTGTCAGTTCGTGTTTTCCTGATTGATCTACGATAGAGACCGCCGAAGCCCCAGTCGCGAGGACTCGCGCGACTCGCTGTGCTCCTCGCTCAGTCGCTATCGCTCCTTCGCTGCGGTGCTTACGTCGTCGGGCTTCATCCTCGCGACCGCCCCTTCGAGTCCCACCCCGCACAGCACCTCATGCCTCCCCAGCCTCGTCAGTCGCCTCCGCTACGCTCCGGCGATTGACTCCCTCGCGCGGTGCCATTCGCGGTCGCCTTCGGCGACCGCTCACGGGCACGCGCCACCGCCGGAAAAGTTGGGAACGCGTCGCGAGAGTTCGGTTCAGTCGTCCATCCATGCCGAGAACCCGCCCTCGATGAGCGTCTCGGACTGGCGGTCGATGTACTCCCGTTGAGTGTCGGTGACGGCGGTCGCGAAGTCGTCGCCGTCGTCGAGCCGGTCGCGGACGCTGTCGCGTTTCCAACTCGCGGGCGTCGTGCGGTTCGCGACGCGCCAGCGGAGCGGCGCGACCCACTTGGCGGCCTCGTCGTCGGCGCAGCCGGCGGTTCGAAGGCCCGCCTCCGCGTAGTCGAGGAGGTCGTCGTACAGCGCGTCGGTGTCCGTTGTGCGCTCGCCGTCGTGACCGATCCACTCCATGTCGGCGTCGAGTCCGTCCGCGACCGCGGCGTAGAAGTTGTCGCGGGCGGTCTCCCAGTCGAGTTCGATGACCGGGTGCTCGTGTTGTGGGAGCGCCTGCATCAGCCCCGCGAAGGTGCCCTGGAAGGCGATGGAGTCGCGGACGGTGGGCTGGCCCGGGACGGGGCGGAACTCGATCCGGGCGTTCGCGGCCGAGCGGCTGGATCCCTCGAAGACGGGGCGGACCCACCGCCAGTAGCTGCCGTGTTTCGTGCGGAACGTCGCGAACGCGTCGTCGAACCGGTCGCTGCCGCCGGGGTCGGGCATCGGGATCAGCGTCTCGTCGGCCGCGATGCGCTCGACCGCGGTCTCGACATCGCGGAAGTCGCGCGGGAACCGGACCTTGTCGGCGTCGGTCCGGGCGTTGAGGACGGACTCGAAGACATGGATCCGGTTCGCCGTCGCGCCCTCCGCGAGGACGCGCTCGCCGTCCCAGCCGTCGTCGTACAGGTCAGGCGGGAAGAAGGGAGAGTTCGCGCCGAGCGCTAACAGTGGGCCGGCGATTCGCAGCGCGTACCGGAAGTGCTCCGGCAGCGTCTCGGCGTGGGCCACCTGGTAGTGCGGCTGGACCGACGTGATGAGACTCTCGGGCATCACCGTCTCTGTCGCCAGCGACACGCCCGGCGCGTCGAGGACGGCGGGAGGCGTCTCGTCCGAATCGGTCGGCTCCTCCCGATGGCTGTTGGCCATCGCATGGTACCGGACCGCGTCGCTCATGTTGACCGCGACGACGACGCCGTCGACCGCGACGCTGTCGGTGAGGTACTCTCGGGCCGTCTCGCCCGCGGGCGGGATGGTCCAGAGGCCGTCGGAGACGAGTCGCATTCCCTCGACGCCGGCGGTGTTCTCGGCGGCCTCCAGCCGCGCGCGGACCTCGGCGAGCTGCGCGCGGAGGCCGTGGTCGGAGAGCGGCTGCGGGCTGGTACACATCTCGGCGTTGTGGAGTCCCAGCTCCTTCTCGAAACCCATCAGCTCCAGCATGCGGCGCGGCACGCGCATGAGCGCGTACTCGCCCGCCCGCGACTCCTCGCTCCACCGACCGTCGCCGACCGCGCAGAGCTCGTACTCGAAGCCGACGATCGACTGGTGGTTGTCGAAGGAGCCGTCGTGAAGCTCCTGTTTGACGATCTCGGCCTCCTCGGCCGCGCGCTCGGCGAACGCCTCGGCGTCGACCGAAAGCGCCTCCCGGACCCCGTCGGCCAGCGCGGACTCGGTGGTCATGCCACCGAGAAAGGACGCGGCGGCGTAAAAAGCCCACCGGCCGTGAGACCGGTTCTCCCTCCGATCCGGCTACTGGTTCGCCGAGCGCGCGTCGAGCGCGACGGGGATCGACCGGCTCGCGATGTCGCCGGCGAACGCCTCGCCGTCGGCCGCCAGCTGGTCGAACGTGTCGTAGTGGATCGGGACGACGAGGTCGGGACCCATCGCCTCGGTCAGGTCGGCGGCCCCGTGGCGGTCCGCGACGATGCCGCCCCCGCCGATGTTCGCGAGGAAGACGGAGACGTCGAGTTCGGCGAACCCGTCGAGCGCGTCCGAGTCGCCGGGCCAGAAGACGGCGCGTCCCCCGAGCGACAGCAAGAAGCCGCAGCCGAAGCCGGGCGGGTGCGCGACCGAGCCGTCGGGACCGGCGTTCGGTCCCTCGGGATCGTTGTGGGCGGACACGGACCACACCCGCACCTCGCCCCCGGGCGTGTCGACATCGACGCGGTCCTCCTCGCCGACGCGGACGACCGCGTAGTCGTCGGCGAGCGCGTCGATCGGTTCCACGTCGCGGTCGATACCGGCGGGGTCGACCGCCTCGTAGATCACGAGCGTCGCGTCCTCGCTCGCGACCGACCGGATCCCGTCGCTGTCGTAGTGGTGGTCGTGGGTGACGACGACGAGGTCGGCGTCGCGCGCCCAGTAGTCGTCGAGGACGCCGTACCGACCGGGGTCGGTGTAGACGACCGGCCCGTCGTCGGTCTCTAACCGCGCCGTCGCGTAGCCGAGCCACTCCAGCGTGAGTTCCTCGTAGCGGACCGTCATGTCACGGTCTCCGGTCGGCGTCGTCTTGAGGGTGACTATCGGTCCGGGCCGCGACCGACCTCGGACCCGCCGTCGCCTCGACACAGCATCGCCGGCCGACGGGGATTCCCGTCGTCGATCACACCTCCTCGCCGATCACGACGAGATCCCACGCAGCGGCGAGCGCGTCGGCGTCGAGCGACTGCCCCAGCGCGTGTTCCGGCACCAGCGGCATCGGGACGGGGACGTACCCGGCGTCGCGCAACGCCGCGAACCCGCTGAGCG
>PXST01000032.1:22147-22814 GCA_003023405.1 Halobacteriales archaeon SW_8_68_21
GCCGCGGAACCGCCGGTCGCCCCTCGTCGTCGACCGCGGCGGCGTCGACGTTCGCGCCGGCCGCGACCGGTCCGGCGGGAGTGTCCGTCTCGCGCCACGCGAACGTCGGCTCGCCGAGGCGGTCAGCGCGGACGCAGGCGTAGCCGCCGCCGGAGACCGGGATCCGGTCCGGCCCGAGGTGGAACGTCCGGCGACAGTCGCGGCGGGTGCACCGCGCCGGGCCGCGCCGGCACTCGACCGCTCACGGCGCCGGGCGCTCGGTTCGGTCGCCGGCACGCTCGCATTCCTCGGGGCCGCGGGGACGGTCGGAACGCGGCGCTCGGGAACCGAGAGCCTGGATGCGGCACCGGGTGCGACCGGCGCTCGGGACCGGGTCGCGGCCGCACAGGAGCAGTCGCTGTCGGTCGCCAGTGAGGAGCTCCCGGGTCTCGTCAGCGAGGTCGGGAACTTCTACAGCGTCGACATCGCGGAGTTCGAGCCCGAGCTACCGGCCGAGGAGTGGTCGCTGACGGTGACCGGCGAGACCGGTGCCGGAGACCACACCGTCGACTACGACGACCTGCTGGACCGGCCGGTCGAACACCGTGCTATCACGCTGCGCTGTGTCGGGGAGGACCTCAACGGTCGGCAACTCGACACCGCAGTCTGGACCGGGACGCCGGTCGCG
>PXST01000033.1 GCA_003023405.1 Halobacteriales archaeon SW_8_68_21
CAGGCGCGAGAGGCGGCCGACGCCCCCGACGCCGGCTTCGACATCACCGTCGAGAGCGACATCCCGCTGGGGGCGGGACTGGGCTCCTCTGCGGCCGTCGTCGTCGCCGGAATCGACGCCGCCACGCGGGAACTCGGGGTCGAGCTACCCCCGGAGGAACTCGCCGACCGGGCCTACCGTGTCGAACGCGAGGTCCAGGACGGCCAGGCCTCCAGGGCCGACACCTTCTGTTCGGCGATGGGCGGGGCCGTCCGCGTGCAGGGCGACGACTGTCGACGCCTCGAGGACGTGCCGAACCTGCCGTTCGTGGTGGGGTACGACGGCGGCGCGGGCGACACCGGCGAACTGGTCGCCGGCGTCCGCGAACTGCGGGCGGAACACGAGTTCGCCGCGAACACGGTGGCGTCAATCGGCGACCTCGTCCGAACGGGCGAGGGACTACTCGCCGAGGCCGCGGGCGACGCGGAGCCGGAGCCGGCGCTGCTCGCGGAACTCGGAGAGCTGATGGACTTCAACCATGGGCTGCTCGCGGCGCTCGGCGTCGCCGCCCGGTCGCTCGACTCGATGGTGTGGGCCGCGCGGGACGCGGGCGCGCATGGCGCGAAGCTCACCGGCGCGGGCGGGGGCGGCTGTATCGTCGCGCTCGACGAGAGCGACGCGACCGAGACGGCCCTCTCTTTTACCCAGGGCTGTGAGGAGGCGTTCCGCGCCGAGCTGGCGACGGAGGGCGTCCGGGTGGTGGAGCCGTGACGGGCGACGGATCGGCGGGCGAGCGCGGGGAGGACGGTGCCGCGGTCGCCGCCACCGCCGACGAACCGGTCGACCCTCCGGTCGTCCTCAAGCTCGGGGGGAGCCTGATCACCGAGAAGGGCCGGCCGGAGACGCTGGACGGGGCGGCGCTCGACGCCGCCTGCGACGCCGTCGCCGACGCGCTCGCCGGACGGGGCGATATCGTCGTCGTCCACGGCGGCGGGAGCTTCGGCCACCACCACGCCAGCGAGCGCGGCGTGTCGACGACGGAGGGGACCCGCGACGCGGACGCGGCGGCGGCGGTCCACGCCGCGATGAAGCGGCTGAACGCGCACGTCTTAGAGCGGCTCCGCGAGCGGGGCGTCCCCGCGGTCCCCGTCCACCCGCTGTCGCTCGCGGCACGGGCCGACGGGGCAGCCGGCGGGCTTGCCCTCCCGCTCGGGTCGACGGCGACGCTGCTCGGCGAGGGGTTCGTCCCTGTCCTCCACGGCGACGGCGTCGCAACGGCCGGCGACGGGGTCACGGTCGTCTCGGGCGACGAACTGGTCGTCGACCTCGCGACCGGGCTGGGCGCGCGCCGGGTCGGAGTCTGTTCGACGGTCCCCGGCGTCCTCGACAGCGACGGGGACGTGATCCGCAAGGTCGACGCGTTCGCGGCGGTCGCGGACGCGCTCGGCGCGAGCGACGCGACGGACGTCTCGGGCGGGATGGCCGCGAAGGTGCGGGAGCTGCTCGGACTCGACGCGCCGGCGTACGTGTTCGGCGGCGACGGTCTGGTCCCGTTCCTGCGGGGCGAGGACGCCGGAACCAAGATCGACTGATCGGGTGACAGAACCCTTATTCGAGCCACGGCCCTCCCCTCAGGCATGAACGAATCGGACGTGCGGGAGCGGCTCGCGGAGGTCCGGGACCCCGACCTCGACGACGACATCGTCTCGCTCGGGCTAGTGAACGACGTCGAGGTCGACGAGGCGGACGGGACCGTCACCGTATCGCTCGCGCTCGGCGCGCCCTTCTCGCCGAACGAGTCGGCCGTCGCCGACGACGTGCGGGGGGCGCTCGCGGACACCGGACTCGACGTGGAGCTGTCGGCGTCGATCCCCGACGACCTCTCGACGGACGAGCAGGTCCTGCCGGGCGTCCAGAACGTGATCGCGGTCGCCTCCGGGAAGGGCGGCGTCGGGAAGTCGACGGTCGCGGTGAACCTCGCCGCGGGGCTCTCCGAACTCGGTGCCCGGGTCGGCCTGTTCGACGCGGACGTGTACGGTCCGAACGTGCCGCGGATGGTGTCGGCCGAACAGCGTCCCGAGACCGACGGGGAGACAATCGTCCCCCCCGAGCGGTTCGGCGTGAAGCTGATGAGCATGGACTTCCTCACCGGCGAGGACGACCCGGTCATCTGGCGCGGCCCGATGGTCCATAAGATCATCACCCAGCTCGTCGAGGACGTCGAGTGGGGCGAACTGGACTACCTCGTGATGGACCTCCCGCCTGGAACCGGTGACACCCAGCTCACGATCCTCCAGACGCTCCCGCTGACCGGGGCCGTGATCGTCACCACCCCGCAGGACGTGGCGCTCGACGACGCCACCAAGGGGCTCCGCATGTTCGGCAAACACGACACGAACGTCCTCGGCATCGCGGAGAACATGGCCGGCTTCCGGTGTCCCGACTGCGGCGGGTTCCACGAGATATTTGGCTCCGGCGGCGGGAAGGCGCTCGCGCAGGAACACGAACTGCCGTTCCTCGGTGGCATCCCGCTCGACCCCTCCGTGCGCACCGGCGGCGACGACGGCGACCCCGTCGTCTTAGCGGAGGGCGAAACCGCGGACGCGTTCAAGCTGATAGTCGAGAACGTCGCGAACAACGCGGGCGTCGTCCGCCGTCGGGGGGTGAGCGAGGGACGATGACCGACGCGGACGACGGGGTCGGAAGCGCCGAGGCGACCGCCGAACCCGACGGCGACGACAGCGAGGACCCACTCGCGGCCGCCGGGGTCGACCCCGTGGTGCCGGACGAGGGGTCCGACGCGGAGTTCGCCGCGGACGCCGAGGTGCGGGAGTTCGTCAGGGAGGTCGCCGAGGACGTGCGCGGCGACAGCTCGGAGAGCAAGCAGCTCTCGGCGGTCCTCTACCGCGTGTCGGACCTGTACGACGAAGAGGAAGAGATGTCGCCCGAGGAGATATACCTCAACGTCCGGCACATCATGCGGATCAAGTCGGAAGGCGGACTGCGCCGCTGACGATTCGCGGTCGCGCTCGCCGCCCGTTTCGACGCGCGGTCAGTCGTCCGATCCGGCCGCGGCGGGGTCGATCGCGCGCTCGTCCAGCGGGGTCGCGTCGTCGACGACGCCCGCGAGGCCGACCTGTTCGAGCGTTCGCGGCGTCGGGAGGCCGCAGTCGCCCCACCCGCGCGCGGCGTAGTACCGATCCAACAGGCGGTCGAACGTCTCGGCGTCGACCCCCGACATCCCGTCGTCGGCCGACCGGAGCGGCTCCGGGAGTGCGTCGTCCGCGCGGTCGAATCCTTCGCGGGCGTTGAACAGGCGGGTGAGCGTCCAGATCCGCTCGCCGGTCGTCGCGAGCGCGGAGACGGGGGCAACCGGCCCCTCCCGCTCGTTCCGCTCGCCGTCGGCGACCGCCGGGTGGTCGATCGCCGCGAGCCACTCCGCACCGAGATCCGACCAGGCGGCCTCGCCGACGAAGTCGTCGACGACGAGGCTCCACAGCACGGACCGGGCGTTCTGCTCGCCGACCACGTCTCGCACCCGGTCGGTCGGGGACCGGTCCGGCGCGGCCAGCGGCTCGCGGTCCTGCGGTCGCGCGCGGCGGTGGCACGCGCCGCGGTCGCTCGTCGCGTACGCGAGCGCGACGCTGATCGCTCCGCGCGGGTCGAAGCCGGGCAGCGCCATCGACTTCAGCGTGGGGACGAGCGCCTCGCCGCCGAACCGGGCCGCCGCGGCGTCGATCCCGTCGGCGAGCGCGTCCGGCAGGTCCGGGTCCACGCCGAGACCCGACGGTGGTTCCCGGTTCGCGATCGCCTCCAGTAACCGCGCCGCGCCGTCCGCATCGCCGAACGAGACCGGGCAGTCGACGATCCCCACCTCGTCGGCGCGGATCGCCCACGCGACCGCGTTGCCCGCGCCGATCACGTCGAGACCGAGGCGGTCGCAGCGCCCGCAGAGGTCGACGACGCGGTCGAAGTCGTCGATCCCGAGTCCGGCTCCGAGCGTGATCGAGGCCGCGCCGCGCGGGAACACCTCGCCGTCGGGCGTGTCGATCCGAAAGTCGCCGGGGACGGCCGGCCCCTCGTCCGTGGGGTCGTCGTCGCGGTTGTTGCCGCGGGCGCGGTCGTCGCCCTCGCGTCCCGTGACGCGCTCCAGCGCGGCCTCGACGCCGATGTCGTCGGCACCGTCGAACCCCGTCTCGGTCCACCCCTCCGCGGCGAGGATCCCGACTTCGTTCGCGTAGTCGACCGTCTCGACGGTCCCGCCGGCCGCCCGCCACTCGCCGGTCGCGTCCCGACCGACCGCCGCGGCGTCGCGCTCGCGGAGCGCCGCGAGGTCGCTCGGGACCGTCGGCGGCAGATCGCGGGCGACGACCGCCTTCAGCCCCTTCGCGCCCATCACGGCCCCGGCCCCGCCGCGGCCGGCGTGGTGGGCTCCGCCGTCGCTCGCGATCGTCGCGTACGCCGCCTCGCACTCCCCGGCTGGGCCGACGCAGGCGACCGCGGCGTCCGGGAACCGCGCCGCGGTCTCGGCGACGTCGGCCCCCCAGGTGTCGCTCGGCTCGACCCGGGCGCGACCGTCAGCTATCTCGATCCGGACCGGGCGGTCGGCAGCGCCGGTCACGAGCAGGCCGAGGCAGTCGTCGAGCGATCCCGCGAGCCGGTCGGCGAACGCGCCACCGGCGTACGAGTCGAGGAACCCTCCGGTGAGCGGGGACTTCGTCACCACGGCGTACCGGGACTCGCCCGGGAGGGACCCCGTGAGCGGTCCGACGAAGAGCCCGAGGCGGTTCGCGGGTCCGGTCGGGTCTGTTCCCGGGGAAAGCTCCTCGTAGAGGTAGCGCGCGCCGAGCCCCTTGCCGCCGAGAAAGTCGCGTCGCCAGCCGCGCGGGACGCGCTCGCGCGTGGTCTCGCCGGTCGAGAGGTCGACGCGGAGGACTCGGTCGCGGGTGCGACTCATTCATTCCGTCTGTACACCGGAGACTCATCAATCTGTTCGCCACCGGAGCGGCTCCGGGTGAGACCGACCGCCAGAGTGAGGCCCGTCGCGGTCGAACGGTCGTCCATGGACCTGCCGACCGCGCTCGCCGCCCGGGACGCGACCGTCTGCGTCGTGGGAGCGGGGGGCAAGAAGTCGACGCTGTTCGCGCTGGCGGACCGACTCGACCGGGCGGTGGTGACCGCGAGCGTTCGGATACCGATCTTCGACGACCGGGTCGCCGGGGTGTACGTGACCTCGGACCCGGTGGCCGCGATCGAGGAGGCCGGAGACGACGACTGGCCGCTCGGACTGGTCCCGGAGCGCGAGCGGTCGGACCGATATCTGGGATACGACACGGCGACCGTCTCCGAGATCGCCGACGCCGCGCCGGGCGCGACGCTCGTGAAGTCGGACGGGGCGCGCCTCCGGGAGTTCAAAGCGCCGGGCGACCACGAGCCGCAGATCCCGGCGGCCGCGGACGTCGTCGTCCTCATCGCGAGCGCGCACGTCGTCGGCGAACCGCTTACCGAGGGGCTCGTCCACCGGCCGGAGGAGGTCGCCGCGATCGCGGGCCGCGAGATCGGCTCGGAGATCCGCCCCGCGGACATCGCGACGGTGCTCGCCAGCCCGGCGGGCGGGCTGAAGGGTGTCCCGAGCGACGCGACCCCGATCCCGGTGGTGAACAAGGTCGACGACGCGGCGGACAGGGCCGCCGCGCGGGCGATCGCCGAGGAGGTCCTCACCCGCGCGAACGTGCCGCGCGTCCTCCTCACGCGGCTGACCGCAGACGACCCGATCGTCGAGGTCGTCGAGTAGGCGGTTACGGTGACTCTCCGGGAAGCTCCTCGAACGACCGCCAGAGCGCCCGGTACAGCGCCCACGCGTCGACGCCGGTCCGCGCCATCACGGCGCGGCAGGCGTCGTCGAACCGGCGGTAGTCGGCGACCGAGGGCGGGTCCGGGTAGTCGCCGTCGAGTTCCCCGGCCGCGGCCAACACCGCCCACGTCCGACGGTCGATCGCGACGAACCGCGACGGAGAGAGGAACTGGAGGAACGCGGACGCGACCGCGACGCCGACGCCGTCGAGGTCGGTGAGCGCGTCGAGCGCGGCGTCGATGTCGCCGTCGGTCGTCGCGTCCGTCGGTTCGGCTCCGACCTCACCCACCGCCGCGTCGAGCGCGTCGACTGCGTCGTCGAGCGCGTCGATCACGTCGTCGAACGCGTTGTCCCGGAACGCCTCCTCGCGCTCGCGGCGCTCCCGGTCCGGGTACTCGCCGAGGTACCGGCGGAAGTACCACCTGACGATCCACTGGGCGTCGCGCCGCCCGTACTCGTCGCCGACGAACGTCTGCGGGACCGTCTCGACGTGCTGGCGCTCCACGTCGAACAGCGGTTCGGTGGCGGCGTACTCGCGGGCGCGGTCGCGGACCGTCGACTCGCTAAGGTCCATCGCCCGCCGGTACGGTGGGTCGACGTAAGAACGTTCGTCACAATGATCCGGATCGATCGTTTCATACTATCGTGGATACTGATAACACACATGACAGACGGCCGGATCCCAGTCACCGTCCTCAGCGGCTACCTCGGTGCCGGGAAGACGACGCTCGTCAACCACCTGCTCGAAAACCCCGGCGACCGCCGGATTGCCGTCATCCTGAACGACATGGGGGAGGTGAACGTCGACGCCGACCTGATCGCCCGGGAGAACGACGAGGAGGGCGTCGTCGATCTCTCGAACGGCTGTATCTGCTGTCGGCTCCAAGACGACCTCCTGAGCGAGGCAGCGGCGCTCGCGGACTCGAAGGAGTTCGACTACCTCCTCGTGGAGTCGTCGGGCATCTCGGAGCCGGTCCCGGTCGCGCGGGCGTTCACCGAGGGGACCGAGGACAGCGACGTCGACCCCACCGAGCGGTTCCGGCTGGACACGACGGTGACGGTGCTCGACGCGTACGGCTTCTGGAAGGAGTTCGACGCGGGCGAGACGCTCCCGGGCGGCGCGCAGCCGGAGACGGACCGCCCGCTCGCCGACGTGCTCGTCGAGGGGATCGAGTTCTGCGACGTGCTCCTCGTGAACAAGACGGACATGGTTCCCGACGAGGTCCTCAACCGGATAGCGTCGGTCGCCGAGCGGCTCGGCCCGCGGGCGAAGCGGATCCGGACCACCTACTCGGCGGTCGACCCCGACGAGGTGATCGACACCGGTCGCTTCGAGTTCGAGACCGCGAAACGGTCTGCCGGCTGGAAGCGCGCGATAGCCGACGAGGAGGGAGACGGAGAGCGCGGAGACGACCACGAACGCGGCGCGGACGGCGATCACGGACGCGGCGCGGACGGCGATCACGGACGCAGCGCGGACGGGAGTCACGACCACTCTGAGGGCGCGGCCGCCGCCCACGGCGTCGGCTCGTTCGTGTATCGGTCGGCCGACCCGATGGACCCCGAAGCGTTCGCGGACTGGCTCGACGACTGGGACGGGTCCATCGTGCGGGCGAAGGGGGTCGTCCGCGTGGCGGGGACCGACGAGGTCATCGGAGTCAGCCAGGCTGGGCCGTCGATACAGGCGGGACCGATCGGCGAGTGGGGGCCCGAGGACGACCGACGGACGCGGCTCGTGTTCATCGGGGAGGCGCTCGACGAGTCTCGGATCCGCGAGGGGCTGAACGGGCTGGCCGCGCCCGACGGGGAGCCGACCGCGGACCCGGACGCGGTGTTCCCGATCTGAGGCCGACCCCGCCGCGTCAGATCCCGAGGTCGCTCCGGAGGTCGTCCCACTCGTCGTGGAAGCCGTGGGTCGACTCCGTCTCAGTCTCTACCGCCGACTGGTACGTCTCGTCGTACTTCAGCAGCTCCCCCCACCCGTCGTGGAAGGCCCAGTTACAGTACTGACACATGAGCCGATCCACGGGCCGCGGTGACATACCCGTTTCGGCGGCCCGGAAGGCGGCGGTCGGCCGGCGAGTCGGCGCTCGACCCGCGACCAGACGGCCCCACTGTCCCCGACAGCCTGAACCGTCATGAACGCGTACGCGTCATAGGTACGGGACCGCCCCGCGCCACGGACCCACTCATGACGACATACAGACGAGGCGGCCACGTCCGCGGGGACGACGACGGCGTGGAGCGGGAGTGTGACCTCTGCGACTGGCACTGCGTAGCCGACTCGTATCCGGCGCTCGTGAGAGAGTATCAGGCCCATCTCCGGAGCGATCACCCGAAGGCGTGGCTCCGAGCGTAAGGCGGTCGGAAAAAAGCGCGGATTGGGGTGTAACGCAGCGATCGCTGGCCGCCGATCAGGGCTCGAGCAGGACCTTCGTGACGCCTTCCTCGCGGGCGTCGAACGCCTCGTACATCTCGGGCGCGTCCTCGAGGTCGACGCGGTGTGAGACGACCCAGCTCGGGTCGGCGCGGCCCTCGATGATCATGTCGCGTAGGTACCGGTTGTACAACTTCACGTTACACTGGCCGGTGCCGCACTTGAGCCCCTTCTCGAAGAACTTCCCGAAGTCGATGCCGAGACGCCCCTGCGCGGCCATGTCGTCGGGCGCGCCGGGGTCCTCGGGCACGTACAGTCCGGGGATACCGAGTTCGCCGGTCGGCCGGACCACGCGGATGAGGTTGTTGATCACGACCGCCGGGTTCTCCTTTGCGGGCTGGTAGGAGTAGTCCTCGGTGTCGGTGTCGACGTTGTCGGGGTCGGTCGCCTGATACCCGACGGCGTCGACGCCCTTGTCGACCATCCCGCCGTGTTCCTCAATGATCTGGTCGACCGGGTCGCCCTCCGAGAAGTCGATCGGGTGGGCGTCGCAGTGTTCCTCGGCCAGTTCCAGCCGGCTGGGAACCTGATCGATGACGTAGATCTCGGCCGCGCCCTTGATCTTCGCGCTGTAGGCGGCCATCAGCCCGACCGGGCCGGCCCCGAAGATCGCCACGGACTCGCCCGATTCGAGGTTCGCCAGCTCGGTGCCGTGCCAGCCCGTCGGGAAGATGTCCGCGAGCAGCGAGAACGCGTCCTCGTGTTCGCGCCCTTCGGGCAGCTTCAGCGCGTTGTGGTCGGCGTACGGAACGCGGAGCTTCTCGGCCTGTCCGCCCGGATACGGTCCCATGGCGACGTAGCCGTACGCGCCGCCGGCGAAGCCGGGGTTGACGTTGGTACAGAAGCCGGTGTACCCCTCCTCGCAGTTCTGACAGAAGCCACAGGAGACGTTAAAGGGCATGACGACGCGGTCGCCCTCTTCGAGTGTCGATACGGCCTCACCGACCTCGCTGACGACCCCCATGTTCTCGTGACCGAAGACGATCCCCTCCTCGGCCGCGGTCCGTCCCTCGTACATGTGGAGGTCGGAGCCACAGATACACGATGTCGTGATGTCGACCAAAACGTCGTTCGGGTGTTCGATCTCCGGTTCGTCTACGTCTTCGACGGCCACGTCGTACGGGCCTTGATACACAACTGCTTTCATGTTGATCCCGATTGTAACGTGTTAACAAACCATAGTAAGTGTTTTTCCATTATATTTACGCTTAATAACTTTGGGACAGGGGATGTTAACTCTCCTCGTAGCCGGCGTCAGGGCGTTCGTTCTTCCGGCCCTCCGGTGAGCCACCGACACACTCATTGACTGCGACGATAGATCGTATGGTATGTGTAAACACGGGGGCGGTGAGATCGATGTCCAGTGAACCGGACGACCCGACGAAGACCATCTGTCCGTACTGCGGCGTGGGCTGCGGGATCCGCGTACTGGAGGGCGACGAGCGGGGCGAGATGCGGTTCATGCCGTGGGGCGACGCCCCCGTCAACGAGGGGAGCGTCTGTATCAAGGGCGGCGCGGCGACGCAGGTCGTCGACCACGAGGACCGACTGACCGACCCCCTTATCAGGGTGGACAGCGAGGAGCGAGGCTCCTCTGGCAGCCGGACGCAGTCCGGCGACGGCGAGTTCCGCAAGGCGACGTGGGAAGAGGCGCTGACGAGGGTCGTCGACGAGATGGAGGGCATTCGCGAGAAACACGGCCCCGACGGGATGGGCTTTTTCGGCTCCTCGAAGACGTTCAACGAGGAGAACTACCTCATTCAGAAGCTGGCGCGGCGGTACGGCACCAATCAGGTCGACAACTGTACGCGGATGTGTCACGCCTCCACCGTCTGGGCGTTACGCACCAGCCTCGGGATGGGCGCGATGACGAACAGCATGGCCGACTTAGAGGACTCCGCGGACGTGCTGTGGATTCAGGGCGCGAACCCGGGCGAGCAACACCCGATCGCCAACAGCCAGTACTTCCGGCAGGCCGTCTTGGAGGGCGCGACCGTCATTCAGGTCGACCCGCACGCGAACAAGACGACCCGGTCGTTCGAGATCGATGACACCGACCGGCACATGCACCTCCAGCCGAAGCCCGGCACCGACATCCCGCTCCTGAACGTCGTCCTCAAGACCATCCTGGAGCGGCACGAGGCGGAGCCGAACGCGGGCTGGATCGACGAGGAGTTCGTCGAGGCGCGCACCGAGGGGTTCGAGCACCTGAAAGAGACGCTCGCGGGCTTCGACGTGGAGGCGGCCGCCGAGGAGTGCGGCGTCCCCCTCGAAGACATCGAACGCGCCGCCGAGAAGTACGCGATGGCCAACGACGCCGCGGTCTTCACCGGGATGGGGATGAGCCAGCACACCTGCGGCGTCGACAACGTACAAAACGAGATCAACCTCGCCTTGATCACGGGGAACCTCGGCCGCCCCGGCACCGGCGTCAACCCCCTGCGCGGGCAGAACAACGTTCAGGGGACCTGCGACGTGGGCGCGATGCCGAACGTCCTGCCGGGGTATCAGCTCGTCGACGACGACGAGGCCCGCGAGTCCGTCGAGGACGCGTGGGGCTTCGAGATCCCCGCAGAGCCCGGGCTGACGAACGTCGAGATCTCACACGCGATCGGCAACACCGTCCACGGCCTGTACGTCATGGGCGAGAACCCGATCATGAGCGAGCCGGACGGGAACGAAACCGAGCGCCGGTTCCGCGAGGAACTTGAGTTCATGGTGGTCCAAGACATCTTCATGACCGAGACCGCCGAGCTCGCGGACGTGGTCCTCCCCGCGACGACGTGGGCCGAGCGCGACGGCACCGTCACCAACACCGACCGCCGCGTCCAGCGCATGCGTGGCGTCCACAAGGTCCACAAGAACACGCGCCACGACCTCGACATCCTCTGTGAGGTCGGGACGCGGCTGTTCGACGGCGACGAGTTCGCCTTCGACGGTCCAGAGGACGTGTTCGAGGAGCTGCGCGAGGTCTGTCCGATCATGCACGGGATGACCTACGACGCGCTCGGCGAGACGGGGCTCCACTGGCCCTGCTACGAGGAGGGCGACGAGGGCGATGCGTTCCTCTACGAGGACTCCTTCGAGACCGCGAACGGGCTCGGCCGCATCGAGGGCGTCGTCCATCAGGAGCCGAAGGAGGTCCCGGACGAGGAGTACCCGCTCGTGTTGACCACGGCGCGGCTCGAAGAGCACTACAACACCGGGACGATGAGCCGGCGGTCGCCCACGCTCTCGAAACAGCACCCGGAGAACTTCGTCGACGTCCACCCGAACGACGCCGAGCGCTACGGGATCGAGGACGGCGACGACGTGACGCTCAAGTCCCGACGCGGCGAGATCACCGTCCGTGCCGATGTCACCGAGGACATCACGGAGGGCGTCGTCTGGACCACGCCGCACTTCGCGGCCGCCTCCGCGAACCGCCTCACCAACGACGTGCTCGACGAGCGCGCCAAGATACCCGAGTACAAGGCCGCGGCCGCCGAGATCGAGGTCGATATGGAGCCGGCGGGCGACGAGCCGGCGGCGGCGGACGACTGAGGCGTCGGTTTGCTTACGCGCCCTCTTCGAGGACCGTCTCCTCGCCGGTCTCCTCCGGCCCGAACTCGAAGCCGGAGTCGTCGGCCGCGGCGTCGTCTCCGTCGGCTTCCGTCTCACCGTTGTCGACTGCCTCGCCTTCCCCAACCGTCTCGCCGTTGTCGACCTCGACGCCTCTCTCAGCGGCCGCCGCCTCGCGCGCCTCGAACTCGTCGGCAAGCGCGCGGAGTTCGTCTCTGCTCCTCGGCGGCGGCGGAGACGTTCTGCGCCTCGCTCGCGGTCTCGACGCTCACCTCTGCGACCTCGTCGATCATCGAGACCGCCTCCTGAGTCGACTCCGCCTGCTGGTCGGTGGCGTCGTTGATCGACTGAATCCCCGCGTTGGCGTCCTCCACGTCGGCGACGATCGATTCGAGCGTCTCGACCGTCTCCTCGACGACCGCCCGGCCGGCCTCAACGTCGTCTTCCATCGAGAACAGGCCGTCCGCGACCGACTCGGTGGACCCCTCGACGCCCCCGATCAGCTCCTCGACCTCGGTGGTTGCGTCCGCGGTCTCCTCGGCGAGGTCCTTCACCTCGCGGGCGACGACGGCGAAGCCCTCGCCCGCCTCGCCCGCGCGGGCGGCCTCGATCGAGGCGTTCAGGGCGAGGATGTTCGTCTGTTTGGCGATGTCGTCGATGAGTTCGACAACCTCGCCGATGCGCCCGACCTCGTCGCGCAGCTCGCGCATCTCGTCGACCGTCCGGCCGACCTCGTGGTCGATCCGGTCCATGTACTCGATCGCCGCGCCGGCCTCCTCGCGGCCCGCCTCACCGGCCTCGGCGGCGAGCGTCTCCTCCTGTCGCTCCGTGCCGACCGAGATCTCCTCGACGCTCTCGGCGACATCGACGCTCGTCGACTCGACCTCTGCGGCCGAGTCCGTCACCTCGGCGCTCCGCTCGTCGACCGTCTCGGCGGCGTCCTGAATGGCGACGACGAGCGCCTCCAGCCGGTCGAGCGTCTCGTTGAGCGACCCGGCGATGGCCGTCATCGCCTCGCTCTCGCTCTCGGGGTCGAGCCGGCGGGTGAGGTCGCCGTCGGCGACCGCGTCGATCGTCGCTTCGTACTCGTCGGCCTTCGTCTCCAAGTGCGCCGAGAGCGCTTCCGCCTCCTCGCGGGCCGCGGCGGCCTCGTCGGCGGACTCCTCGACGGCCGCGATCTGCTCGCGCATCGTCTCGCGGATGCGGTCGAAAAGCGCCGAGAGCTGTCCGAACTCGTCGGCGCGCTCGCGGTCGATCTCGACGTCGAGGTCGCCCGCCTCGATCGCCTCGGCGTACCCGCGCAGGTCGTCGACGGAGCCGTTCACGTCGCGGACGACGAACGCGCCGACGGCGAGCAGGCCGACGACCGAGATGCCGATCAGGACCAGCACGCTTCGCGTCACGTCGCCGACCGTGCCGTACACCGCGCTCTGCGGGGCCGCGACGACGACCGCCCACGACTTCCCCTCGACGGGCGCGGTCGCCGTGGCGAGTTCCGAGCCGTCGACGACCGTCTGCTCGGCGTCGGTGACGTCGGTGGTCGTCGGCTCCATCACGTCGCTTCGGAGGTGTGACAGCTCCTCGATCAGGAAGTAGTCGTCCAAGATCGCGTCGCCGTTCGACGCCAGCGCGACCCGTCCGGTGGCGGTAGAAACGACCTGTACGTTGCCGCCGTCGACCGGAGCGGTCAGGAGCGAGCCGCGCTCCGACAGGTCGACCGTGATCACGATCGCCTTGCCGGGCACGTTGTTGATCGGGCTGACGAATCCGAGCCGGTTCTCGCCGTCGGCCTCGTACGGATCGAAGGATCGCACCTCGTTGGTGTGGGCGAACGCCGCCGGCCCGACCGCCCACGGCCGCTCGTCCTCGGAGAACGTCGTCCCTTCCGTCATCGGCGAGGTGCTCACGGCGACCTCGTTGGTCACCATGTCGTAGTAGTGGACATCGATCACGTACTCGGGGAGCATGTCGGCGTTCTGCCGGAGTTCGTCGCGTATCCGTCCCTCGCTGGACGACTGTACGCCGGAGGTCGACGAGACCCGGTTCGTGTACCCGTTCATGTCGTCGACGAAGCTCGCCATCCCCTCGGCCTCCCGTTCGGCGGCGCTCGTCAGCGTCTCCCGTGCGTCGGACTCGACGCTCGCTTGGACTTGGTCGACGGCGAGCGCGCCCGTGCCGAGCAGCACCGTCGACACGACGATGACCGCTGCTACGATCTTGAAGAGGTACCGGCTGCGAAATCGATGAGAGAGACGCCGGAGGACGCCGTCTCTGTCGTCAGCGGACATGGTTCGCAGTTTTCACAGCCATTCATAAACGTCGGTGGCTGGATATCAGGGTTGATATTCTGACTGGAGCGGGCCGACCGCGCGTCGCGTCCGGCGAGGAACTCCGAGGCCGAACTGGACGTTCGGTAGAAGCAACGACGGTTCCGGCGAGGATCCGTCGGGGTCCCGGTGAGGACGGGTTGAGGTCCCGTCGCGGTCGCGGCGAGGACGGGTCGAGGTCCCGTCGAGCGCGGGAGCGACCGCCCCATTCGAAACCACTATCCCCGATCCGGCGGATCGTTCGGTATGGACTGGCCACACGACCCCGACGGCGAGCAGGGGAGCGAGGGCAGGCGGCAGTACGGCCACGCCGTACTCGCGAAGAAGATCGACGAGGAGGAGGACTTCCCGCTTACGTCGGCGGAGTACGTCGAGCAGTACGGCGACCACCCGATCCGGATCGACTACGAGACGGTCGTCTCGGTCGAGGAGATCTTCGAGAACGTCGAAAAAGAGGAGTTCGCGGACTTCGTCGAGTTCCATCAAGAACTCGGCCGCGCGATGCGCGAGGCGGGCTACTGGTTCTACGAGGGCGCAGAGCAGTTCGTCGACGGCAGCGCTTAGACGTTCAGGACGACCTTCGGAGGGCGATGACCCGTTGATCCTCACTCGAACAGGGCGATATCTCTGATCTGACCGAGACCGCCGAAGCCTCAGTCGCTCGGCTGTGCGCAGTTACTTATAAATCGCCGATCGATGCGAACACCACCGAAGCCCCAGTCGTGAGGCGGGCGCACGCTCGCTGTGCTCCTCGTCACTCGCTCCGCTCGTTCCTGCGGTGCTTACTTCGCCTGCGCCCGCCTCACGACTGCCCCTTCGAGTCCCGCCCAGCACCCCGACCGCACCTCACACCTCCCCAGCCTCGTCGGCCTCCCTCCGCTTCGCTCCGGTCGGCCGACTCCCTCGCGCGGTGCCGCTCGGCCGCAGAGCGGCCTCGCGGGCACGCGCCACCGCGTTCGGATACGAATCTGGCGAACGACTCGCCCGACTGGTTTAAGAGTGCCGAGGGCGAGCGACTCCGCATGGATCACGAACGGATCGCGGTGTTGGCCCACGAGAAGTTCCCCGGCCGGGCGAAGACGGCGCTCGGCGTGATGCGCTACGGCGATCAAGACGTCCGGGCGGTCCTCGACCGCGACCGCGCCGGCGACCGCGTTCGTGACCACGTCCTCGATGTCGCCGACGCGCCGATCGTCGAGTCGTTCGCGGACGCGCTCGCGGCCGCCGACGGCGATCTGGACGCCTTATATATCGGGATCGCGCCGATTGGCGGCGGCTTCAACGAGACGTGGCGCGCGGACGTCGAGGCCGCGATCGAGGCCGGCTGCGACGTGGTGAGCGGGCTTCACTACTTTTTGAACGGGGACGAGGAGTTCGCGGCGTTGGCCGCCGAACACGGCGTCGACCTCGTCGACGTCCGGCGGCCAGACGACGATCTGACGGTCGCGACCGGGGCCTCGACCGACGTGGACGCGGACGTGCTGCTCACCGTGGGGACCGACTGCTCGGTCGGGAAGATGACCGCCTCGCTGGAGATCGTCGCGGCCGCCCGCGAGCGGGGGATCGACGCCGCCTTCGTCCCGACGGGCCAGACCGGGATCATGATCGCCGGGTGGGGAAGCCCGATCGACCGCGTCGTCTCGGACTTCGCCGCGGGCGCGGTCGAGGAGCTGCTCGTCGAGATCGGCGACGACCACGACCTCCTCGTCGTCGAGGGACAGGGGAGCATCGTCCACCCCGCCTACTCGGCGGTCACCTGCGGTATCCTCCACGGCGCGATGCCGGACGGCCTCGTCCTCTGTCACGCCGCGGGTCGCGAGGTCGTCCACGGGTACGAGTCGTTCGAGTTGCCGCCGATATCGGAGTACGTCGACCTCTACGAGGGGCTGGCGGCCCCTGTCGACGAGACTGCGGTGGTCGCCGGCGCGGTCAACACGAAGGACGTGACCGACGACGAGGCGGCCGCGGACGCGGTCGCCGAGGTCGCCGAGGCGGCGGGCGTGCCCGCGGCCGACCCGGTGCGTCACGGCGCGGACGCGATCGTCGACGCCGCGGCCGATGCCGGACTCGGCAGGGACGGCGAGCGAGCGGGCGGAGAGGGGGCCGGCGAATGAGCCTCGACGCCGAGTTCGAACGGGTCTCGATGCGCTTGGAGAACCCGTTCACGATCTCGCGGGGGACACAGACGGAAGCCGAGAACGTGGTCGTCCGCGTGACCGACGAGGCGGGGATGACCGGCGTCGGCGGCGCGGCCCCCTCGTCGCACTACGGCGAGACCGCAGACACCGTCGCCGCGGTGCTGCCGGACCTGCTCGACGCGGTCAAGCGCGTCGGTGACCCCCACGCGCTCCACGCGATCGAGTCCGAACTGCGGGCGGTCGTCGAGGGGAACCCCGCCGCCCGCTGTGCCGTCTCGATCGCGGTCCACGACCTCGCGGCGAAGCGGCTCGGCGTCCCCCTCCACCGCCTGTGGGGACTCGACCCGAGCGACGCGCCGAGAACGTCGTTCACGATCGGACTCGACGACACCGACCGCGTACGGGAGAAGGCGGTCGACGCCGTCGAGGCCGGCTACTCGGTGTTGAAGATCAAGCTCGGCACCGACCGGGACCGAGAGCTGGTCGACGCGGTCCACGAGGCCGCGCCCGACGCCCGCCTCCGCGTCGACGCGAACGAGGCGTGGACGCCGAAGGAGGCGGTGCGGAAGGCCGGCTGGCTCGCCGACCGCGACGTGGAGTTTCTCGAGCAGCCGGTCCCGGCCGAAGAGCCCGAGGGACTCCGGTACGTCTACGAGCGATCCCCACTCCCGATCGCCGCCGACGAGTCCTGCGTGACCGCCGCGGACGTGCCCGCGATCGCCGACCGCTGTGACATCGCGAACCTGAAGCTGATGAAGGCCGGGAGCCTCTCGGAGGCGCGACGGCTGATCGCCGCCGCGCGGGCGCACGGGCTCGAAGTGATGTGCGGCTGTATGATCGAGTCGAACGCCTCCATCGCGGCCGCCGCACAGCTCGCGCCGCTCCTCGATTACGCCGACCTCGACGGGTCGCTGCTGCTCGCCGAGGACCCGTACGCGGGGATCGACCTGTCGGACGGCGAAATACGGCTGGCCGAGCAGGACCGCGCGGGGACCGGCGCGCGCCTAACCGAGGAGTAAAGCGGAGATCGAGAGACCGGGGCCGACGGACGAAGATTCGAGGCGGGGTTCAGTTTCGCGGCTCGTCGGCGTCGGACTCCGACTCCTCTAACTCGACGTCGAGCTCCTCGTTGAGGTCGCTTCCGGAGTCGCTATCGAGGTCGGCTTCCGGACCGTCCGCGTTCATCTCGCTCTCGATGTCCTCCAGTTCGGCGTCTATCTCGTCGTCGGTCGCGCCGCCGTCGCCGTTCGTCGGCTCGCCCTTCCCGAGTTCGCCCTTGAGCGTCTCCAGTTCTGCGTCGACCTCGCTGTTGGTCGAAAGCCCCTCCAGCTCGCGGTCGATGTCGTCCTTGTCGGAGAGCGCGTCCTCGAACGCGCCGGAGTCCTCCAGCTCGTCCATCGCCTCGGCGCGCGCTTCCATCTCCTCGGTCTGCTCCTCGGCGCGCTCGATGGAGCGGCTCACGTCCGACATCTCGTCACCGACGCCGGTCATCGCCTCCGAGACGCGCGAGGACGCCTCCGCGGCCTCGTAGCGGGCCTTCATAGTCTCCTTCTTCGTCCGGAACTCCTCGATGCGGTTCTGGAGCGCGTTCTTCTTCTCGACGAGCTGGTCCTGCGTGTCGTTCAGCTCCG
Source organism: Halobacteriales archaeon SW_8_68_21 (assembly GCA_003023405.1). Classification (GTDB taxonomy): domain Archaea; phylum Halobacteriota; class Halobacteria; order Halobacteriales; family Haloferacaceae; genus Halorubrum. The sequence continues at coordinate 17,928 of PXST01000033.1, forward strand.
CGATCTGCCCCTCAAGCTCTTCGATCTGAGTCATCTTCGACTTCTTTTTTTCGAGAGCCTTGCGCGCGAGGTCGTCGCGGTCCTGCTGGACCGCCTCGCGGGCCTGCCGGTTGTGCTTCTCGACGTTCTCTTCGAGCTTGCGTTTTTGTATCTCCAGCCGTTTCTTCTGGGTCGTCAGGTCGGCGATCCCCTGTTTGACATCCTGGAGTTCGTCGCGCATCTGTTCGTACGAGTAGTCGAGCGACTCCGTCGGGTCCTCCGCTCGGTTGAGGAGGGCGTTCACCTTCGAGCGGACGACGTAGGAGGCGCGAGAGAGGATTCCCATACCACCTCGTACGCGTTCCACCTGTTAAAACCTCATGCGGTTCGCGGCGCGAACTCGGGGTTCGCGGCGATCGAGCGCCGGGACGACTCCCTGAAGGTTTATTCGGGCCGTCGGTGTACGGCTTCGCATGGACATCGGCGTGCTGACCGTTCCCCTCGGCGGCGAACCGATCGACGACGCGGTCGCGTACCTCGACGATCTCGGCGTCGACGCCGTCGAACTCGGCGTCGGCGGGTGGCCCGGCGAGGACCACGTCGACCGCGGAACGCTCCTCGACGACGCGGCGGCGCGCGACGAGCTGCGCGAGCTGCTCGCCGACCACGACCTCCGGATCTCCGCGCTCGCGACGCACAACAACCCGCTTCACCCCGGCGAGGAACGGGCCGCGAGGGCCGACCGCGAACTGCGCGAGGCGATCGAGATTGCCGACCTGCTCGGCGTCGACACGGTGACGTGCTTCTCGGGGCTTCCCGCGGGCGCGCCCGGCGACTCGACGCCGAACTGGATCACGGCCCCGTGGCCGACCGAACACGCCGACGCGCTCGACTACCAGTGGGACGAGGTGGCGCTGCCCTACTGGAGCGATCTGGCGGAACACGCTACACACCACGACGTCGATGTCGCCATCGAAATGCACCCGAACATGCTGGTGTACGAGCCGACCGGACTGGTCGCGCTGCGCGAGGCGACGAACGAGCGAATCGGCGCGAACGTCGACCCCTCGCACCTCTACTGGCAGGGGATCGACGTGCCCGAGGCGATCCGGTTTCTGGGCGAGCGCGATGCGATACACCACGTCCACGTGAAGGACACGAAGGTGTACGACGCGAACGCCCGCGTGAAGGGCGTCCTCGACACGACTGGCTACGCCGACGAGCCGGACCGCTCGTGGCTGTTCCGCTCGATCGGCTACGGCCACGGTGAAGACCACTGGAAGGACGTGGTCTCGACGCTCCGGATGGTCGGCTACGAGGGCGCGCTGTCGATCGAACACGAGGACTCGCTCACCTCGTCGCGCGAGGGGTTAGAGAAGGCGGTCGACGTGTTAGAGCGCGCGGTGTTCGAGACGCGGCCGGGCGAGGCGTACTGGGTGGAGTAGACGGCGGACACGGACCACGATGACACGAGAACCACTCAAGATCGGCGTGCTGGGGTATCGGTTCATGGGTGAGGCGCACGCGAACGCGCTGGCGCGGCTCCCGATGTTCTTCCCGGACGCGCCCGCCGTCGAACGCCACACGCTCGTCGGGCGCGACGAGGACGCCCTCGCGGCGGCCGCGGAGCGGTTCGGCTTCTCGCACACCGCGACCGACTGGGAGGCGGCGATAGACGAGGTGGACGCCTTCTACAACCTCGGCCCGAACCACGTCCACGCGGAGCCGTCGATCGCGGCCCTCGAAGCCGGCGTGCCCGTCCTCTGTGAGAAGCCCCTCGCGCCGACGCTGGAGGAGGCGGCGGCGATGCGCGACGCCGCGGCCGTGACCGGCGTAACCGCGGGCACAGCGTTCAACTACCGGTTCGTTCCCGCGATCCGGTACGCGAGGGGGCTGATCGAGGACGGCGAACTGGGCGATATCCGACAGGTCCGTGGGCGCTATCTTCAAGACTGGCTCGTCGATCCGGAGGCCCCGTGGGCGTGGCGGATGGACGCCGAGATGGCGGGGTCCGGTGCGCTCGGCGACCTCGGCGCGCACACGATCGACCTCGCGAGCTTCCTCGTGGGCGAGGAAGTCGGCGGTATCGACCGCGTCACGGGACAGCTGACGACGTTCGTCGACGAGCGGCCGGTGTACGACGACGGCGAGGTGATCGAGTACCGCGACGTGACGGTCGACGACGCCTACGGCGCGCAGGTCGCCTACGAGTCGGGCGCGACCGGGACCTTCGAGGCCACGCGGATCGCCGAGGGCCACAAGAACGACCACACGATCGCCGTCCACGGCTCGAAGGGGAGCGTGAAGTTCTCCTTGGAGCGGCTCAACGAACTGGAGGTGCTTCAGGAAGGGAACCGCGGCTACGAGACGGTGCTGGTCACCGAGGAGACGGACCCGTACGTGGACCGCTGGTGGCCCCCCGGACACGTGATCGGGTGGGAACACACGTTCGTCCACGAGAACTACGAGTTCCTCTCGGCGGTCGCTGAGGGGAGGTCGTTCGAGCCGTCGTTCGCGGACGGCTACGAGGTACAGCGGGTACTCGCGGCGATCCAGCGGGCCGACGAGCGCGGTGAGTGGGTCGCGGTCGAGTGACGGCGGGCGGCCTCAGAAGCCGACGCCGCCGCCCGGCGTGCTGCCGCCGTTCTCCTCGCTCCACTCGTTGATCGCGGAGTCCTCGCCGTCGTAGCTGCCGAGCGTCTCGCGGGTGTCGAACGCGACCGGCTCCCAGACGATGTCGAAGTTCTCGTTGCCGGTGGCGTTGGGGACGGGGACCCGATCGCCCGGACGGACCACGCCCTCACCTGGCCACGCGCCGAACTGGACGTTGCCGTCCGGGTCCTCGCCGCGGACGTACAGCTCCTCGGCGGGAACCGGCTCCGGACCGAGCGCGACGACGACGAGTTCGCCGTCCTCCCGAGTCCCCTCGAACTCGGCGTCCGGCGGGGCGACGCCGTCGATGAGTCCGAACACCGCCGCGCCGACGATCGCCAGCAGCAACACGACGATCCCGACGAGCAGCCCCGTGCCCGCCAACGGGGTGAACCCTCGCTCGTCGTCTCGAAACGCAGCCATTCGGCCGTGAGTCAGACGGCACCGATATAAGTGTTTACGCGCCGCGTATCAGCGTTGATAAGTTTGGAGGGGTTGGGGCCGGAACCCGCGGAGCGGGCCGAGACCGGCGGAGCGAACTCAGCGGCCCAAGACCGGCGGGGCGAACTCAGCGGCCCAAGACCGGCGGGGCGAACGCAGTCGCCCAAGACTGGCGTTCGCGGGCCGCCCGAGACCGACACTCGCGGACCGAACCGGAAGCGGGTTATTCGGCGCGACCGAACGCCGACCGTGACGTCTCGGACACGCGATTCGGCGGGCGGCCGTCCGCGCGGGCCTCGCGGCATCGGGCACACGTGGGTCGAGGTACTTATTCGGCCGCGGCAGGCGTTCGCGAACGCGATCACGCCCGGTGATCAGGCACCCGCGCTGACGTTCGCGGTCGCAGTCGCGGCGGCGTTCGCCCTCGGCCTGATCGCGACCGACCCCGGAGCGGTGCCGACCGTCGTCCCCTCCTCGCGTGCGCTATCCGGGCTGGTGGTCTTCCTCGTCGCGGTCGCGCTCGCGGCCCCGGTCGGTCTCCACTTGACCGCCGCGGTCGCGACCATTTCTGTCGTGGTCGCCAGCGTCGAGATCGCCGACGGGCACTTTGCGCTGCGTGACCGTGGCGGCGTGAGCGAGACGGTTCAGGCGGTCGCGTACGCCAGCTCTCCGATGGCGCTCGCCGGACCGGCGATCCCCGAGATCAGGGTCGTCTGCGGCGCGTACGCGGCGGTGTTACTGCTCGTCGGACTCCGCTCGGTTCACGGGCTGGGACCGCTCCGGACGGCCGTCGCCGCGCTCCCGCCCGCCGCGCTCGGCTACGGCGTGGGGTACCGCGTCGTGGCGGCGGCGCGGACGCTCTTCTCCGCGTGAGCCGCCGACGGCCCGCGCCTGTATCATCTGTGGCACCGACGTCGGGGGCGGTCGCGTCTGCGACTCGCATCAGGAAGACGTCGTGTTCGATTTCCGCGGCGACTCCCCGAACGGTCTCGTCCCGAGCCGGTTCTACCGAGGCGTCGTCGACGGGTACGCCGAGTTCGGCGTGTTCGTCGACCTCGCGCCGGGCGTCACCGGCCTGCTCCACCGCTCCGAGCTCGACCGGCGATTCGACAGCCTCGACTGGGAGCCGGGCGACGAGGGGTTCGTTCAGGTGAAAGGCGTCCGCGACAACGGCAACGTCGACCTCGGCTGGTCGATCCGGCAGGTCGACCGCGAGTTCCGCGGCGTCCTCGTTCAAGAGTCCTCCGGGGAGCGCCTTCCCGACGGGGAGCCGGCGGACGACGCCGAGAGCGAAGACGGCGGCCCCGACGCGACCGCCGAGGG
>PXST01000034.1:0-9788 GCA_003023405.1 Halobacteriales archaeon SW_8_68_21
CGCGCCACCGCGGTTCGGCTACAATCGCTTCACCTCGGCGGAGTCAGGGCTATCCGTGTTTGGGTTCTACGCTCCCCCGACATGGTCCTCACCTTGCTCGTTCCGGCAGCGATCTCGTTCGTGTTCGCCGCGGTCGCGGCGTACGTGGGTGCCCTCCGCGCGCTGGAGGTCTACTTCGATCCGACACAGGACAGCGTCTTCCTCACCGACGACCGCGATTCGCCGCAGCGTCGCTGACCCCGGGTCGGCTACTCGCCGCCGCTCGCTACTCGCCGCCGAGCAGTTCGACGAGCAGCGCGTTCTGCGCGTGCATCCGGTTTTCGGCCTGCTCCCAGACGAGGGCGCGGTCCGATTCGAGCACGTCGTCGGTGATCTCCTCGCCGCGGTGTGCGGGCAGGCAGTGCATCACCGTCGCGTCCGTGCCGGCGAGGAGGTCGGCGTTCACCTGAAACCCGTCGAAGGCGGCGAGCTTCTCGCCGCGTACGTCCTCTTGACCCATCGAGATCCACACGTCGGTGTAGACGATGTCCGCGCCGTCGACCACCGCCTCGGGGTCGGTAGTCGGCGTCACGTCCGCGCCGAAGGCGGCGGCCCGGTCGAACACCGCGGGGTCCATGCTGTAGTCGGCGGGCGTGGCGACCCGCACGTCGATCCCGGCCATCGCCGCGCCGATGACGAACGACTGCCCGACGTTGTTGCCGTCGCCGACCCACGCGACCGTCGCGTCCTCGCCTCACGGGACAGTCGGCGTACTCGGCGAGGACCTCGACATCTCTGTGGTCGAACAGCCGCGCCATCACCCCGTCGACGTAGCGCCCGAGGACGCGCGCGGTGTCGCACAGCGGTTCGCCGTGGCCAAGCTGGATGTCGTCGGGACCGAGGAACATCGCGTGACCGCCGAGTCGGGTCATCCCCGTCTCGAAGGAGACGCGGGTGCGCGTCGAGGGCTTCTCGAAGATCATCCCGAGCGTCGCGTCCCCGAGTCGCGGGTCGGTCTCGCCCGCCTTCATCGCGGCAGCGCGGTCGAGCAGGGCGTCCAGTTCGGCTGGCGTCACGTCGTCGATGTCGAGGAAGTCGTCGGTAGCGAGTGGCATCGGTGGGTCGTGCGTGGCGTGGTGTCGTTCGAAAACTGTCGGTCTCGTTCGGTTCGGTGGGTCAGCGTCGCTCGCGACAGACCTCGGTCAGCGCGTACACTGCGCGGTCCAGCTCCGGCAGCGGGAGCCGCTCGTCGGGCGCGTGGTCCAGATCGGAGTTCCCCGGTCCGTAGGTGACCATCGGGCAGCCCCACGCGGCCGCAAAGAGGTTCATGTCGCTCGTGCCGGTCTTCCGCAGCAGGCGCACGTCGCCGTCTGCCGACCGGATCGCGACGCGGAACGCCCGCGCGAGGTCGGTCCGCGGGCTCTCCATCACGGGCGGCATCGGCTCGCCCCACTGGACCGAGCCGGTCGACAGCTCCGCCTCCGCCAGCTCGTGGATCTCGTCGACCGGGCGCGAGGGCGGGATCCGGAGCTGGACGTCCATCGTCGTCTCCACGGCGAGGCCGTCGTCGCTCAGTCCCCCGTCGATCGAGATGGGCTTGGTCGTCACCTGATCGAACACGGCGGTCCCGGCGTCGTCCGGCGTGAACGTCTCCTCGACGCCGTGCCACCAGTCGATCGCGTGCTGGATCGCGTTCGGCTCCGGCCGCGAGGAGTGGCCGGACTCGCTCGCGTTCACGTACGTCCCTTCAAGGAGGCCGCGGTAGCCGAGGGTGATCCCCTGCCAGCCCGACGGCTCGCCGTTGATCACCGCTCCGGGGGCGTCGCGGTCGCCGATGAGGTGTCTCGCGCCGCCGGAGTCGACCTCCTCGCGGACGACGCCCGCGAAGGAGACGCCGGTCTTCACCGCCGCGACCGCCATCGCGACCAGCGGTCCCGTCGCGTCGACCGCGCCGCGACCCCACAGGACGGGGTCGCCGGGGTCGCCGACGCGCACGTCCGACGGCTCCGGCAGTTCCCCCTCCGGCGGTGCCGGCCGCACCTCGACTGGGATGTCCCCGGGCACGGTGTCGACGTGCGAGGTCAGCAGGACGGCGTCGTCTGCCGGCGCGCGGACGTTCCCGATCTCGTCGATCCACGCCTCGCGGCCGTTCGCCTCGAAGAAGTCGACGAGCCGTTCGGCGGCCTGCTCCTCCTCGCCGGACGGCGAGGGGATCGAGACCATGTCATACAGCAGCTTCCGGGCCGCCGTGTCGCAGGCCGCGGGGTAGCCGCCGCCGGCGACGACGTCGCCCCCGCTCTCGGCGTCTGCCTCCGGATCCCGATTTTTCCCGGCCGCCATCAGCCGATCGCCTCCGCTATCGCGTCGACCACGCGGTCGGCGTGGTCGCGTTCGATCGTCAGCGGCGGCAGCAGCCGCAGGACGGTCCGGCCCGCGGGCAGCGCGAGGATCCGGTGGTCGATGGCGAGATCGCGCAGCAGTCGGTTCGACCCCCGCCGGACCTCGATCCCGACCATCAGTCCGTCCCCGCGGACATCCCGGACGTCGTCGCCGAGTCGGTCGCGGAGCTCCCCGCGGAGGTACTCCCCCAGCTCCTCGGCGTGCGCCGGCAGATCCTCGCGTTCGATCACGTCAAGGGTCGCGCCCGCTGCGGCCGACACCACCGGTCCGCCGGAGAACGTCGAGCCGTGGTCGCCGGCGTCGGCGGCGATCCAGTCGCGACACAGCGTCGCGCCGATCGGGAGTCCGCTGCCGAGCCCCTTCGCAGTCGTCAAAACGTCGGGCACCACGTCGTGGCGGTCGGCCGCCCACATCGAGCCGGTGCGGCCCAGCCCGGTCTGGATCTCGTCTACGATCATCGCGGCCCCCGACGTGGCGGTCGCGACCCGGACCGCCTGGAGGTACTCCGTCGAGACGGGGTTGATCCCGCCTTCGCCCTGAAGCGGTTCGAGGATAACGGCGGCGGTCTCCCCGTCGACTGCCTTCCGCATCGCCTCGCTATCCCCGTACTCGACGAACTCCACGCCGCCGGCGAGGGGGCCGAACCCCTCCTTGTACTTATCCTTCCAGGTGGTCGCGAGCGTCCCCATCGTCCGGCCGTGGAACCCCTGTGTGGTCGCGATTATCTTCTCGCGGCCCGTCGCGTGCCGGGCGAACTTCAGGGCGGCCTCGTTCGCCTCCGTCCCGGAGTTACAGAGCCAGACGTTGTCGACGTCGACCGGCGCGACCTCGGCGAGCCGCTCGTATAACGCCGTCCGCGCCGCGTGCGGGTACGACGCCTGAACGTACATGAGCTCCTCTAGTTGGCTCGTCGCCGCGTCGACGACCTCGGGGTGGCAGTGGCCGACGGGCGTACAGGCGTAGCTCGCGCCGAAGTCGAGGTACTCGGTCCCGCTCGTGTCAGAGAGGTGGACGCCGTCACCGGAGGCGATCTCGATCGGCTTCTCGGAGAAGATGAAGCCGCTCACGCGATCTCACCCCCAGTTTCGGCATCGGACTCGCTTTCGCCTCCGAGCGCGGACCGCCCTATCGTCGTCCCCGCGCCGCCGAGCGCGGCGACGACCGGGTCGCGGAGGTTGGCGTCCGCGATCACGACGCGACCGGACCCGCCGGAGAGCGCCTCCCTCGCGGCCATCACCTTCTTTCCCATGAACCCCTCGGCGGCGTCCTCGACGGCCGCTAGCTCGTCGGGCGTCGCAGCCGCGTCGATCAGCGTCTCTGGGTCGTCCGGGTCGGCGTACACCCCGGACACGTCGGTCAACAGGACGAGGTCGGCACCGAGTGCGCCCGCGACGGCCGCGGCCGCGCGGTCGGCGTCGGCGTTGACGGGGGTGACCTCGCCGTCGCCCTCGTCGCCCGCGGTCGGCGGCGAGACGACGGGGGTGTAGCCGTCGGTGAGGAGGGCGGCGAGGAGAGCGGCGTTCACCGACTCGATCCGTCCCGAGTGGTCGCCGCGGCGGATCTTCCGCTTGTCGTCCTCGACCACCCGGACGGCCGACTTGCGTGCCCCCGAGAGGAGGCCGCCGTCGACGCCGGAGAGGCCGACTGCGTCGACGCCGGCCGACCGGAACCGCGCCGTCAGTTCGGTGTTGAGTTTCCCGGCCATCGCCATCGAGAACGCCTCCATCGTCTCCGCGTCGGTGAACCGGCCCGCAACGCCGGAGGCGGACTCGACGTACTCCGGCTCGATGCCGAGCCGTTCGAGCGTCTCGTCGACGACCGTCGAGCCGCCGTGGACGACGACGACCTCGCGCCCGTTGGCGACGAGGTGCGCCACGTCGCCAACCGTGCCGACGGGGTCGACCGCCTTCGCGCCGCCGACCTTGACGACGATCGGCGGCTCGTCCGCGGGCGCGCCGCCCGTCCCCGACCCGGTCCCGCTCATGGCGACCCCACCGGGTGAAGCCCGTCGAACTCGAGGCCGGCGGTCTCGTCGAAACCGAGCGCGACGTTCGCCGCGTGGACGGCCTGCCCCGCCGAGCCCTTGGTCATGTTGTCGATCGCGGAGACGACGACGACCCGGCGGTTCTCCGGGTCGAGTTCAAAGCCGACCTCGGCGTGGTTGGTCCCGGCGACCGACTTCGGCTCGGGGTAGCGGTAGACGCCGCCCCCGCCGGAGACGATCCGCACGAACGGCTCGTCGGCGTAGGCGTCGCGGTACGTGCCCCACAGATCCCCCTTCGAGACCGGTTCGTCGGGGAAGACGTGGCAAGTCGCGCTCGCGCCCCGCACCATGTCGACCGCGTGGACGGTGAAGGAGACGGAAAGCCCGAGGTACGCCTCGATCTCCGCCTCGTGGCGGTGGCTCGTGGGCGCGTACGGGCGCACGACGCCCGAGCGCTCCGGGTGCGAGGAGGCCGCGCCGCCGCCCGCGCCGCCCTCTGAGGAGCCGACCTTCACGTCGACGACGACCTCGCCCGTCTCCGGGCCGAGCGCGCCCGCGTCGACCAGCGGCTTGAGGCCGAGGATCGCCGCGGTCGCGTTGCAGCCGCCGCCGGCGATCAGGTCCGCGCTGGCGAGGTTCTCGCGGTTCAGTTCGGGCAGCGCGTACTCCGCGCGTTCGAGGTACTCCGGCGACCCGTGGCCGTCGTACCACTCGTCGTAGGCGTCGGCCTCGGGCAGCCGGAAGTCGGCGGAGAGATCGACGACGGTGTCGGCGGCCTCGAAGAACTCCTCGATCCGGCCCATCGAGACGCCGTGCGGCGTCGCCGCGAACAGCACGTCGACCGACTCTAAGTCGTCGGGGTCAGAGAAGCGCAGGTTCAGCCCGCGCAGGTTCGGGTGCGAGCGCCCGACGGTCATGTTGTCCGCCGACCGCGAGGTGGCCTGAACGACCTCGAAGTTCGGGTGACCGGCGAGGATCCGCAACAGCTCGCCGCCGGTGAACCCGGTGCCGCCGACGACGCTCGCGGTGTAAGCGTCGCCGGTCGTCGCCGTGGCGGTCGCGTCGTCGGCGCTCATGGCGTGACCGCCCCGTCGACAGCCGCGGCCGCCTTCGTCTCCAGCCAGTCGACGACCCGCGCCGGCACGTCGACATCGGTGGCCGCGTCGAGCGACTTGAACTCGACGGTGTGGTTCACCTCGTGGACGGTGTAGTCGTCGGGAGCGCCGTCGTCGTTCGCCTCGACGCCGGCCTCGGCAGTGTCCGCTTCCGGCTCGACGCCCACCTCCATCAGGTCGACGCCGAGCATTCCGCCGCCGACCGCGTCGGAGGCCCGCTCGACCAGTTCGGTCGCGCGCTCGTCGAGGTCGAACGACGCCGTCTGACCGCCCTTCGCAGCGTTCGTGAGCCAGTGGTCGGACGAGCGCGTCATCGCGGCGATCGGCTCGCCGTCGACCGCTAGCACGCGGACGTCGCGGCCGGGCTTGTCGACGAACTCCTGAACGTAGAACACCTTGTGCTCGTAGTGGCCGAGCGTCTCCTTGTGTTCGAGGATGGCCTCGGCGGCGTTCCGCGAGTCGATCTTCGCCATCAGCCGCCCCCACGAGCCGGTGACCGGCTTGAGGACGCAGGGGTAGCCGAACGACTCGATCGCTTCGAGGGCGGCCTCCTCGGTGAACGCCACCTCCGTGGCGGGCGTCGGCACGTCCGCCTCGGCGAGCGCGAGCGAATTCTTCGCCTTGTCGGCACAGACATCGCCCGTCTCGGGCGAGTTCACCACGGGGACGCCGTAGCTGTCAATAAACTGCGTCGCGTACAGCGACCGGCTCGTCGCCAGACAGCGGTCGACGACGACGTCAAGGTCGTCGACCGCGACGGTTGTCGACTCCAGCCCGAACCGCTCCGTGCGCACATCGATCTTCGCGACCTCGTGGCCGCGCTCGCGGAGCTCGTCGAGCAGGAGCTTCTCGTCTTTCCGTATCCGGGAGTAGAGGACGCCTACGCGCATAGCGACCACTCGCGTGTCGGGTCCGCGGCGCTCGTCGCCATCTACTCGCCCCAGTCCTCCTCGAGTTCCGGTGCCTCCTCCAAGACGACCGGGTCGAGCGAGATCACTTCGAGCTCGGTCCCGGTGACCGGACTGTCGACGATCTCGCCGACCTCGACGTCGGCCGGGAGATCGATCTGTTCGCCCGTGATCGGGTCCTCCGCCACCAGCGTGTCGGTGTCGCTCGTCATCGTACCTCGTTCTCGGCGGCGAGAAAGTATAAAGGTTCCGAACTTACCAAACAAGTTATAGTTACCAAAGCACCGGCTATCGGAGCGAGCGCGTCCGAAGCCGGTCGAACGAGACCGACTGTCAGGATCCGAGTATCGGTTCGCCCCCTCGCGGGAGCGGGGTCGCGGCCGACGGTCGCGGACCGACCGCCGACCGCGGCGGTCGTCGCATCCGGTCCGGCTGCGGCAGGTGTTCACGCATACGTCGCCACCTCCGCGTCGATCCCCGCGGTCGCGGCCGCCAGTTCCTCGGCGACCGCCGCGGGGGCCGGCCCGCCGGCCGAGTCGCGGCTCGCGACGCTCTCCGCGGGGTCGAGGACGCGTTCGACCGCCTCGCGGGACACGCGCTCGAAGAGGGACTCGCCCAGCACGGACTGTGCGGCCTCGTCGACTTTTGTAGCGGCCGTCGCGGGGTCGTCGCCGTCCGCGACCTCGGTCGCCGCGCTCGCGACGATCTCGTGAGCGGTCCGGAACGGGAGGCCGTTCGCCGCGAGCAGGTCCGCGACGCCCGTCGCTGTCGAGAACCCCTCGCCCGCGGCGGCCGCGAGCGCGGCCTCGTCGCGTGGGCGCGCTGGAGGTCGCGGTTGTAGGCGCGCGGCAGCCCCTTCAGCAGACTCAGCGTGCCGGTCGCCTCGCCGATCGCCGTCCCCGCGACGCCGCGGGTCAGCTCCAGCGTGTCGGGGTTCTTCTTTTGCGGCATGATAGAGGAGGTGGAGGCGTACGCGTCCGCCAGTTCGATCACCCCCTTGTTCGAGAAGACGATCAAATCCTCCGCTACCCCCGACAGCGTCGTCGCGAGCGTCGCGAGCGCGTTCGCGGACTCCGCGAGGAAGTCGCGCGCGGAGACGGCGTCGGTCGAGTTCCGGACCGTGCCGTCGAACCCGAGCAGCTCGGCGGTCCGGTCGCGGTCCACGTCGAAGGGCGTCCCCGCGAACGCCGCGCCGCCGAGCGGCGACCGGTTGACCCGGTCGTACGCATCGAGCAGCCGCTCCGTGTCGCGGGCGAGCGCGCCCTCGTACGACAGCAGGTAGTGCCCGACCGTCGTCGGCTGGGCCGGCTGGAGGTGGGTGTACCCCGGCATCACCGTCTCCGCGTGTGCCTCCGCGGCCCCGACGAGCGCCTCGCGGGCGGCGACGGTCGCCTCGACGGCATCGAGCAGGTCCTCGCGCAGCCGGTAGCGGATGCAGGTCGCCACCTCGTCGTTTCGCGATCGGGCGGTGTGTATCCGCCCGCCGTCGGGGCCGACACGGTCGATGACGGCGGTCTCTATCGCCTCGTGGACGTCCTCACCGTCGGGGAGCGCGCCGTGACCGGCCGCCGCCACGTCGTTGAGCGCGTCCAGAATCTCTCCCGCGACCGCGTCGTCGACGATCCCCTGTTCGGCGAGCATCACCACGTGCGCGCGGTCGACCGCGAGGTCGGCCTCGAAGATGGCCGCGTCGGCAGCGAGACTCGACAGGAACTCCCGGGCGGGACCGCCGCTGAAGCGGTCGCGGCGGACGGCGGTACCGCCGTCGTTGTCCACGCCGTCGTCGTCGTCCGCGCCGGCCGTGTCGCGCGCGCTGCTTGCGTCGCCCGCGTCGGGATCGTCTCCGGTCATCTACTTCTCGTCGTCCGTCTCGTCCGCGTCACCGGAGCCGTCAGTCGCGAGTTCGGGCTTCGAGACCTCCGTCTTCACGCCGTTGGCGAGGCGCTCCTGAAGCCCGTGGTACTTCGCGACGCCCGTCGCGTCCGACTGGGCGATGCCGGCGACGTCCTCGGTGTTGAACGAGGCCATCTCCTCGGAGTAGACGGCGTACTCGGAGTCGCGGGCGACGACGCGACAGTCGCCGCCGGAGACCTTCACCGTCGCCGTGCCGGTCACCACGTCCTGTGTCTCGTCCACGAAGGCGTCCAGCGCGTCGACGACCGGGGCGAACACGAGCCCCTCGTACGCCTTCTCGGCCCACTCCTGTTCGATCCCCCGCTTGAACGAGCGCTCGTTTTTCGTCAAGACGAGGTCTTCGAGCGCCCGATGGGCGGTGAGCAGGACGGTCGCGGCCGGGTGTTCGTAGTTCTCGCGCACCTTCAGCCCGAGCATGCGGTCTTCCATCACGTCGGTGCGGCCGACGCCGTAGCCGCCGGCGTGCTCGTTGAGGTGCTGGATGAGCGGGACCGGGTCCATCGCCTCGCCGTCGACGGCGACCGGGACGCCCGCCTCGAAGGTCACCTCGATGGTGGTCTCGCCTTCCGGCTCCGCGGTCCACTCGTAGATGTCCGCCGGCGGCTCGTAGTCCGGATTTTCGAGCTTGCCGCCCTCGACCGCGCGCGACCAGATGTTCTCGTCGATGGACCAGACGCCGCCGTCGCCGGCCTCGACGGGCAGGTCCTTCTCGGCGGCGTAGTCGATCTCCCACTCGCGGGTGAGCCCGAGCTCGCGTACGGGGGCGATCACCTCTAGGTCCGACCCGCGCCAGACGGCCTCGAAGCGGAGCTGGTCGTTGCCCTTGCCCGTACAGCCGTGGGCGATGGCGTCACAGCCCTGCTCTTCGGCGACCTCCAGAATCGCCTCGGCGATGACCGGACGCGCCAGGGCGGTCCCGAGCGGGTAGCCCTGATAGCTGGCGTTTGATTTCACCGCGTCGAAACAGAGGTCCGCGAACTCCGCCTTCGCGTCGACGACGTGGATGTCGAGCCCGAGCGCCTCGGCGGTCTCCTCGGCCTCGTCGAACTCCTCGGTCGGCTGGCCGACATCGACGTTGACGCCGATGACCTCGTCGTAGCCGTACTCCTCTTTCAGTAGCGGGACGCAGACCGTGGTGTCGAGTCCCCCGCTGAACGCGAGTGCAACGCTCGTCATTACCGGAGGAGACACGGTCTACGCCCTTAAATTCAGCGGTGTTAGTTTTGTAAGGAAATGAAAAAGCGGTCGCTCACGGAGAGCACAGTCGAGACTCCACGGAACGAAACGGCGCGAACGCGACGAGGGATGAAGTGTTATCGGCCCGAAGGGCCTCGTCGTCGCGCCGCGCCGGAAGCCGGTCGCGGCGGTCGGACGGCTCGTCGCGGTCGCAGGGCTCGTCGGTCTCGGAAACGGATGGCGTTGAGACGAGCCGCTGCGGTCATCGGGCATTACTAGTCCTGTTTTGATATAAAAGCGTTCCGCAACGGC
>PXST01000034.1:9802-24918 GCA_003023405.1 Halobacteriales archaeon SW_8_68_21
GTTGTCGTTCGAAAATCTTCGATTTTCGTGATGTCGTCAGAACGCTCTGCGTTCTGACTGCTAGCCAGAAATCTCCGATTTCTGGCGATGACGAGACGCCTCCGGCGTCTCGAACCACGCGCCTCGCTCGTTCGCTCCGCTCACTCGCTGCGGTGCTTACGTCGTCTGCGCCCGCCTCGCGACTGCCCCTTCGAGTCCCACCCGACTGCGACCGCTACCGCACCTCACGCCTCCCCAGCCTCGTCAGCGGCTCCCGCTGGTCGCCGCTGACTCCCTCGCGCGGCGCTGCTTCGCGGTACGCCTCAAGCGTCCGTTCGACGTCCTCCTCCGTGTGTGCGTAGGAGGTGAACTGGCACTCAAACTGGTTGGCGGTGAGGAACACCCCTCGGTCTTTCATCTCCTGCCAGAACACGCGCTCCCAGCGGTCGGTCGCGGCCGCGGCGACGTCCGCGCCGGTCTTCGGACAGGTGTCGTAGCGGGCGCAATCCGGGTCCTGTCGGCAGCCGCCCGCACAGCAGGCGTCCGGGTCGTCCGGCGCGTCGCGGGTGAACACCGTCTTGAACATCGAGTCGGTGCCGACGACGGTGTACTCCGGGGCGCGCTCGGCGCAGATCTCCGCGATCCCCTCGCGGAGCGTCCGGCCGAGATGGTTGACGTGTTCGTACACGTCGTTCTCGGCGGCGTACTCCAGCGTCGCCTTCCCCGCCGCCATCGTCACCGGGTGACCGGAGAACGTGCCCGACTGGAACACCTCGCCCGCCGGCGTGAACCCCTCGATTATCTCCGCCTTCCCGCCGATCGCGCCGACCGGGAAGCCGCCGCCGATGATCTTGCCAAACGTCGTCACGTCGGGCGTCACGCCGAACTTCGACTGCGCACAGCCCAGCCCGCCGACGCGGAAGCCCGTGATCACCTCGTCGAAGATCAACAGGGAGCCGTGGTCGTCACAGAGGTCCCGGAGCGTCTCGTGGTAGCCGTCGACGGGGGCGACGATTCCCATGTTGGCTAAGATTGGCTCGACGAGGACCGCCGCGATGTCGTCGCCGTGTTCGGCGAACACCTCCTTGGCCGCCTGCGGGTCGTTAAACGGGATCGGAAGCGTGTGTTCGGCGAACTCCTCCGGGATCCCCTTCGTCGACGGGTGCGGGTCCTCGGGCGACCCCTCCACCAGCGTCGACTCCTGTGCGCCGTGGTAGCCGCCCCGCATCACGACGATCTTGTCGCGGCCGGTGTGGCCGCGCGCGAGACGCACGGCGGAGACGGTCGCCTCCGTCCCCGAGTTGACGAAGCGGATCGACTCGACGCTCGGGACGTGTCGCGCCACGAACTCGGCGTGTTCGACCTCGATCTCCGTCGGCGCGCCGTACATCGGTCCCGCCGCGACGTGCGACTGGACCGCGGCCTCGACCGGGTCCGGGATGTCGTGGCCGTACAGCAGCGGCCCGTATCCCATCACCCAGTCGACGTAGCGGTTGCCGTCGGCGTCGATCACGTGGCCGCCGTCGCCGCGCTCGATAAAGAATGGGTGCGGCATGTTCGCTCGGACCGAGGAGTTGACCCCGCCCGGCATGACCGACAGCGCGCGGTCGTACAGCCCGCGCGAGCGCTCGTGGTTCATACCGATCATTGGGTCGGCGGGCTGAAAGTAGTTGCCGAACCGGCCGCGACGCGGCCGGTTCGAAAAAAACGGCGACCGTCGGTTCGCGCGCGACTCGCCTACACCGCCTCCGGTCCGGTCGCGCCCGTGCGGACCTGAAGCGCGTCCTCGACCGGCAGGACGAACACCTTACCGTCGCCAGGTTCGCCGGTCTCGGCGGCGTCGGCGATCGCCTCGGCGACCTCGTCAGCCGGGATGTCGGCGACGACGACATCGATCTTCACCTTCTGGTGGAGGTCGACCGTGAACTCCTCGCCGCGCCACTGGCCCTTCTTGGCGGGCTGGCTGCCGCGGCCGGAGACGTTCGTCACCGTAAGCGAGGGCGCGTCGATCTCCGCGAGCGCCTGCTTTATTTCGCCGAGCTTGTCGGGGCGGACGACCGCGGTGACCATCTTGATCTCCGCGCCGGCCTCCTCGCCGCCGTCCGCGCGGGGGGAGCCGTCGTTCGCGTCCGCACCGGCCACGCGGCCGCCGTCGGTGGTGACCGAGGGCTTGCCGAACTCGGGGTACGTCTCGACGCCGTGTTCGCTGACGTCGAGCCCGTCGCGCTCGTGTTCGGGGTTGACGCGGGCCTGTCCGACGGACTTGAACGCGCCGAAGACGACCGCCGTCGCAACGACGGTCCACGCCGCGATGACGACCACGCCGATCACCTGCGAGACGAGGAGGTCGAGGGAGAAGCCGTTGACGCTGACGAACGGCAGCGCGAGCACGCCGAGGACCCCGGCGGAGCCGTGGACCGGGAACACCGCGCAGACGTCGTCGATCTTCATCGTGTCCGAGACGAACTCGAAGACCAGCGGGAGCTGGAGGCCACAGAGGAGGCCGACGGCGATGGCACCCCACCACGTGACGAGGTCCGCGATGCCGGTCACGCCGACCAGTCCGGCGAGCAGTCCGTTGGCGACGTACAGGGTGTCAACCTTCTTCGAGAGCGCCAGCGTAGCCGCGGCGGCACCGGCGCCGCCGGCGGCCATACCGAGTGTCGTTCCGAGCGAGACGCGGCCGACCGACGCGTATCCGTCGAGCGCGAGGTCGCCGGCGTCGGTGACCGAGAACACCGTCGCGGTCGTGCCGACGTTGAACCCGTACCAGCCGAACGCGAGGATGAGCGTGCCGAGCACTGCGAACGTCATCGAGTGACCGGGGATGACCTTTGAGGAGCCGTCCTCGGCGTAGCGGTCCATCCGCGGACCGAGCACGTACGCCGCAGTGAGACCGGCGATACCGCCCATCCCGTGGACGATCATCCCGCCCGCGAAGTCGGTGAATCCGAGGCCGGCACCGCCGAGGAAGCCACCGCCCCAAGTGATGCCCGCGACCACGGGGTAGATCACCGCCGAGATGGCGATCGTGTACGCCACGTACGCGCGGAGCTTCGCTCGCCCGGCGACCGCGCCGGAGACGATTGTCGCGGCCGTCATCGCGAAGACAGCACCGAACAGCCAACTGTCCACCCAGCCGCCGTCACCGAGCGCGGACGCCGCAGAGAAGCCGCCGCCGGCGGAGAGCCCCTCGACGCCGAACCCGACGAGGAAGTAGACCAGTATGCCGACGCTCCACGTCAGCAGGTTCTTCGTGAGCTGGTTGGCGACGTTCTTCGCGCGCACCTGCCCCGCTTCGAGCATCGCGAAGCCAGCATGCATGAAAAAGATGAGGAAACAGACCACCGCGACCCACATCAGGTTCACGCCCTCTGCGAGGACGCTCGGATCGATCGAGGCGAACACGGCACCCGTCACGCCTCGGCCACCTCTACTGAACGCTCATTCGGTTCGAACCGCACTTCACTCGTGTTCATGTCTTGAATCACGTTTCGACTGCGGGGAACGCCCATACATAAACGTTCGAGTTGAGTTTCACAACAAAAACACTTGATAATACGGGAAGCGTTCGATATAATGACGTGGCGATAGAATATAAGGGCGTTTTCTCGGAAATTCCGCGGCAATTGCTGCGCTCGAAGCCAACGTCCGTTGTGTGAGATTTCCGTTCTTTCCGGCGCGATCCGCCGCCGAGACCCGCTTCGAGGGGGTGCGCGGCCGTTTCTGGCGAGTATTGCCGCCCCGCGGTCTCTCGGTTCCCCGTCGTACGGGCCGATAGCGGCGAATTCGAAGGTTTTGGGCCGCCTCGGTAGAAATTGACGTCCGTCAACCCGTTCCACGACCGACCGCCTCGGCCGACCGACGCCGACGTGGGGACTGTCGCCGTCGGCGACCGCCACCGAACGGGCGGTTACTCGGGCTTCAGGCCTTCGTTCTGGACGCGCATCACGGCCTCGCCGTCGGCGAGGTTCGGCGCGTCGACGAGCCGGACGATCCGCTTGTCGCCCTTCGACTTCCGGAGGTAGATCCGGAACGTGGAGGCGTGACCCAGGATGTTCCCGCCGATCGCCTGCGTCGGGTCGCCGAAGTAGGAGTCCGGGTTCGAGGCAACCTGGTTCGTGACCAAGATCGCGGTGTTGTACAGGTCACCGAGCCGCATCAGGTCGTGGAGGTGTTTGTTGAGCTTCTGCTGTCGCTCCGCGAGTTCGCCCCGACCGACGTACTCCGCACGGAAGTGGGCGGTGAGCGAGTCGACGCAGACGATCCGGATCGGCCACTCCGTCTCCTCGTATTCGCCGGCCAGCTCCTTCGCCTTCTCGGCCAGCAGGATCTGGTGGTTAGAGTTGAACGCTTTCGCAACGTGGATCTGGTCGAGGAAGGCCTCGACCAGCTCTTCGAGGGCCTCCTCGTCCGAGGGCGTGCCCTCGATCTCTCGGCGCTCCATCTCGTCGGCGAGGATCTCGTCGTCCAGCCCGCGGACCATGTCGTCGATCCGCTCCGGGCGGAACGTGTCCTCGGAGTCGACGAAGATACAGCCGCCGTCGAGGCCGCCGTTCTCCGGCTCCAGCTGGACGTTGACGGCCGTCTGGTGGGTGACCTGTGACTTCCCGGAGCCGAACTCGCCGTACACTTCTGTGATCGACTGCGTCTCGATGCCGCCGCCGAGCAGGTCGTCGACCTCGTCGATCTGCCAGGAGAGCTTGCCGATCTCCTGACGCCGTTCGAGCACGCTCGCACCGGTCTCGAAGCCGCCGACATCGGCGGCCTCTCGGGCGGCGTTGATGATGTCGCTCGCGGACGACTCGCCGATGTCGGCGGTGTTCGACATCTCGCCGGGGCTGGCGACCGCGATCGACTGGTAGCTCTCGAATCCGTTGTCAACGAGCTTGTCCGCGGTCGCCGGACCGACGCCGGGGAGGTCCTCGAGTTCGTCTTCAGGCATGTACACGACTCTTGTTCGCCATCGGGTATAAAGACTGGTTTACACCTCGATGAAAGTGAAACGTCGGCGTCGGTTCCGCTCGGTCGCGGCTCGTAATCTCTCGAAAGCGCTCGTCGCGGTGACCGGACCTACCGAGCGGTGAAACTGGTCGTCGTCCGCTCAGAAGCCGACGCGGCGGACGTAGTCGAGGTCACGGATCTCCACGAGCAGGTCGCCCGGCAGCTCGGTGTCGGTGATGACGTACAGCTTCGGGTCGTCGGTGAACTCGGGGTCCTCGCTCAACACCTGCCGGATCGAGACGTCGCGGTCGGCGAGGATCGACGTGACCTCGGCGACGATCCCGGCCTCGTCGGCGGCGGCGACCTCGATTGTGAGCACCGTGAGATCCAAGACCGGAGCCAGATCCATCAGGCTCGGGACGGACGAGATGTTGGTGAAGATGCGCTTCAGTTCCGGGTCGGCTAAGATTGCGTCGGTCGTCGAGTCCACCACCCGCCGGTCCACGTCGAGTTCGCGCGCGATGCCGGTGTAGGGGATCTCGATCCCGCCGGAGACGACGCGTCCCTCCTCGTTGACGGAGAAGCCGCGCTCCAAGAACAGCCGGATGACGGCCTGTTGGCTCGGTGACCCCTCGAACTTCTCGAGGATCTCGTCGAACATGCTCTACTATCGGTGGTCGTCGCGGGGTTAAAAAGCGCGGTGCCGCCGGGTCATCCTTTCTGTCGAGCCGTTCGACTCCTGTCGCGCCGCCAGCCGATCACTTCCGCCCCGCCACCCGACCCCTTTTGCCCGGTGGCGACGAATACACCCCCGTGTCAGACGCGGCGCACCTGCGGTTCTTCCCATACGAGGAGCCGTACCCGAACCAGCGCGAGGCGATGGACAGAGTCGCCAACGCGTTAGACCGGGGGCAAGACGTGCTGTTCGAGGGCGCGCCCGGGACGGGGAAGACCCTCTCCGCGCTCGTGCCCGCCCTCGAACACGCCCGCGAGCACGACCGCACGGTCGTCATCACGACCAACGTCCACCAACAGATGCGGCAGTTCGTCGAGGACGCCCGCGCGATCACTCGCGAAGAGCCGATCCGCGCGGTCGTCTTCAAGGGGAAGTCGTCGATGTGTCACATCGACGTCGACTATCAGGAGTGTCAGACCCTCCGCGACACCACCCGTGAGATGGTGGAGACGGAAAGCGAGGTCCACGAGCTGGAGTCACGCCAGCGCGAGCTGCTGGCCGAGAGCCGCGAGGGCGACGCGAGCGCCGCCGAGGCCCGCGAGGCGATCATGGAGGAGTTAGACGAGCTGGAGGCCGAGGTCGACGAGTACGAGGCCGCCAACGTCTGTGAACACTACCGCAACAACCTCACCCGCGACACCGACGAGTTCTTCGGGTGGCTCTTCGAGGACGTCCGGACCCCCGAAAACGTGTATGCGTACGCGGACGAGCGAGAGCTGTGCGGCTACGAGCTGCTGAAAGAGGGGATGGAGGGCGTCGACCTCGTCGTCTGTAACTACCACCACCTGCTCGACCCCCAGAT
The DNA here is from genome assembly GCA_003023405.1 of Halobacteriales archaeon SW_8_68_21. GTDB lineage: Archaea > Halobacteriota > Halobacteria > Halobacteriales > Haloferacaceae > Halorubrum. Next base: position 16,264 of record PXST01000034.1, read on the forward strand.
TCGAGAACAGTTCTTCCGCTGGATCGACCGCGATCCCTCGGAGATCATCACCGTGTTCGATGAGGCGCACAACATCGAGGACGCCGCCCGCGACCACGCCACCCGAACGCTCACCGAGAACACCCTCGACGCCGCGCTCGACGAGCTGGCCGACAGCAACGACTCCCGCGCGGAGCCGACAGAGAACGTCCTCCGCGCCTTCCGTAACGCCCTCGTCGAGACGTACGAGGACGGGCTCGGCTTCGGCGCGGTCGACGAGGGCTGGGAGGACGTGTCGATCGCAAACGACGACCGGCGCGACGACCTCACGCTGGCGTTCCTCCGCAACTACGAGGGGAAGGGGATCGACGCCGAAACCGAACTCGCCGTGCAGCTCGGGCAGGCGATAGACGAGGAGTACGAGCGCCGCTACCGCGACGGCGAGGCGACCACCCGGTCGGAGTCGCAGACGCTCGCGGCCGCCCGGTTCGTCTCGACGTGGATCGAGGACGGCACCGAGTTCGGACAGTACCCGGTGGTCTCGGTCCGGCGGGACGCCGGCACCGACGAGGTGTACGGCCGGGCGGAGCTGTACACCTGTATCCCGCGGAACGTCACCAGCGAGCTGTTCGACGAGGTGGCGGCCTCGGTCCTGATGAGCGCGACGCTGCGCCCGTTCGACGTGACAGAGGACGTGCTGGGGCTGGAGGACGTCGCGTCGATGGCCTACGGGATGGGCTACCCCGAGGCGAACCGCCGGACGTTCGCCGCCGACGTGCCGCCGCTTTTCGCCGCCGACCGCAACGACCCGGAGACTCAGGAGGCGGTGGCGTCGCTGCTCCGCGACGTGATCCGGTTCACGCCGGGCAACGCGCTCGCCTTCTTCCCGTCGTACGCGGAGGCGGAGCGCTACCACGAACGCCTGACGGGCGCGGGCGGCGGGGGCGGTGCCGGCCCGCGCGGCGACGCCGGAAGCTCCGACGACCTCGGCCCGATACACCTCGACGGTCCTGGCGAAGACGAGGAGCGGCTCCGCAGCGAGTTCGTCGCGGACGACGGTGCCGCGCTGTTCACGTCGCTGTGGGGGACGCTCGGCGAGGGGGTGAGCTTCGACGGCGACGACGCCCGCACGGTCGTCGTGGTCGGCGTCCCGTACCCGCACCTCTCGGACCGCACCGAAGCGGTTCAGGACGCCTACGACCGGGCGTTCGCCGACCGCGACCGCGCCCGCAACCCGGGGTGGACGTACGCGGTCGAGATCCCGACGATACGCAAGACCCGACAGGCGCTCGGTCGCGTGATCCGCGGTCCCGAGGACTTCGGCGTTCGCATCCTCGCGGACCGCCGCTACACGACCGCCGACATGGGAAAGTACTCGGTTCGTTCCGCGTTCCCGCCGGAGGAACGCGAAGAGCTCCTCGATGTCGACCCCGAGAAGCTGAAGTTCGCGACGCTCAACTTCTATCAGGACCACGACGCGTACGACGGGCCGCCGCCGTCGCCGTGAGGCGTGCGCGACGCTCCCGCGACGGTCTCACCCCGGCATCGACGCGATTAGGATCGAGAGCAACAACAACACGCCGCCGAGGAGCATCGAGACCACGCCGTGGATCAGCGTCATCGCGATCACCGCTCGGCGCGACTGGTCGTAGCTCCAGCGGAACATCACGCCGTCGACGAGCAGTCCAGCGGGGAGGAGCAGCGCCGCCGACGCGTCGAACGCGCCCCCGACAACGCTGATCACCGCCGGGAGCGGGCCGACGTAGAGGGCGCGGCGCGGGTCGACGTCGCCGAGGACGTTCCGGGCCGCGACGTGCGCCGTCACGGAGAGGAAAAGCGCCAACAGGACGGTCGTCCCGAGCACTGAGACCGGCGTCACCGTCTGTAATAGCATGGTCGATGTACGGGGCGAGGGGTAAAAGTGGCCGCGGAACGCGTCCGCGGTGCCGTCGTTTCGGGTCCGCGGTGCCGTCGTCACGAGCGCTCGGCGCAGTCGGTTCGACTCCGCTGCGCCGCCGCGTCGAACCCCGGTCGCGTCCCGCCGGGGCCGCGGTCAGTCCAACAGCCCCAGCCCGTTCAGCTCCTCGACTATCACGTCGACGGCGGTCTCGGCGTCTGCGGGACTGGTACCGCCGGTGACGACGACCTTTCCGCTGCCGAACAGGAGGGCGACGACCTCCGGCTCGTTGAGCCGATAGACGAGGCCGGGGAACTGCTCCGGCTCGTACTCGATGTGTTCCAAGCCGAGACCGATCGCGATCGCGTTCAGGTTCAGGCTCTTCCCGAGGTCGGCCGACGTGACGATGTTCTGGACGGTTATCTCCGGGTCCTCGATCGAGATCTGGAGGGCACGGAGTTCCCCGAACACGATGTCGAGGCTTCCGTGGACCGCCTCGATCGAGTTCGCGCCGGTACAGACGATCTTTCCCGACCGGAAGATCAGGGCGGCCGACTTCGGGTCCGCGGTGCGGTAGACGAGACCGGGGAACTGCTCGGGGTCGTAGTCTGCGCCTTCGAGGTCCATCGCGACGCTCTGGAGATCGAGTTCCTGTCCGATCCCCGTGGAAGCAACGACGTTCTCTACGGTGATCGTCTCCTTCGGATCGGCCGTCATTACCTACGTTCTCGCCCGAACGCTGTAAAAAGGTGGCTGGTCAGAACCGCCACGCTATTGGCGTCGCCGCGCGGAGCCGTCGGCGTGTACTGGATCGAACTCGCCGGCGAGACCGACGCCTTCGCGGCCCGCGAGGCCGCGACCGCCGCCGCCGCCGTCGAACTCCTCGCGCCGGGGATCGCGCACGCCGGCGGGATAGACCCCTCTCGCGTCCGCCGACTCGCGTACACTCGCGCCGCGCACGAGGCGCTCGCCTGGACCGACGCCGACCTCGACGCCGCGGTCGCCGCGCTCCGCGCCGCGTCGATCGATCGGTCGGGAAGCGTCGCGGTCCGTGCCCGCGACGCCCGGGGCACGTCCGGCGTCTCGACGGCCGCCGCGGAGCGCGCGCTCGGCGGCGTCCTCGTCGACCGCGGGTTCGATGTCGACCTCGACGACCCCGACCACGTCCTCCGCGCGCTGTTCGCGGCCGGTCCGCGCGCCGACCACGACGCGGTGGCCGGAGCCGACGGCGACGACGCCGATATCTGCGCGCTCGGATGGGTCGCCGCCGAGGCTACCCGCGACTTCGCGCCCAAGCCCACCGACCGGCCGTTCTTCCAGCCGGGAAGCATGGCCTCGGCGGACGCCCGCGCCTACGCCAACCTCGCCGGTGCGGTCCCGGGGCACACCCTGCTCGACCCGATGTGCGGCACCGGCGGTCTCCCCTTGGAGGCCGGCCTCGCGGGTGCCGACGCCGTCGCCTGCGACGCGCAGTCGAAGATGGTCCACGGCGCGCGCGCGAACCTCCGCGAGTACTTGGACGACCCGACCACGGACGAACCGCCGGACTGGCACGTCGCGCGCGGCGACGCGACCGCGCTCCCGCTCCCGGACGACGCGGTCGACGGGGTCGCGTTCGATGCCCCCTACGGCCGACAGTCGAAGATCGCGCGCCACGAGCTGGCGGACCTTGTCGCGGGCGCGCTCGCCGAGGCCGCCCGCGTCGCGCCGCGCGCCGTGTTGATCGCCGACCGCGACTGGCGCGGCCCCGCCCGCGAGGCGGGGTGGACCGTCGACGCCGCCTTCGAGCGCCGCGTCCACCGCTCGTTGACTCGCCACGTGTTAGTGTTGACGCGGCCGGGAGCGGACCGACCCGAGAGCGAGCGGCGCGCAGGCGAGATCTCGGCGGACCGAGAGTGAACGACCGATCGCCGGAATCGCGGCGATAGAGCCCTCGTACGACAAGTTTCAGTTTCGCTTCGGCTCCGGGCAACGGTTAAGTGCGCGGCCTCTCGTGGTACTCGCATGACCGGGGACGCCGGAGACATGCTCTCGTGGGACGAGTCCGTGTTCCGCGACGAGTCGGTGTTCGAGATCGACCACGTCCCCGAGACGTTCCGCCACCGCGAGAGCCAGTTGGAGAACCTCAAGTACGCGCTCCGCCCCGCGGTCCGCGGTTCCCGCCCGCTCAACACGATGGTCCGCGGTCCGCCCGGGACCGGGAAGACCACCGCGGTCCAGAAGCTGTTCGGCGAACTCGGCGCGCGCACCGAGGTGCGGACGGTCCGGGTCAACTGCCAGGTCGACTCGACGCGCTACGCGGTGTTCTCTCGGCTGTTCGAGGGCATATTCGAGTACGAGCCGCCCTCCTCGGGCATCTCGTTTAAAAAGCTGTTCGGACAGATCACCGACCGGCTCGTCGAGGAGGACGAGGTCCTGGTCGTCGCCTTGGACGACGTGAACTACCTCTTTTACGAGAACGAGGCGTCGGACACGCTCTACTCGCTGCTGCGTGCCCACGAGGCGCACTCCGGCGCGAAGATCGGCGTGATCGTCGTCTCCTCCGACCTGGGGCTCGACGTGATCGACGACCTCGACACGCGGGTCCAGTCCGTCTTCCGCCCCGAGGAGGTGTACTTCCCCGTCTACGACGCGACCGGGATCTACGACATCCTCGCGGAGCGCGCCAAGCGCGGCTTCCACGAGGGGGTGATCGGCGACGCCGAACTGGAGCGCGTCGCCGACCTCACGGCCGACAGCGGCGACCTCCGGGTCGGCATCGACCTCCTGCGCCGGGCCGGACTCAACGCCGAGATGCGCGCCTCGAAGACGATCTCGGAGGAAGACGTCGAGGACGCGTACGACAAGTCGAAACACGTCCACCTCTCGCGGTCGCTCCGCGGGCTCTCGGAGTCCGAGCGCGACCTCGTCCGCGTCCTCGCCGAACACGACGGCGAGCGCGCCGGCGCGGTGTACGATGTCTTCAACGACGAGACCGACCTCGGCTACACCCGCTACTCCGAGATCACCAACAAGCTCGATCAGCTCGGCGTGATCGACGCGGAGTACGCCGACGTCGACGGTCGCGGCCGCTCCCGTGAGCTCTCCTTGGCCTACGACGCGGAGGCCGTCTTGGACCGGCTGGAGTGACGAACGGGCGACGGTCTCTGCCCCGGCGCGCCGACGCCTTTTCAACGGCTCCGCCCCACCTCGCCCCATGAAGACGAGCGGCGGGAGCGACGCGACGAAGCGACGCGCCGGCGAGTCGGCGGCCGAAGCGGTGACCGACGGCGACGTGGTCGGGCTCGGGACCGGGTCGACGGCGGCCCACGCCATCCGCCGGCTCGGCGAGCGGGTCGACGCCGGTCTCGACGCCCGCGGCGTCCCGACCTCCCTTGCGAGCCGCGAACTGGCCCTCGACGCCGGGGTTCCCTGCCTCGACCTGCCCGAGGCGGTCGGTCCCGGCGGGCCGGGGATCGACCTCGCCGTCGACGGTGCCGACCAGGTCGCGGTCGGTCGCGGCGACGACCCGGCCGTCGGCCCGCTGATAAAAGGGGGTGGGGCCGCACACGCCAGAGAGAAACTGGTCGACGCGGCGGCCGACCGCTTCCTCGTCGTCGCCGACCCCTCGAAGGAGACGCCGGTCCTCGACGGTTCCGTGCCGGTGGAGGTCCTCCCCGCCGGCCGGTCCGCGGTCGCCGAGTCGTTCCTCGTGTTTGACGCCTCGTTCGGCGCGATCGACGATCCGGCCTTGCTTTCGACGACCCTCTCGACGACGCCGGGCGTCGTCGAACACGGGCTCTTCGTCGGGCTCGCGGACGAGGTCCACGTCGGGACCGAGTCGGGCGTCCGGGTCGCGCGGCGTTGATCGCCGCTCGATCTCCGACGGACACGCCGCTCGCCGGTCGCGAAAAAATGAAGAACGGAAACGCGTCCGTCTTAGAGGTCGCGCGGCTGGACCGTCTTCCGGTCGTTGGCCTCGGCGCGGCGCGCGGCGTCTTCGAGCAGCTCGTCCACTTCGTCGTCCAGCGCGTCGTAGAAGTCCGAAGCGACGTTCTTGTCGTCCAGGGCTTCCTTGACGGCCGCTTTGACAATAAGGTCTGCCATGCGATCGGGCCTACCCGACGATGGTTAATAAGAGTTCCTGAATTCGACCGCGAGGGAGGCCGTGCCGCCGGTTCGCGCGGGGTCGCAAGCACAATGTCCTATAAATCTTGTGTGATTCGTGTCTCCCAACCGACGCGAACGCGACCCGAACTCGGTCCGAATCGGTCCCGCGCCCGGATCGCTCGCGTCGCGCGTCCGGCGAAAACGCCGAACCGACGGAAACGCCGAACCGACAGGTTCGACCCGGCTCGTCCCCCATTGTCGCTCATGCGAGAGACGTTGGCCGCGCTCGAAGCGGGCGAGATCGGCGTCGAAGAGGCGGAGTCGCGGCTCGCGGGCTACGCGACCACGGACGCGGGGCGGTTCGACGCCGCCCGCGAGCGACGGCGCGGGATCCCGGAGGCGATCCTCGCCGAGGGGAAGACGCCGGCGGAGGTCGCCGCGCTGGCGACGACCGCGCTCGACACCACCGGCCGGGCGCTGGTGACGCGCGCGGACGAGGCGACCGCGGCGGCCGTCGCGTCGGCGGTCGGCGACGGCGACCGGGGAGCGGCCGTCTCGGACCTCGACCCGGACGCGACGGTCGACCGCGACGACCGGACCGGAACCGTCGTCGCGCACGCGGCCGACTTCGAGCCACCGTCGCTCGACGCCGCGGTCGCGGTCGTGGCCGCCGGCACCGCCGACGCGCCGGTCGCCGGCGAGGCGGCGGTCGTCGCCCGCGAGACCGGCGCGACGGTCGACCGGGTCGACGACGTCGGCGTCGCCAACCTCGACCGAATCCTCGATCAGGTCGACCGAATCCGCGAGGCCGACGTCGTCGTCATCGCGGCGGGTGGAGGGCGCGCTCCAGTCGTGTTCCGTGCTCACGACCGTCAACGTCGACGCCGGGTTCGTCGCCGGCGCGCAGGCGGGCCTGATCGCGCGCGCCGCCGACGCGGCGCGCGGCGAGTAGTCGGCGCGCCGTCCCGAGCGAACACCGGCAGCCGAGGAGTCGAAAAAGGGTATTTGTTCGTTGAGCCCGTATGATAGTTGCCGACGCACGTCGGCATCACATGCCATGTTGTGACCACTGCGGGTCGCACGTCTCGGACCGCTTCGCTCGCGTCTTCGCGGACGAGTACGGCGACCTGAACGCGTGCCCGAAGTGCTCCGCTAACGCGGGCATCGCAGAGGTGTCTCGCGAGCGGACGCAAACCGGGGACTAACCGGCGAAACGCCGATCGGAGACCGAGCGCACGGGGAGCGGCAGTGCCGTCTCTCCGACGGTTCGGGCGCATCCACGGGCTCGAACACATCCGCACACGTAATGCGCTCCCGCCCGCACGGCGTCCCGTGGCCGACCACCACGTGTACGTGATCGAGTGTGCGGACGGCACCCTCTACACCGGTTACACGACCGACGTGGAGCGTCGGGTCGCCGAACACGACGCCGGGACGGGCGCGAAGTACACCCGCGGCCGAACCCCCGTCACCCTGCGACACGTCGAATCGTTCGACTCGAAGTCGGCGGCGATGTCGCGGGAGTACGCTGTCAAGTCGCTGTCCCGTGCCGAGAAAGAGCGACTGATCGACGGTGATAGCGGAGCCGACGCCGACAGCGGGGGCGGCGGCGAGAGGGACTGACCGCCCCGGTCGTCACTCTACGAGTCGTTCGATCTCGGTGACGAGGATGCCGGTCGCGCCGACGGACCGCAGCTCCGAGATGGTCTCGAACACGTCGCGCTCGTCGACGACCGCGTGGACCGCCACCGTCCCGTTGCCGTCCGCGTCCGCCTCGACGTCCATCACGGTCGGGCCGCCCAGTCCGGGGATCACGTCTTTCACCTCGTCGAGCCGCGCCGTCGGCGCGTTCATCATCAGGTAGCGGCGGCCGTCGGCGGCGAGGACGGACTCGAAGGCGGTCACCACCTGCTCGGCCTTCGGGTCGTCGGCGACCTCGGGACGGGCGAACAGCCGCACCGAGGAGTCGAGCACGTCGTCGATCACCGCCAGCCGGTTCACCTTCAGCGTCGTCCCCGTCGAGGTGATGTCGACGATGGCGTCGGCCATGTCGACGTGCGGGGTCAGCTCCGTCGCGCCGGTCACGGTGACCACGTCGGCGTCGACGCCAACGCGGTCGAGGTAGTCGCGCGTGACGTTCGGGAACTCGGTGGCGATCGTTCGCCCCGCCAAGTCCTCGACTGCCGCGATGTCCCCGTCCTCCGGCGCTGCGAGGACGAGGCAACAGGAGCCGTAGCTCAGATCGAGCAGGTCGACGAGGTCTCCCGCCGCGGCCGCGTCCGCGTCGTTGACGACCCCGCCGGACTCGGCGGCCTGGTCCAGACCGGTGACGCCGAGGTCGGCCGCGCCGTCGCGGACGTACTCGGGGATGTCCGCTGCCCGCGCGAACAGCACCGTCACGTCCTCGTCGACGGTGTCGGCGTACAGCTGTCGGTCGGCGGTCTCCTCGACGTGGAGTCCCGCGCGCTCTAACAGCGAGAGTGTCGGCTCGTGTAGGCGGCCCTTGTTAGGGACGGCGATGCGCATGCGGATAGCGTCGCGCGGACGGGGGGAAACGTTTTCGTCCGGCGAGCGGCGGCACGACTCTACTGTTGACATCCTCCTCCGCCTGAAGGCGGAGGAATCCCGAGCGTTGGGATATTACGGTTTACAGACTCCCTGTTCTCTCGGTGTGAACCGTCCGCTCTCGC
>PXST01000035.1 GCA_003023405.1 Halobacteriales archaeon SW_8_68_21
CGCGTGGGAGTCACACCGCGTCGAAAACGAGAGCGACGAACGCGCGGTCGTCCGACGCGACGCCGCGGACCGGTGACGAGCGCGACGCACCGGGGACCGACACTCGCACGCCCGCGCGACCGCCGATCGACGGCGAACGCGGCGCGTCGCTCGTCCCGACCTGCGTCCCGCGCCGCGGACGCGGACGGACGGGGGGGTCGCGATGACCGCCGACTCCGCCGTCGGCGACGAGATGCGGACGGCCCGCTCGACGCGCGGACCGGTTCCGATGGCCGGGACCGGCGACGGCCCGCGGCCGGACCCCACAACGCTCGCGCCCGCGATCCCGACGCGCGGGGACCGCGCCCCGACGCGGACGGACGGAGGCTCGCGATGAGCGCCGACGCTCGCTGTCAGACGACGAACCGACCCAGCGACCACGCCACCGCGCGGTAATCCGATGAATCCCAACGAACTCTCCTTCGTCCCGCGGTACCAAGACATTGAGGCCGAGTTCGACCCCGAAGCGCGCAGGCGGCAGGAGGAGTCGGCCGGCTTCACCGAGGAGGAGAACGGCCCGATCACGGCCTCCGAGAGCGGCGACGACTGATTAGCTGGCCGAACGGCGGCGCGCTCCGACAGAGTCGGTCCGCCGCGCCGACATTCGGCTCGGCTCCACTCTTTATTCCGCTCCGCGCTATTCCGAAATCGCCCCGCGCTCCCGGAGTTCGTCGATGTCGCCGTCGCCGTAGCCGTACTCGCGCAACACCGACTCCGTGTGCTCGCCCAGCGCGGGCGGGTGACGGCGGACGGTCGTCGGCGTCCGCGAGAAGTACATCGGCGAGCCGGGGAACCGCACGGTCCCGGCGGTCGGATGCTCCGCCTCGGCGAGCATGCCGCGGGCCTCGATCTGCGGGTCGTCGAACACCTCGCCCACGTCGCGGACGCGGCTCGCGGGGACGTCGTGCGCTTCGAGCGCCGCAACTGCCTCCGCAGTCGTCAGCGCCGCGAACGTCTCCTCCAGCTCCCGGTCGAGGTCCTCGCGGTTGCGGACGCGCCCCTCGTTCGTCTCGAACCGCTCGTCGGCGAGCAGGTCGGGGCGGTCGAGCGCCTCGCACAGCGGCGGCCAGAACGGGTCCGACGAGCAGGCGACGACGACGTAGTCGTCCGCCGTCTCGAACGCCTGATACGGGGCGATGTTCGGGTGTTTGCTTCCCATCCGGCCGGGCGGCTCGCCGCTGGCGAAGTAGTTCGTCGCCATGTAGCTGGTCCAGGCGGCCTGCCCGTCGAGGAGGCTCACGTCGATCTTCTGCCCCCGGCCGTCGCCGAGTTCGCGTTCGAGCAGGGCCGCGAGGATCGCCTGCGTCGAGTACATCCCGGCTCCGACGTCGGCGAGCGCGACGCCGATCCGAACCGGCGGCCCGTCCTCGATGCCGGTGAAGGACATGAAGCCGCCGCGGGCCTGTATCATGATGTCGTAGGCCGGCTCGTCGCGGTCCGGTCCCCACTCGCCGAAGCCGGAGATGGCACAGTAGACGAGGCCAGGGTTCTCGTCTGCGAGATCGCCGTAGTCGAGGCCCCACTCAGCCATCTTACCGACCCGGAAGTTCTCGACGAGCACGTCCGCCTCGCGGGCGAGGTCGCGGACGACCGCGCGGCCCGCCTCGGTCGTCAGGTCCAGCTGGATCGACCGCTTGTTGCGGTTGACGCTGACGTAGTAGGCGCTCTCTTTCCCTTCTCCCTCGCCGAACGCCGGCGGGACCCACGTCCGGGTCTGGTCGCCCCGTCCCGGACGTTCGACCTTGATCACCTCCGCGCCGAGGTCGCCGAGCTGCATAGTACAGAACGGGCCGACGAGGACGCGCGAGAGGTCCAGTACCGTGAGCCCGTCGAGCGGACCGACGTCGCTCTCGGGGTCGCGCGCCTCACCGACCACGCGGGCTCGCCTCCGCGGACCGCCGCCGTGTCCGGTTCATGCGATCTGGCTTAGCCGCCGGGCTACTGAGCCTTGCGGCGTCGTCGCGACGGCCAGAACGTGGGGGCCGCGGCCGACTCAGGCCGGCAGCGTGTCGATTCCGTCGATCTCGACGTAGCCGTAGTCGCAGTCGGGACAGCGCCACTTCGTCTTCTCGCCGAGGTGGAGCGTCATCGCCGCAGTCCGGTAGAACGAACGGGTCTCGCCACACGCGGGACAGTCAACGTCCTTTTCGAGCGCCATGTAAGCCAATCGGTCGGGGGCGGTGTTGAACTTACTGGTCCGGAGGTCGCGGGCCGTGGTCGGTCGCTCCGAGTCCTCCGCTCTCACCACACCGGCGCGAGCAGCAGCGCGACCGTCGCCGCGATGAAGACGAGCTTCAGCGCGGTGTTGACGACGATCACCTTCGTCCCGAACGACGCGCCCCAGATCCCGTACTGGAACGGGATCGAGCGGCGGAACGTGGAGACGGCAAAAGAGAGGATGCTCCCGATGAGCAGCGACGCGACCGCGGTGCGCGTGGCGAAGATGCTCGCCTCCGTCTCGGCGAGCGTCACCGCCCCCGCGGTCGTGTCGAGGGTGAACACCGCGATGACGGGCACGGCGGCCCCCGGCAGCCCCAACACGCCGGTTATCGGCTCCGCGACGGCCGTCAGCGCCGCCACGTCGTACGTGGAGACGACCCAGATCACGACGGTGTACACGAGCGCGAGCCGCGGGACAATCCGGCGGAGCGTGCCCCACGACTTCCCGGCGGCGTCGCGGACGCGTTCGCGGGCGTCGCGGTCGTCGTCCTCGGGACCGGTCGCGTCGATGTCGGCGAGCGCGGAGCGGTCGACGTTCCCCTCGGAGAGCAGCAGTCCGCCCGCGACGACGCCGGTGACGCTGATGAAAAGCGCGATGCCGGCCCGCGCGCCGACGTAGACGGCACCGGTGGTGACCCCGAGGATCGGGATCAACACCGGGACGTAGTAGGTGAACACGTGCTGGACGAACCCGAAGAACGTGTTCATCACCACGGCGACGAGCGTCGCACGGTCGTCGAGCAGTCCGGACTCGCGGTACTCTGCGAGCGTCGCGTAGCCCGCGGTCGTCGACGCCGCGGTCGTGAGTATCGCCGTGCCGACCTCGTCCGGGAGGTTCGCCGGGCGGGTGAGCCACCCCGCGATCCCGGCGACGTACCGAACCAGCCCGAACGCGACGGCGACGTTGGCGGCGAAGACCCCGCCCGCGATGAACGCCGTGATCCGGACCAGTCGAGGGGCCACGTCCGCGAGCAACGTCGAGAGGTCGGCGGCGACCGATTGCACGCGCCGAGGTAGGTCGGGATCGGTCAAATGGCCGTCGGAACGGGCGCGCGGGGCTTATCACTCCCGCCGGCGAATCCCCGCCCGATGGCACCCGCCGAGGACGACATCTCGATCGACGAAAAGCGCGTGTACGCAGGCAGCGCCGGCCGCACCGACGCCTACGTCGCGACTGGGACCGGGATCGTCCGCGTCTCGCTGTCGGCCGACAAGGTCGGCGCGTTCGACATGGTCGCCCGCAACCCCGCCCGCGACGTCACCGTCCTCGCGCGCGACGAGCCGACGGCCCTCGTCGCTGCGGCCACACCCGACGGGCTCTCCGTCGCCGCAGTCGGCGAGGACCCGGAATTCGAATCGGTCGACGCCGCCCCCGCGGTCGCGGTGGGACCGACTGGGGGTCGTGACGGCGCTCGGGACGGTTCGCTCCTCGTCGCGCGCGAGGACGGCGCGATCGAGCGCGTCGCGTTCGCGGACGGCGGGACGGCGGTCGCGTCGACGGCGCGGCTCGGCTCCGTCGCGGACCCGCGAGCGGTCGACGGCGCGCTCGTCGCGGCCGCCGACGGCGTGTACCGCGTCGCGGGCGGCGAGATCGAGGACGTCGGCCTCGACGCGGCGCGCGACGTGACCGGAGCCGGGATGCCGCTGGCGGCGACCGGCGCGGGACTCTACTGGCTCGGCAACGGCTGGATGGCGGCTCGTAAGGGAGCGGCCGAGGCGGTCGCGGCCGACGGCGACGGCCACGCGACGGCGGTCGTCGAGGGGGAGTTGCTCGTTCACTCGGGAGCGGGCGAGTGGGACGACGAGACGTGGGAGCCGACCGACCTGCCGGTCGACGAGGAGCCGGTCGCGCTCGGTTACGGCCCCGGCGTCTCGGTCGCGGTCACCGCCGCGGGGACGCTCTGTGTCGACGCCGGCGGCGGCTGGCGACATCAGGTGGTCGGTGTCCGGGACGTCGCTGGCGTCGCGCTCGCCGCCGTGGAATGAGTCGCCGATCGCGTTTGGGCCGGTCAGAATCCTCGTCAAGCGTTTATAAGTGGTTCCGAGCAGGTCAGTCGAATGCGTCCGAAGCCGCATGTCGTTTATTTATACCTACTTGACCGCGACGAACGCTACCGAAGCCCCGGTCGCTCGACTGGACGTAATTGCTTATAAACCGGTGATCGACACGGTCGTCTCCGAAGCCCCAGTTGCTCGGCCGTATTGCGTTGATTCTATCTATAAGTGAGTGATCGACACGATCGTCTCCGAAGCCCCAGTCGCGACGGCTCGCGCGGCTTGTTGCGGTCCTCGTCGCTCGCTACGCTCGCTCCTGCGGCCCTTCCTGCGCCGTGCTTCGCCCTCGCGACTGCCCCTTCGAGTCCCACCCGACCGCAACCGCACAGCACCTCACGCCTCCCCAGCCTCGTCGCTCGCTCTGGGCTCCCTTCGGTCGCCCAGTCGCTCGCGACTCCCTCGCGCGGCGCTGCTTCGCTGCCGCCGCTGGCGGCCGCTCGCAGGCGCGCGCCACCGCTCTGCTGTCTCAGTGACCGACCTCGTACCGGTCTCGGGCGCGCCTACGCGCTCGGTAGGTCGATCGCCTCGCCGTCGGCGTAGACGGTCGGGTTCCGAACGATCCCGTCGAGGTGGAGCGGCGCGTCGGTCTCGCCGCCGATCCCGGCGTCGTCGCCGATCGCGATGTGGACGGTGCCGCCGGCCTTCTCGTCTAAGAGGACTGAGCCGACCAGTTCGTCGACGCCCACGTTTGTCCCGATACCGAGTTCCGCGAGGTTGTACGCGGCGTCGCCGACCTCCTCGGCGGCCGCCTCCACGTCGGCTCGGATCTCGTCGTCCGAGACGGAGGTGACGAAGCCGTCTTCGACCTCGAACCGGAGCTCTTGTCCCTCGTCGAGCAGGCCGTGCGGCATCATCGTCCCGTCGACGACGTAGGTGCCGGTCGCGGTCTCGGGCGCGACGAACACCTCGCCTGCGGGGAGGTTCGAGAAGTCGCCCGAGTCGCGGACCATCCCGGTGTCAGCGAGCCACTCGCGGTCGCCGATCCCGAACGTGATGTCGGTGCCGGCGGGCGCGGTGACGCGGATCTCGTCCGCGTCGCCGATCTGCCCGAGCACGTCGTCGCAGGCGGCCTCGATGGCGGCGTAGTCGGCGTCGAGACCGGTCGTGAACACGCTCTCAGTGACCCCCGGAAGCGTCGCGCCGCGCGCGCCGGCGTCGCAGGCCGCGCCGCGGGCGCGGGTGTGACTCAGGCTCTTCGTCGTCGGTGCGAGAAAGATGTCCGCGTCGGCCATCGCGGCCGCGACCGGTGCCGGCGGCTCCGTCCCGTGCTGGTCGGCCGGCGGGTACCGCAGGACCGTCGCGTCGTCTGTGACGGCGCTCGCGGCCGCGTAGAGCGCCTCGCCGATCGGCTCGCGCTCGTCGTCGGTGACGACGACGACGGACTCGTCGGCGGCGACGTTCAGGCACTGTTCGACCGCGGTCGACGCGCCATCGGAGAGGTCGGCTGTCATACTCCCGTATCCGAACGGCCGGGCGTTAGGCCTTGTCATTGACGATTTTACTCTATTCCGTAATTGGATTATTTACGTCCGGTGGTGATCCGGGTCGAATTAACCGACCGCTTACTCGTGGGGTAGTTAATTTCATTTTGGTAGTCTCGAAAACATTATATCGATCCCCGAGTGACGGACGAACATGACACGCGTGGGCGTCAACGGCTACGGGACGATCGGGAAACGGGTCGCGGACGCCGTGGCGGCCCAGCCCGACATGGAACTCGTCGGCGTGACGAAGGCGTCGCCCGACTACGGCGTCGAGGCCGCGGCCCGTCGCGGCTACGACCTGTACGCGGCGATCGAGGACCGCATCGACGACTTCGCGGCCGCCGACGTTGAGCTGGCCGGAACGCTGGGCGACCTGCTCGACGCCGTCGACGTGATCGTCGACTGCGCGCCCTCGGGGGTCGGCGAGCGCAACGCGTCCGCCTACGAGGCCCACGACACGCCGGCGGTGTTTCAGGGTGGCGAGGACGCGGCCGTCGCCGAGAGTTCCTTCAACGCCCGCGGACGCTTCGAGGCCGCCCGCGACGCCGACTCGGTCCGCGTCGTCTCCTGTAACACGACCGCGCTCTCCCGGCTGCTCGCGCCGCTCGACGAGGCGTACGGGGTCGAGAAGGCGCGTGTTACCCTCGTGCGACGCGGCGGCGACCCGAGCGAGACCGACCGCGGCCCGATAAACGACATCGTCCCCGACCCGGCGACCGTCCCCTCCCACCACGGTCCCGACGTGAACGAGATCCTCCCCGACATCCCGGTCGACACCGCGGCGCTGAGGGCCCCTGTCACGGGAATGCACACCCACAGCGTCAACGTCACGCTGGAGACCGAACCGGACGAGAACGACGTTCGCGACCTGCTCGGCGATGAGGACCGGATCTTCCTCGTCCCCGCGGCCGCGGGCATCGACGGTGCCGGCGCATTAAAAGAGTACGCGGCCGACGCGGGACGCCCCCGGGGCGACCTCTGGGAGAACTGCGTCTGGGCGGAGTCGATCAGCGTCACGGGTCGGGACCTCTACCTCTTCCAGAACGTCCATCAAGAGGCCGACGTCGTCCCCGAGAACGTCGACGCGATCCGCGCGATGACGACCGACGTCGGGCGGGCCGAGTCGACCGCGCGCACGAACGAGACGCTCGGCATCGGTCTCGACAGCCGACTCGGGGGCGACGAGCTGGCGCGCACGGAACTCACGGCCGACGACTGACGGGTTCGCTGTCGGTCAGGTCGGTCCGCTTTAGTTGCTACCGGTCGGAAACGGCCGCTACTCGGTCGGTCGAGTCACGAGGAACGTCCGGCCGCCGCGGCGTTCGAGGTGAACCTCGCTGCCGTCGACGCGGTTCGCACGAACCCGGTCCGGGAGGCGCTCGGTTCGACACTCGGTGACGTCCACACGAGTCGGCGTCGCGTACTGCGGTCGGTCGGCGGTGACTGCGCTCATACTTCTCAATCGGTTCGGAACGCACCTATAATCGAGCCGTCCGCGGAGTGAAAGTGAAAGTGGACGCCTCGGCGTCGATACCGGAGGATCTGGAGTCGGAACGCCGTCGCACTCGGTCCGAGTCCCCTATCGGCGGCGGCCGGTCGCCTCGTCGCCGTCGACGAACCGCACCGCGAAGTAGTCGTAGCCGCCGTAGGCGGCGTCGAGCGCACCCATCCACCAGTTCCACCGCTCGACCAGCGAGGAGCCGTCGGGGGCGTCCTCCAAGTGCCCGACCACCCCGGAGACGGTCAGGCCGTGGCCGCGGTCCTCGGAGGGCCGCCCGGAGTCGACGAGGTCGCGGGCCGCTCGCGAGACGGCGCGCCGCTCCGCCTCGGTCCCGCCGAACTCGTCTTCGAGCGCGCGTTTCAGACGCTGTCTGTCCATGTTTGCGTTACGGGACGCAGGTATATGAGTCGCGTGGTAGGGGGTCACACGTCCGGTGCCGCGGCCGGCTCATAGTCGCGCGGCGAGCGCAAGAAAGAGCAGCGAGAACGGCGCTGTGAGCAGCGCCAGCGCCAGCCCGCCCGCGCCCTCGCCGCCCGCGACGGCCATCAGGACGCCGACGACGAGCGAGAACGACCCCACCACCACGAGGGGGAGCCGCTCCGGGACGCTCGCGCGGTCCGGCCCGTCGCTCGCCGCCAGCGCCGCGTCGAGCGCCGACTCGACCTCATCGGCCCGATCCGCCGGGACGAACAGCCACGGCGTCGACCGGAACCACGCGTTCCCGCGGTACGCGAGCAGGAAAAGCGTCGTCCACCGGAGGTCGATGCGCCGCGTCCGGACCACGGCGTCGAGATCGTCGCTCCGGGTGCGATCGTAGCTCGGGTACGTCCGCTCGACGGTCCGCTCGGCCGGGTCGAGTCGGACGACCACGCCGGACGACTGGACGACCGCTGGCACGAACCAGACGAGCCAGAACAGCGGCCAGAGGGCGGACAGGAAGTCGGTCGGCAACACCAGCGCCGCGGCGAGGACGCCGCCGAGGCCAACAAGCGTCCAGCCGGGGACGAGCGCGCTCGCGGCCTCGCGGAGTCGGGAGACGGTCAGCTCCGAGACCGAGGTCTCCCGGTACCAGACGTACAGGGAGGGAAGGGCGGCGACCGCGAGTACGAAGAGAAGCCCGACGCCGACGGCGGCCTCGGCGAGGCCGACGCTCGGCAGCGCGAGTTCGCCGGCGGCGACGCCCGCGAGCGCGGCGACCACGACGGCACCGATCGAGACGAGGACCGTGCCGACGACGCCGGTCGTCGCGCCGGCCGCAAGCGACCGGAGCCGATCGTGGCGGACCGGACCCCACTCGATCGGGTCGCGGTCACCCCTCGACTCGGGTTCGGGGGCCTCGTCGACGCCGTCGGTCTCGCCGGTCTCGGCCGAGACGGCGCGCTCGGCGTCCGCGACCGATTCGAGGGAATCGGCGGAGTCGCCCGCGTCGGCCGCGGGCCTGCTCTCGGAGGGCATACGCGTCGAGTTACCGTCGGCTCGGTAAAAATCGTGAGGGCGGTCCGCGCCGGCCGCCGTGCCGAGCGACTACGCGCTCGACCCGGCCGTCTGCGCGCTCGATTCGGCCGTCTGCGCGCTCGACCCGGCTGCGCGTTCGATTCGACCGTCTACGCGTTCGATTCGGCAGGGTCCGCGTCCGCCTCCGGTGGCTCCGCGGGCTCGACGTTGCCGAGGCGGAGCGCGTTGCCGGTGACCCCGAGGCTCATCCCCATGTCGCCGACGACCACGGCCATCGCCACGCTCACGTAGCCGAGCGGGGCTCCCGCCGCGAGAACGGCCTTCACCGCGAGCGAGCCCCCGATGTTCGTCCGGATCGTCCCGCTCGCGCGGGAGGCGAGGTCGATCACGTACGGGAGCCGCGTCAGGTCGTCGGCCATCAGCGCCACGTCGGCGGTCTCGATGGCGGTGTCGGTGCCTGCCGCGCCCATCGCGACTCCGACATCGGCGGCCGCGAGCGCTGGCGCGTCGTTGATCCCGTCGCCGATCATCGCCACGCCGCCCTCCGTCTCGGCCCCGATCTCGCGCACCGCCGCGACCTTCTCCTCGGGGAGCAGTTCGGCGCGCACCTCGTCGACGCCGACGCGGTCGCCGATCGCCCGCGCGGTCCGCTCGTTGTCGCCGGTGAGCATCGCGACGCGCCCGATCCCCAGCTCGTGGAGCTGGTCGACGGCCCACGCCGCCTCCGGGCGGACGGTGTCCGCGACCGCGACGACGCCCTCCAGTTCCGTCTCGGTCCCCACGAGGACGACCGTCTTCCCCGCTGCTTGTAGCCGCGGGATCGTCTCGCTCGCCAGATCGAGGTACTGCCCGTGGTCGCAGGGTTCGGGGTCGGGCGTCGCCGCGGCGTCCTCCGCCGACTCGGGACGCTCCGCGCCCCGGACCACGCCGCCGTCGGACCGGACGTGCGCGTGGTTCAGGTCGAAGCCGAGGTCCGCAAACAGCGAGGGCTTGCCGGCGTAGTGGGTCTCGCCGTCGAGGTCGGCGCGGACGCCCTCGCCGGTCAGCGCCTCGAAGTCGGTGACCTCGATCGACTTGGCGTCGGCGGCGTCCGTCTCCTCGCCTCGGCTCACGATCGCCTCCGCGACCGGGTGTTCACTCCGCCGTTCGATGGCAGTCGCGCACGCGAACACGTCCGCGGCGTCGCGGCCGCCGAGGGGGACGACATCGGTCACCGACAGCTCGCCCCGCGTGAGGGTTCCGGTCTTGTCGAGCGCGACGGCGTCGACGTCGCCCGCGGCCTCTAGGTGTTCGCCGCCCTTGATCAGGACGCCGTTTCGCGCGGCCGCGGTCACGCCGGAGACGACGCTGACGGGCGTCGAGATGACGAACGCGCAGGGGCACGCGACCACGAGCAGGGTGAGCCCGCGGACGAACCACGTCTCCACGCCGCCGCCGACGAGGAGCGGGCCAAGCGCCGCGGTGGCTACCGCGCCGACCACGACGACCGGGGTGTACACGCCCGCGAAGCGGTCGACGAACCGCTCGGCGCGCGTCTCCTCGCCGTTGGCGGCCTCGACAAGCTCGACGACCTTCGCGATGGTCGACTCCGCCGCGGGGACCGTCGCCTCAACTTCGAGGTAGCCGGCCTCGTTGATCGAGCCGGCGTACACCTCGTCGCCGGGGGCCTTCTCCGCGGGGACGGACTCGCCGGTGATCGGCGACTCGTCGACCGCGCCGGACCCCTCGCGGACGACGCCGTCGAGTGGGACGCGCTCGCCGGGGCGCACCGCCAGCCGCTCGCCCGTCGCGACGCGCTCGACGGGCACGGTCTCCTCCTCGCCGTCGCGGATCACGACCGCCTCGTCGGGCGATAGCTCCATTAGCTCGCGCAGCGATGTCCGCGCCCGGTCGATAGAGTAGCGTTCGAGCAGCTCCGCGACCGAGAACAGCACCGCGAGTGTCGCCGCCTCGAACGGGAGGTCGACGAGCAGCGCCGCGACGACGCCCACGCTCATCAGCAGGTCGATGTCGAGGCTCAAGCCCCGCAGCGAGTAGAGGCCGTTCCGCAAGATTGGCGGCCCGGCGACCGCGACCGCCAACAGGTACGCGACGGACGCCCCAGTGACGGCGTACGGGCCGAGGAAGCCGACCCCGCCAAGCGTGGCGAACGTCGGGTCGAGCCCGGGGAGCAGCCACTCGAAAACGAGGCCGACCGCGAGGAGGCCGCCGCCGACCGCGGTCCCGACGGCTCGAGGGCTGGTGAACAGGTCGTCGGCGACGCCGTCCGAATCCCCGTCGGCGACCGCGTAGCCGGCGCGCTCGACGGCCGCCGTCAGCTCCGAGATGTCCGTCAGGCTGGGATCGTACGTGAGAACGACGACGCCCGTGGTGGGCCGAGCGTCGACCGAGCGGACGCCCTCGCGGTCGAGCACGCCCTCAACTTTCCCCGCGCACGACGCGCAGTCCATGTCCGGCACCGCGAGCCGGACCTGCGCGCCCTCGGAGCCGTCCGTCGGCCCGCCGTCGGGACCGGTCGGTTCGCGTGAGTCGCTCATCGTCCGACCCTACCCGTCGCATCGTTATTAATCCAACTGCCATTCTCGACCGTCTATTTATAAAATATTATTAAAAACGTGATTTCAAATGGTAATATTTCCCGCGAGTATTTATTCGGCGGGCGGCTACCTCGGCGCATGACAGACTGGCGCGCCGTCGGCTATGGGTTCGTGGTGATGCTCATCGCCGGAGTGTTGGCGACGGCCGCGCCGGGACTCGGTCACGCGGCCGCCGGACTGATCGGCGGGTTCGCCGCCGGCTACGTCGCCGGCGGCGGACTGCTCTCCGGGTTCTGGCACGGGCTGCGCGGGCGTGTTCGTCGTCGGGCTGTTCCTGACGCTGCTGTTCGCGGTCGACTCAGCGCTCGCCGGCGCGATCGGCGGCGTTCTCGGTGAGTGATCAGATCAGGCCGTTTTTCCGGTCGGCGCGTGCCTCCGAGCGCCTTTTAAATGCGCGAGGAGCACCGCGCGAGGGAGTCGCTCACTCGGAGCGAAGCGGAGAGTGAGCGACGAGGCTGGGGAGAAATGAGGCTGCGATCCTGTGCGGGGCTTCGAAGGTGTTGGTGGTTGGATCAATCGTAACGACGTATCGCCTCCCGGCCGGGGCTTCGGCGGTCGTGTCAATCAGGAGTTTATAAAGATCGGAGAACCGCGGATCGCGAACCACTCGATTGAGAACCGCTCGTCCGTCTCCGTCCTAAGCGCTCTCGGCCGCGTCCAGCACCGCCTCGTACTCCGGCTCGTTCGTGGGGTCGTCGGCGACCCAGTCGTAGACGACCGCGCCGTCGTCGTCGATCACGAACACCGCCCGGTTGGCAATCCCGTGGAGACCGAGGTCTGCGATGTCGATTTCGAGGTCGTACGCCCGGATGGCGTCGCCAGCCATGTCGCTCACGAGGTCGAACTCGATCCCGTGTTCCTCGCGGAACGCGCCCTGCGAGAACGGCGAGTCGGCGCTGACCCCAAACAGCGTCGCGCCGGCGTCCGCGAACGCGTCGGCGTGTTCCTGAAACGCGACCATCTCGTTCGTACACGGCGGTGTGAACGCGCCGGGGAAGAAGGCTAAGACGACCGGGCCGTCGCCGATCTCCTCGTCGAGGTCGAACGGCTCGTGGTCGCTCGTCCCGACCGTCGCGGTGAACGTGGGTGCGGCGTCGCCTGTGGATACCATCGCTAATCGGTACGGTCGATTCGGTCAAAAGGCTTGTTTCACCCCCGCTCGGTTCCGGTGTCGCGGAGCGGTCCGAGTCGTTCGGCTACTCGCGGTCGAGGTACTCCCGTTGGATCGCGACGACCTCGCCCGAGTCCTCGCAGTCGGCGTACCGCCGGAGCGGCTCGTCGTTGAGTTCGAGGAACGTCTCGCCCCACGTGAACTTCGATAGGATTCGCTCCGCGCAGTTGCGCTCGCCGAGTACGATCAGCGCGGCCGCGAACGCCTCGACCGTGGTGAGCCGCATCGGCCGGCCGAAGTTCACGGGGTTGGCGGCGACGAGGGACGGTAGCGCACGGTGTTCGCCGGGGAGCGTGAACTGCTTCTCGCCCGCCGATTCCCACGAGCAGTCGAGCGCGACGAGGGCGTTCTTGCGGGCGCGCTCGGCGTCCGCGGGCGAGAGCGCCTGCTCGGCGTGGGGATTTAAGACGACCCCGTACGGCGTGGCGCGGTCCGAGCGGTGTAGCTCGGCGAGGTCGAACCGCGAAAGCTTCCGCGCCGTACACTTATCAGGGTCGTCGTCGCCCTCGTACCGGACGTGGAGGTCCACGCTACGCCATTGGCCGAGTCAGGCATAAGCGGTACGAACGAAGCCGACAAAAAGCGGGTGGAGGCGTCGTCGAGGGCGGCTCACGGAGCGCGGGTCCGCGCCACGATCCGGTCGCAGTCGTCGTCCCTCGGCGGGACGCGCGTCCGCACCACGATCCGGTCGCGTCGGTTGGTCACTCATCGCGGGCGTCGGTCGGTCGTCACCACACAAGAGCGTTGGGCTAAAACGATCCGTATTCGGCTGATGTCCTAAAACATCGGCAGTATCTACCGAACTGTTCCAGCGAATATACACCTAATATCGGACGAGACTGTCGAGCGACAGATTCGATATCCACCGGTTCCGATCCGGGCCGTCCGCTCCACTACCGTCAAACCAGCCCGGTATCGGCGGGGTTTTTCCTCGTCCCTCCACAGGCTTTCGTATGGAGCTGTTCGCGGTTCCGGACCTCCCGGAGATCCGGGAGGGAGACGACCTCGCGGCCATGATCGACGAGCGCGTCGACCTCCGCGCGGACGACGTGGTCGTCGTCGCCAGCACGGTCGTCTCGAAGGCCGAGGGGCGCGCCTTCGACCTCGACGACTTCCCGGCGGGGCCGCGCGCGAACGAGGTCGCCGACCGCCTCGCCGAGGTCGCGGGCGAGGAGAAGGACCCGCGCTTCGCGCAGGCCGTCATCGAGGAGTCGACGGAGCTGATCATGGAGGCCCCGTTCCTCCTCACGGCGACGCGGTTCGGCCACATCGGCGTCAACGCCGGGATCGACCGCTCGAACGTCCACGACGGCGACCTGCTGTTGCTCCCGGAGCGCCCCTCCGAGA
Source organism: Halobacteriales archaeon SW_8_68_21 (assembly GCA_003023405.1). Classification (GTDB taxonomy): domain Archaea; phylum Halobacteriota; class Halobacteria; order Halobacteriales; family Haloferacaceae; genus Halorubrum. Next base: position 13,870 of record PXST01000035.1, read on the forward strand.
GCGCGGCGCGGATCCGCGAGGGAGTCGCCGCCGACCGCGTCGTCGTCAGCGACACCTGCGGGCGGCCCTTCCGACACGGCCAGCGCGGCGTCGCCGTCGGCTGGGCCGGAATGTCCGCCAGCCGCGACTGGCGCGGCGAGCGCGACCGCGACGGCCGCGAGATGGGCGTCACCGTCCAGAACGTGATCGACGAACTGGCGGCCGCGGCCAACCTCGTCGCCGGCGAGGGCGACGGGGGGACCCCGGTCGTCGTCGTCCGCGACTGGGAGTTCGGCGACCACGAGGGCTCGGACAGCCACTTCCGCGAGGTCGGCGGCGACTTCGTCCGGCAGGCGCTGCGCGACTGGAGCTACGAGGAGTAATCATGCTCGGCATCGAACTCACCCCCGAACACGAGATGTCTCGCCTCGTCGACCTCGGCGTCCGCGCCGAGGAGGCCGGCTACGACGCCGTCTACTCGACGTGTCACTACAACAACCGCGACCCGTGGGCGTTCCTCTCGCGGCTCGCGGCCGCCACGGACTCGGTCCGGCTCGGTCCGGGCGTCGCCAACCCCTACGAGACTCACCCCGTGACGCTCGCCTCGAAGGTCGCGACCCTCGACGAGGCCTCGGCGGGGCGGGCCGTCTTCGGACTCGGACCGGGCGACCCCTCGACGGTCGCGAACCTCGGACTCGAAGACGAGCGCGGCCTCCGCCCCGTGCTGGAGGCGTTCAAGACCGCCCAGAAGCTGTGGGCCGGCGAGCGCGTCGACCACGACGGGACCTTCGACGCCGCCGACGCGGGGCTCAACTACGAGCCACCGCAGGGCGCGGCGATCCCGGTTCACGTCGGCGGCGAGGGGCCACACATGTGCCGGATGGCCGCGAAACATGCGGACGGCCTCCTTTATAACGGCTCGCACCCGAAGGACCTCGCTTGGGCCCGTGAACAGGTCGACGACGGGCTGGAGGACCGTCCCGACGGCCGGGGCGAGTTCGACCTGATCGCCTACGCTGCGGTGTCGATCGCGGAGGACGAGGCCGCCGCCCGCGAGGCCGCCCGTCCCCCGGTGGCGTTCATCGCCGCGGGCGCGGCCCCGCCCGTCCTGAAGCGGCACGGGATCGACCCGGACGCGGCGAACGCGATCGGCGAGTCGGTCTCCGCGGGGGAGTTCTCCGCGGCGTTCGAGCGCGTGACGCCCGCGATGATCGACGCGTTCTGTATGGCCGGTACCCCCGAGACCGTCCGCGAGCGCGCCGCCGCCGTGGCCGACCACGCCGACGGCCTCGTCGTCGGCTCCCCGCTCGGCCCGGATCTTGAAGCCGCCGTCGACCTCGCGGCCGAGGCGGTCGGCGACCACTTCTGAACGCGACCGGCGCACCCGAGTAGACTCCCGGCCGGTGGGGATCGAGAATCGCTCGTGATAACGCCGCCAGGAAGTTCATAACCCGATTCCATCGAGGTCCGAACATGTCCACGACACGACAGCGCCGCCCGGGAGTCTACGGGCGGTACGAGGCCCTCCTGTGGCGGACGATGGACGCGCTCGGCGTGACGGAGTCGATAGAGCGGAAAGTCGTCACGGCGGTCGGCATCCAGTTTCTCGTCACCGTCGGCATCTTCCTCGCACAGTTCCTCGTCGACGGGACCGCCGCGTACACCACCGAGACGGAGGCGCTCGTCAACCCGTTCGGCGACGACCGGCGACGACGACTGAGAGGGAGCGCCGCTATTCCGACCGGCCGCGACCGCCGAGCGCCGGGAGATCGACGCCGATCTCGCCGAGGAGAGCGCCGACCGCCGCGTAGCCCAGCACGCCCACCGCACCGACGAGCAGGGCCTGCCCGACGACGACGAGGAGCGCCGACAGCGGGTCGCCGGCACCGAGGATCAGGTCGTTCAGGAAGATGTCGACGAACCGGCCGACGTCCCCGACCAGCCGCGAGACGAAGTCGATGAGCGCGATCATGTGCCACGGTTGGACCGGGGGGTACTTGGGTGTTGAGTTCTCGACGGCGTCTCGCCCGTCCCGCTACGGCTCGGACGCCGTCGCCGAGAGCGATCAGGACCGCCTGAAACGGGAGCCGAACCCACGCCGCCAGCCGCGCGACGCCCGCGAGCCGCTCCGGGGCGAGGTCGTTCAGGACGTCGCTCCGAGCGAGGTGGACGTTGGCTGGGAACACGGCGACGAGGAGGGCGACGATCCCCCACGCCGACCGGCGTCGCGTCCGGCGTACGGCGACGCCGACCCCGAGGACGACCTCGGCGACGCCGGAGAGGTACACGAGCGCGACCGGCCGCGGGAACGACGGCGGGATCGCCGCCGCGAAGCGCTTCGGCGCGAGGAAGTGGGCGATTCCGGCGGCGACGTACGTCGCCCCCATCAGCGGTGCGAGCGATCGTTCGGCGTCGCCGGAATCGTCGGACTCGGTCTCGTCGTCGGACTCGGTCTCGTCGTCGGTCACACCTCGCCACACGGCCGGGAGGCGTATCAGTCCTCGGCGGCGGATCCCCGGACTCCTCGCCGGGGGTTCCGGGAACCGAACCCCTTAGGGACGATCGAACCCAACGGGTCGGTAATGAACACGTTGTTCTGGGTGCTTACGGGGGTCCTCGCGTACTCCGCGGTCGCGATGTGGCTGCGGAACAGGGGAATTCTCCCGGACGCGGCCCGCGTCTCCGGTCCGGTGTTGACCCTCCGGACCCTCCGCGGGCGCGCCTTCCTCGGCCGGGTCGCGACGCCGAAGCGGCTCTGGCGCGCCGTCGCCAACCTCGGGCTGGGCGGGGCCTTGGTGGCGATGGTGGCGTCGTTCGCGCTCATCCTCTCGTCGGCGATGTCGGCGTTCTCGAACGCGCAGCCCTCGGCGATCCAGCAGCCACAGAACTTCCTCATCATCCCGGGCGTCAACGACTTCCTCCCGTTGTCGGTCGCGCCCGAGATCGTCGCCGGCCTCGCGGTCGCGATGGTGATCCACGAGGGGGCACACGGCCTCCTCTGCCGGGTCGAGGGCATTGACATCGACTCGATGGGGCTCGTCTTCTTCGCGCTGCTTCCCGTCGGCGCGTTCGTCGAACCCGACGAGGAGGCGACGCAGGCGGCCTCCCGCGGTGCCCGCGCCCGGATGTTCGCGGCGGGCGTCACCGCGAACACGGTGCTGACGGTCGTCGTCTTCGCGCTCCTGTTCGGTCCCGTCGTCGGGGCCATCTCACCCGCGGCGGGGTACGCGGTCGGCGAGGTGAACCCCGGCTCCCCCGCGGCCGCGGCCGACCTCTCGCAGGGCGATCGGATCGTCGAGGTCGCGGGGACCCCGGTCGAGACGAGCGGCGAGTTCGACGCGGCGATCGCCGACGCGGGCGACTCGGTCGCGCTCACGGTCGACGACGCCCTCGGGTCGCCGCTGTGAACGGCGAGTCCGTCGCGACCGAGTCGGACTTCTTTGCCGCGGTCGGCGACGACGAGCGCGCGACGCTCACGGTGACCGGCAACGAGAGCGTCGTCGAGCCGGTCCGCGACGCCCCCGGGGCCGAGAACGCGTCCGGCGTCGAGACGGCGGCCGGCGAGGCCGCGGTCACCGTCCCCGACGTGCCGATCGGCGCGTACGTCGTCGGCGTTCAGGAGGGCGGCCCGATCCACGACGAGGGGGCGGCCCTCGGCGAGCCGCTGACGGTCGTCTCCATCGACGGCGAACGCGTCGTCGACGACGAGGCCCTCTCCGCCGTCCTCGGCGAGCGCGAACCGGGCGAGACGGTCCCCGTCACGGCGTACGACGCCGACGGCGAGCGCGCGACGTACGACGTGGAACTCGACCCGCACCCGAACCGCGGCGGCGGCTTCATCGGGGTCAGCGTCTTCCCCGGTACGGGCGGGCTCGCGCTCGACGACGTGGGCGTCACCGAGTACCCCGCGGGCGCGTACCTCGAACTGCTCGGCGGCGACGGCGGTGAGGCCGCGGGCGACGGGCCGGCGCTCGGCGGCGTCACCGACTCGCCGCTCGGCTTGGTGTTCGTCGCGCTGATCCTCCCGCTCGGCAGCCTGTTCGGGCTCCCCTTTAATTTCGCGGGCTTTACCGGCGACGTGGCAAACTTCTTCGTCGTCGAGGGGCCGCTCGCGGCGCTCGGCGGCGGCGTCTTCCTGCTGGCGAACCTCCTCTTTTGGTCCGGGTGGATCAACATCCAGCTGGCGCTTTTCAACTGCCTCCCGGCGTTCCCGCTCGACGGCGGGCGCATCCTGCGGATGGTCGCCGAGGCGGTGATCAGCCGGATCCCGGTGAGCGACCGGCACGCGGCGGTGCGGACGATCACCGTCTCGTCCGGGCTCGTGATGCTGGCCGGCCTGATCGCGATGATCTTCGGCAACCAGATCCTCACCGCGCTCGGGCTGAGCTGAGGCGGTCCACACCGACCATCGGGCGGTGAGGACGCTTCTTTCCGACAGTTCGTGGAGACGCGCTCCGGATCGAGGGAAACGCGTTTCCCCGGCGGGCGCGACGCCCCCGTATGACCCACTCGCGGACGGTCGAGCTGGCGGGCCACATCATCGACAGCGGCACGATACAGCGCTGTTTCGGCGCGGTGATGGACCTCGGGGGATCGTTCGATGTCGAGCAGTTCGACATCGGGAAACACGAGACCGAGGAGTCGTACTGCCGGCTCACCGTCTCTGCGGACGACGCCGAGACGCTGCGGGCCATCCTCCACGAACTCCACCAGAACGGGGCGGTACTGGAGAGTCCTTCGGCGGTGGACCTCGTCGCCGCGCCGGCGGACAAGGTGGTCCCGCCGAACTTCTACTCCACCACGAACCACCCGACCGAGGTGTTGTACGACGGCGAGTGGATCGCGGTCGAGCGGATCGAGATGGACTGTGCGCTGGTTGTCGAACCCGAGCCGGGAGCGGACGCCGGCGAGGGGAACCGAGCGGACGCCTCGGGCGACGACGAGGCCGGTAACGGCCCCCGCGCGTACACCAAGACGCTCAACGCGGTCGAAGAGGGGGACCTCGTCGCGACCGACGAGTCCGGGATCCGGGTGAACCCACCGGAGCGCCCGCGGAGCGGCAGCGGCGCGTTCGGCTTCATGCAGGGCGGCGTCTCCGCCGAGCGCCCGTCGGAGTCGACGATCCGGCAGGTCGCGGACGAACTGCGTGCGGTGTCCGACGAAGGCGGCAACGTGATGGTCGTCGCCGGCCCGGCGGTGATCCACTCCGGGGCGGGCGACGCGCTCGCCGACCTCGTCGCCGCGGGCTACGTCGACGCGCTCTCGGCGGGCAACGGATTTGCGACCCACGACCTCGAACGCTCCATCTACGGCACGTCGCTGGGGATGGACGTAGAGACGCTCGAACACCCGCGGAAGGGGCATAAACACCACATCTGGACCATCTCGGAGATCATCCGCGCCGGGGGGATCGAGGCCGCCGTCGAAGCGGAGATCGTCACGGAGGGCGTGATGTACCAGTGTGTCGAGCGCGACGTGGACACCGTCCTCGCGGGGTCGATCCGCGACGACGGGCCGCTGCCGGACACGATCACCGACGCGGTCGAGGCCCAGAACGCGATCCGCGAGCAGGCCCACGAGGCCGACCTCGTGATCATGCTCGCCACGCTGCTCCACTCGGTCGCGGTCGGGAACTGCCTCCCGTCGACGACGAAGACCGTCTGCGTCGACATCGACCCCGCAACCGTCACACAACTGCTCGACCGAGGCTCGGCGCAGGCGATTGGGATGGTCACCGACATCGGGACGTTCGTCCCCACGCTCGCGGAGTTCGTCTTGGAGGGTGACGACGAGGAGTGCGGGGCGACGGACGAATGAGCGTCGACGTTCGTCCGTACGACCCCAAGCGCGACGCCGACGCGCTGTACGAACTGAAGTCCGCCTTCGAACGCGGCCTCGGCGAGAACACCGGCGGCGACGAGAAGTCGGCCGCCTACGAGGGCAAACTCACCGACGCGTACCGCGGGCGGTGGCTCGACTGGGTCGACCGCTGCGTCGACGACGACGAGCGCTGTGTGACTGTCGCTGTCGAGTCCCGAACCGAAGCGCTCGTCGGATACGTCTTCGTCCTCCCCGAGCGACTGACGATGATATGGGACGCGGCGGTCCTCAACGAACTGTACGTCGCGCCCGAACACCGCGGGACCGCCGTCGCCGACGACCTGATGGACGCGGCGCTCGGGCTCACAGCGGATCAGGACCTCCCGCTCGACCGGCTGGTCCTCGATGTCGACCCAGCGAACGAACGCGCAAAGGGCTTTTATCACCGGCACGGGTTCGAGTCGTGGGGCGAGATGGTCGCGCGGCCGCTGGACGACGCCTGAGGCGACCTCCCATCGGTCGCCACGACGACGCCTGCGACGGCGACACCCGCGACGGCGACCCCGTTTCGGGGTTCCGAAGCTACAATCGCGTCGAACCGCTTCCGACGCCGGTGATAGACATCGGTATCGTCGGCTGCGGCGTGATCGGGAACCGACTCGCCGCCGCGATCGACGACCACGACCGTTCGAGCTGGCGGCGGCCTGTGACATCGAGGACTGAACGAGGCGCGCGAGCAGGTGGTCGGCAGCGTCGTAAAAAGCGCCGTCGACGAGGCCGACGTACCCGTGACGGTGACCCGGTAGCGACCCCGGGATTCCGCGCCGATCCGGTCTCGGCGTCCGAGACGCTGGCAAGGACCACCGTTACCGGGCCTTCAAATGTGGTTGGGAACGTAACACGAGGTGATGTCTGAAGACGTACTCGTCACGGCGGACTGGGTCGAAGAGCGCCTCGACGAATTCCAAACCGACGACTCCGGCCATCGGCTCGTCGAGATCAACAACCCGACCGTCACCGACGAGTCGGAGTACACCCCGTACGAGGAGGGTCATATCCCCGGCGCGTTGAACTTCGAGTGGGACGCGGTGTTCACCGACGAGACGGAACGCGACATCGTCTCGAAGGAGGACTTCGCGGAGAGAAACGGTGCGGGCGGCATCGACGCCGACACGACGGTCGTCGTGTACGGCGGCGGCCGCGTCCCCAACTGGTTCGCGCTGTTCGGCTACTGGATCTACAAGTATTACGGTCACGACGACATCCGCGTGATCGACGGCGGAAAGGGGTACTGGGTCGAAAACGACTACCCGCTCTCGACAGAGGAGCCGGAGTTCACGCCGCGCGAGTACGAGGCCCGCGGTCCCTTCGAGAGCGTCCGCGCCTACAAAGGCGACATCGACAAGGCGATCGAGGAGGGGATCCCGATGGTTGATGTCCGCTCGCCCGAGGAGTTCTCCGGCGAGGTCATCGCTCCCGAGGGACTCAACGAGACCGCCCAGCGCGGCGGTCACATCCCCGGCGCGAGCAGCGTTCCCATCGGCACCACTCTAAACGAGGACGGCACGTTCAAAAGCGCCGACGAGCTCCGCGAGCTGTACGGCGACGCCGGCGTCGACGGCAACGAGTCGACGATCACCTACTGCCGCGTCGGCGAGCGCTCGTCGATCGAGTGGTTCCTCCTCCACGAGCTGCTCGGCTACGACGACGTCCGCAACTACGACGGCTCGTGGACCGAGTGGGGGAACCTCGTCGGCGCGCCGATCGAGACGGGCGAGTAGCGATGGAGATGGGCGAGTAGCGATGGAGACGGGCGAGTGAGCGGGGCCGCGCGCGGGTAACCGACGCCCCGTGCGACGACGCCCACGACGCTCCACGAAGACGCCGCTTTTGTATGTTTTGACGCCGGAAGAGCCGGACCGCTGGAGCGGGGCTGTGCGTAGGAGGCCTCCGTTTACCGGAGGAGGATGTCACTCGGCCGGCTCGAACCCCGTAACTTCGAAGCGCGCTCCACCGCTCTCGCTCCGAGTGACTCGGACGTCACAGTCGTGTGCGTCGGCAACCTCCTCGACGATCGCGAGCCCGAACCCGGTTCCGTCGTCGCGCGTCGAGTAGCCGGAGTCGAAGATCCGCTCGCGATCGTCCTCCGGGATGCCGGGCCCGTCGTCCGCGACGTAGAACCCGGTCTCAACGTCGCCGACGGTGATCGTCACGTCGCCGCGTTCCACGCCGTCGCCGGACTCCGTCCAGCTGCTCGCGGAACTGTGTTCCACACTGTTCCGGATCAGGTTCTCGAACAGCTGTCCGAGCCGGCTCCGGTCCGCCCGGATCGCAGACTCGACCTCGATGTCGAGCGTCGCCCCGCCGGTGTCGACGTTCTTCCAGGAGTCTTCGACGAGATCGGCCAACTCGACGGACTCCGACTCGGTCGCCGCCGAGCCCTCGCGCGCCAACTGTAGGAGGTCGTCGACGAGCGCCCCGATCCGGTCGTGAGCCCTCGCCACGGCGTCGAGGTGTTCGTCGTTCTGCGCTGAGCGAGACAGTTCGAGGTACCCCTCGGCCGCATTCAGGGGGTTCCGCAGGTCGTGAGAGACGATGCTGGCGAACTCCTCTAACCGTTCGTTCTGGCGTTCGAGTTCTCGTTCTCGATCGATGCGGTCGAGCGCGGTCGTCGTGTGCGCCGCGACGGTCTCGGCGAGCGACACGTCGATCTCGTCGAACGCGTCGGTTTCGAGCGACCCGATCAGGAGGACGCCGTGGTCGTCGAGGGGGAGGATTATCTCGCTGTGGACGGGCGTGTCCGGGTTGAGCCGGTCCGGAACGGTCGAGAGATCGTCGTAACTGAGCGACTCCCCCGCCTCGTACGCGCGCCCTGCGAGCCCCTCGCCGGACGCGAACGTCGGCGGCACGCCGACGATCTCCTCGATCTCGTCCGTCCACGCCACCGGCACTAGTGCGTCGTCCGCGTCGTCGTAGAGATGAATGGCGCTCGCCGGCATGTCGAGGATCTCGTGAACGGTGTCGACGGTGATCTCGGCGGCCTGCTCGGCCGTTTCGGCCCGTATTACCGACCGGACGGTCTCGTGTAACGCGCCGATGACCCGCCTGTGACGTTCGCGGTCGGTGACGTCCGTCACGAACCCCTCCAGCGCCACCGCGTCGCCGTCGTCGTACGTCGCTCTGCCCCGCTCCCACACTTCTTCCCGGTCGTCGGGATGGACGATGCGCTCGCCGTACGCGCCCGAGCGATCCTCCAGGTCGGAGGGGCGATACCCGGTCAGCTCCGTCACCTCCCCCCTAACGTCCTCCATCGGCCACCCGGGCTCGTTTGCGCACCGGTAGACCATCCCCGGTAGGTTGTCGACGAGTCGTGCCAGCCGTTGCTCCCGCTGTTTGCGATCCGTGAGGTTCCGCCCGATCCCGATGAGTCCGACCAGTTCGCCGTCATGGTCTGTCAGCCTGGAGCCGGTGAACTCGTAGGGGACGCGCTCGCCGTCCGCCGTCAGGAACGCGGACTCGACGGTCGTCTGGCCGGTCTCCAGCACTTCCTCTATCGCGTCGCGGATCCGGCCTCGCTCGTCCTCGGGAAACAGATCGGTCGCGCGCATCTCCTCGATCGCTTCGTCCGAGTAACCGGTGGACTCCGCGAGGTGGTCGTTCCACCGGCGAAACGTCTCGTCGGGGTTGACGACGTAGAACACGTCGGTCAGCGAATCCAGCGCCTGGCCGACGAAGTCGCGCTCCTCGCGGAATCGCTCCCGGACCTCGAACGTGTGAATGACGTGAGCGATGTCGTCTCCGAGTTCGGCGAGCAGGTCGCGTTCGGTCCCGTCGAAGGCGTTCGGGCGGTCGGCGTAGACGGCGAGCGCGCCGTACAGGGTGTCCTGATACTCCAGCGGAAGGGCGGCGGCCGACCAGAACCCCCGTTCGATCGCCGCGGACCGCCACGGTTCGAAGTCGGGATCTTCGCCGACGTTCTGCGAGACGGCGACCCGGCGCTCGCGTATCGCCATGCCGGCAGGCCCCTGCCCGGTCGGCCCCTCGTCGGTCGTGATCGTGGCCTCGTCGAGGTAGCCGCGCCCGACGCCCGCGGACACGTTCGGTTCGACCCGGCTCGCTTCGGCGTCGACCTCGCCGATCCACGCGAAGCGGTAGGGGTCGGCGTCGCTGATGATCTCACAGACCCGGTTCTCGACCGCAGTCCGCGAGTCGGCGCGAACGATCGCCTTGTTGATCTCGCTGGCGAGCGTGCGGATCCGGTCGAGTTCGGCGGCGCGCTGGCCCGTCTGATACTGCTCGACCGCGTTCGTGATCCGGTTCGCGAGGACGGCGTACTGCCCGGTCCCGCTCTCCTTCTGGAGGTAGTCCGTGACGCCGGCGGCGATCGCGTCACTGGCGACTTCCTCGCTGCCTTTCCCCGTGTAGAGGATGAAGGGAAGTTCCGGCCGCCGCTCGCGGACGGCTTCGAGGAACTCGATCCCGTTTTTCCCGGGCATGTCGTAGTCGGAGACCACGCAGTCGATGCCGCCCTCGTCGACGCGGTCGATCCCCTCGGCCGCGTCCGTCGCGGTCTCGATTTCGAGCCGGTCGTCCTCGCGTTGGAGGTAGGTCGCGGCCAACTCCGCGAGGTCCGGCTCGTCGTCCACGTGTAGGACGCGGATCGCGTGTGCGTGTGCGCTCATGCCGCGTGTTCTCTGGGACTGGAACCTGCGGTAAATAAGCTGGGGCCAAACCGGACGAGCGCGGACACGTCTCCGGGCTCGGAACCGACCGGAGACGGTATGACAGCTCGACGTCTTCGACCGACGAGAACGTCTCGTCCGCGGACCGCTCCGTCAGCCGTCCAGCGAGGCGACCGCGGTCCGCTCCGCCCCGATCCGACGGTCGAGGAAGTCGTCGAGCAGCTCCAGCGACCGGAGCTTCTTGTCGATGTCGCCGGAGCCGTGGCCCTCCTCGCCCAGCTCCTCGTACTCGTAGTCGTCGCTCTCCGTGAAGCCGGCGTCGTCGACGCCGCCAGAGAGGTCGACGACCCCGCTTCGGCCGAGGTCGGTCGTGTTGTCGACGACGAGGAGCCGGTCCCCGTCCGGTCCCCAGTCGACCGAGGCGGCCTCGGCACCCGTGTCCCCGATCCCGAGGTTTCGCGCGTCCGAGCCGTCGGCGTCGGCGACGTAGGCGTCGCTGTTCTCGTAGGCGTCGGTCTCGTTGGTCGCGTACGCGATCCGCTCGTTGTCGGGCGACAGCTCCGCGGCCCCGACCGCGCGCTCGTAGTCGGTGAGCTTCGTCGTCTCGCCGCTCGGGAGGTCGTGCCGGTAGAGGTTCATCTGCCCGTCGCGGCTGGAGCCGAGCAGGAGCGTCTCGCCGTCCTCGCTCACGTCGTGGAGCCGGATCTGACCGTCCATCTCGACGACGGGGACGCTCTCGCCGTCGAGCGACATCGCCCACACGTCGTGTTGTTCGTCGCCGCCCTCGTCCCGGTGATAGAACAGGCGGGAGCCGTCGGGGTCCCACTCGAAGCCGGCCCGGACCGACCGGGGGACCTCGCCGTCGCTCAACTGCGTCAGCGAGCCGTCCTCGGGGTCGAACAGGTGGAGTTCGTTGCGGCCGGTCACGTCGTAGTAGAGCGCGACCGTCTCTCCGTCCGGCGACACGCGGGGACTGGAGAACGTCGGTAGCTCGGCGAGTTCGCGGAGTACGCCGGTGTCTGTGGTGTCGGACATCCGAGTAGAACGGTCGTCGGCATCGTCTTGAGCGTTTTCCGGAGAGTCGTCGAGAGCGATCCGAGGCCCGCCGACAGACCCTTTATCCGACGCGCCGAAGTCCGCGACGAGATGGACTCGCCGGACGACGTTCCGCTCCCGACCGCGCCGGACCGAGAGGCGGTCGCGGCCAGCGGTCGCGGCGGCCGCCGCGGAGTCGGACCGCATGCTGCCGTTTTTCGTCTTCGACCCGGGGTTTTACCACGAGCGCGGAGCCGCCTGCGACGCCCGGATCGAGTTCCTCCACGACTGCCTGCGCGACCTCGACCGCCAGTACCGGGACGTCGGCGGCGCGGGGCTGACCTACGCCCACGGCGACCCGCTCGACGTGCTCCGACGGTTCGTCGATGCCGGGTGGGAGGTCGTTGCGGGCGCGAGCGCGACCGGCCGGTACGGCCGGCGACGGGACGAGCGCGCCCGCGAGAAACTCGGCGTCCGCTTCGTCGCGGGCGACGGCCTCGTCTGGGACGCCGACCGCCCCCGGGACGGGTGGAGCGATCGCGTCGAGTCGTGGCTCGCAGACGACCCGTTCGACTGGGACCCCCGATCGGTTTCGGTCGAGGAGATAGACACCGACATCGACCCCGAGCGCGTGAGCGACGCGTACACGCCCGCGAGGGGACGAGCGGCCTCTCGCCGTACCTGCGGTTCGGCTGCCTCTCGGTCCGCGAGGTCCACCGTCACGTCGACGAGCGCGCCCCGGACGGCCGCGGGAAGTCGATGTTCGTCTCCCGGCTGTTCTGGAACCGTCACTACACCCAGAAACTGCTCGACTGGCCGGGATGGCTCGACGAGGCCGTCAATCCCGTCTACCGCGGATTCAACCGCGACCGGCACGATCCGGACCTCGTCGCGGCGTGGAAGCGCGGCGAGACCGGCTTCCCGATGGTCGACGCCAGCATGCGCTGCCTGCGCGAGACGGGATGGCTCAACTTCCGGATGCGGGCGCTGTGCGCGAGCGTCTACTTCCACGTCCTCCAGCAGCCGTGGCGGATCGGTGCGGACCACTTCTACCGCCACCTGATCGATGGCGACGCCGCGATCAACTACACCCAGTGGCAGTCGCAGTGCGGGCTGGTCGGCCGCCCCGGCCTGCGGCTGTACGACCCCCGCAAGCAGGTCCGGGACCAGGACCCCGACGGCGAGTTCGTCACGCGGTGGGTCCCCGAACTCGACCCGCTCCCCGCGACGTACCTCGACGCCCCGGAGAAGACCCCCCTCTCCGTCCAGCGCGAGGCCGGCGTCGAGATCGGCGAGACGTACCCGTACCCCGTCGTCGACTACGAGGCGGCCCGCAGCGAGTTCCGCGACCGGTACGGGGCCGTCCACGGCGCGGCCGCGGCCCGCCTCGCCGACGAGGCGATCGCGCGTCGGGCGTCGCTGTCGGGCGGGCTCGGAGCCGCTCGTTCGATCGCGGCCGACCACGGCGACGACGGCGAGATGGACGGAGACGACAGGCTGACACAGACAGGGCTCGGTGACTTCGGCTGACGCCGACGGCCGTCGACGAGGGCCGGAGAGAGCCGGCGCGCCCCTCGCTCGACGGCAGCCTCAAGTGTTCGGGGTGTCTATCGTTCACATGGATCGACTCGACCCGAGCCGACGGCGTTCCGCGGCGGACCGACCGGCCGATCCGACCGGGGTGACGGGCGCGTGAGCGACGATCCGACGGTCCTCGTGATCGGCGGGGGCGCGACCGGGACGGGGATCGCGAGGGACCTCGCGCTCCGCGGGGTCGACGTCGCGCTCGTCGACCGCGGCGGATTGGGGAGCGGCACCTCGGGATGCTCGCACGGCCTCCTCCACAGCGGGGCCAGATACGCGGAGGCGGACGCCGAGGGCGCTCGCGAGTGTATCGAGGAGAATCGCACGCTCCGCGAGATCGCCGACAGCTGCGTCCGTGACACCGGCGGCCTGTTCGTCCGGCTGGACGGCGACGACCCAGAGTACTTCGCGGAGAAGATCGCGGCCTGCGAGCGAGTCGGGATCGAGACGGAGCGGCTCGACGAGGCCGCGGTGCGCGAGCGCGTTCCGGGGCTCGCGGACGAGGTCGCGGCGGCGTTCTCCGTCCCCGACGGCGTCATCTACCCGTCGCGGCTGGTCGCCGCCAACGCCGCCGACGCCGAGCGGCACGGGGCGGCGGTCCACCCGCACGCGCCCGTCGAGGACGTGACCGTCGCCGACGGCGCGGTCGAGGCCGTTCGTGTCGGCGGCGCGGTGGACGCGACGCTGACGCCGGAGGTCGTCGTCAACGCCACCGGGGCGTGGGCGGACGCGATCGGCGAGCTGGCCGGCGTCGAGATCGGGATGGCACCGAGCCGGGGCGTGATGGTCTCCGTCGAGTACGACGGGCTGGAGCCGGCGTTGAACCGGTGTCGGGACCCCGGCGACGGCGACATCGTCGTGCCGCACGACGGTGAGGTCGTGCTCGGGACGACGAGCGTTCCGGTTTCGGATCCGGACGACTACGAGCGCGCCGACTGGGAGGTCGAGCGGTCGGTCGAGGAGTGCGCCGCGATGCTCCCCGCGGTCGCCGACGCGCCCGAGGTCCGGCGGTGGTGGGGGGTCCGCCCCCTGTACGCGCCCGACGAGGCGGGGCAGAACCGCCGAGGGATCTCCCGCGGCTTCACGCTGCTCGACCACGAGCGCGACGGCGCGGCCGGACTGTACAGCGTCGTCGGTGGGAAGCTGACCACCTACCGCCGGATGGCCGAGACGACCGCCGCCGAGGTCTGCGAGCGACTGGGGGTCGAGGCCGTCTGCGAGACCGCCGCCGAGCCGCTCGCTCACGCCGACGACCCCGATCGACTGGACGAGTTGGTCGCCGAGTACGGCGGCGCGAACCCCACCGACAGCGACGTGGTCGACGCGCCCGCCGACGACTGAGCCGGCGGCGGCCGCCCCGCCGCCGCGAGACCGTCCGGGGGTTCGAGGCTGAACCCCGGGGTTGAGACACCGACGGCCCGACCGATCCGCATGCCAGTCGCGACGGTCGGCGAGACGGTGACCCACGCGGTATCGATCACCGAGGAGACGATGGAGGCGTTCGCCGCGCTCTCCGGTGACGAGAACCCGATCCACCTCGACGACGAGTACGCCGCCGAGACGATGTTCGGCGGCCGCGTCGCGCACGGGACCCTCTCTGCGCGGTGGTCTCCGGCGCACTCGCGCGGCTCTCCGGCGACATCGTCTACCTCTCGCAGGAGCTGTCGTTCGAACACCCCGTCTTTCCGGGCGAGACGGTCGAGGCGACCGTCCACGTCACCGACGACCTCGGCGGCGACCGGGTCGCCGTCGAGACGACCGCGACCGTCCCCGAACGCGACGAGCGGGTCCTCTCGGGCGAAGCGACCGTGTTGTCGGTCCCACACGAGGACGGTGACTGACGGACGCAGGCAGCCGAGCGACCGACGAGACCTAAAGGCACACGATGACGCGCGGTTGCGCGCCCCTCCACGGCTTTTTAACGGCCCGACCCACTACTCGGGGTATGCCGAAGTACTCGACGGGCGGCGGCGACGGCGGCGACGACGGCGACGCGTGCGAGCTTTGCGGCCGCGAGACCACCGACCTCCGGAAGGCGACGGTCGCCGGCGCGAAGCTGCTCGTGTGTTCGAACTGCCGTCCCCACGACGACGCTGGGAACGCCCCGAGCGGGGGCCGCTCCCGGGGCGGAAGCGCGGGCGGCAGCCCCGGTGGGAGTTCGGGCGGTGCCGGGTCCAGTTCGGGGGCGACCGAGAGCCGCAAGAAGGAGCTCGCCCGCAAGCAGGCGGAGATGTATGACTCCGCGACCGGCGACTCGAAGCGCTGGGAGGAGGAGGGGACGAGCTACGAGTCCGACCGCCTCCCGTACCTCGTCTCCGGTTACGGCGACGTCGTCACCGGGGCGCGTCAGGACGCCGGGCTGACGGTCGGGGAGGTCGCCGCGGAACTGGAGGTCGACGAGGACGACCTCCTCGCGGTCGAGGACGGGCGGGCCGCGACCGCGAACGTCGGCGGGTCCGTCGTGCGCGCGCTCGAAGAGCGGTTCGGGATCGACGTCGTCGACGAGTGACGCGTTCCCCCCGCCCCCTCGCCGAGTCGAAACGACCAACTCGGACCGGCGCAACCACTCGTCAATGAAGGCAATCAAGGACAGCGTCCACGGCCACGTCCGACTCGGCGACGTCGCCGCCGAACTGGTCGACACGCCAGCGTTCCAGCGGCTACGCCACATCAAACAGCTGTCCACGGTTCGGCTCGTCTACCCCTCCGCGAACCACACGCGGTTCGAACACAGCCTCGGCGTCTACCACCTCGCGGGCCGCGCGGTCGAGGGGCTCTGCGTCGACAACGACACCGCGGCGCACGTCCACGCCGCGGCGATGCTCCACGATGTCGGGCACGGCCCGTACGGCCACCAGACTGAGGGTATCATCCGGCGCGCGACCGGACGCGACCACGACGACGTGGGATGGCTCCTCACCGACGCGGACCGCGAGGTGTGTCAGGTCCTCGAACGCAACGGGCTAGACCCCGAACGCGTCGCCGCCCTGATCGACGGGGAGGGGGCGCTCGGGTCCCTCGTCTCGGGCGAACTCGACGTGGACCGCATGGACTACCTCGTGCGCGACGCCCACCACACCGGCGTCCCGTACGGCACCGTCGACACCGGCCGGCTCGTCACCGAACTCCGGCTGGTCGACGGGAACGCTTCGGCGGAGTCCCAGGGCGACGCCGACCTCGTCTTGGACGAGGGGAACGTCGCCACCGCCGAGAGCCTCCTCGTCGCGCGCTCGCTGATGAACGCCGTCGTCTACCGCCACCACGTCTCCCGCGTCGCGGGCGCGATGCTGGAGCGCGCCTGCGAGCGGTACCTCGACCGGACGGACACCGACATCGAGGCGTTCCGTCGGATGGCGGACCACGACCTCCTCGTCGAACTGCGCGACCGCGCCCTGGCGCTCGGCGAGCGTATCGAGCGGCGCGACCTCTACAAGCGCGCCGTCTGGGCCGAACTCGACGAGGTCCCCGCGGGCACGGTCGACGCCGGTCGCGCAGAGGAGCGGGCGGCCGAGCGCGAGATCGCCGACGTCGTCGGGATCGACCGCGACGCGGTCGTCGTCGACATCCCCTCGCGGCCGGCGCTCAAGGAGTCCGGCTCGGCCGTCGTCGTCGACGGCGTCCCCCAGCGGCTGGAGGACGCCTCGGAGCTGGTGGCCGGTCTCCGGGCCGCGGGGCGTCGGCGCTGGACGCTCGGGGTCTACTGTCCGGCCGAACACGTCGACGCGGTCGCGACCGCGGCGCGGGACGTGTTGGGGCTGCGCGCGGCGAACCGTCCCTCAGCTTGACGGGCGCGACCGACCCCCGTCTCCCCGCGTCCGCGGCCGCTCCCGACCGCGTCTCCTCACTCCTCGTCCGCGGACGCTTTCACCCCGATCTCCTCTCCCCGTCCGGTCCCGGAACCGTCAGCACCGGACGGTCAGCGTTCAACACGAGCGCCTGCGTCGTGCTGCCGAAGACGGCCTTTCCGGTCGGACTCCGCTTCCGACCCGACACGCAGATCGCGTCGGCGTCGATGTCGGCCGCGGCCGCGAGCAGCTCGTCGGCGGGGTCGCCACTCGCCTCGTAGTGGACGCAGGTCATGCCGGCGTCTTCCAACACCTCCCGGGCGCGTCGCACGGTTCCGAGCTGGTGAACCGACGCCCCCTCCGGGTTGTCCCGGAAGACGTGACAGAGGTGCGCGGTCACCTCGTCGGCGGCGGCCGGGAGACCCGTCACCGCCTCCGCCTGTGCGGTCGCTCTCGCCTCGTCGTCGAGTCCGATGCCGAGCAACACGTCGTACATACGCGACGCTTCGTCCGATCGGGGGATAAATCACACCGCCGATTCGTGGCTCGCGGTCCCGGCTCGCGGCCGGCGAAAACTCAGACCTTTTAGCCGACGCCGCCGAAAGCGAACGCATGATCACGGTCAAGGACACCGTCCACGACCACATCGAGATCGACGGGGTCGCCGCCGACCTCGTCGACACCCCCGCCGTTCAGCGGCTCCGCCACGTGAAACAGCTCGGGACGGTTCAGCTCGTCTACCCCTCCGCGAACCACACACGGTTCGAACACAGCCTCGGCGTCTACCACCTCGCAAGCCGCGCGCTCGACCACCTCGGGATCGAGGGGAAACGCGCCGACCGCATCGAGGCGGCGGCGATGCTCCACGACACCGGCCACGGCCCGTTCAGCCACAACCTCGAATCGCTCACGCACCGCCGCACCGGGAAGTATCACGACGACGTCGGCGAACTGCTCGCGACCGGCGCGGTCGGCGAGGTCCTGCGCGACCACGGCCTCGACCCGGACCGGATCGCCGCGATCGTCGCCGGCGAGGGACCGTACGCCGGCCTCGTCTCGGGCGAACTGGACGTGGACCGAATGGATTACCTCGTGCGCGACGCCTACCACACGGGCGTCCCGTACGGCACCATCGACACCGAGCGGTTCGTCCGCGAGCTGACGTTCGTCGAGCGGAACGACATCCCGGACGGGGACGGGTCGGACCGCGACGGCCCCCAGCTCGTCTTGGACGAGGGGAACGTCCAGACCGCGGAGAGCCTGCTGCTCGCTCGGGCGCTGATGAACCCGGTCGTCTACACCCACCACGTGGCGCGCATCTCGAAGGCAATGTTGCGCCGGGCGGCGAGCGACCTCCTCGACGCGACCGCGACGACCGCGGCCGAGCTCCGACGGATGGACGACCACGACTTCCTCGCGGCGGTCCGCGACTGCTGCGAGACCGCCGAGCTCTCCCGGCGGTACGACGAGCGCGACCTCTACAAGCTGGCGGTGTGGGCCGAGTACGACGACGTTCCCGACCGGGTCCACGACGCGGACCACGCCGCGGAGGCGTCGCTCGAACGCGAGATCGCCGAGGAGGCGGGCGTCGCGCGCGACCACGTGATCTTGGATGTCCCGCCCGAGCCGACGATGCGGGAGTCGACCGCGCGCGTCACCGTCAACGGCGAGATCCGTCGCTTGGAGCGGCAGTCGCCCTTGGTGTCGGCGCTCCGGACCGCACAACGGAACCAGTGGCGGCTCGGCGTGTACGCCCCGGAACCGGCGACCGACCGCGTCGGTCGGGCGGCCGGAGACGTTCTCAGGCTCGACTCCGACGCGCTGGTGACCGAGGTCCGCGGCGCGATGCCGACGACGCTCGACGAGTTCTGAGCGGACGAGACGTTCCCGTGAGGTTTTACCCTCGGCCGGCGAGCTTCCGGTATGCATCTCGAAGGGACCATTCTGGTCGGTCCTGACTTCGAACCGGTCGAGGGCCGGCTCGTCGTCGCGGATGACGAGATCGTCGGGTTGGAGGAGCGCGATACTGACAGCGACGACGTGATCTGTCCGGCGTTCGTCAACGCCCACACCCACATCGGCGACTCCATCGCCAAGGAGGCGGGCGAGGGGCTCTCGCTCGACGAACTCGTCGCCCCGCCGGACGGGCTGAAACACCGGCTCCTCCGGACGGCCAGCCGCGAGGAGAAGGTGGCCGCGATGGCCCGCACCCTGCGGTACATGGAGGCGACCGGGACCGGGACCTTCCTGGAGTTCCGCGAGGGCGGCGTCGACGGCGTCGCCGCGCTCCGAGACGCGCTCGCCGGCGAGGGAGTCGCGTTCGACGAGCGCGGCTCCGAGACGCGCGAGGCCGGCAAGCTGTTCGGGATCCACGCGGGCGAACGCGACGCGGACGATATCAACCCTGCGATGGACCTCAACCCGGACTTCCTCGTCCACATGGTCCACGCGGAGGGGATCCACCTCGAACGGCTCGAAGACCGCGGGACCCCCGTCGTGGTCTGCCCGCGGTCGAACCTCGTGACGAACGTCGGCGTCCCGCCGATCCGCGAACTGACCGAGCGGGCGACCGTCGCCCTCGGCACCGACAACGTGATGACCGACTCACCGTCGATGTTCCGCGAGATGGAGTTCGCCGCGAAGCTCTCCGATCTCTCCGCCCGAGAGATCCTGCGGATGGCGACGCGCAACGGGGCCGAGATCGCCGGCCTGAACCGCGGCGTGGTGCGGGAGGGGGCCGACGCCGACCTGCTCGTCCTCGACGGCGGCTCCGACAACCTCGCCGGCGCGCGCGACCTCGTCCGGGCGATCGTCAGGCGGGCCGCTCAGGCCGACGTCTCGCGGGTCGTGATCGGCGGTGAGACGGTCGTCCCCCGCGACGACTGAGGCGTCGCTGACCGTCACCGCCGTCCCCGGCCGACGGAGTGAAACCCCTCCCGACCGTGTGGTCTCGCAATGACGACGCTCTCGCTGCTCGCCGGTCTCGCCTTCGGTCCGGTCGTCGGACTCGTCGCGACGCTCGCGATGGACGTGGTGATGGCGCGGCTCCCGGAAGGGACGACGGCACCGAAGGTCGCCGCGGGCGTGCTCACCGACACCCCGGTCGACGACGCGCCGGAGCGGCTGGCGACGTGGGTCCACTACGTCGCTGGCGGCGGCTCGGGGCTGTTGTTCGTCGGGCTGGTCGCCGCGACCGGGTCGCTGCTCGGCCTCGGTTCCCTCGTGGCCCTCGCCGTCGCCGCGGTCGCACAGCTCGCGCTGATGGTCGGCTTCTTCGCGCTCGTCCCGCTCCCCCGGGCGTCCGGGCTGCCGCGTCAGCGGCTCGGTCCGATCCGGCGCGACTGGGCGGTCTCCGCGGCGACGTACGTCGTCTTGGCCGCCGCGGTCGTCGGAGTCGCGACTGGCGTCTAGCTCGCCACCTACGCCGGGAGAGAAACGGTTTAGTCGCTGGCTCTGGCCCGATCGGGTATGTACGCCATCACTCGATCCGGCTGGACCGAGGTCATCTCCGGGTCGATGTTCTCGGGCAAGACGGAGGAGCTGCTCCGCCGGCTCCGGCGCTCCGAGATCGCCGGCCAGTCGGTCGCCGTCTACACGCCCGCGATCGACGACCGCTACGGCGAGACGACGATCGGGAGCCACGCGGGCCGACAGTGGGAAGCGACCGTCGTCGACAACGAGGACGACGGCCCGTTCGACATCCTCGACGGTGACCCCGCCGAGGTCGTCGCGATCGACGAGGCGAACCTCTTCTCGGACGCGCTCATCGAGGTCTGTAACACGCTCGCGGACCGCGGCAGCCGAGTGATCGTCTCCGGGACCGACCAGACGTTCCGGGGCGAGCCCTTCGAGCCGCTCCCGCAGCTGATGGCCACGGCCGAGTACGTCGACAAGCTACAGGCCATCTGCTCGGTCTGCGGAGAGCCGGCCTCCCGGAACCAGCGGCTCATTGAGGGCGAGCCGGCCCATGTCGACGACCCGACGATCCTCGTCGGCGCGGAGGAGTCCTACGAGGCGCGGTGCCGAGACTGTCACGTCCTGTTGACCGGAGAGCGGTCCGAGGAGGAGCGGCCGTTCGAGGGACCCGAGGCGGACCCCGCGAACGACTGACCGTTCCGCGTTGCCGCCGCGCGACGGCTTCGAGCAGTCCGCCGGTTCCGGCCAGCAACGACAGCAGCGTTTTCGAACGCCCCGTTCGATGGCGATCCGCGAAAGCGGTCGGGAGACCACCGGGGTTCGCCTGGACGGGACCCGGTCAGCCCTCGGTCACCGGCTCGGCCGCGTCGAGGTAGCGCCGACAGGTCGCGGCCGCCCACTCGCGGACCGCGGGCGCGTCCGTCCACAGCAGCGCAACGAGTTCGTCGCCGTCGGTCAGTCCGACCGCGGCGCGGTCGTCCGCGAGGGCCACCGCGACCGGCGACTCGCCGTCGTGCCGATACGCGTCGACGCCGCGCTCGGCGAGCGCGCGTCGGACGACCGGGCCGGTCGCTCCGGCAAGACGGTTGCTCGCGGCGTCCGTGAACACGACGCGGACATCGTCCGGAACGCTCGCCGCGGTCTCGGCGTCGTCCGCGTCGGCTCCCGACGCCGACAGCGACGCGTTCAGTCGCCGGGCGAGATCGGCGTCGAACCGCGGGACGACGGCGACGACGCCGTCGGCCGCGCCGACGAGTTCCGCGAGCCGCTCCGCGGGGTCCGCTGTCGACTCCCCTTCCGTCGCTCCGGCTGCTCGCTCGACGACCTCGACCTGATCGTCGAGGGCTGCGGGGTCGGCGTCGACCGCGTTCGCGACGAGCGCCCGGAGGAGTTCCGCAGGCGGCGCGGAAGCGTCGTCGCTCACGGGTCTCGGTCGGCCGGGCCGGTCGGGTCGACCGAAGCGGTCGAGTCGGCCCCCTCGTTCGACCGCTCTGGCCGCTCCGGCGCACGCGGGTACTCGCCCGACGCGAACCACTCGTCCCAGTCGGTGTCGGTCACGGTCGCCCTTCGGCGCGCCGGGGCGTAAACCTCAGGGGCGCGCCGCTCCGAGCGCGAGGCATGGAGGATGCGACGGACCCCGCGGAGCGTTTGAACGCGCTCCTCGCCGACCGCGACGAGACGCTCGTGACCGCGGAGTCGCTCACGGGTGGACTCGTCGGGTCCCGGGTGACGGACGCACCGGGTGCGAGCGCCTACTTCGACCGCGGATTCGTGACCTACACCTACGACGCGAAACGGGAACTGCTCGGCGTCTCCCGCGAGTCGCTCGACGCCCACGGCGCGGTCAGCGACCCGGTCGTCCACGAGATGGCGGCCGGCGCACGCGACCGGGCGAACGCGGACTGGGCGGTCGCGACGACCGGAATCGCCGGACCGACGGGCGGGACCGCGGAAAAGCCCGTGGGACTCGTCTACTTCGGCGTCGCGCACGCCGCGCCGTGGGGCACCGAGGAGTCGTTCGTTCGGACCGAACGGACCGTGATCGACGGCGACCGCGACGCGGTGAAGCGGGGCGCAGCCGAGACCGCGCTCGACGCGCTCGTCCGGGCGATCGAGGGCGTCGACGACGCGACGGAGTGAAAGGCGATCCGGTCGGTCTCTCCGCCCGGAGTGTGCGAGTGTTTATCACATTCTTTCACGTAACGCCGTTATGATCGAACGCGTCTTGGTGGCGATGGACGGCTCCGACCTCGCGGAGCAGGCGCTGCGGTACGCGCTCGACGCACACGATGACGCGGAGCTGACCGTGATCCACGTCGTCGGTGGGGCGTCGCCGATGATGGGCGAAGCGACCGGCCTCGCCCTGTCCGACGACGACGGCGGAATCCGCGAGGCGGCCGAACCCGTGTTCGAGCGGGCCCGCGAGATAGCCGACGAGTACGACGCGATGGTCGAGACAATCGTCGCGGCCGGTCGACCCGCCCGGACTATCGTCGACCACGCCGAGGGGTTCGACGCCGTCGTCTTGGGCACGCACAACAGTTCGCTTGCCGACCGCCTGCTCGTCGGCAACGTCGCGAAGACGGTGTTCCAGAAGTCGCCCGTGCCGGTCACGGTCGTGCGCTGAGTTCCGAGAGCTTCGGAGTCAGCGCCGGCTCCGTCACTCGATGTACGCGTTCCCGACGACGGCGACGACGAGCGCGGCGATCACGATCCACGTGAGGGGTTCGACCGCGAGGAGCCGGATCGGGCGGGCCGCCGACTCGTCGAAGCCGAAGAGGTAGCCCCCGGCGAACGCGACCGCCAACACGAGCGCGCCGACGATCCCGGCCACGCCGAGCAGCGCGCGGTCCGACGAGTCCATACCCGTCGTTGGGCGTCGAGGATACTTAAAAAGCGCCCGTAGGAGCGGGCGCGGAGCGATTTCAAGCCAGAGCAGGGATTTGAACCCCGGAAGTCTCGATTACAAGTCGAGTGCATGAACCGCCCATGCTCCTCTGGCGCGTGCGGCCGTACTGGGTCCTCCTATGTGTGCGTGTCGCTTTCCGCGAACCCGGCCGGGGTCAGTCACTTTCGTCGGTCGCGTCGTCGCTATCGCCTTCGCCGCTCTCGTTGCTCCCCGCACCCTCGTCGCCTAGCGGTTTCGTCAGTTCGACGCGGTGGGGGTCGTAGCCGTGCGCCGCGTAAAACGACCGGGCGCGGTCGTTGTCGGCGAGCGCCTCCAGCGCCACGTGGTCGGCCCCCCGTTCGCGGAGCGTGCGCTCGGCCTCGTCGAGCAGCGCCGTTCCGACCCCTTCACCGCGCCGCTCCGGCACCACGAAGAGGTTGCTGACGGTTCCGCGGACGGCGTCGCGCTCGTAGTCGCCGCGTTCGAGCGCGAAGCCGACGAAGCCGACGAGACCCGCTTCGTTCTCGGAGCCTCCCCCCCCCCCCGGGCCGCGGGCGACGAGCAGGTCGCCCGTGACGACCGACTGCGCGACCCACTCCCGGACCGTCGCGCGGTTCGCCTCGGCGCGGAGCGTGGCACCGTGTTCCCGCTGGCCCGCCGCGAGCGCCACCCACATGTCGGTGACGGCGTCGACATCGCCGGCGGTCGCCCGCTCGACGCGGGGGTCCGTTGCGGCCATGCGTCCGACTTCGGCTCGCGGCCTGTTGAGGCTGCCGACCGGCGAACCGACCGCCTGGAGAGGGCTCAGACCTCGCGGCAGTTCGGGCAGACCGCCTGCCCGTTTGCGGTGACGAGGTCGGGGACCAAGGCACCGCAGTTCTCGCAGACGCCCTGCGTCGACGACCCGCTCTGCGCCTCCGCGGGCTGTGAGGGGCCTCCGCCGTCGCCGGCCGCGTCCGGCGAGGGAGCCGCCCCGCGGTCCGTCGACTCCGGATCGATCGTCGCCCCCGCACCCCGTTCCGCGTCGGAGTCCGCCGTCGCGGCCGCCGAGACCACCGTCCCGTCGCCTCGGGGATCGCCGGTCGCCGCTCCGCCGCCGAACCCCTCGGTCCCCGTCCGCGGTGCGCCCGCGGCGAGCACGTCGCCGTCCGTCACGACGCCGATCGCCTCCCCGTCGTCGACGGCGACGACCCGGTCGGCTCCGTCTGCGACGAGGCGCTCCTCGACCGCCGTCAGGGAGTCGTCCGGGGGCATCGTCGGCAGCGGCGGTCCCATCGCGTCGCCGACGGTGCGCTCGTCGATACCACCCTCCGAGCTAGACCCCTCGGTCGCGTCCAGTACCGCGTCGAGCGCGTCGCGGGCTTCCAGCCGCCCGACCGGCTCGCCGCCCCGCACGACGACCACGCAGTTCGTCTCCTCTTCGACCAGCAGCGCGGCCGCGTCCGGAAGCGAGTCCGACTCGCTGACCCCGAGGAACTCGCGATGCATCACGTCGCGGACCGTGGTATCTGTTCGCATATACCTCGAATTCGTTCCGATCGGCTAAAAAGTGCCCCCGATACCGTTATATCAGCACCGAACGTACCTTTGCGGTTGGTTCACGCACTGGCGACGCGGGACCGTACGGGGGTCGCGTGTGAGTCGTCAGCGGCGAGTGACGCCGAGCGCCGGCGGCGAGTGATCCGGAGTGCGTGCTGAGTACGCGACGATGAAAAGGGAGCGTTCAAACCCTCCGACGTTCGAACGGCGGTATGGCCATTCCCTCGTTCGTGATCGGGATCGCGGGCGGGACGGGTGCCGGGAAGACGACTGTCTCCCGGCTCGTCACCCGCGATCTCGGCGACAGCGTCACCCGGATCCCGCTCGACAACTACTACGAGGACCTCTCGCACCTCGACTTCGAGGAACGTCAGGCGGTCAACTACGACCACCCCTCGGCGTTCGAGTGGGAACTGCTCAGAGAACACCTCGAAGCCTTACTGGAGGGGCAGTCCGTCGAGATGCCCCAGTACGACTTCGAGATCCACAACCGGAAAGACGAGCGCGTCACCGTCGAGCCGACCGACGTCGTCGTGCTGGAGGGGATCTTGGCGCTGTACGACGAAGACATAAACGACATGATGGACCTCCGGCTGTTCGTCGAGACGGACGCCGACGTGCGTATCCTGCGCCGGATCCGGCGAGACGTGATCGACCGCGGCCGCGACCTAGAGGGCGTCATCGACCAGTACCTCTCGACGGTGAAGCCGATGCACGAGCAGTTCATCGAGCCGTCGAAGAAACACGCGGACGTGATCATCCCGGAGGGTGCGAACAGCGTCGCGGTGAACCTCCTCGAAGAGAAGCTCCGCGCCGAGGTCGAGGGCGACGCGGTCAGAAGCTGGGAGCGCGGGAGCCTTGAACAGGAACTCGGCGAGAAGCGCTCGCTCGACATCGACGACGACTGAACGGATTCGAGGTCGATGCTTGATCGATGGGAGACGCCTCCGAAGCTCCCAGCCGCTCGCTTATAAACAGCTTACAGCAGATCGACGGCGAAGGCATCCAAAGCCCCAGCCGCTCGCTTATAAATAGCTTACAGCAGATCGACGCCGAAGGCCTCCAAAGCCCCAGCCGCGCACAGCACCGCACCTCACGCCTCCCCAACCTCGTCGCTGGCGGCGGCAGCCGCCATCGCCGCCGCTCACCGCCGCCGACTTGCCACGCGCTCCTCCGCCGTCTCCGCGCTGACGAGCTCATAGAGGAGCGCCCGGCCGCCGTCGTCCTTCGGGCGGAGGACGCGGCCGAGCCGCTGAGTAAACTCGCGTTCGCTACCGGATCCGGAGAGGACGACCGCGACGTTCGCGTCGGGCACGTCGACGCCCTCGTCTAAGACGTTCGCGGCGACGACGTGCCCGTAGGTGCCGTCGCGGAAACGTTCGAGGATCTCGCGGCGCTCCTTCGCGCCCGTCTCGGCGGTGATCGCCGGCAGCAGGAACCGCTCCGAGAGCCGGTAGACGAGGTCGGTGTGGCCGGTGAACACGATGACGCGGTCGTCGCGATGGCGGTCGAGGATCTCCGCCAGCTTCTCCACCTTCCGCTCGGCGTTCATCATGATCTCGCGGGCGTCCTGTTTCGCTAAGAGCGCCTCGCGGGCGGCCGGATCGTTGCCGGAGCGCTTGACCAACTCCTGGTAGTCGCTCCCGCTCGTGAACGTGATCCCGGCGTCGCGGACGTACTCAACGAACGTGCCCTGCCGCTCGTCGTAGCGCTCGCGCTCCGCGTCGGTCAGCTCCACCTCGATCCGCCGGATGTCGTACGGGGCGAGGTGGTCGCCGGCGAGGTCGTCGACGTCAAGTGCGTAGGCGCGGTCGCCGACCAGCTCTGCGATCGCCTCGTGAGCGCCGTCGGGACGCTCGAAGGTGGCGGTGAGACCGAGCCGCGCGGGGGCCGCGAGCAGCCGCGCAGCGTCGCGGTACCCCTCGCCGCCGAGGTGGTGGACCTCGTCGAAGACGACGAACTCGAACGCGTCGCCGACGCCGTCCGCCTTGAGGTACGCCGAGTCGTACGTCGACACCGTGATCGCTTCCCGGCGCTGCTCGCCGCCGCCGAACCGGCCGATCGGAACGTCGAACTCGCGGTCCAGCTCCCGTTGCCACTGATCCACGAGGTCGACGGTCGGGACGACGACGAGCGTCGGGACGCCGAGTTCGACCATCGCGCGGACCGCGATCACGGTCTTGCCCGCGCCGGTCGGCAGTTCGATCACCCCGTGGTCGCCCGCGTCGCGCCACGCGTTGAGCGCGTCGCGCTGGTACTCGCGGAGGTCGTAGTCCGTGGCGAGTGCGTCCGGCAGTCCGGCCGCCTCCGCGGCGCGGTCGCTCGCGTCGAGGACCCGGTCGTCGACGCCAACCCCGGCCACCCTGAGCGCCCGACGGAGTTCGACGTAGCGGTGCGCCGGCGCGCGTGCCGTGCCCGTTCGGGGATCCGTCTCGACGCCGGGCAGCGGCGGCAGCGCGTCGGCCGCGAGGTCGGCGTCCGCGTCGACCCGAATCGTGCCGTCCTCGTAGCTCAGC
Source organism: Halobacteriales archaeon SW_8_68_21 (assembly GCA_003023405.1). GTDB lineage: Archaea > Halobacteriota > Halobacteria > Halobacteriales > Haloferacaceae > Halorubrum. The sequence continues at coordinate 41,114 of PXST01000035.1, forward strand.
CGGACCTCCATCGACTACAATTGCCGACCGACTTACAAAGGCCCACCGCCTCGGTCCGTCATGCGCGCGGACGAACTCGACCCGGGCCTCGCCGCGGCGATCGCCGAGATCGAGTCGCCGGGGCTGCCGGCGTGGAGCGACCTCTCCGTCGCGGCCGCCCGGGACCTCGAAGACGACCTGTTCTCCGGACCACCCGATCCGCCCGTGGCCGATGCCCGCGATCTCGCGTTCGACGGGCCGCACGGCGAGGTCCCGGTCCGCGTGTACCGCCCCAAGGGGACCGCCACCGACCTGACCGCCGAGAGCCGCGCTCTGGTTCACTTCCACGGCGGCGGCTGGACGCTCGGCACGCTCGACTCTGTCGACGGTATCTGCCGCGAACTCGCGGTCCGCGGCGACGCGGTCGTCGTCTCCGTCGACTATCGGCTCGCCCCCGAACACCCGTTCCCGGTCGCCGTCGACGAGGCGGCCGCGGCGGTCGAGTGGGTCGTCGACACGGCCGACGCGCTCGGCGTCGACCCCGACCGGGTCGGCGTCTCGGGGACCAGCGCGGGCGGCGCGCTCGCGGTCGCGGCGTCGCTTCGCGCCCGCGATATCGGCGACTCGCCGACGCCGGCCGGGCAGTTCCTCCTCTATCCGACCGCCGGCCACGACTTCGAGACGGACTCTTACCGGGAGAACGCAGACGGCCCCCTCCTCACCCGCGAGGACGTGCGGTGGTTCTACGGGCGGTACCTGCGGAGCCCGGTCGACGCCGCGAACCCCTACGCGGTTCCGCTCCGGGCGACGGACCTCGGCGGCCTCCCGCCCGCGACGGTCGTCACCGCCGGGTTCGACCCCCTGCGCGACGACGGCGTCGCGCTCGCGGAGCGGTTCGACCGAGAGGGAACCCTCGTGCGGCACCGGCACTACCCGGCGATGGCGCACGGATTCTGTAGCCTCGCGGACCGGGTGCCGACGGCGGAGACGGCGCTGTCGGCGGTCGCGGAGGACGTGCGGGAGCGGCTGTAGCCCGGTGGCGCGGGGCGGTCACGGGACTCGGATGCGGGGCGGTCACGGGACTCGGACGCCGGCCGACCGCGCGGGTCGGGCGTCGACGGCCGTCTTCACGGTGCTCACCGGCGCGGCCGACGCCGACGCCGACAATTCCGTCGGTCCGGAGGCGGACGTGGTCGTACGTACGCGGCGACTCGACGGGGGAGCGAATAGATCGGTCGCCGTTTCCCGAACGGTTAACACGCTGTGTCTCCGCGGAATTCCCATGACCGAGGCCGCGGACCGGATCTTCGTGAACGGGGAGGTACACACGCTCGCGGACCCAGAGGACGGCGGCGACGAGCCCCGCGAGGCCATCGCGGTGCGCGACGGTGAGATCGTTCGGACGGGGCCGACGCACGACGTGGAGCTGCTCGCGGGCGTCGACACCGAGGTGGTCGACCTCGGCGGACGCGTCCTCCTCCCCGGCTTCGTCGACGCGCACACCCACCTGACCACCGTCGGTCGCTACCTGGTCCACGCCAACCTCTCCGCCGCCGACTCGCCCGAGGCCGCCGTCGACCTGCTCGACGAGCGCGCGGCGGAAGTGAAAGACGAGGGGAACGGGGGAGAAAGCGCCGAAACCGGCGACTGGGTGCTCGGCTACGGCTACGACGAGTCGACGTGGGACGACTCGCGCTACCTCACCCGCGAGGACCTCGACCGCGTCTCAACGGAGCGCCCGGTTGCGGCGTTCCGCGAGGACATGCACGTCGCGGCGGTCAACAGCGTCGTCCTCGGCCGGTTCGCGGACGCCCTCGCCGCCGCGCCCGACGAGACGATCCCGACCGACGACGACGACGCGCTCGATCGTCGAGGCCGCGCTCAACGGCTGCGCCGCCCGCGGGATCACCGGGTTCCACGACATGGTCCGGGACTCGCACGCCCCCCGCGTCTACCGCGACCTCGACGCCGCCGGGGAGCTGACCGCCCGCGTCCGGATCAACTACTGGAGCGACCACGTCGACGCCCTCGGCGAGGTCGGTCTCGCCACGAACGCCGGGAGCGACATGGTCCGGGTCGGCGCGATCAAGTCGTACACGGACGGGAGCCTCGGCGGGCGGACCGCTCGCCTCTCGGAGCCGTACGCGGACGACCCCGAAGAGACCGGGCAGTGGGTCGTCGACCCCGAGGAGCTGCGCGAGACGGTGGCGGCGGCGACCGACGCGGGCTTCCAGTTCACCGCGCACGCCATCGGCGACGAGGCGATCGCGGCCGTGCTGGACGCCTACGCGGACACCTCGCGGACCGACTCGGGAGAGGCCCGCCACCGGATCGAACACGTCGAGCTGGCCGACGACGAGGCGATCGAGCGGCTCGCGGACACCGGCGTCGTCGCCAGCGTCCAGCCGAACTTCCTGAAGTGGGCGGACGAGGGCGGTCTGTACGAGGACCGCCTCGGCGCGGAGCGCACCGCCGAGACGAACCGCTACCGCGAGATGCTCGACGCGGGCGTGCGCCTCGCGTTCGGCTCCGACGGGATGCCGATGGACCCGCTCGTCGGCGTCCACCACGCGGTCAACGCGCCCGCGGCGGGACAGCGACTCACGATCACCGAGGCGCTGATGGTCGGAACGCGCGTCGTCGCGACCGAGTCGACCCACGCCGCGAGCACGTCCTCGTACCGGTCCAGCAGGTCGCCCGTCTCCGCGGCGCCGAAATGTGGGTAACAGACGATCGGTGAGTTTGGTGGTCAGTGAGTTCGATGGTCAGTGGGTTCGACGATCGGTGAGTTTGGTGGTCAGTGAGTTCGACAATCGTCGATTACGCTTATCGACTGTCAGCGAATGCCGCAATCGCTGCCAGAAAACAGTGATTATTAATTGTGTAGTTCTAACGCGGTAACATGACGGAGATTGCCATCGAGTACGCCACAGGAAATCGGCTCCGCTCCGAGGCGGAGACCGCCCGACGGCTCATCGACGCATACCTTGGGGACCATCCCGATGTCGACCGCGTCACGCTCTCTCCCTCCAGCGAATCCGTGTTCTGCGTGAGCGTCGAAGGCGACCGCATCTGGTGTACCGACCCCCGGGAGTGGATCGACGCGATGGAGGCGGTGACCGCCGCGCGGCGGCAGCTCTCTGAGTTGTCGTAGGCCGATCGGTCAACGCGTCAGGAACGAGTCGCGTACGTGCGTTTCTCTTCGAGAAGTGGTCAATGTATGTGAAGTCGTTACCGCAGGAGAGTATGACTTATCCGTCAATTAGCGGGTAGCCCGTGTGAGATACAGAGAATAAACGTGATCACCACTTTTGAATCAGTATCGCTTATCAAACAGTGTGATGGGGACTCGGCGTCACCAGCTCTTGGCAATTGGGCTCGGTACGGGAGTGGGCGTCACGCTGTACTGGGTAGGGATTGACATCCTGCTCTCAAGCGCGATTGCGGTCGCACTCGCTGTGAGTGTCGTGTTTCTCTGTAGAATTAACCGTAAGTTTCCTGACCGACGAACCGGGGACGGGTGGCAGAACGGTCGGTGGATGACGATTCCGATGGTGGTAATCAACTTTGCTGCTCTTGTCGGTGTCCAGTTGGCACCCCTGCCCAACGAGTACACCGCCGCGATTGCCTTCCTCATCATATTCGTCGGGCTCTCGGCTTACCTCGGCGGGTCACTTGCGGAGATGGAGCGAAGCCGAAGTTGAGATGAGTACGCGAAACACGCCGATTCTCAATGACGACTGACCGTGGTCGGTGTTGCCTCCATGTTAATACATTTACATTCTATATTTTACACACGATCTTGAATATATACCGGAATTGGTAGGAGGCTCAATGCTCAGTTCGCAGATTCATTCTACTGAGTGGTTCGGCTGGAACGTGGTGAAAGCAACACCGCAGAACCCCCGCAGCGATACCCGGGGTCGACGGTCAGCGCGTCGCGGCCGCGTGCGAGTGCGCGAACTCCCGCAGCAGTTTCCCGGCCAGCCCCGCCGCCTGCCCGTCGTCGCGGTCGTTCACCTCGACGACGTCGAACCCGTCCGCGCGCGGTGCGACCGCCCGAACGAGGTCGCGAACCTCCCGCGGTTCGAGTCCGAACGGCTCCATCGTTCCGGTTCCGGGGGCGTAGGCCGGGTCGAGACCGTCGATGTCGACGGAGCAGTACACCGACTCGTCGGCGAAGGCGTCGCCGTCGAGCGCGCCGATCCACTCGCGGGCGTCCTCGGGCGCGACGACCTCCACGTCGGCGTCGGCCGCGCGGTCCCACTCCGCCTCGGAGCCGGTCCGTGCGCCGACGATCACGGCACGGTCGACGTCGAGGTCGTCGAGCGCGCGTCTGGTGACACAGGCGTGGCTCCACGGGTTCCCGTCGTAGTCGCTCCGGAGGTCGAGGTGGGCGTCGCAGACGACGAGCACGTCGGGGCTGACGGCGTCGACGCCCGCGTAGGTGACGGTGTGTTCGCCGCCGACGAGCAGGGGGACCGCGTCGTCGTAGACGACGCTCCGCAGTTCGGCGGCGAGGTGATCGAGGTACGCCGGCACGTCGTCCCACGGGCGCACGTCGCCCGCGTCGTGGACGCCCAGCGCGGAAAAGCGGCTGTCGGTGCGGCGGTCGTAGTCGTCGTACGTCTCGGCGAGTCGCCGGACCCGGTCCGGTCCGAACCGGGTGCCCGGCTGAAAAGTGGTCGTGGCGTCGAGTGGAGCGCCGACGACCACGTACGAAGCAGCTTCGCGGTCCGCCGTCGCTCCAGGGAACATACCCGATTACCCGAGTATCTTCCGTTGGCCCTCGTAGTCGAGGTACTCGATGTTGTCGTCGGAGTCGAAGTCCTCGCCCTCGGGGATGCGCATCGTGAACGTGTCGTAGGTGTCTAAGTCCATCACCTGGACCTCGTCACCGCTGACGTTGACGACCTGTCCCTGCTTGCGCTGGATGATCGGGACCCACACCTTCGCGTCGACCGGCTGCGAGAGCGAGCGCTTCCTGTCGTCAAAGACGCCCTTGCCCTCGACGCGGGCCTTGGCGCTGCCGTGTTTCCCGGGTTTGGCGGTGCTGTAATGGTTGATCTTACAGGGCGCGTCGTCCATCATCACGTAGCTTCCCTCTTGGAGTTCGCGAACCTGCTTCTGCTCTCGCGGCATAGACGCTATTTCCGGAGGCGCGGGTATAAACGGTTTGGAACGCCGTCGCTCCGCGTGTTGAGACCGTCTGGCCGGACTCGACACTCCGGATCGACCGCCGGTTCGACGGGGGAGTCGCGGGGGCGGATCACGGCGAGCCCGATCGACGGAAACGCTCAGAACGGTTCCGTTTCGGTCGCCCGCGTGACCGACGCGCTCGGCGACGACCTCTCCGCCCCCACCGACGCGCCGCTTCGCGAGGGCGCGGACGTGCCCGCCGACGCCGGGCTCCACGAGGTCGTGATACATGACGACGGCGACCCCGGCGTCCCGCCCGTCGACTGGAGCGACTCGCTGGACTACGTGAACGGCGACAGCTCGGTCGCGGCGGTCGGCGCGGTGGGTGCCACCGCCGCGACGTAGCGATCGCTCCCGCGTAGCGACCGCAACGCGGATCAACCGCGACAGGATGGATATCCCGACGACCGTGGCGACGCAGCGCCGACTAAAATTCCGCTCAAAACCCGTCTACGGGTCGAGTTCGTCGACGTACTCCGCCGGTTCGTCCTCGTCGTCGGCGTTGCCGTCCGGCGGGACGAACTGCCCCGTGTAGAGGTAGCTGACGAGGAACATGACGATGAATCCGACGCCGACCGCCGCCGTCGTCCGGACGACGAACGGGATGTCGTTGAAGTACATGTAGCGGTCCGCGGCCGCCATGGCGACGAACGCGAGCACTAGTATCTTCTGCTCGTCGGTCGGGTCTCGCACGAGACCGACCACGTCGTCCTTAAGATCGCCGACCACCCCCATCAGTCGTCACCCCCGCTCCGGGTCGCCGCGTCGCCCTCGACGGACGCGCCGCCGGACGCTTCGATCACGCGGCTCACCCGGTCGAGACCCTCCTCCAGTTCGTCCGTCGGAAGGCCGAAGCCGATCCGGAACCGGTCCGGGAAGCCGAACAGGTGCCCCGGCGCGAGGACGACGCTCGCCTCCTCGACGACTGCCCGACAGAACGATTCGGCGTCGTCGAAGCTGTCGGGGACCGTCACGAACGCGTTGACGCCGACGGGGTCGAGCCAGTCGAGGTCGTGTTCGGCGACCCAGTCCGCGACGCGGCCGCGGTGGTCGGCGGCCAGCGCGCGGTTCTCCGAGAGGATGTCGTCCTCCTGTCCGCCCAGCGCCTGCTTCGCGATGTGCTGCCCGAAGAGGCTCGGCGAGATGGTGGTGTAGTCCTTCCAGCGCCACGCGCGTTTCACGACCGGTTCGGGACCGGCGACCCACCCGAACCGGAGACCGGCGAGCCCGTACGCCTTCGTGAGGCTGGTCGTCGAGATCCCGTGCGCGCCGTAGCTCGCGACCGGCGGCTGCGGCTCCGCGGCGAGCAGGCGGTACACCTCGTCACAGAGCAGGTAGGCGTCGCGCTCGACGGCGACATCGTAGACCGCACGCATCGCGGCCTCGTCGTGGTATTGCCCGGTGGGGTTGTTCGGGTTGTTGACGACGATCACAGCGGTGTCGTCGCGGGCCGCGTCGGCGACCGCCTCGGAGTCCAGCTCCCACTCGGGCGGCTCCAACTCCACGCGAGTCACGTCCCCGAACGCGTCCGGAACGGCGTGGAGCGCCTGATACGTCGGCGTGACGACGACGGCGTGGGTGCCGGAACCGGTCCCTTCTTCGCAGAGGCCCGACTCGTCGCCGAGCAGCGAGAGGAACGTCAGGAAGTTCGCCTCCTGCGTGCCGCAGGTGAAGAGCACCTCGTCGGCGGACCGGTCGTATCGGTCCCCGACCGACGCCCGGAACTCTGGGTCGCCGTTCGTCGGGATGACGTAGCCGAGCTTCCCCGGGTTGAGGTCGAACCGGCCCGCGTCGAGCGACCGGATGCCGCTTTCCGCTAGCATGATGTCGGCCTCGTGTTCGTACTCCGCGAACCAGCGTTCGAGGCCGAACGGGTCGATGTACATACCGTCGTTCGGGCGGCCGCGAGGTTAGGTGCTGCGGTCCCTCACGACGGCCCCGGAGCCGAACGCCATCCCTCGCGACGGTCCGGCGGTCGGTGCCACCGGCACGGCTTTCCCACGCCCGACCCTCCGTCCGGTATCTGATGTCCTCGACGGATCCCCCTACCGCTGTCGGCGACGCCCCGGCCCTCACGGCGCGACGGCTCGACGGTCTCGGCGAGCGCGTGTCGCGTCGCTGAGCGGCGGTCGGTCGTCGCGAAAAGAACCGAACGGAGCGGGCTTACGCGCCGTCGTCGATCAGGTCACCGAACACGGAGGCAGCGGTGTCCGGGATGTCGAAGTCGTGGTAGTGTTCGCCCTTCTCGTTCGAGAGGATGTCGAGCGCGGCCGCGGCACCGTCGCCCGCCGAGATGACCGCCTGCCACTCCTCGGCGCGGGCCATCGCGCCGGTCGCGTAGACGCCGTCGACACTTGTCTCCGTCGAGAGGTCGACGCTGACGGTGTCGTCGTCGTCGAACTCGCAACTGAGCGACTCGGCGAGGTCGCGGTTCGCGCCCGTCGCGAGGACGACGTATTCGGCGTCGTACTCCCCCTCCTCGGTCGTCATCGTGAAGCCGTCGCCGGCGGCCTCGACCTCGGTGACCGCCTCGCCCTGATGGCGGTCGACGCCGAAGTCGTCGACCTGCTGGCGGGCGGGCATCATGAACTCGCTGCTGCTGACCGAGCCGACGCCGAGGTAGTTGAACAGGTGGTACTAGACTACCTAACCCTTCAAGATTAGTGTGTTCAGTGTTATCTTATGATATGGCCCGAGAAGTAACCCATGAAGAGAAAGGCCCTGAACCAATCGATAAAGAAACCTTAGACGAACAAGGCGGAACTGCTTTTATTTGTCGTTGTGGTCTTTCGGATAACCAACCATTTTGCGACGGATCACATAATCAAACATCGGATGAAAAAGAGGAAGAATTATACAAATACGACGGGGAAGATAGGAAAGAAATTGAAGAGATAGTTTACAAGGATTAGGAGAAGGTTAGCTTTTCTAACGTCAACCGGGACAAAAGTGGGCCTTGTGTATCCACGTTCCGTCCGTGTCGAAGAGGACCGCGTCGAGTCCGTTCTTGCTCGCGAACAGTCCGGCGCTCAGTCCGGCGGGTCAACCGCCGACGATTGCGACGCTCGCCATGGTCGCTGTATCGCGCCGTCCGGAAATAAGAGTTGACGGTAGCAGGGATAGACGGAAGCAACGCGCCCGACGGCAGCCGTGAGACGACGCCCCTACTCCCCGAAGTTCGCGAGTGAGCCGGCGGGATCGTCGTCGCGGTCGTCGCTCTCGTCGTCGTCGCTTTCGCCCCCGTTCCCGTCGCAGTCCTCGTCTTCGTCCACCTCTCCGGTCGTCGGGTCGTGCCAGGGGGTCTCGGAGTCGACGGGGTCTACGGCGCGCTGTAAGTCGCTTTCGTCGTACTCGACCTCCCCGTCGAGCAGCATCGCGAGGCGCTGCCAGCGCGCGCTCTGCTCGTCTTCGCCCTCCGGACCGACGCGCGCGCCGTGGGTCTTGAAGAACCTCGTGTCGCGGTCCAGTCTCGATCCCTCACCGGTGTGGCCGTCGAAGACGGCGTCGAACCGACCTTCCGGTTCGAGGTCGCCGACGGGGAAGTCGTGGGCCGGCTCCTCGCCGCGCTCGCGGGCGTCGGCCCTGACCTCGGCGACGACAGAGAAGTAGGCGTCGGCGTTCGACGCCTCGCGGGTCGAGCGCGCGCGGGCGGCCGCCAGCGCGGCGTGGATCGCACAGAGGCGGCCCTTCCACTCTGCGGGGTCCCAGCGCTCGGTGGCGAGCTCCTCGTAGCGTTCGATCGCCAGCGCCACGTCGCTGCCCGCCCGGAGGTCCTCGACGACGTAGAGGTTCAGGCGGTCCCAGAGGTTCCACGCGTAGCCGGAGCGGGCCAGCTCCCACGCCGCCCACGCCGCGACCTCTTCGTCGGAGCGGCGGACCGCCTTCTGGAGGGTACTTGAGACGACGTAGCGGCTGTAGCCGCCGTCGGTCTCGTTGGCCTCCTTTGCCTCGCCGAAGTCGTTCTCGCCCGTCGCGTCCGGCGTCCGATCGGTTTCGAGGCTCCCGTCCGACCCGAACGTCGCCTGTCTGTCGTCGCCGTCGGCCATGGTCTCGCTCCCGCCGCGAGCGACTTAACAGCCGCGCGCTGCCGGCGTCTCCCGGACCGATTTCTGCGGTTCGCTTCGGCCCCGCGGGACTGCGGTACGGCGGATCACACTGATGGTGAAAGGGAACGCTTAAGTTCGATCCAACGGCTACGTTTCGGTAACCGCCCTTAGCTCAGCCTGGTAGAGCAGTCGACTGTAGATCGACTTGTCCCCCGTTCAATTCGGGGAGGGCGGACTGAACCTTAACACTCGCGAGCGACAGCGAGCGAGTGTTGACTGTGGGGGACGGCCGACCCGAATTGAGCAGGTCAGTCGCAGCGCGCGAACGTAGTGACCGCGTCGTCTGACCGAGTTCAATCCGGGGAGAGCGGACTGAACCTCAGCACCCGTCCGCTGTCGCTCACGGGTGCTGACCGTGCCGGAGGGCGGACTTGCTTTTTATACTCGTGAGTGACCACAGCTTGATGCGACGTGTCTCGCTTTTATTCCGTATTCGTGGCGTACACATTTCTCAGAATCCCACCCCGTTCACCAGTTATCCCCCTGTGTCGCCGTAACACACTTAAGAGCGCGCTCGATACGAATACCCAGTGGCATCCCGACAGGGCGGGTCGGGGGACGCGGAACCCCTCGGGCCCGGATCGACGGAGCGTCGGACCGCTTCCACGACCGCCGCCGCGAACCGAGACGCGGCCGCGCGACCCCGGTCCCCGCCGGAGTCGCCCGCGCACCGGCGCGTTCGGGCCGGCCGATCCGACCGGTTCGCAGACTATCGATCGGTCGATTCGCCCTACCGCGGCGAGTCCGCTGGAACAGCCCGGCCGGTACGTGTCGACGCGCACCGTGAGCGACGCGATCCGCGAGGGGCAGCTCCGGTGGAACAGCACCGACGGCTGGCGGTTCGCGCTCGTCGAGGGCGGCGTCCGCTTCGTCGTCGTCGTGAGCGACACGGAGACGAACTCGCCGGTCGTCGTCACGGGGTGGACCGAGGTCGCTGACCGCGAAGCGGCGCTGGACGCCTCGCGGTGGGACGGCGTCGACGTGGACACCATCGCGGTGCGCACCGCCTTGAGCGAGTCGGCGTCGACCCCGATCCCCGACCGGATCCGCCCGCGGACCGTGACGCGCCCGTTCGAGGTGGGCGAACACCGACTGGAGACCGCGCCCGGCGACCCGTTCGTGCGCTGTACCGTCTGCGGCTGCCGGTTCCGCTCGAAAGAGGCGATCACCTCGCGGCGGTGCCGGAACCGCTCGTCGGACTAGATCGCGTATTTTGCCGGTCTCGACCGGTCGAACGTCTGGTCGCTATTGACGCGGTGAACTCCCCCGAATCTCCAGCCGCTCGGCTGTACGTGGTTATTTATATATCAGTTATCGACACGGACACTCCCGGAGCCCTAGGCACTCGGCTGTGCGTGATTGCTTATAAATCGCGGACCGACACGGACACTCCCGAAGCCCCAGCCGCGAGGACGGCACACGCTCGCTGCGGTCCTCACTCGGTCGCTTGCGCTCCCTCGTTGCGGTCCTTACTTCGCCTGCGCCGTCCTCGCGGCTGCCCCTTCGAGTCCCACCCCTCCGGAAGACGTTCCTGCTCGCTCGCTCCGCTCACTGCGCGGGCTGCGACTTCCGTGCTCCCGCTCGCTTCGCTCGCGGGAACGCACAGCACCGCCTCACGCCTCCCCAGCCTCGTCGTCGGTCCTCCGCTTCGCTTCGGACCGACGACTCCCTCGCGCGTGCTGGCTCGCGGTCGCTTGCGGCGACCGCTCGCAGACGCGCAG
>PXST01000036.1 GCA_003023405.1 Halobacteriales archaeon SW_8_68_21
CGGGGCGGGACTCGAAGGGGCAGTCGCGAGGGCGAAGCACGGCGACGCAAGCACCACAACGAGGGAGCGAACGAAGTGAGTGACCGAGTGAGGAGCGCAACGAGCCGCGCGAGTCCTCGCGACTGGGGCTTCGGCGGTCATATCCTCGGCAGCAGCTTCGTCGTAGCGAGCGACTGGGGCTTCGGCAGTCGTCGTGTCTCTCGACGACTTATAAGGAGAGCCGGAATCGCACGGCCGACTGGCCCGATCTTCAACAGCAGTCGTCGCGATCGGTCATTTATAAATCACCGATCCGCGGTCTAGTTCCCGGTCCAGCGCAGTATCGCGAGTGTCCCTTCGAAGAGGGCGATCATCGTGAGCGTCACGATGATCGGGGCCATCCCGGTGAGGTCGGGGTTGAACAGGAAGGCGATCCCGAGGAACGACCCCCAGAAGATCAGTCGCTTCGCCTCCAGCCACTCCCGGGTGACGAGGTTCATCATGATGGCGAGCATGATGAAAAGCGGGATCTGGAAGACGAACGCCATCAGCGCGAGCATGACGACGATCAGGTTGAACGTCTCAGCGAGTCCGAAGGCGATGGTCGCCGCGTCGGAGGTGTACGTCGTGAAATACGAGAACATCGTGGGCAACACGAGGAAGTGCGCGAACGCGATGCCGATCCCGCCGAGGATCAGGCTGGTCGGCACCGCCGCGAGGTAGTAGCGCCGCTCCTGCTGGTAGAGCCCGGGGCGCATGAACCGGTAGGTCTCGTAGACGAACGCCGGAAGCCCGACCACCACGCCCGCGAGGCCGGCCACCTTCAGCCGGGTGAGCGGGAGTTCCAGCGGCCCGTACAGCCGCGGCCGATTCTCCAGTGGGGCCGGGATGTGATAGCTCCAGAAGTAGTTTATCAGCTCCGCCGATTCGGTGACGACGACGAGCGTCGCCAGCCCGCCGACGAGGAAGACGACGGCGAGCCGGCGCATCATCTCCTCGATGTGGGCCGCCAGCGGCATCTCCTCGTCCGTCTCCGGTCCCTCGATGCCGCCGAACGTCTCGTCCTCGCCGTCGGTAGCCGCGGCCGCGTTCGCCGGCGTCGCCGGCGTGCCGCCGTCGCCGAGGCTCTCGGCGTCCTCGTTCCCGTCCGCGTCGTGCGAATCGGCCGCTTCGTCCGCGTCCGCGTCGCCTTCGTCTGTGTCCTCGTCGTCTTCGTCCGCATCCTCGTCGCCTTCGTCCGCGTCCGCGTCGCCTTCGTCTGTGTCCTCGTCGCCATCTGAATCATCAGGCGCGCCTACATCTGCGTCCCAATCCGAATCGTCGTCGACGGCCTCGGCGCGCGCGGCGTCTTCCGCCGCCACGACATCGCCCGCCTCCAAGGGCTCGTCGGCGTCCGCATCCGACTCGGCGGTTTCGTCGGACTCGTCGCCGCCGACGTTCGGATCCGGCGTCTCGTCCGGACGCTCGTCGGATGCGCCGGTTTCGGACCCCTCGTCGACAGCGCCGTTCGGGTCAGAGCCGTCAGTCGACCCATCGGCGGCCGAGTCGTCGTCGCGCGACCGGTCCGAGTCGTCCATTCAGTTCCCCTACGCGACCGGGCGGTTATCAACCTTTTCGGATGGCGACGCCCCGCGCCGCCGAGGGGCGCAGTCGCGGCGACCGGCGCGCCCGACACCGACGACCGGAGAGAGGGGGCGTACCGCTCGCGGGGCCGCCCGCGGTCGAAAAGGTTGATAACGGCGACGGCCTTCGCCCTCCGTATGGCGAGCGCCCTCGACGATGACACCCAGCAGTCGATCGCAGAGGGCCGCGAGACGGCGAAGGCGTTCCTTCGGTCGATCCAGAAGGATCTCCAGAAGGTGTTCGTCGTCTTCCTGTTCGGATTCATCCTGACGTTCTGGGCGCTGCGCGTCTACATCTGGGACTGGCTCAGGCAGGTGACGGAGTCGAACATGAGCCCCGAGGTCGCCGCGGAGGCGGACATCATCGCCACGACGCCGTTCGAGGTGATCCTCCTCCAGGCGAAGATCGGGCTGATCGTGGGAGTTATCGCCGCGATCCCGCCGCTGATCTACGTCACCCGCGACGAACTCCGCGCCCGGGGCATGTGGCCGCGGTCGCCGGTCGCGCGCTGGAAGCTCGCGGGGATCGCGCTGCTCGGTGCCGGGCTGTTCAGTGCCGGCGTCGCCTACGGCGTCTTCGCCTTTTTCCCGCTGATGTTCGGCTTCCTCGCGGAGTTCGGGCTGGAGGCCAACATCCAGCCCACCTACGGGATCGTGATGTGGACGGAGTTCATCGTCTTCCTCTCGCTGTCCTTCGGGCTCGCGGGGCAGATGCCGCTGTTAGTCACCGGGCTGTCGTACGCCGAGATCGTTCAGTACGAGACGTTCCGCGACAAGTGGCGCTATGCGGTCCTCGCCATCTTCGTCTTCGGTGCGTTCTTCTCGCCGCCCGACCCGTTCACGCAGCTGCTGTGGGCGTTCCCGCTGACCGTGCTGTACGGGTTCAGCCTCTACCTCGCGAAGCTCGTCGTCACGGCCAAGCGTAGCTCCGAACAGATCGACGTGCCGGGAGCGGTGCGGGACAACTGGAACGTCGTCGGCGGCGTGACCCTCCTCGGCGGCGCGCTCGTGTACGGGTTCTACGAGTACGGCGGCCGCGCGGCGGTCAACGCCGTCCTGCGGCACCCCCTCGTCGACAGCAGCTGGCGGTTCCTCGAACCCGGCGCGGGACTCGGGGTGGACCCCGCGACGGCGCTCGGGATCTATGCCGGCGCGTGGGCGCTGGCGTTCGCAGTGATCGCGACGCTGTGGGCCGTGTACACTGACCTCGACACCGCGAGCGCGGGACGCCAGTACGGTGACCCGACGGCGATCGACGTGGGCGAACTCGACGCGGCGGGCGTGCGGGCGGCCCCCGCCGACGCCTTCGCGGAGATGGAAGAGGCGGAGTCGCTCGCGCTCGCGCAGGCAGCGGTGGAAGACGACGAGCCGGAGAAGGCGCAGGCGATCTTAGACCGGTTCGACGAGGTGAACGAGGGCGACGAGGACGGGGACGGCGGCACCGCGGCCGACGGGGACGGCGGCACCGCGGCCGATGGGGACGGCGACACCGCGGCCGACGGGGACGCGAGCGCCGGCGGCGACGGCAGTGGCGGTGACGACGGGCTGATGGGCTCCGTTCGGGACCGCGGGTCCCGAGCGGGGTCGACGTTCCTCGCCGAGTTCACGGACGGCGACGGAGAGGAAGCCGAAGACGACATCGGCGGCTACTACACGGACCTCAAGTTCATCTTCGACTCGCTGCGCTCGGGGTCGTTCCGGATCGTCGCCGTCTTCGGTGCGGTGATGGCGGCGGCGTTCATGTGGCTGTACCTCGGCGGACTCGGCACGGTCCGGGGCGACCTCGAACGGCGCGTGCCCGCGGAGGTCGAGGGCGGGATCAACATCATCACGCTCCACCCGGTCGAGGCGCTGGTCTTCATGGTGAAGTTCTCGGTGGTGATCGGGATCTTCGCGGCATTCCCGCTCGTCCTCTACTACGCGTGGCCCGCGCTCCGCGAGCGCGGCTTCGTCGCCGGACGGGTGTATCAGGTGTACCTGTGGGCCGGAGCGCTCGGTGTCGGAATGGTCGGCGGCTTCGCGCTCGGCTACGCGTACATCGCGCCGGGGCTCATCGGCTGGCTCGTCACCGACGCGCGCCTCGCCGACATGATCATCACCTATCAGGTGAGCGACTTCCTCTGGCTCGTCATTTATACCACGATCGGGATCGGCTTCCTCGTCGATATCCCGATCGCGATGGTGCTCATGAACAACGCGGGCGTCCCGTACCGCGTGTTCCGCGAGCGCTGGCGCGAGGCGACGATCGCGACCATGCTGATCGCGACGGTGTTTACGCCCTCCGACGTGGTCACGATGTTCCTCGCGACGGTCCCGCTGATGGCCGCGTACGGGGTCGGCGTCGCCACCCTCTTCCTCGTCACCTTCGGAGGCCGGCGGAACCTCTCGCCGCCGGCGGAGTTCGTCGGGCGCTGAGCCGCCTGCCGCCGGCGGTCGCCCCTCGACACCACCCCCGAGACCGACGGGACAGCACCCCCGAGACCGACGGGTATTCCCGCGCGCGCCCGCAACGGGCGAGTGAAATGAGTAAGGACTACATCGAGGTCCGCGGCGCTGAGGAGCACAACCTCAAGGACCTCGACGTCCGGATCCCGCGCGAGGAGTTCACCGTCGTCACTGGGCTGTCCGGGTCGGGGAAGTCGTCGCTCGCGTTCGACACCGTCTACGCCGAGGGACAGCGTCGGTACATCGAGTCGCTGTCCGCGTACGCCCGAAACTTCCTCGGGCAGATGGACAAACCGCAGGTGGAGTCCGTCGAAGGGCTCTCGCCGGCGATCTCGATCGACCAGAAGAACGCCGCGAACAACCCCCGGTCGACGGTCGGCACCGTCACTGAACTCCACGACTACCTCCGCCTGTTGTACGCCCGGATCGGCACCCAGTACGACCCCGTCACCGGCGAGGAGGTCGGCGAACAGTCCGCACAGGATATGGCGAACCAGATCCTCGAACTTCCGGAGGGGACCCGGGCGAAGGTGGCCGCCCCGGTCGTCCGCGACCAGAAGGGGGCCTTCGAGGAGCTGTTCGAGGAGCTGGTGGGCGACGGGTACAGCCGCGTCGAGGTCGACGGCGAGTCCGTCGACCTGACCCTCGACGACCCCGAGTTGGACGAGAACTACGACCACACGATCGACGTGATCGTCGACCGCGTGACCGTGTCGGCGGACGCCCGCTCGCGGATCACGGACTCCGTCGAGACCGCGCTGGAGGAGGCCGATAGAGCCCTCAAGCTGATCGTCCCCGACCCACCTGAGGACGTGCCGTTCGCGTCGAACGCGCGCTCGACTGGGTCGCTCGCGGCCGACGCCGACAGCGACGACCGGCTCGTCGTGGAGTTCTCCGAGGAGCTCGGCAACCCCAACTCCGACGTTCAGTACTCCGCGATCGAGACGCGGTCGTTCTCCTTCAACAGCCCGTACGGGGCCTGTCCCGAGTGCGAGGGGATCGGCTCGACAAAGGAGGTCGACGAGGACCTCGTGATCGCTGACCCCTCGAAGCCGCTCAAGCACGTGTTCGAACCGTGGAGCTACGACCGCACTTACTACTCGCGGCAGCTCGACAACGTCGCCGACCACTTCGTCGTCGATCTCGACACGCCCTTCGAGGAGCTGGACGAGGAGATCCGGCGGCAGTTCCTCTACGGCACCGACGACCTCGTCCACTTCGAGTGGACCACGAAGAACGGCACGCGCGAGAAGACGGAGCGGTTCGAGGGCGTCATCCACAATCTGGAGCGCCGCCACGTCGAGACCGACTCCGAGCGCGCCCGCGACCACATCGAGGAGTACATGGCCGTGACGACCTGTCCCGAGTGCGACGGGACCCGCCTCAAAGAGCAGTCGCGACACGTCCTCGTCGCGGGGACGTCGATTACGGAGGTGAACGAGCTGTCGATCGCCGACGCCCGCGAACACTTCGAGGGGCTGGAAGACGAACTGAACGAGCGCGAGACGACGATCGCCGAGGAGATCCTAAAAGAGATCCGCGCGCGCCTCGGCTTCATGGAGGAGGTCGGTCTGGAGTACCTCACGCTCGACCGCGAGGCCTCGACCCTCTCCGGCGGCGAGAGCCAGCGCATCCGGCTCGCCACGCAGGTCGGCTCCGGGCTGGTCGGCGTGTTGTACGTCTTAGACGAGCCCTCTATCGGGCTTCACCAGCGCGACAACGACCGACTCCTAAACACCCTCGAAGGGCTTCGCGATCTCGGCAACACCCTCCTCGTCGTCGAGCACGACGAGGAGACGATGCGCCGCGCCGACGAGATCATCGACATGGGGCCGGGACCGGGCAAGCGCGGCGGCGAGATCGTCGCACAGGGCACCTTCGACGAGGTGGTCGAGGCCGACGAGTCGGTGACCGCCGACTACCTCGCGGGCCGGGAGTCGATCCCGGTGCCCGACGAGCGTCGCGAGGCCGAGGGCGAACTCGTGGTGGGAGGGGCCCGCCAGCACAACCTCGACGACCTCGACGTGCCGATCCCGCTCGGCACGCTGACGACGGTCACCGGCGTCTCCGGTTCCGGGAAGTCGACGCTCATCAACGACATCCTGTATAAAGGACTCGCCCGCGAGATGAACGACAACACCTCGGTCGACCCCGGCGAACACGACGCGATCGAGGGGCTGGAGGGGATCGAGACGGTGCGGCTCATCGACCAGTCGCCGATCGGACGGACGCCGCGCTCGAACCCCGCGACGTACACCGACGTGTTCGACCACGTCCGCGAGCTGTTCGCGGAGACCAAGCTCTCGAAGCGCCGCGGCTACGAGAAGGGCCGGTTCTCGTTTAATGTGAAGGGCGGCCGCTGCGAGGAGTGTGGCGGGCAGGGGACCGTCAAGATCGAGATGAACTTCCTCTCGGACGTGTACGTCCCCTGCGAGGAGTGCGGCGGGGCGCGCTACAACGACGAGACCCTCGACATCGAGTACAAGGGCGCGACCATCGCCGACGTCCTTGACATGAGCGTCGCGGAGGCGTACGACTTCTTCGAGAGCCACCGCGGCCTCGAACGCCGCCTCAAGCTGTTGAAAGACGTCGGGCTGGGCTACATGGAACTCGGCCAGCCCTCCACCACCCTCTCCGGCGGCGAGGCACAGCGCGTGAAACTCGCCGAGGAGCTGGGCAAGCGCGCGACCGGCGACACGCTATACCTGCTCGACGAGCCGACGACGGGCCTACACAAGGCGGACGAGCGCAAGCTGATCGACGTGCTCCACCGCCTCGTCGACGCGGGCAACACCGTGGTCGTCATCGAACACGAGCTCGACCTCGTCAAAAACGCCGACCACGTGATCGACCTCGGTCCCGAGGGCGGCGACGGCGGCGGCGAACTGGTCGCCAGCGGCACGCCCGAGGAAATCGCCCGAATCGAGGAGTCACACACCGGGCGCTACCTCCGGGACATGCTCCCCGACATCGACCTCGAAGGCCCCCGCGACGACCGCCGGAAGCCCGCGGCCGCGGCCGACGACGACTGAGACGGCGCGTGACCGGGCCGGTCGCGGAGCGTGTTATCCGGTCGTCGGAGCCCGGTCGGACGGTCGGCCGAACGCGGCGACGGCAAGCGCGAGCAGGTCGAACAGAACCGCGCCGACGATCCCGAACCCGAGCACCTCGCCGCCTCAGAACTTTTCCAAGAGGTCGGCATAAAAGTCGCCGCCGCGGTCGTCCGCGAGCTTCTCGACGATCAGCTCCGGCGTCGACCGCGCGAGGTGGCCCTTCTTCGGCGAGCGGTTCACCCGGAGTTCGCCGTCGACCAGCCCTGCGGCCTCGATGCCGTCGACCGCGACCTCGAAATAGGCGGCGTCCCGGATCTCGCGGGCCAGATGCGAGACGAAGACCGCGGTCGCGTGCTGGTCGTCGAGCGCCTCGAGGATGCCCGCGATGATCTTCGCGGAGGCCCCCGGCTCGGTGATCGACTCGAGTTCGTCGACCAGAACGAGGCGGCCGTCCGCGCCGTCGACGAGGTCGCCGAAGTCGCGGAGCGTGGCCTCGAACGCGCCCGCGTCGAGGGTCCCCTGCGACTTCGCGTAGTAGTGGATCTCCTCGAAGCGCTCAACCGTGGCGGACTCGGCGGGGACCGGCAGACCCATCTGCGCGAGTACGACGACGAGCGCGACCAGATCGAGCGTCGAGGTCTTCCCGCCGGAGTTGACCCCGGACAGAAGCGTCGCGCCCGAGACGGCGTAGTCGACCGGCTCCACGTCGGCGAAGTCGACATCGAGAAGCGGGGAGCGGCCGCCCTCGATGCGGAATCCGCCCACATCCGCTCCGTCGCCGTCGGCCTCAGCGCTTTCCTCCACCGGGCCGATCACCTCGGGCAGCACGCAGTCGAACTCGCGGGCGAACCGCGAGACCGCGAGTTCCACGTCGAGTTCGAGCGCGTCGCGCACCAGCGTCTCGACCGGCTCGCGGAGGTCGCCGAGGTCACTCGCGAGGTCGGCCTTCAGCCTCGCGGCGCGGCGGTCGCGGGCCGCGGAGAGCTCGGTGCGGAGCCGGGAGACGGCGCTCTCGTCGTGGTCGACCGGGAACGAGGGGTCGCCGCCGAAGACGCGCTCGGCCAGTTCCGCCTCCTCCGGCTCCAAGTGGAGCGCGTCGGCGAGGTGGTCGCGGGCGGCGTCGACCGCCTCGTCGTACTCGTCGGCGAGTTCGCGGTCCAGAAGCGAGTCGACGCGCGCGCCCTGCTCGACTAAGGAGAGGAAGTCCGTCCCCTCGATGGTGACGTCGCGCTCGCGGATCGCCTCGCGCAGGCGGTCGTCGGCGACCGACGCCGCGGTCGACACCGCGGCGTCGAGGTCATCAACGGCGGCCGTCAGGCGGTCTAACTCCGCGTCGCCGGCGATCGTCCCGTCGTCGTCGAGCCGCGAGAGCGCGTCTCGCAGGCGGTCGAGGTCGACCGGGGGGTCGTCCCCGGAGACGGGGTCACCGGTCGCCGCGGCCGCCCCCAGCCGCTCGCGGTTCTCCGCGAAGAAGGCCAGCAGTCGCTCGGGGACCGTCTCCGCCGGAGTTTCGAGGGCGTTCGGGCGGACGACCACGTCGCCCTCCACGTCGAGTCCGGCGAACGACTCGTCCAAGACGATCACGGACGCGTACGACCGGCCGAGTTCGGAGACGTCGCGGGCGTCCTCGACGGTCTCGACGGAGAGTTCGGGGACGGCCGTCTCGGCGCGCGCGAGCGTTTCGGCGTCGGCGGTCGCGAGGCAGCGGCCGCGGACGCGGACGGTCGGCGGGTCCGACAGGGGCGCGCAGTCCGCGAGCGCCTCGCGGACCGCCGGGTCGGGGTCGCGCTCGATCGCGTCGGCCGCGAACGACTGCGCCTCCGCGATCCGCGAGGCGGACGCGCTCGGGTAGAACGTCTCCAGCCGCTTCGCGGCGTGGTCGGTGACGGTGCGCTCGCGCAGCAGGTCGATCGCCTCCCGGTACAGCTCGCGGGCGCGGTCGGTGGCCAGCACGCGCCCCTCGTCGTCGTGGCGGCGGCGGATCGCGCCGCGGGCGATGCGGGCCGCGCGGGCCTCGTTGACGCCCGGCGCGCGGGCGATGGCGGCCACGTCGCCGGACTCGACGGTCGCGGCCGGGTCGTCTAGTTCGCGCAGCGCCGCGGCCGTCTTTGTCCCGACGCCGGGGATCGCCTCCAACTCCATCCACTCGCCGGTATCGCGGCAACGGTCTAAAGCGTGCGGGTCGATCCCGCGATCTGAACGCGCGCGACCCCGGACCGCGATCGATTCGCGTCGACGACGGGCGTTCGTGATCCGCGTGCGACGGGCTTTTTCGCGCCCGTCGCCAACGCCGGCCATGAGTCAGAACGCGCGGGCCATCGGCGACGGGTCGCTCGCGCCCGAGACGGCGGCGAAGGCGGCGAGTGCCCGAGACGCCCTCGGCGAGCGCGATGGGGTCCTCGTCGCGTTCTCGGGCGGGGTCGACTCCGCGGTTGTCGCGGCGCTTGCGGCGGACGCGCTCGGCGACGACGCCGTGGCGTGTACCGCCCGCAGCGAGACGCTCCCGGCGGCGGAGCTTGAGGACGCGGAGCGGGTCGCCGGCGAGATCGACATCCCACACGAGACGGTGACGTTCTCCGAGTTGGACGACCCGAACTTCGTCGCCAACGACGGTGACCGCTGTTACCACTGCCGGACGATGCGGCTCGGTCGGATGTACGAGACGGCGAAGGACCTCGGGATCGAAACCGTCTGCGACGGAACGAACGCGGACGACCCCGGCGAGGGGCACCGGCCCGGCCTCCGGGCCGTCGAGGAACTCGACGTGTTTTCGCCGCTGCTCGACGCGGGGATCGCGAAAGAGGAGGTTCGCGCGATCGCCGACGCCTACGGCCTCTCCGTGGCCGACAAGCCCTCAATGGCGTGTCTCTCCTCGCGGATCCCGACCGGACTGGAGGTGACCGAGGAGCGGCTGACGCGCGTCGAGAAGGCCGAACGGGTCCTCCGCGAGTGGGGCTTCGAGGGGTTCCGGGTGCGCGACCACGACGGGCTGGCGCGAGTCGAGATCGCGCCCGACGAGCTGGAGCGCGCGCTCGACCCCGCCTTCGCCGACGCCGTCCACGAACACCTCACCGACCTCGGCTTCGAGTACGTGACGCTCGACATGGCCGGCTACCGGACGGGGAGCGTGAGTCCGGGCGGCGACGACGAGGGGGGTACAGACGACGCGGCCGATGACGAGGGGCGTTCGGACGACGCGGCCGATGACGAGGGGCGTTCGGACGACGCGGCCGATGACGAGGGGCGTTCGGACGGCACGACGGACGACGGCGTCGACCTCAGTCGGCAGTACCCGCGGTGAAGCGTCGGTAGTACCAGCGGTGAACCGGCTTGCGGGCCGCGCGCACGGCTCGCGGCGTTATCACCGGAGAGAACCCGGCACGAACGCTTATAAACCGTGTCGCTGAATCGACACGTATGCGAGAGGCACAGACGCTGGCGGTGATCGCCGGCGGCGTCGGCGGGGCCGTCGGGGCGTTCGTCGGCATTGCGGTCGGCGGGTCGACGATCTCCGTGACGCTGACGACCCTCGGGGTCGCCACCCTCGTCGGCGTCGGCGTCATCGCGAGCGCGGTCGTCGCCGGGGACGTGGAGTTCCTCGCCGACGCGGACGGCGAGTGACCCGGTGACCGCGCGCTTCAAGGTCCCGCCGGGACGAACGAGAGTCATGAGTCTCATCGCGTTCGACTTCGACGGGACGCTCTCCGACTCCGAGATGACGGTACTGCTCGCCGAGCGAGCGGGCGTCAGCGACGAGGTCGCCGAGATCACCGAGCGGGCGATGAACGACGAGCTGAGCTACGCCGAGAGCCTCTACCGGCGCGCGGAGCTACTGGAGGGGCTCTCGGAGGCGGACGCCGCGGACGCCTTCGATGCGGTCGAGATTCGTCCCGGCGCGGCGCGGCTCATCCGACGCTTGCGCGACGAGGGGCATCACGTCGCCGTGTTGACCGGCGGGTTCGAGCGCGGGGTCGAGGCGGCGCTGGAACGTGAGGGGGTCGCGGTCGACACGACCGTCGCGAACCGCCTGCCGACCGGGGCGGACGGCGCGCTCACCGGCGCGGCCGAGGGGCCGCTCATCGAGGGGACGAAAGACGACGCGCTCGCGGGCTTGGCCGCCGAGGTCGGGGTCTCGATGGCCGACACGGTAGCGGTCGGCGACGGTGCGAACGACCTGCCGATGCTAGAGGTCGCGGGTCTCGCCGTCGGCTTCGTCCCCAAGTCCGCGGTGCGGCCCGTCTGCGACGCCGTCGTCGCCTCCATGTACCGGCTCGGGAAGGTGCTGGAGGCACACGGGGTACTCGCGGCGGAGTGAGCCGGGCCGGGCCGACACCTGACCATGTTTGGATCAAGCCTTAATCAACGACGAGCCGAACGTGGTAGCATGAGCGTCTTCGTCGGGGTGATCCGATGGTACCGACGCTGACGTACCTCCAGTTCCACCTCGTCTTCAGTCTCCCCGTGCTGGCGCTGCTGTGGTATCTCGCGCAGCTACATGATCCGGCAGGGCGCGTGGTGGTACGCCGACGGCGCGGTGCTCGTCCGGGCGCTGTCGATCCCCCTCGGCGAGTACCTCTTTTTCACGATCCAGACCGTCGTCACGGCGTTCGCGCTCCACCTGATCGGGTTCGACCCGACGTTCCGCGAGGGCGACTTCGACCGCGGTCCCAGAGTCGCCGGCGTCCTCGCCGGAGGCGCGATGGTCGCCGGGGGGCTCTGGCTGACGACGCTCGACTCTTCATACCTCTACCTCGGCGGACTCGTCGCGTGGGTCGGTCCGGTCGTCGCGCTCCAGTGGGCGGTCGGCGGCGGCTACCTCGTCCGCACGCCGCGGATGTGGCTCGCGGCGACGCTGCTCCCCGCCGCGTACTTCTGGGTCGCCGACCGGATCGCGATCGCGATGGGGACGTGGCAGCTCTCCGCGGAGTACACGACCGGCGTCGCCGTGTTGGGGCTCCCGATCGAGGAGATGCTGTTTTTCGCCGCCGCCGGAGTGATGACCGTCAACGGGCTGGTGCTGTTCGAGTGGGTGCTCGACTGGAACGACCGCCGCGGGAGCGTCGCGGAGTCGGTCCCGTCAGGGAGGTCCGAACGCGACGTGCCCAGTCCGGAACCGCCCGCCGACCCGGACCCCGACGTGGTCGATGACTGAGGCGGCGGCGACGGGCGCGGCGGAGTCCGGACCCGCGGAAGAACGGACCAAATCTGGATCCACGGAGGAACGGACCGAGTTCGACTCCGCCGACGAACGGGTCGACCGGTGGTTCGCGCGACGCCCCGCACTGGCGCTGGCAGCGCTCGTCCCGATCGGTGCCGTGACCCCCCTGTTTCCGGTCGAAGTCGGCGTCGCGACGTTCGCGCTCGGCACGCTCGTCGTCGGGATGGCCCACGGCGCGGTCGACCACCTCGTCCCGCTCCGGGCCGCGTCGGGCGTGTCGCTGCGGCGATCGATCGCGGTCGTCTCCGTCGTCTACGCGGTCCTCGGGGGGGCGGTGGTCGCCGCGTTCTTCCTCGCGCCGGTCGCGGCGTTCGTCGGCTTCGTCGCGGTCACGTGGCTCCACTGGGGGCAGGGCGACGTGGCGGCGCTGTCGATCGCGGGCGTCGACCACCTGCCCACGTCGGCGGAGCGGTGGCTGGCGCTCGTCGTCCGCGGCGGCCTCCCGATGGGCGTCCCGCTGCTCACGCACCCAGAAGAGTACCGGCTGGTGGCCGAGTGGACCGTCGGGCTGTTTCTCGTTGGGCCGGGCGCGGCCGCGACCGCGGTCGACCCACTTTTGGCGCCCACGGTCCGCGCCGCGGTCGGCGTCGGGATGGCGACCGCGACGCTGGCGTCGGTCGGGCTGGGGTACCGCCGGGTCCGGGGCGGCGACGGCGAGGGACGCGACCCCGCCGGGTGGCGACGCGACGTCGGCGAGCTGGCGGTACTGTGGGCGTGGTTCCTGCTTGCGGCACCGGTGTTCGCGATCGGTGTGTACTTCGCGCTGTGGCACGCGCTCCGACACGTCGGACGGCTCGTCCTCGTCGACCCCGAGGCCGCGAGCGCCGCGTCGGCCGGCGACGCCGTCGGGGCGCTCGCCCGCTTCGGCCGGGACGCGGCACCGCTCACGCTCGGCGGGTTCCTCGTGGTCGGCGCAGTGGGCGCGAGCGTGCCCGCCGGCATGGCGGCACCCGGCGACCTGTTGGCCGTGTCGCTGGTCGCCATCGCCGCGATGACCGTACCTCACGTCGCCGTCGTCGCGTGGCTCGACCGGCGGCAGGGGGTCTGGCGGCCGGGAGCGACCCGGTGAGCGTCGCTCGACAATCCTCGCAGCCGACACCGCACCGCTCTTACTTTGGGGTCGCTTCAGTCCGATCGATGAACGAGATCGCGATCCGCGACCCGCGGCCGGGCGACGCCGAGCCGCTGGAGGCGCTCATCACCTCGCATTTCAGCGAGGGGAGTTCGTACGGCGTCGACCTCGGACTCGACGACCCGACGTACCGCGTGCTGGTCGCTGTCGAGGCCGATACCGCCGATTCCGACTCGGAGAGTGCTATCCTCGGCGTCATGGCGCTCCGCGAGTTCGCCGACTCCTCCGCCGTCGCCGACGAGATGTACTTTTTCGACGACCCCGACCTCCTGCCGGGCGCGGAGCTGTACGGCCACCTCGAAATGGGGTACGTCGCCGAGGCGGCGACCGGCCGCGGGATCGGGAGCCGGCTGCTCGAACGGCTCCACGCGATCGGAGCCGAGCGCGGCGTCGACCTGTTCGTCGCGGACTCGTGGTACCACGGGGGCGACGACTCGCCGGAGAAGCTGTTCGACGGACACGGCTACGAGACGGTCCACCGCGACCCGATCGACCGACCCGCGGCCGAGTGCCCCAAATGCGAGGTCGAATGCGTCTGCGAGAGCGCGCTGGCGGTGCGGCGAGTCGAGGGACCGTCGTGAACCACGACCGCGTCCACGCGAAGGAGCCGTCGCACCACGTCGACCGGTGGTCGGTCGGCGCGATCGAGTCGATCGGCGAGCGCGACGGCCACTGCGTCGTGACGATCCGGCCAGTCTCGGCGGAGGGAGACGAGACGAGAGACGGCGAGTCTGGGTCCGGGGGCGGCAACCAGTCCGTCGAACTCGTGGTTACGCTCGCCGTGAGGGACCTGTTCGTGAGTCGGCTCGCGATCGCGGACGACAAGTCGCCGGTCGGCGAACGCGTCTGGTATCGGAAACGCGGCGGGGAATAAAAGCGGAAGCGCGGCGGGGGGTGGAGCGAGTCCGCCGGCCTACTCCAGCTGGTGGTAGTCGAGTTCGTGCCCCTCGTCGAGGGCGGCCTGGACCGCCTCGCTCGGTTCGTCGACCGGTTCGGTCCGGAGTCGCATTCCGCCCACGTCGGCCGCCTCGAAGTAGACGTTGCGCCGCCAGTCGGCGTCGACATCGGGGAAGTCGGTGCGGTAGTGAGCGCCGCGGGACTCCTCGCGTTCGAGCGCGCCGCGGAGCACCGCCTCGGCGGCGGCGGTCATGAAGCCGAGGTCGACGGCGAACTCGAACGACTCGCTCGTGACCGGGCCGACCCGCAGGTCGGCGACGCGCTCGCGCACGTCGGCGAGGCGGTCGAGCCCCTCCCGGAGCGACGCCTCGTCGCGGAGGATGCCGGCATGGTCCCACATCAGCTCTCGGAGGTCGGCGAGCGCCGCGTCGACGTCGTGTTCGCCGTCGCGGTTCGCCATCGCGCGCAGGTCGCGGAGGTGCGGCTCGACGAGCGACTCGCGGAGCTCGTCCGGGACCGTCCCCGGTCCGTCGACGCGGTCGGCGACTCGTTCGCCGGCGACGACACCGTACGCGACGGTCTCGGCCAGCGAGTTCCCGCCGAGCCGGTTCGCACCGTGGACGCCGGCCATCGTCTCGCCGACCGCGAACAGGCCGTCCACGTCGGTCTCGCCGTGGTCGTCGACGGCGACCCCGCCCATCCCGTAGTGGGAGGTCGGCGCGACCTCGACGGGCGCTTCGGCCATGTCCACGCCGAGGTCCTGAAACCGCTCGTACATTCGCGGGAGGCGCTCGCGGATGAAGTCGGCGTCGCGGTGCGAGATGTCGAGGTAGACGCCGCCGTTCTCGGTGCCGCGCCCCTCGGCGACCTCCTGTGCGATCGCCCGAGCGACCACGTCGCGGGCGTCCAGCTCCATCTGGTCCGGCGAGTACCGCTCCATGAATCGCTCGCCCTCCGCGTTGAACAGGCGGCCTCCCTCGCCGCGGACCGCCTCCGTCACGAGGCGACCGCTCCACGGCTCCCACTCGGGATCGCTCTCGTCGACGGCCATCCCGGTGGGGTGGAACTGCATGAACTCCATGTCCATCAGCGACGCCCCGGCGTCGTACGCCAGTGCCGCGCCGTCGCCGTTGTTCTCGTCGTCGCGAGAGGTGTGTCGGTCGTAGACCGCCGCGTGACCGCCAGCAGCGAGGACGACGGTCCCGGCGTTGAACAGGACGAACTCGCCCGTGTCCATGTCGTAGCCGACGGCCCCGTAGGCCGCGTCGCCGTCGGAGACGAGCTTCGTGATCATCACGTTCTCGCGGTACGGGACGGACAGCTCTCGCGCCCGGTCGACGAGCGCCTTCAGCATCGACTCGCCCGTGTGGTCGCCGGCGAACGCCGTCCGTCGGAACGACTGGGCACCGAAGAACCGCTGGTCGATCTCGCCGTCCTCGGTGCGCGAGTACTCCATTCCCCACTCGTCGAGCTCGCGGAGGCGCTCCGGCATCTGTTCGGTCACGGTCTCGACTTTCGCCGAATCGTTGACGAAGTGTCCCTCGTTGAGGGTGTCGGCCGCGTGGATCGCCGGCGAGTCCTCGGGGTCGTGCGTCCCGAGCGCGCCGTTGATCCCGCCGCGGGCCCACGTCGTGTGCGCGTCGCCGTGGTCCCGCTTCCCGAGTACCAACACGTCGTCGACGCCGCGCTGTGCGAGTTCGATCGCGGCGCGGGCACCCGCCGCACCGGCACCGACGACGAGGACGGAGACGTCCTCGCGGTCGTATTCGACCGGTTCGTCGTCTATCGGTTGCCGTTCGCTCATATTACATCAAAGGGTCCGGACACAGGTAAGTCCCTCGCGCGTGTGCGCGGACGCGCGAGACCTCGGTGTCGGTGTCGATTCGCGCGGGACGCGACGGTCGCCCGGGTTCGGCGACGGTAGAACCCCGTCAGTCCCAGCCGGGTGTGCCGGGCGCGCCCGCGTCGCCTTCCACCTCACGCACCAGTCCGTCGAGCGACGACGCCGCCGCGTCGATGCGGTCGCCGCCGCCGGCGGCCTCGACGCGCTCGCACTCCGTCTCCGCGTCGAGTTCGAGGTTGTGTCCGGGGTACGTCGCGGAGGTGCGCGGGTAGCGGTCGTCGCCGTGGATCCGGCACTGGAGCGTCGTCGGGTCGAGGAAGACGTAGGCGTCGAGCCAGCGCGGCTCGTCGGTCCCGACCGGCGCGACCGGCTTCGGCGGTTTCCGGGGACCGACGACGAAGACGGGGCGGTCGTCGACCGCGGCGAGGTCGACGCCGTCGATCCGGACGCTGTCGTCGCGGTCGGCCGGCTCGAACAGCCGGGGCGTGAGCGCGGCAGCGAGGCCGTCGTCGACGAAGCCGGCCACCTCGTCGCGGGTGAGCGGCGCGAGGTCGTGGAGGTCGTCGAGCGGGGGGCGTGGGCCGGTGCGGTCGGAGCCCGCGGCGGCCGGGTCGAGCGGTCGCCAGTCGACACAGCAGCCGGCACACCCCTCACAGCGGAGGTCCATGCGATCGTGGGAACTAATTACACGGATATAAACGCTCGGCGGTGAGTGGATCAGTCACTTCGCTCCCGATCGACGCTGTGACCGGGACCGCCGAAGCCCCAGCCGCGAGGCGCGACGCGCCACCGCAAATTGTAGGGAGATCTTACAGCTCGCCCTTCGTGCTCGGGGTGTCGCTGCGGCGCTCATCGAGGCGGGTGGCGTCGTCGAGGGCGCGCGCCAGCGTCTTGAACAGCCCCTCGACCTCGTGGTGGGCGTTATCGCCGCGCTCGACCGCGGCGTGGAGCGTC
>PXST01000037.1 GCA_003023405.1 Halobacteriales archaeon SW_8_68_21
GAGCGCACCGCCGTCGCGAAGGTGTGGCCGGGCGGTCCCGACGCCGCCGACGGCTCCGTCCTCATCGACGCCGACACCCGCGCGAACGCCGGCGTGAAGATCGGCGACACCGTCACAATCGCGCCGGTCAACGTCTCGGACGCGGACCGCGTGACGCTGTCCGCGCCCGGTCGCCTCGCCGACGTGGACGTGAGCCGCAAGGTGATAGAGCGGGCGCTCTCCCGCGAGCTCCGCGACCGCCCCGTCACCGAGGGCGAGGCCGTCCACGTCGAGCGGCTCGGCGGCCTCCGGTTCGTCGTCGCCCGGACCGACCCGACGGGGACCGTCCGCGTCACCGCCTCGACGGACGTGTCGGTCGCGTACGAGGGCGGCGCGGGGTCCACAGCGGATTCCGCGGACGCCCCCGCGAGAGCCGGAAGCGACCCGGACGGGGGACCGACCGACCGGTCCGGTCCGCGCGGGAGCGACGGCCGACCCGCCGGCGACTCGCCGCCGGAGGAGCACACGGCGGGCGCGACCTACGAGGACATCGGCGGCCTCGACGAGGAGCTGGAGCTGGTCCGCGAGACGATCGAACTCCCGCTCTCGGAGCCGGAGGTGTTCACCCGGCTCGGCATCGACCCGCCGAAGGGCGTCCTGCTTCACGGGCCGCCGGGAACCGGGAAGACGCTCATCGCCCGCGCCGTCGCCAACGAGGTGGACGCGACGTTCATCACCGTCGACGGCCCGGAGATCATGTCGAAGTACAAGGGGGAATCGGAGGAGCGCCTCCGGGAAGTGTTCGAGGAAGCGGCCGAGAGCGCCCCCGCGATAATCTTCTTCGACGAGATCGACTCGATCGCGGGAAAGCGCGACGACGGCGGCGACGTGGAGAATCGCGTCGTCGGTCAGCTGCTCTCGCTGATGGACGGGTTAGACGCCCGCGGCGACGTGATCGTCATCGGCGCGACGAACCGCGTCGACACCATCGACCCCGCGCTCCGCCGGGGCGGGCGCTTCGACCGCGAGATCGAGATCGGCGTCCCGGGCGAGGCGGGCCGTCGGCAGATCCTCGACGTCCACACGCGGCGGATGCCGCTGGCCGAAGACGTGGAGTTGGACCGGATCGCGAGCCGCACCCACGGGTTCGTCGGCGCTGACATCGAGGGGCTCGCGCAGGAGGCGGCGATGACCGCCCTCCGACGCGGGCGCGACTCGGACGCGGGGGCGCTCGACGACGTGACCGTCGGCAAGGCCGACTTCGAGGCCGCCCACGCGAACGTCGAGCCGAGCGCGATGCGCGAGTACGTCGCCGAGCAGCCGACGACGGACTTCGCCGACGTGGGGGGTCTCGACGACGCGAAGGCGGAGCTGGAACGCGCCGTGACGTGGCCGCTGTCCTACGGGCCGCTGTTCGACGCGGCGGGCGCGGACCCGCCGACCGGCGTCCTCCTCCACGGGCCGCCCGGAACCGGGAAGACGCTGCTCGCGCGCGCCATCGCCGGCGAGAGCGGCGTGAACTTCATCCAAGTCGCCGGGCCGGAGCTGCTCGACCGGTACGTCGGCGAGTCGGAGAAGGCGGTCCGGGACCTGTTCGACCGCGCCCGACAGGCGGCCCCCGCGATCGTCTTCTTCGACGAGATCGACGCGGTCGCGACCGACCGCGACGCGGCCGGCGGCGACGGTTCCGGCGTCGGCGAGCGAGTCGTCTCGCAGCTCTTGACCGAGCTGGACCGCGCCAGCGACAATCCGAACCTCGTCGTCCTCGCGGCGACTAACCGGCGGGACGCGCTCGATCGAGCGCTGCTTCGCCCCGGCCGTCTGGAGACGCACGTCGAAGTGCCGGAGCCGGACCGCGAGGCGCGCCGCAAGATCCTCGACGTTCACACCCGCGAGAAACCCCTCGTCGACGGCGTCGACCTCGACCGGCTCGCCGACGAGACCGAGGGGCACTCCGGCGCGGAGATCGCCGCCCTGTCGCGGGCCGCCGCAATGTACGCCATCGAGCGCGTCGCCGACGAGCACGGCGAGGCCGCGAACGACCACGCCGACGAGGTTGGGGTCACCGGTGACGACTTCGACGCGGCGCTCGAATCCGTCCGTCCCGAGACCGCCTGATCGCGGCCGCCGCGTCGGCTCAGTCCTCTCCGGTGGACGCGTCCTCGGCGTCCCCAGAGGAGCTGTGTCCGCCGTGGGCGTGTGCGTCCTCTTCGAGCGCGCCCGCGCCGAACTCGTCGACGGGCGTGACGCTGTAATCGACCGTGAGCGTGTCCGTCGTCGCGCGGATCTTCCCCACGAACGTCGAGATCTCCGCTAGGCCGCCTTCCAACACGAACAGCTCCATACAGTACCGCGAGCCGACGTGGCTGTGGAAGTTCGACGCGACGATCCCCTCGTGTTCGTGACGCAGCCGCATCATCCGCTCCTCGACGCTCGTCGTCTCGTAGTTGAAGAGGACGGTCACCACGGCCATCAGGGCCCGGTCTTCGAGTTTCGCGTCCTCGAACTCGCCGAGGAGGTTTCGGGACGCCTCGCGGACGACCTCGCTGCGGCCGGTGTACCCGTGTTCCTCGGAGAACTGGTCGATCCGTTCGAGCAACTCCTCGGGCATGGACACGCTGACGACTGTCATATATTAACCCACGCCACAGAAGTTGTTAATCCTTGAGGTTCGGACCGTCGCCTCCCGCTCCGCCCTCGGGCTGGTCGTCGCTCTCTGGCCGGTCGTCGCTCTCTGGCCGGTCGTCGTCCTCCGGCCCTCCCGCTCCGTCGATCCGCTCGCCGAGCCACGCGTAGTGGTCGAGCAGCGCGGCCTCGCCCGCCTCGGTGAGCGCGTACACGTCGGCGATCCCCTCGGTCCGCCGGTGGAGGTGGCCGCTCTCGACGAGCGCGGAGAGGGTCCCGTAGAAGGAGCCGGGGTTGATCCGCTCGTCGTAGTGCGATTCGAGACGGCTCTTCGCGGACTGCGCGCGCAGTTCGCCGTGGTCGTACAGCAGCGCACAGAGGTCGCGGCGGCGGCCGCTGTGGAACCACTTGCTCATGCGTCCTGACTCGCTCCCCGGCATAATAAATCGTTCACGACGCGTCTCGGCCGACCAGCTCGTCGAGCCGGGCGACGCGGCGGTCGCCGAGGACGCAGCGCCCGCGGTCGTCGTGACCGACGCGCTCGACGTGGACCGCGTCGAGTCCGGCGTTCCACGCGACGGCCACGTCGCTCTCGCCGTCACCGACGTAGTACCCTCGGCCGCAGCTCGGGTCGACGCCGAGTTCGTCCATCGCGACTTCGATCGGGTCTGGGTCGGGTTTCCACCCCGTCCCGTCGGTACAGCAGACGACCGCGTCGAAGCGGTCGCGGAGGTCGACGCGGTCGAGGACGGGGTCGGCGAGGAACTCCTGACAGTGGGTGACCAGCCCGGTTGGGCCGCCGACCGCTGCCACGTGATCGAGCAGGCGCGCGGCGTCGTCGTGGAGGTACGTCGCCTCCGCGCGGGCGACCGGGTCCTCCACGGCGTGGAACGCCGGCCAGAACGCGTCCGGGTCGACGCCGATCTCGCGGAGCGTCTCCCCGCGCGGGCCGCCCAGTCCGTGCCAGAGGACGTACGCCTCGCGGTCGGAGAACTCGCGGCCCAACCGGTCGCTGACGCGGTCGAACACCGTCCGCGTGTACTCCCACTCGGCGTCGACGAGCGTCCCGTCGAGGTCGAACAGGTGGAAGTCGTAGCCGGCGACGGTCATCCGAACTCACTCTACGTCGGGTGCGAACAAGTGCGTTGTGGGAGCGGCCGGCTTCCGGCGTCGGTCCTCCGGTGATCGACGGGAGGGCCTCTTCCAGACGTGAACCGACGAGCCGAGGGACTTACAGAGGACCTCGGCGACCGAGTCGGCCTTGAACCGGGCCGACTCCGCCGCGATCGCGTCCGTCAGCGCGTCGAGGTACGCCCCGTCGGTGCGGAGTTCGCGGGGATCTCCATCGTCGTCCCGAATCGGTCGGGGTCGACGGCGGCGTCCGGCGGGTCGAGCCGGACCGCGACGCGGAAGACGTAGGCGGCGTCCATCGCGTGGCGACTGTGAGACCGGATAATAAAAGTACATATCCCTCGGTCGAGTGAACAACCGTGAATGCTGGATCGCCTCCGCGGTCTCGCCGGGCGCGCGTACCGCCGCCACTTGCGCCGCGAGATCGACGACGTCCCCGACCACGTCGCCGTCATTCAGGACGGGAACCGTCGGTACGCGCGCGAGCGCGGCGACGACGCCCCCGACGGCCACCGCGCCGGCGCGGACACCACGGAGCGCGTCCTCGACTGGTGTGCCGATCTCGGCGTCTCGGAGCTCACCCTCTACGCCTTCTCCACCGAGAACTTCGAGCGCCCCGACGAGGAGCTCGAACCCCTCTTCGACCTGCTGGAGCGCAAGCTCCGGGAGTTCGCCGACGCCGACCGCGTCCACGAGCAGGGCGTGCGCGTCCGGGCCATCGGCGACGTGCCCCGGCTCCCGCCCCGCGTCCGCGACGCGGTCGAGTACGCCGAGCGTCGCACCGCCGGCAACGACCGCTTCACGCTCAACGTTGCGCTGGCGTACGGCGGCCGGACCGAACTGCTCGACGCCGCCCGCGACGTCGCCCGTGAGGTTGCCGCCGGCGAGATGGACCCCGAGGCGGTCGATGTCGAGACTGTCGAGTCCCGGCTGTACGACCGGCCGATCCGCGACGTGGACCTGATCGTCCGCACCGGCGGCGACGAGCGGACATCGAACTTCCTCCCGTGGCACGCCAACGGGAACGAGGCCGCCGTCTACTTCTGTGCGCCGTACTGGCCGGAGTTCTCCGAGGCCGACTTCCTGCGTGCGATCCGCACCTACGAGTCGCGCGAGGAGTCGTGGCAGCGCGCGCGGGCCGAGCGGGCCGCAGCGCTGATCCGCGCGCTCGCCGAGGTGGAGTTCGCCGAGGCCCGCGCCCCCGCCGGACGGCTCCGGGAGCGCGTCCCGCGGCTCGACGGCAGCGACCTCTCCGACGACGCCCTCGGAATCGCCGAGCGCGACTCGGCCGCGCCGGTCGAGGGCGAGTCCCCGGAGCCGACGGAGACGGGCTAAGCCGCCCCGGGCGCGATCCCGCCCGCGTTCCGCGTCAGCAGGTACAGCGCGAACGAGGAGAGCCAGTGCGACCCCGCGTAGTCGTCGGTGAGTACGTCCGCGGCCCCAGCCTCGGCGTGGCGGCGCGCCGCGTCGTCCAGCGGCTCCCGGAGGCGGTCGGCCGCCGGTCCGTCCCGCCTCGCCAGCGCGTCGGCCAGCCCCGCGAGACACCACGCCCGGGAGACGTTGAGTCCGATCAGGTGTATCGCCGCGCCGTCGCCCGCGTCGGGTTCCACGTCGACGGGCGCGCGCAGCGCGTCGTGCGGCGGCTCGGTGAGGTCCGGGATGAACCCGTCGAGCCACGCCGCGAACGCGTCGGGGTCGAGGACGCGCCGGAGCAGGTCGGCCTCGGCGAGGGCGGGCGAGACGAAGTCCCAACCGACCGGCTCCGCGCCGACGACGGCAGCGGTGTCGTCCGCGTAGAGCCGGCGGGCCGTCGCTTCGGTCTCGGCTTCGAGGTCGGCGTCGCCGACGACCCGAGCGTAGTCGAGGACGCCGGCGAGCGCGAAGGCGGTGTTGCCGTGGGTGCCGACGCGCTGCGGGCGGTCGACGTTGAGGAACGACTCGCGGACCCCGCGGCGAACCCGGTCTTCGAGGGGGCGGAGCGTCTCGCGCCACGCGTCGGCGCGGGGGTCGTCCCACAGCCGGAGTTCGGCGGCGAGCCGCAGCAGCCACGACCAACCGTACGGCTCCTCGAAGCCGGGGTTCTCGTCGAGGTAGTCGACCTCGCTCGCGACCCCTTCAGGAGTCACTCGCCCGTCGACGCCGGCAGCGATCTCGGCCTCGTCGGGGTGATCGGGAACGAGCCGCAGCGCGCGCACGAGCGCCCAGTGGCTGTGGACCGCCGAGTGCCAGTCGAAGCAGCCGTAGAAGACCGGATGGTTCTCCGCGGGTCGCGGCGGTGCCTCCGGCCCCTCGGCGACCCCCAAGTAGTGCGGGTACTCGGTCTCGACCCCGTCAAGCGGGTGCGCGGCGAGCGTCGTCGCGACCGCGTCGTCCATCGCGCCCGCCCGTCCGTCACGGAGCGCGTCCGGCGGGATCTCCTCGAAGGCGTTCATGCCCGACGGTCGGCGGGCCGCCTGTTCAATCGGTCGATCGTGTGCGAACGGGTGGCACGCAGAAATCGGTTCGCACGGTGTCGCGCTCGCGCTGCGTCGCGAGCCCGCTGCGTCGCGGCCCCGCCGCGCCGCGCCCGCTTCCACC
Organism: Halobacteriales archaeon SW_8_68_21; assembly: GCA_003023405.1. GTDB lineage: Archaea > Halobacteriota > Halobacteria > Halobacteriales > Haloferacaceae > Halorubrum. Next base: position 6,313 of record PXST01000037.1, read on the forward strand.
CGCTCACGCGGGGTTCTTCCGCGTGAGGTCGCTCCCGCAGATCGGGCACCGCTCTTTGTTCTCGTCGAAGGTGCGGTTACAGCCGACACACTGGAACCGCCACTCCCGCTCCTCAGAGATGCCGTCGCGGGCGATGGCCTCGACCGGCAAATCGAGGCGTTCGGCGACGTTTTGCATCGCGTAGTCGTCTGTGACGAGCGTCGCGTGAAGCTCCAACGCGGTCGCTATCAGTCGGACGTCGGTGTCGGACAGCTCGTCGGCGTCGCCCGACCCCTTCGCGGCGCGACGGACCCGGTCGACCGCCTCCGGGGCCGGCACGTGTACCGTCATCCCGGAGCCTTCCATCGCGTCGAAGCGGAGCGCCACCTCGCCGGTGAGCTCCTCGTGGACCGCCGGGATGGAGACCACGTCGTCGTCGGTGGTGTACTCGTGGATGAACGCGGACGAGTCGAGGACTTCCATCAGCGGGCGACGACGATGTAGTCTTTCACCGCCTGCACGTTCGCAACCGGTACTCGGAGCCGCCCCATCTCGTCGACCTCGAAGTCGACGCGTCCGGGCCTGAGCTGTTCGTGCGGGCTGACCAGCAGGTGGTTCAGCTCGCCGGATTCGAGGTTCATCGTGATGTTGTACAGGTCCCCGAGTTCCGTGCCGTCGGCACTCATCACCGCCTTCCCGGAGAGGTTCTCCGCGAGGATGTCGACCATACCCGCACGGTCCCGGGCGACGGTATTAAACGCCACGGGCCGTCCGACGCGCGACGGACGATGGCCCTCGCTCGTCGCTTCGGTTCGTCGCGGCATTTTGAAAGGCTTAACTAACGGCCGGGCAGAACAGAGGGTATAACCTTCTCGGGGCGATCACATATGACCGACCATACACACGCGGACACTCTGCGAACCCCCATCGTCGCCGTGCTGGGCCACGTCGACCACGGCAAGACGAGCCTGCTCGACACGATCCGCGGCTCCGCCGTCAGCGAGGGTGAAGCCGGCGCGATCACCCAACACATCGGGGCGACCGACATCCCGCTCGACACCATCTCCGGGATGGCCGGCGAGCTGATTGACCCGTCGGACTTCGATCTCCCCGGCCTGCTTTTCATCGACACGCCGGGCCACCACTCCTTCTCGACGCTGCGCGCCCGCGGCGGCGCGCTCGCCGACATCGCGGTGCTGGTCGTCGACGTCAACGACGGCTTCCAGCCGCAGACTGAGGAGGCGATAGACATCCTCCGGCGGACGGGGACCCCGTTCGTCGTCGCGGCCAACAAGGCCGACACGACGCCGGGGTGGAACCCGCAGGACGGCGAACCGATTCAAAAGAGCATGGCGGCACAGTCCGAGCGCGCGAAGTCGATGCTCGACGAGAACCTCTACGAGATCATCGGCCAGCTGTCGGACGCCGGCTTCTCCGCCGACCTCTACTGGCGCGTTCAGGATTTCCAGAAGAACATCGGAGTCGTCCCGCTGTCCGCGCTCACCGGCGAGGGCGTCCCTGACCTGCTGACCGTCCTCATGGGCCTCTCCCAGCGGTTCATGAAAGAAGAGATGGCCATCGACGTTCGGGGACCGGGCGAGGGGACGGTCCTCGAAGTGAAAGACGAGCGCGGCTTCGGCGCGACCGTCGACACCGTCGTCTACGACGGGGTGATCCGCAACGGCGACCAGATCGTCGTCGGAGGGCAAAACGAGCCGATCGTCACCGAGGTCCGCGCGCTCCTCCGCCCGCGCCCGCTCGCGGAGATCCGTACCGAAAAGGAGTTCGAGAAGGTTGGGGAGATCGGTGCCGCGGCCGGCGTGAAGATCGCCGCGCCCGACCTCGATCAGGCGATGGCGGGCGCGCCGGTGCGCGTCGTCCGCGACCGCACCGTCGACGAAGTGATCGAGGAGGTGAAGGCCGAACTCGCGGAGATCGAGGTCGACACGGCCGAGAACGGCGTCGTCGTCAAGGCGGACACGCTCGGCTCGCTGGAGGCGATGGCGAACGCGCTCCGCGACGCAGAGGTCCCCATCCTGCGCGCCGAGGTCGGCGACATCGCGCCCCGCGACATCGCCGTCGCGGAGACGGCGAACCAGGACGAAAACAAGGCGATTTTGGGCTTCAACGTTGATCTCCTCAAGAACGCGGAGTCCGACTTGGAGAACGCGGACGTGAAGCTGTTCAAAAACGAGGTCATCTACCAGCTCGTCGAGGACTACGAGCGCTACGTCGAAGAGAAGCAGCGCGCACAACAGGAGACGGTGCTGGACAAGGTGGTGCGCCCGGCCCGCTTCCGCATTCTCCCCGACCACACGTTCCGCCAGAACGACCCCGCGGTCGTCGGCGTGGAGATCATCTCCGGCACGCTCCAGAACAACCGCAACGTCGGCTACTTCGAGGGCAACGAGTTCGAGCGCGTCGGCGGCCTCTCCGGGATTCAAAAGCAGGGTGAGGACGTCGACGAGGCTCGCTCCGGCGAGCGCGTCAGCATCGCCATCGACGGGCCGACGGTCGGGCGCGGCATCGAGGAGGGCGACACCCTCTGGACCGAGGTGCCCGAGAAGCACGCGAAGATCCTAGAACAGGAGTTAAAAGAGGAGATCACTGCCGACGAGCGCGAAGCGCTCCAGGGGTATCTCGACACGCGTCGCAAGCGGGACCCGTTCTGGGGGAAGTAAGGACTCCTTGCCGCACTCCCACTCGTCAGTCGCCCTTCGTCACGTCGATGTCAGCCCTGAACTCGTTGTCTTCGGGTCGATCGCACAACAGAGTCCCGCATCTTGGACATACTTAAGCGGGATCGGATCACTGTTCGCGGGACCCGTCGTCTCCATACCGCCGTCGTGCGTGAGAGGAACGCGTCGGGAACTCTGACCACGGTTCTCTGGCGTGTCCGGGGGGCGGGTTATTTATATTTGTTTTTCCAATTAATTATTATGACAGCTCGGTCTCGCCGCGGGTTCCTCGCGGGCGCCGGCGCGGCGGCCGCCGCCTGCGGGGTACCGACGGTCGCCGCACAGTCCACCGTCGAGGTCACCGGACAGGTGCGCTCCCCGTCGGGCGCGACGGTGTCGAACAGTAGCGTCGTCTTCCTCCGGAACGACACCGGTGAATTGCTCCCGGCGGTGACCGATTCCGACGGGCGGTTCGCCCAGTCCGTACCGGCGGACGTCGAGTACCACCTCAACTTCATTCAGTCGCCAGATCCGCCGCCGTTCCCCGACATCGAAGACGACATCCCCCTCCATCAGTACCTGGATTCGATCCGACCGACTGAGCGGTCGGAGGTCGGGACGTTCGACCTCCCGTGGGCGAACCGCGTGAACGCGCGGGTCGTCGATCAGAACGGCGAGCCCGTACGTGACGCTACGATCGAGGTCGTCAGTCAGGGGTACCACCTCGCCGAATCGTTCAACACGGACCCGAGCGGCTACGTCAAACACGTCGACGCGACCGAACGGGTGGGCGTCGACCTCGCGGGCGAGGTCGAGTTCCGGGCGTGGCCCCCCGGCAGCGCACAGGACGGCGACCCGGGGGCCACAACGAGCCTCGGCGTCGACTCTGACGCGGGCGTCACGCTCACGCTCTCGGAGACGGACGTCACGGAGGATTCGGGGACTGGAGACGAGGAGGCCGGAACGGGAGATCAAGAGGCCACGACCGACGCCCCGTCCCCGGAGGATAGTGACAAGGCTCCGGAACGCGGGTTCTTCTCGAACTCGGCGGACGAGCCGGAGTTCCTCTCCGACGCAGTCAACCTGACGACGGTGGGTTTCGCGCTGTCGGCGGTCGGGCTCATCTACCAGCTCGCACAGGAGTGATTCCGATGACACGAGGACTTCCAGCGGTCTGGAGCGCGGTCGCGGGCGCGCCGTTCGTCGCCGGGGGCGGGTACGTCCTCGTCGCCGACCCGAGCGCGTCGGTGCCGCCCGTGGTCGGGCTCCCGATCGCCGCGTTCGGGCTGTTCGTCGTAGTCGTCGGCCTGTACGTCCACTACGTCGCCGCCCCCGACCCGCCGACGATGAGCAACAGTGAGGAGATCGTCGACACGCGGTCCCCCGACCAGAAGGCGGCGGCCGCGAAGACCGGGCTTGGGCTCCTGTTCCTCGCCGCTACCGGGTACCTGCTGTTCTTCACGCTGGTCCCGTACGCCTACCCGATGGCGACGTTCGTCGTCGGGCTGTTCGTCTTCTCGAAGGGCCTCCACACCTTCTGGACGAACACGCTCACGACCTACTACGTGACGACGCGACGGCTGATCAAGGAGTACCGGTTCCTCTCGCTCGTCCGCCACGAGGTCCCCTTCGAGAAGGTCCGCGGCGTCGAGGAACGGAAGTCGGCCTGGGAGTCGATTGTCGGCCTCGGGAGCGTTCGAGTCGCCTCCGGCGGGGGCGGCACGCTCGAGATCCTCGTCCGCAACATCACTACTCCGACCGACTTCGCCGACGAGATCCGGAACCTGCTCTAACCGGTCGCGTCGGTGCTCCAGGCTCACCCGTACACGAGGATGACCACGGCGACGAAGGCGAGTTCGCCGCCGACGAGCAGCGCGGCGAGCAGCCACGTCCGGTAGGTCCACAGCCACTCGCGGGCGTCCGCGAACCGCCCCGCGCCGTCCGCGGCCGACTCGGCGCGGTACGCGGCGTCGACCCGCCACCCCTCGTCGGGGTCATAGGTCGCGGGGACGCGAGCCCCGACGAGTTCGTCGACGTCGAGCGGCGAGACGCCGGCGGCCTCCAGGAATTCGAGGAACGCCTCCGACTCCGCGAGCGACCCGTCTCTGGGCGCGTCGAACCGCTCGGTGTGTATGGCGTCGCCGTGCGGCGGGCGCAGCTCGACGACGACGCGGTCGCCGGCGGAGCGCACCGCCGTGACGATCAGCGCGTTCTCCTCGTCGTTGAGGTACGCCTCGCGGAGCCGCCGTTTCACCGCCTCGTCGACGCCGGCGTCGACGTCGTCCGGGATATGATCGGCGTCGTCCGGGATCG
>PXST01000038.1:0-14471 GCA_003023405.1 Halobacteriales archaeon SW_8_68_21
ATAAATGAAAGCTATCCTCGTAAGTGATCTCTCAGTCGCCTAGAGACGCCTGAAGCTCGTCGATCACAGCCGCTTTTTCAAGATTTCCGACTATCACTACTGCTCTCGTGAACGCCTCTGCCCGCCTCGCGACTGCCCCTTCGAGTCCCACCCCGCTCCGCACAGCACCTCATGCCTCCCCAGCCTCGCGGTTCGCGCTCTCCGAGCGCTCACCGCTCCCTCGCGCGACGCTGGCTCGCGGCCGCCGGGGGCAGCCGCTCGCAGGCGCGCGCCGCGGTGGATGAGTCGGTTCAGTCCTCGCGCTCCACGTCCATCCCGAGGTCGCCCATCGCGTCGAAGAAACCGGGGAACGAGATGTCGACGTGTTCGGCACCGCGGATCGTCGTGGCGTCCTCGGCAGCGAGCGCGGCGACCGCGAGCGCCATCACGATCCGGTGGTCGGCCCGGCCGTCGACGGTCGCCCCGCGGAGGTCGCTCTCGGAGCCGTGGACCGTGAGGACGTCCTCCTCCTCGGTCGTCTCAGCGCCGAGCGCCGCCAGCTCCTCGGCCATCGCGGACACGCGGTCGGTCTCTTTGTAGCGGACGTGTTCGCAGTTCTCGATGCGGGTGTCGCCGTCGGCGACCGCGCCGAGGGCGGCGATCGTCGGGAGGAGGTCCGGCGTGTCGCCCACGTTGACGGTGACGCCGGAGAGAGCGGCGCGCTCGACCGCGATCTCGCCCGCCTCGCGGTCCCAGTCGACCGCCGCGCCCATCTCCTCGACGATCTCGACGATCGCCGCGTCGCCCTGCGCGCTCGGTCGCGCGCCTTCGATCCGAACCGTCTCGCCGGGCGCGGCTGCCACGGCCCCCGCGCCGAGCAGGTACGAGATGGACGAGAAGTCGCCGGGGACCGCGTAGCTGCCGCCCGCCGGCTCGTACGTCTGCCCGCCTGGGACTGAGAAGCCGGCGGCACCCGCCGCCCCGTCGAGGGGGTCGCCGGCCTCGTCGACGGGGGTCGCCTCGACGCCGAAATCGGCGAGCAGTTCGAGCGTGACGTCGACGTACGGGGCCGACTTCAGCGCCGTCGTGAGGTCGACCTCGATCCCCTCGTCGGTCACGGCCCCGGCCATCAAAAGCGCCGTGACGTACTGCGAGGAGACGTCGCCCGGGATCGCTACCTCGCCGCCCGCGAGCGGCCCGGAGACGACGAGCGGGGCCTGCCCGTTCGCCCGCGTCGACTCCGCGCGCACGCCGAGGTCCGCGAGCGCGTCGAGGAGGGGTCCCTGCGGTCGGGACCGGAGCGACCCGTCACCGGTGAGTACGGATGTGCCGTCCGCGAGCGCGGCCGCAGCGGTGACGAGCCGCATCGTCGTCCCCGAGTTCGCGCAGTCGATCACGTCGTCGGGCACCCCGGGCCGCCCGCCGAGCCCCTCGACCGCGAGCGCGTCGGCGTCGTCGAGGTCGCTGTCGGAGTTGCTTCCCGTCGTCGACTCGCCGCCGGTCGCCCCCGCCGGCACGACCGAGCCGCCGAACGCGTCCACGGTGCGCGCCGTGGCTCGCGTGTCCGCGGAGATCAGCGGCGACTCGACGGTCGCGCCCTCGCTGTAGCCGGCCGCGAGCAGCGCACGGTGGGTGTAGCTCTTCGACGGCGGCGCGCGGGCGGTCCCTCGGAGTTCCGAGCGCGTGACGTGAACGTCCATACGTCCCCTGCCGCCCGCGGCGACAAGTCGGTACCGACCGCGGCACGATTGCGGCCGTCCGGCGTCGGGCCCGGGGGTTGACGCGTCGACGGGGCCCGGAGGTCGTCGCAAGGCCGCGGCACACCCTTTATACCATCGGGAGCGTAAGCGTCGCGTATGCCCCAGTGTGAGATGTGCGGCACCGAGGAGGCCTCGCTGACGACGACGAAGGTCGAAGGTGCTGAACTGGAGCTCTGTAGCTCGTGTACGGACTTCGGCACCGAGGTTCGCGACGAGTCGACGAGCTCCGGCGGCGGCAAGTACTCAACAAGCTCCAACACCGGGAAGCCGTCCTCGTCGTCCGGCTCCTCCGACTCCGGCTCTTCGGGCGGCTCGACGCGGCCCCGCGATATGTTCGACGACATGGACGAGATCGCCACCGACTACGACGACCTGATCCGGGACGCGCGCGAGTCGCGCGGACTGAGTCAGGAGGAGCTGGCGGACCAGCTCAACGAGAAAGCAAGCCTCATCCGCAAGCTCGAACGCGGCGACACGCTCCCGACCGACGAGGTCCAGCGCAAGCTCGAACGCGCGCTCGACATCTCGCTCGTCGAGGGCCAGTCGGCCGACGACGCCGACTGGGAGACCGACGATCCGGGAACGATGACCCTCGGCGACGTCGTCAAGCGGAAGGACTGACAGGTCCGCTCGCCCCGCTCGACGCCCCCGTCTTTTCGCCCGTACCTCGTCTCAGACGCGCCGTCGCATTCCGGCGATCAGGACCGCGAGCAGCCCGGACAATGGTCGTCGTGGTCGACAGCTACGCGGTCGCCGCCGAGCGCCTGCCCGTCACACCGTCGCTCTGCCGCCGTCGGTCCGCTCCGACCCGCCGTAGCGATCGGTCAGGTAGTCGATAATGTAATCGACCGTCTCGGGGTCGTAGCTCCAGAACCCGTAGAACTCGCCCGGGGCGCGCTCCTCGGCGAGCAACGCGCACTTCGCCTCGTCGTACCCGCCACCGTCGTACGCGACGAACCACGTCTCCCGGATCTCAGCGGTCTCACCGACGTGGACGGTGTAGTGGTCCACGTCCGGCGCGTCGCCCTCGTTCGCGGCGTAGGCGTGGACGTTGAGGCGCTCCTTCTCGCCGAGCAGGTCGTAGGTGTCGGCCTCGCCGGTGAGTACGTCGAGCGTCTGGAACCCGGCGTGAAGCTCTCCGTCGCCGACCCGCCAGGCGCGGTCCTCGACCTCGCGGGACGCGGCGACCATGTCCTCGCGGGAGTAGGAGGTGAACATCGTCTCGTCGAGGTGATCCAATACCGGCTTCCCGACGCGTCCGGTCGTTCCCCCCTCGCCGCCACGGTCGCCGGTTTCGCCCTCAGAGTCCCCGTCCTCGTCACCGTTCGGCCGCGGCAGCAGCTCGTCGACGGTCACAGCCGTGACGAACTCGCCGTTACGCGCCAACACGGCGAACCCCTCCGGCCCGGAGGCCGTCTGATCGTCGACGATCCGGACGTTGCGGTCGGCGAAGTGCTCCCGAAGCTCGCCCGTAACCGCCGGATCGGCGTCGAACACGGTCAGCGTGGCCTCGTGAGCCTCCACGCCCGCGATGAGTTCGATGAGGGACATCTCTTGTCGGACCCACAACAGCGGGGTATAAGTTCGTTTCTGCTCTCGAACTCGTTCCCGCCGATTTCGGGACTCCCGACGGTCGTCGAAGCTCTCAACGGGTCATCGAGGAAGCGCCGCGAAGCACGAAGCTATTTGCGCCGCGGTTCCCGAGTGAGCGTATGTTCATTCTGGTGAATCTCAAGGCGTATCCGTGCGACCCGATCGAGGTAGCGACCGCGGCCCGCGACGTGGCCGAGGCGTCCGGCGCACGGATCGCGGTCTCGCCGCAGGCGGCGGACATCGCCCGCGTCGCCGACACCGGGGTCGAGACGTGGGCGCAGCACGTCTCGCCGAACGCGCACGGCTCGCACACCGGGTCGACGCTCGCGGAGGCCGTCGCCGACAACGGCGCGGCGGGGACCCTGATCAACCACTCCGAGAACCGCCTGAAGCTCGCGGGCGTGGACGGCTCCGTCCACGCGGCCGAGCGCGCCGAACTCATCGGCGGCGACATCTCCGTCGCCACCGCCGACCCCGGGATCGTCGAGGACGCAGTCGCGGCCGCCGAAGCCGTCGACCCCGCGGTCGACGTGTTCTGCGGGGCCGGCGTCTCGACCGGCGAAGATGTCTCGACTGCCGGCGACCTCGGAGCGGCCGGCGTCCTGCTCGCCTCTGGCGTCGCGAAGGCCGACGACCCCGAGTCCGTCCTCGAAGACCTCGTCAGCGGGACCTGAGGTCGGGGACCGCTTCCGAGAGCGCAGCGCGACCCGGGCCGCGGCTGAGCCCGAGACGCCGCTGCGTTTGCGGATCTGTATAAATACATCGATGTGAGCGACTCACACGATCGAGAAACCGCACGACTGCGGTGATCTCGTTCTCCTGCCGGACTGGCAGCGTCTAGTAACCTTTAACCGAAACAAGCCGCTATCTGTGAGCAAGATGGCGAGCAACAAAATTCTCGGTATCGACCTCGGTACCACCAACTCCGCGTTCGCGGTGATGGAAGGCGACGAGCCGGAGATCATCGCGAACGCCGAGGGTGACCGGACCACCCCCTCGGTCGTCGCCTTCGCCGACGACGACGAGCGACTCGTCGGCAAACCGGCGAAAAACCAGGCCGTCCAGAACCCCGACCGCACGATACAGTCGATCAAGCGGCACATGGGCGAGGACGGCTACACCGTCACCGTCGGCGACGAGGAGTACACGCCGGAGCAGGTCTCGGCGATGATCCTCCAGAAGATCAAACGCGACGCCGAGGAGTACCTCGGCGACGACGTCGAGAAGGCGGTCATCACGGTTCCCGCCTACTTCAACGACAAGCAGCGGCAGGCGACGAAGGACGCCGGCGAGATCGCCGGCTTCGAGGTCGAGCGCATCGTCAACGAGCCGACCGCGGCCTCCATGGCGTACGGTCTTGACGACGAGTCCGACCAGACCGTCCTCGTGTACGACCTTGGGGGCGGCACGTTCGACGTGTCGGTCCTCGATCTGGGCGGCGGCGTCTACGAGGTCGTCGCCACGAACGGGGACAACGGCCTCGGCGGCGACGACTGGGACGAGGCGCTCATCGACCACCTCGCCGACGAGTTCGAAAACGACCACGGGATCGACCTCCGCGACGACCGGCAGGCGCTCCAGCGGCTAAAAGACGCCGCCGAGGAGGCGAAGATCGAGCTGTCGAACAAAAAGGAGACGACCGTCAACCTCCCCTTTATCACCGCGACCGACAGCGGTCCGGTCCACCTCGAACAGTCCGTCACCCGCGCGACGTTCGAGAGCCTCACGAGCGACCTCATCGACCGCACCGTCGAGCCGACCGAACAGGCGCTCTCGGACGCCGGCTACTCGAAGTCGGACATCGACGAGGTCATTCTCGTCGGCGGTTCCACCCGGATGCCGCAGGTTCAAGCAAAGGTCGAGGAGCTGGTCGGACAGGAGCCGAAAAAGAACGTCAACCCCGACGAGGCGGTCGGGCTCGGCGCTGCGGTCCAAGGCGGCGTACTCTCCGGTGATGTCGACGACATCGTCCTGTTGGACGTGACGCCGCTTTCCCTCGGTATCGAGGTGAAGGGCGGGCTCTTCGAGCGGCTCATCGAGAAGAACACCACCATCCCGACCGAGGAGTCGAAGGTGTTCACTACGGCCGCGGACAACCAGACCTCCGTCAACGTCCGCGTCTTCCAGGGCGAACGCGAGATCGCCGACGAGAACGAGCTGCTCGGCGCGTTCCAGCTGTCCGGCATCCCGCCGGCCCCCGCCGGAACGCCGCAGATCGAGGTCTCCTTTAATATCGACGAGAACGGCATCGTCAACGTCGAGGCCGAAGATCAGGGCTCCGGTAACGCCGAGTCGATCACCATCGAGGGCGGCGTCGGCCTCTCCGACGAGGAGATCGATGAGATGCAGGAGGAAGCCGAAAAACACGCGGAGGAAGACGAGGCCCGTCGCGAGCGGATCGAGGCTCGCAACGAGGCCGAGACGACGATCCAGCGCGCGGAGACGCTCGTAGAGGAGAACGAAGAGGAGCTCGACGACGACGAACTCGTCGCGGACATCGAGGCCGCCGTCGAGGATGTCGAGGAAGTCCTCGAAGACGAGGACGCCGACACCGACGAGATCGAGTCCGCCACCGAGGCGCTCACCGAGGAGCTTCAGGAGATCGGCAAGCAGATGTACGAGGGACAGGCCGCGCAGGCCGGTCCGGGCGGCGCTGGTCCCGGCGGCATGGGCGGCATGGGCGGTGCTGGCGGCCCGGGCGGCGCAGCGGGTCCCGGTGCCGACGCCGACGACGAGGAGTACGTCGACGCCGACTTCGAAGACGTGGACGACGACGAGTAACCCCTCGCGACCCGATTCTCGACGCCTCGACCCCGTCGCTTAACTCGACCGGGCGATCAACACTACTCAACCAACGCAACGCATGAGCGAAGATTTCTACGATGTCCTCAGCGTGTCGCGGGACGCCAGCGAGGAGGAGATCAAGAAGGCGTACCGCAAGCAGGCCGCCGAACACCACCCCGACGTCAGTGACGACGAGAACGCCGAGGAGCGGTTCAAGAAGATCCAGAAGGCCAAGGAGGTGCTCACCGACGAACAGAAGCGGAAGCAGTACGACCAGCTGGGTCACGACCGCTTCACCGAGGCGGACAAGCGCGGCGCGACCGGGGGCGGCGGCCCCGGCGGCGCGGGTGGTCCCTTCGGCGGTGCCGGCGGCCCCGGCGGCCCCGGCGGCGCTGGTGGGTTCGAGGACATCTTCAACCAGTTTTTCGGCGGCGGTGGTCGCGGCGGCAGCGGCGGCGGTAGCCGGCCGCGGCAGGGCCGCGATCTTAAGACCGGGCTGACGATCGACCTCGAAGCGGCGTTCGAAGGCGCGACGAAGGAGGTCACGCTCACGCGGCCGACCGAGTGTGCCGCCTGTGACGGCGCGGGCCACCCGCCCGACGCAGACGTGGAGACTTGCCCGCGATGTAACGGGCGCGGACAGGTCCAACAGGTCCAGCAGACGCCGCTCGGGCGCGTCCAGCAGACCTCGACGTGTCCCCGCTGTGAGGGTGAGGGGGAACTGTACAGCGAGGACTGCGCCGACTGCGGCGGCGACGGTGTCGTCCGCGAGGAGGCGACGCTCTCGGTCGAGATTCCCGCGGGCATCCGCTCGGGCCAGAGCCTCCGGATGGAACGCGAGGGCGCGCCCGGCGAAAACGGCGGTCCGAAGGGCGACCTCCTTATCGAGGTCGATGTCGATGTCGGCGAGCGGTTCGAACGCGACGGCGACGACCTCCGCGTCAACGAGGCGATATCGTTCCCGCAGGCCGTCTTCGGCGACACCGTTGAGGTGGAGACGGTCGACGGCACCGTCGAGATGGACGTTCCGGCCGGCACGCAGAGCGGCGAGACGTTCCGGCTTCAGGGGAAGGGGATGCCGCGGCTCCGCCGCCGCGGCCGCGGCGACCTCTACGTCCAGGTCGCGGTCGTCGTTCCCGAGTCGCTCAACGACGAACAGCGCGAGGCACTAGAGGCGTTCGCTGAGGCCGGCGGCGAGGACATCGATGTCGGCGGTGGCTTCTTCGAGAAGCTGAAGAGCTCGTTCTGACGGTCGCGTCGCCGTACCGGTTCGAAGGCCTTCGCCGGCCCGTGGCTTTTCGTCGGTGCGCGCCCCTCGCCCGCTTACGGGGTACGACACGACGACCTGCGACGATGTCGAACCGGGCGCGCCCGGGATACACTTTCTCCGCGACGCCCTTGACTGCGAGAACCTCGGTGTGACCGTCGCCGGTCCCGACGACGGTGAGAGGGGACGGAACGCGACCGCGCGGACGCCGACCACGAGGAGGTGTACGTGCTGCTCCACGGCGAGGCGACGCTCACCGTCGACGGCGACCTCGTCGACTTCGGTCCCGGCGACGCAGTGCGCGTCGACTCGGGGTCCATCCGCGGCCTGACCGTCTCCGCGGACGGCTCGAAGGTGGTCATCGCCGGCGCGCCCTGACCCGCGGCGACGATCTCTCGCGGCCTCGGTCTTCGACTCATCGCCCGACGCCGCAGCGTTAAGTCCCGCGCGCTCCGAGAGTCGCGCATGGAACTCGTCGGCGACCTGCTCGCGCGCGACCGGCGTACCGGCGACACGGCCCTCGTCACGCCGGACGACCGGGAGCGGACCCACCACGACCTGATCACGAACGGGTACAAGGCGGCGAACGTGCTCCGGTACCTCGGCGTCCGCGCGGGCGCGACCGTCGCCGTCGACCCGACGCCGGGGTTTCACACGACGCTCGCGTTCCTCGGGGCCGCGGCCGTCGGCGCACCGGTGCGGTTCGACCCGGCGGCCGGGATCGCAGCCGGCGACCGCGTCGTGCTCGCGCCGGCCGCGTCCGCGGCCGGTCTCGACCCGACGCCCGGAACGAACCTCGCCGCGTTCGGGGGGCCGCCGGACCGCCCCGACACCACGCACTGGGAGCAGGAGCTGTGGAGCGAGAACCCCGGGATGCCGCCGAGTAACGTCGACCCCGCCGACGCCGCCGTCGTCGGGCCGCCCCGCGAGTTCACGCACGGCGAACTGTGTTCGATCGCGGAGACCGCCGTCGAGAGGAGGGAAATGGACGCGGAGACGCGAGTCGTCCTCCGCCGCCCGTTCTCCGACCTGCCGGCCCTCGCGGCCGGTCTCCTCGCCCCGCTCTCCGTCGGCGGGACCGCGGTGCTCGCCCCGCCAGAGGAGGGGCGGGAAACGGGCGACGTGGTCGGCGACCCACGCGGCGACGTGGCGGTGGCTCCGAGCGACGCGGCCGTGCCGGAGCCGCGGCGGATCGACCCGACGGAGTTCGCGTCGGTGTCGGAATGACGGCCGTTCGGGGTCGGGATCGGGCCGGCTGACGTTGACGCGGGCGACTCGCCTCCCGGCCCGTCCCCTCGGTCTCCGCGAGCCGTCGAGTCCTGACTGGTCTCTTCCCAGCTTCCCGTCACTTCGGGAACGGAGTAGATAAAGAATGACACACATCCGATAGATCCGTGATCTCAACATTCAAACACACTTTTATTCTATAATGATTATTCATTTTCCTTCGTCGAGTTGTCGTTATATGTTTTGTAATTACGTACATATTTCGGCGCACAAATCAATTTTTGTTCAATAATACGCACCAAACGCCGCTCCCCGGCGTATCGTAACATATTATAGCAATCAGTTGTAGGATGTGGTATGCCAAGTCGGCACAACGCATCCGATTCCAATCAAAACATAAATCGACGTAACGTTATTGCCACCATCGGGGCGGCTGGCGCAGCCAGCCTAGCCGGGTGTGGCGGCCAATCCAACGGTGGCGATGGCGGTGACGGCGGCGATGGCGGCGACGGCGAGCTCTTCCCCCTCGACGTTCAGATCGAAGTCAACGCCGACAACAGCGACCGGCTTCAGATGGTTGAGCTCATCGCCGAGTCGATGGAGCAGAGCGGCTACTTCAACACGACCGTCGAGACGTACGAGTGGAACACGTACGTCGGCCGCGTCCTCGACCCCGAATATCAGAACAACGGGGTCATTCCCTGTATCGGTCTGTCCGGGACGTTCAACCCCGGGAGCTTCTGTAACGCGCTCCACCACTCGGACAACATCGGCGCGTGTTGTAACCTCAACGGGATCAACGACTCCGAGCTGGACGATCTAATCGACGACGCCCGGTACGGCGTCGATGTCGCCAGCGACTCCCAGCTCCGCGGCGAGCGCTACGACGAGGTCTGGAACTACCTCGCCGAGGAGCGATACAGCTCGATCACCCACTTCGACCTCGCCACCGCGGTCTCCAACACGGACGTCCACGGCTTCGAGATGTGGCCCTTCGCGGAAGGAACGTACAGCTACAACATGTTCGCGCCGCAGGACGAGCAGGTCATGTGGCTCGACCGCGACAACGCGGCGGGCGACTCCGACCTCTCGGACCTCACCGAGGGCGGCACGATGCGCATCGCGATCAGCGCGAACGTCGAGTCGTTCGATCCCCCACACAGCAGCGACACGACATCGACGCTGGCGCAGGGGTTCCTCTTCGAGGCGCTCATCACGAGCGACTCGGAGGGTAACGTCTACCCGTGGCTCGCCGAGAGCTACGAGGCACTCGACACGCAGGACATCGACCGGACCGCGTACGCGGACTACATGTCGACCGTCGGTACGACCGAGGAGGGCGCGGTGGACACGGACGAGCAGGTCATCATCCAGCACCCGGAGGACAGCCCCGCCGAGGACGACGAAGTCCGGGTCCTGCTCCCCGACGACGCCACCGAGGCGGCCGAGGACGGCACCTACGGGATGCAGTACCGGTACAACCTTCAGGAGGGAGTCGAGTTCCACAACGGCGACGAACTCACCGCGGAGGACGTGGTCGCGACCTACGAGTACGTCGAGAACTCCGTGCTGGCCCCGCAGACGTTCGACTCGCTGCTGACCGTGGTTCAGATCGACGAGTACACCGTCGACCTGTACGCGCAGGTCCCCGACGCCGAGGCCGAGCGTTCGCTCCCCGGGCGGAGCATTCTCAGCTCCTCGCAGATCCAGGAGGTCGAGAAGGGCAACATCGACCCGCGCGAGGGTAACACCCCCATCGGTACGGGCCCCTACGAGTTCTCCGAGTTCGAAGACGAGCAGTACTACGAGGTCACGAAGTTCGACAACTACTGGACCGAACAGAAGGGCGTCAGCGAGGCGTTCAGCTGGTTCGACGGCTCCGGCGATTTCCCGGACGGCCCGGTTATCGACGACTTCGAAGTCGAGATCGTCCCCGACGACTCTACCCGGTCGGGAGCGCTCCAGAACGGGGAGGTCGACTCCACGTACGGGCTGAACACGGCGACGCTTGATGACTTCAAATCCTCCGAGGATTTCCTCGTCTACGGCGTCGAGACGGGCGGCTACGAGTACATCCAGTACCCGGTTAACGTCGCGCCGTTCGACGACGCGCGCCTCCGCAAGGCGATCAACCACCTGATCCCGCGCGAGCGCATCGTCGAGAACGTGCTGAACGGCTACGCTCGACCGGCGTGGACGGACCTTCCCGCGCTGGCACAGGGTAGCGGGACCGCCGACGCCGATGCCTTAGAAGAGGAGATCCGCCCGACGAACGAGTACGACGTCGAACGCGCGGGAGAGCTGCTCGACCAGGTCGCCGCGGACAACTGAGGCGCTCCGCGGACATTCCGTTTCGTTCACACAAATGACCTGGTTACATCTACCGACAACTGAACCCGTCACGATACCCACGCAACGATGAGCCTCCAACGCTTCATACTGAAACGGACCCTGTCGATAATCCCCATCATGTTCGGGGTGTCGGTGATCACGTTCGGCCTGTTCCACCTGACACCCGGCGATCCGGTCACCCAGCTCGTCGCGTTAAACCCGGACGTAACCGCGGCCGAAGAGGCCGCGCTCCGCGAGCGTTGGGGGCTTTCCGGCCCCGTCTGGCAACAGTACTTGGACTGGATCACGAACGTGCTCGTCGGCGACTTCGGTCAGGAGCTCCGGACGGGCCGCGAGGTCTCCGACATCGTGTGGGCCCGGCTGCCGGAGACGGTCGCTCTCGGTCTCTTCGGATGGGCGTTCGCGCTCATCATCGCCATCCCGGCGGGGATCTACGCGGCGGTCAACAAAGACCAGTTCGGCGATACCGTCAGTCGCTTCCTCGCGCTGTCCGGGATCTCGATCCCGAACTTCTGGCTCGGGCTGATGTTGATCCTGATATTCTCGCTGTACCTGGGCCTCTTCCCGGTGCTGGCACCTTCGAGGCAGTCGCTCCTCTCCCCGGAGATGCTGTGGTATCTGATTCTCCCGGGCATCACCATCGGGACGGCCTCGGCGGCGAGCATCATGCGCGTGATGCGGACTTCGATGACGGAGGAACTGAACAAGGAGTACGTCACCGCCGCCCGCGCGAAGGGGCTTCCCGAGCGGACGGTGATCCTCAAGCACGTACTGCGGAACTCCCTGATCTCGGTCGTCACCCTCGCGGCGACGCTCACGGCCTCTATCGTGGCCGGATCGGTCGTCGTGGAGGTCGTGTTCAATTGGCCGGGGCTCGGACGGGAGTTCATCGACGCCATCAATCAGCGAGAGATCAACGTCGTCATGGCGATCACCCTCTTTACCGGGTTCTTCGTCATTCTCGCGAACCTCGTCGCCGACATCGTGTACGCGGCGCTCGACCCAAGGATCCGATATGACTGATCGACAAACTCACGACGAACGCGGCCGGATCCGCATCTCGGGATTCGATTCGGACCGCGTCAGAGACCGGGAGCCGATGTCCGACTGGACCGACGAATCGAGCGGCGAAACCGTCGGCCGCTGGCGGCGCGGCTTCCGGAAGTTCAAGCGGAACCGCTCCGCGATGGGCGCGCTCGTCATCGTCGTCGTGATGGCGCTGGCGGCGCTCTTCGCGCGTCCCATCGAGATGTTCGGCGTCGTCGTCCAGCCGTTCTCGTTGGCCCCGTACAACCCCACGACGATCCTGTACCTTGGCGTCGACCCGAGCGTGAGCGTGTACGACCCGCCCTCGTGGCAGTATCCGATGGGTGTCGACGGCTCCGGCCGCGACCTGTTCTCGCGACTGCTCGTCGGCGGCCGGTACAGCCTCTCGATCGGCTTCATCGTCGTCGGACTCACGGCGTCGTTCGGACTGATCTACGGCTCCATCTCGGGCTACTACGGCGGCAACGTCGACGAGCTGATGATGCGGATCGTCGACACCATCTTCGCGTTCCCCGGGCTTATTCTCGCGCTCATCATTGTCGCCATCCTCGGCGGCGGCTACTGGCAGCTCGTCTTGGCGTTCAGCCTCTTTGGCTGGGCCGGGTACGGCCGCTTGGTGAGAGGGGAAGTGCTACAGATCAAAGAAAACGAGTACGTGATGGCCGCGAAAGCGCTCGGCGCGCGCGACCGCTCGGTCGTCTTCAGACACATCGCCCCCAACGCGATGCCGCCGCTCATCGTCCTGGCGTCGCTCAGTATCGGGAGCGTCGTCATCGGCGTCGCCGCGCTCGGCTTCCTCGGACTCGGCTTAGACCCGAGCTCGGCCGAGTGGGGGACGATGCTGAACGCAACGCGAGACACGCTCATTCAGGGACCGGGTGGGAAGATCCCCTGGTGGGCGACCGTGTACCCCGGGGCGGCGATCTTCACCTTTGTGATGTCTATGAACATGATCGGCGACGGTATCAACGACGCACTGGACGCACAGCAGACGGGTGTCGGCCGCGGGGGTGAGGACTGATGACGCTGCTCGAAGTGAAGGACCTCACCGTCCGCTTTTACACCCAAGAGGGCGTGGTGACCGCCGTCGACGACCTCTCGTACCGCATCGAGAGGGGCGAGAAGTTTGGCGTGGTCGGCGAAAGCGGCGCGGGCAAGAGCGTCACGGCGCTCTCCGTGCTGCGACTGATCAACAGCCCGGGCCGAATCGAGAGCGGCGAGATCCTGTTCAAAGGCGAGAATCTGCTGGAGATGTCCGAGTCGGAGATCCGCTCGATCCGCGGCGACGAGATCTCGATGATCTTCCAGGACGCGCAGACGGCGCTCAACCCGGTGTACACGGTGGGCGGGCAGGTCGCGGAGGCGATCGAACACCACCTCGATTACACGTCGGCGGAGGCGAAGGCGCGAACGATCAAGCTGCTCGACCGCGTTGGGATCCCGGAGGCCGAAGAGCGGTTCTCCGACTACCCGCACGAGTTCTCGGGCGGGATGCAACAGCGGGCGATCATCGCGATGGCCCTGTCGTGTGACCCCGACCTAATCGTCGCGGACGAGCCGACGACCGCGCTCGACGTGACCATCGAGGCGCAGATCCTCGACGAACTCAGGGAGCTGGCAGACGAGTTCGACACGGCGATCCAGCTCATCACCCACGACCTCGGCGTCATCGCCGAGGTGTGTGACCGCGTCATGGTGATGTACGCCGGGAAGCCGGTCGAGAAGGCACCGGTCGAGGAGCTGTACTACGACCCCAAACACCCGTACACGGTCGGACTCATGAGTTCGATCCCCCGCGTCAATGATAAACGGGAGCGGCTCCAGACGATTCCGGGCGTGATGCCCGATCTCGTTCAGCTTCCCTCCGGGTGTAGCTTCCACCCGCGTTGCCCGTTCGCCGAGGAAAAGTGTACGCGCAAGGAGCCGCCGCTCACCGGCATCGAGTCGGGGGCGGAAGCGACCCTCGACACGGAACACGCCGCGGCCTGTCTCGAGTACACGGAGGGGCTCTCGCAGGGGCTCACGTACTCCATCGAGACGACCGGGCCGGCGGACGGCGCGGCCGCGCAGTACGCCGAGGGTGATCGCGATGAGTAGCGCCGAGCCGATCCTCCGAGTCGAGGGGTTAGAGAAGTACTACGACTCGACCGGCGGGTTCGTCGACAAGCTTCTCGGCCGGTCGCAGTGGGTAAGGGCGGTCGACGGGGTCGACCTCGAACTCCACGAGGGCGAGACGCTCGGCGTGGTCGGCGAGTCCGGATGCGGAAAAACGACGCTCGGCCGGAGCATGCTCCGTCTGGTCGAGCCGACGGGCGGCTCCGTCCACTACAAGGGCGAGGACATCACGGACCTGTCCAGCTCCGACCTCCGGAACCTTCGGAAGGACATCCAGTACATCTTTCAGGACCCCTTTTCCAGCCTGAACCCCCGGCTGACGGTCGGCGACATCATCGGCGAGCCGC
>PXST01000038.1:14660-40736 GCA_003023405.1 Halobacteriales archaeon SW_8_68_21
CCGACGGAGGAGGTGTTCGAGCCGCCCTACCACCCGTACTCGGAGGCGCTCCTCTCGGCGATCCCGGAACCTGACCCGCTATGGGAGGGCGAGCAAATATTCCTGTCGGGGACCGTCCCCTCCCCGCTCGACCCGCCGTCGGGCTGCCGGTTCCACACCCGATGTCCGAAGGTGATCCTCGACGCCGACTACGACCTCTCACAGGAGGCGTGGCGGTCGATCATGGACATGAAGCTCCGGACGCGGGAGGCGGACTCCGTTGGGTCAGTGACGGCGGAGCTCGAAAGCGACACCGAGGGATCGCGCATCGACCCGACGGACGCGTCGCGCGAGGAGTTCGGTCGGATGGTCCGGACCGAGTTCGACCTCCCGGAGCGGCTCTCCGACGACGACGCGGAGGGCGCGGTCTCGGAGGCGATCGACCTGCTCGTCGACGAGCAGCTGTCCGCGGCGGCGACGACACTGGACGACGCGTTCACCTCGCCCTGTTCGACGCACGAGCCGGGCGCGTACGAGGTGAGCGATGACCACTACATCTCGTGTCTCCGGTTCGACGACCGGTTCGACTCGGAGCGCGACGTGTTTGAGAACGCGGCGTAACCGACGACCGCGACCTGCGCTCTGAGTTGGGCGCGCCGACCGCCCGGCCTGCGTAACCCTTTATCCCTCGCTCCCCGTAACGTACCCAATGCGCCGGATCTACGAGTCGAACGCCCTCCACCGCGACGACGAAGAGGCCCACGCGCCGTCGGAGAAGAAGCGGCAGACCGAGCTCCAGGCGCTGCGATCTGTCCCGTCGTCGACGCTGAGCGACCTTCTCGTCCCCCGACGGTTCCGTCACCTTTCGGTGTCCGTGTCCGTGGAAACGTCCGACGACGAGTACGAGGTCGGCGAGCCGGTCCCGTTCCGCGTGACCTTTCGCAATCGCTTGCCGGTACCGATATCGATCCCGACCGTCTCCCCGCTCCTCTGGGTGTGGACGGTCGACGGCAACGTCGAGGCGGCCGAGGTCCCGATCCGAGACCCGCCCGACGAGGAGGGAACACTCTCGTTCGACCGCGGCGAACGCAAGGAGTTTCAAAGACGGTGGGACCAGCTGTTCAGGGTCTCCGACAGCGAGTGGGAGCCGGCGGGGGTCGGAAGCTACACCATCGGTGCCGCGATCAACGCGGCGGACGCCGGGGAGCGCGGCCTGACCGACGAGACGACGGTGCGGATCGTCCGCTGACTCGGCGTCCGTGGGCCGGCCGGTCGACGCATCGCATCCCTCCACCGACCGTCTCGCCGATCTAACGTCCGCTCTCGCTACTCTCGTCGGGCTGATCTGACCCCGCATTCTCCGCCCGACCGTGGCGGAGACAGCTGACGGTCCCGGCTTCGTGCTGTCCTCCTTCGTCCGCCGTCGGCCGTCCCGTCTCGTCCGCTGCCGGCCGGTCGACGGCCGCCGGCGTGGTCGGAAACGTCGTTCAGGACATTGCGTACGGTTACCTCGACCCGCGGGTCGAGATGGGGTGAGGCCCAGATCGCGCCGGTCTACGGCGTGATGCCCGTGTCCTCGCCCGGCGTCGCGATCTCTTCCGGCTCAAGTTCGAGGATGTGTTCGCCGCAGCTCTCACACCGGATCGCGACCACCTCGTGGGCCATACAGCAGGACTCGACGGTGTCCGCGGTCGCGGCGACCCTGCCGCCACAGACCGGACACGAGGAGAGGAACGACCGGAGCGACTGGAGGATAGAGAGTCGCTGTTCGCCCGGCACGTCGAGCCACCGGTCGGTGCGCTCGACGAGAGCGAGGTGCGACGCCACGTCCGCGAGGAACGCGCCGTCGCCCGGCCACTTCCGAACGCGCCGCAGGACGGTCACCGCGGGGTAGTCCCGGTCCTCGAAGGCGATGTCGTCCGGACTCACGTCGAACATCTCCGCGAGCGTCTCCGCCCGCACGTCCTCGCGTTCGAGCGACGAGACGCGCGACTCGACCGTCTCGGCGAAGGCGTCCCCGAAGACGAGGTCCACCCCGTCGTCGGTCGGCTCGACGACGCCGATGTCGAGGAGGAACTCGGTCGGATCCACGGCGTTCTCGCGCTGGTCGCGGATCCGCTCGACCGTCTCGAACTCCGGTTCGTCGTCAGCGGACCGTTCGGCGATCTCGTCGGCGGACCGGTCAGAAGCCTCGTCCGCAAACCCGTCGGAAATTCCGGCGGTGGACCCGTCAGAGACTTCGGTCACGCCGTCGGCGGTCCGGTCCGCCTCGAACGTGGTCACCGTCACCTCGTCGGACCGCCCCGCCTCCTCCCACCCGTCTCGGGGTCCTTCGGGGGCCTTCCCGAACAGGCGGAGTACGCGGTCGGGGAGGTACCGCTTCGTGAGTTCCGGCGTTCCGGGGATCAGGTAGCCTCGGTAGTAGATGCTGCCCAGCGACGCAAAAAACACGGCCGCCGCGACCGCCGGACCGAAGGCCGCCGACGCCGCGGTCAGCGCCGCGGCGAGAATAACGTTCAGCACGGTACACGGGATACAGCGGTTCTCCCCGGTGTACTCCGGTTTGCGGACCCTGTCTCGCAACGACGTGCCACGAGAGCTCATATCCGGGAACGTCCCCGGAGCGACAAAAGCGGATGGTATCCCGGATCACACCGCCCGCAGACCGCCCGCCGACCCGGTTTATCGCCGATCAGTCGCGAGTCGCGAGCGTGGCGGTCAGTCCCGAGCGTCGCCCGGCTCCTCGCGTCGCGCGGACTCCGCGACGCGGGCATCGGCGTCGCGGCCCTCGGCGGACTCGCGTCCCCCGACCTCGGACGGACGCCCGGCCGGTCGGTCGTCGACCGCCCGTTCGTACCGCTCGATCTGCTCTACGTGAAGCGAGTGGATCATGTCGGCGAGGACGCCGAAGACGAGCAGCTGGATCCCGAGGATGATTGCGCCGACCGCGCCGACGGCGACGATCTCGTGGCCGACCCCGTCCGCCAGCCAGCGGTACAGTACGAACGCCGCCATTCCCGCTCCCGCCGTCGTCGCGGCCGCGCCGGCGCTGCCGAAGTAGAACAGCGGGTTGTTCGTCTTCGCCTTGCGGTACAGCTCTAAGAAGATCACGCCGCCGTCCCGGATCGGATGGAGGTTCGTCGCCGAGCCGCCGGGGCGCTCCCGGTACGTCACTGGCACCACCGCGACCGAGAGGCGGTTCTTCACGCACTCGACGGCCATCTCGGTCTCGATGCCGAACCCGTCCGCGGTGAGGTGGAGCTGCTCGAACGACTCGTGGGTGAACGCGCGGTACCCCGAGAGGATGTCGCGGTAGTTCTCGCGGTGGATCGCCCGGAACGAGAGGTTGATCAGGCGGTTCCCGATCCGGTTCAGCCGCGTCATCGCCCCCGGGCGCATGTCCGCGAACCGGTCCCCGATGACGTGGTCGGCGTCGCCCGCGAGGAGTGGGTCGAGCATCGCCGCCGCGTCCGCCGGGTCGTAGGTGGCGTCGGCGTCCGCCATCAGCACGTACGACGCGTCTACGTGGTCCCGAACCGCCTCCCTGACGGCCTGTCCCTTCCCGCGTCCCGACTGCTTGACGACGCGCGCGCCGGCCTCCCGGGCGACGGACCCCGTCTCGTCCGTCGAGCCGCCGTCGATCACGAGGAGCCGCTCGAAGCCGGCGTCGCGGAAGTCTGTGACGACGCGTGCGACCGTCTCGGCCTCGTTCATCGTCGGCAACAGGACGCAGACGTCGTCGTACTCGCTCATCAGACGAGCGATCACCCGGCAATCGGTAAACTCTGTCCCTCTCGGCCGTCGCGGACCCCCGCCCGATGAGTGGCCCTCGGTACCGGCGTGGTCACCCATACGCTCATGTGTGTGAGCATTGATCATGGGTGTATGTCACATCTAGCGACCGAACGGATCGACGAACTTCTCAGTGCGGCCCGCACCGCGACGGGCGACGAACTCCGGAGCCTCACGTACTTCACCGAAGACGACGTCGAGCAGCTGTACCTCCGAAGCGACCTGAGCCGGACCGCGGACCTTGTCGGGTTCGCCGAGAACGAGCGGCATGGGTTCCACGCGCAGTCGCTGTACGCCGACACCCAGCTCGGCGACTACCAGTTCACGGTTCGGGTGTTTGAGAACGGATACCTCACGCGCGTCATCGCCAACGACCACGGCGTGTGGCTGACGACCGACTCGATGGAAATCGACCGGTTCGAAGAGCTGGCGAGCGCGCTCGCGACGATCCTCCGGTCGTTTGATCCGGCCTGACCCACCGGCGCGTCCGGCGACGGCTCGCTCGCGAACAGTGCGTTCAGCAGCGACACGCTCCGTGGTGACGCGTTCAGCGGCGACGCGTCCGGTGTGACGGCGGGAGTCGACCGAGCCTCACCCGAGGTGGCTCTCGAACTCGTCGACCAGCCCCTCGGCGTCGACGGGCTTCGTCACGTAGCCGTCGGCACCCGCCTTCACCGCCTCCATCATCTTCTCCTGTTGGTCGACGCTCGTACACATCACGATCACCGCGTCCGGCCATCGCTCTTTGATCGCGGCCGTAGCCTCGATCCCGGTCATCTCCGGCATCACGACGTCCATCGACACCGCGTCCGGCTCGTACGCCTCGAAGAGTTCGACGGCCTCTGCGCCGTTTTCCGCCTCGTCGACGACTTCGAACCGGTCCGCCAGCGCGTCCCGGACGACGGTCCGCTGGAAGGAAGAATCGTCGACGACGAGTACCCGCTCGGTCATACCTGTCGTCCCCGCCTGACCGACATAAGCGCGCGGATCGGTCGCCACCGGTGCGGTCCTCCGCCGCCGGGACGACCCCCGCAGCCGAGGCGGTCCCCGCCGAGACGACCTCCTCGCTTCGGTCGATCACACCGGCACGCGGGGACCACCGCTCGGGGTTGTCCTTGTATATTCGATAAAGCATATAATGAACATGGGAACAACGTTAAGGTCTATCCCGTGATACATTCCCGCATGGAAACGCGGAAAGTCCAACGGTTGGGACCGTCGACGCTGGCGATGACGCTCCCGGCCGAGTGGGCGCAGGAACACGGCGTGAACAAAGGCGACGAGGTGTCGCTGCGGATGGGGGGTAAAGGGACGCTCACGGTGCTGCCCGAGTCGGTGAGCAGCGAGGAGTCGGAGGCGGTGATCAACGTCGACGGCCTCGACGCGCGCTCGCTCGAACGCGCCATCGTCACACAGTACGTACTCGGGCGACGCGTGATCCACGTCCGCAGCGAAGGGACCCTCGACAGCGAGCACATCAACGCCGTTTATAAGGCAGAGACGCAGCTGATGGGCCTCGGCGTCATCGAGGAGACGCCCGAGGACATCTCGATCCGCTGTTCGGTCGATTCCGAAGACTTCACCCTCGACAACCTGCTGGAACGGCTGGAGAACACTGGATCGACCATGCGCGGCGAGGCGGTGAAGGCGCTCGCGCACGGCAACCCCGACCTCGCGCAGCGCGCGCTCAACCGCGAGCGGCAGGCGAACAAGATCTTCGTCCTCCTGCTCCGGCTCATCTTCACCGCCTACCAGAACCCGAACCTCGCCCGCGCGGTCGGTCTCGAAGAGGGGTTCCCCCTCATCGGGTACCGCTCCGTCGCCAAGAACCTCGAACTCACCGCCGACAACGCGGAGGACATCGCCGAGATCGTGATGGAGGCCGACGGGCACACGCTCGAGGTCGACAGCGCGACGATGC
The DNA here is from genome assembly GCA_003023405.1 of Halobacteriales archaeon SW_8_68_21. Taxonomy (GTDB): domain Archaea; phylum Halobacteriota; class Halobacteria; order Halobacteriales; family Haloferacaceae; genus Halorubrum. The sequence goes on from PXST01000038.1 coordinate 20,353, forward strand.
GTCAGATCCGCGAGTTTACCGATCAGGTCGACGAGCTGACCGCGCTCGCGGTCCGCGCCGTCGTCGAGCGCGACTACGACCTCACCGTCGACTGCCGCGACCTGTTCTCGCGGCTCGAAGACCGCGAACAGGAGATCCTTGACGAGCTCCCGAACGACCTGAACAACGCGACGCTGCTTATGACCCGCGAGGTGCTCGTCAGCCTCCAGCACACCGCGGAGTACGCGATGCGGAACGCCGAGATCGCGGCGAACCTCGCGCTCAACGAGGCGTCCGAACACGTCGAGATCATCTGAGGACGGTGGTCTCGGTTTCCGTCGTCCGCTTCGCATGAACTAAGTAGCCGCCTCCAAAGCGACTGGTATGAGCGAGGGTTCCATCGAATCGGACAAGGAGGTCGGCGTCGCGCTGGCGCTCAGTGCCATCGCGGTCGTCGGTGCCGTGGTGATGCTGGCGTACCCGGGACAGCTCGGAAAGGCGTGGGGGTTCGCGGGCGCGTTCGTCTTCGCGACGCTCGCCGTCGGCGCGGTTCAGCTGTTCGACTGACCGGCTCCCGGCTCCGTCGTCGTCGGCCGCCGACTCGGTCCTTCTCCCCGGCGGCGACCGTTATAAAAACGAGAAACCATTAAACATGTCAGACACGTACATCCGTTAATGAGCGAGTACACCGAGGAAGAACAGCGGATCCTCGCGTACCTCACGGACAGCGTCACCCGTGGCGAGCGGTACGTTCGCTCGAAGACAATCGCCGACGCGATCGGTCTCACCGCCAAACAGGTGGGATCGCGGCTCCCCCGCCTCGCCGAGAAGTCGGACGACGTCGACATCGAGAAGTGGGGCCGCGCCAAGTCGACGACCTGGCGCGTGACGCCGGACGGATGAAGCCCGTCCGCCGCGTTCCCCGTCTCTGAGTTCCCCGACGCGCATTTTTAACCTCCGTAGCCCCAAGCTGGACCGTATGACCGTTCGAGTCTCGCGGACCTTCGAGTTCGACGCGCCGCCGGCCGACGTGTGGGCGTTCATCTCTGACGCGGAGCAGCGTGCGGGCGCTATCAGCGTGGTCGACTCCTTCGAGGTCCACGACGACGGGAGCGCGACGTGGCACGTCGCGTTGCCAATACCGATGATCGGTTCGACCATCGATGTCGAGACGGAGGAAGTCGAGCGCGACGCCCCGCACCGGGTGAAGTTCGTCGGGAAGTCATCCGCGTTCCGGGTGACCGGCGAACACGAGATCACCGAGACCGACGACGGCGGCTGTCGGCTCGCCAACGAGTTCGTCGTCGACGGGCGGTTCCCGGGCGTCGAGTCGTTCTTCAAGCGGAACTTCGACGCCGAACTGGACAACTTAGAGGACGCGCTCCGGGCCTCGCTGGCCTCGCCGGCATGAGGCTCGCGGGCGTCCAGTTGGCGGTCGAGGGCGGCGCGGTCGCGGAGAACGTCGACCGCGCGCTCGACCGGGTCGAGGCGGTCGCCGGCGAGGGAGCCGACCTCGTCGTCCTCCGGCGCTGCTCGCGGGGACGGTCGTCGAAGACCTGTCGGCGTCGGCCGCAGACGGGGTCGACGTGCCGGCGGCGTCCGGCCTCGCGAACGCCGCGGTGCTGTTCGACGCCGACGGCGAGCGCCGCCTCGTCTACCGGAAGCGGCACCTGTTCGGGTACGGCTCCGAGGAGACGGACCAGATGGTCCCCGGCGAGCGGACGCCGGTGGCGGAGGTCGCAGGCGTCACGGTCGGGGTGACGACCTGTTATGACCTCCGGTTCCCGGAGCAGTTCCGCGGAATGGTCGACCGGGGCGTCGAGTGCGTGCTGGTGCCGAGCGCGTGGCCGTACCCCCGGATCGAACACTGGCGGACGCTCGGTCGCGCGCGGGCCATCGAGAATCTGGCGTACGTCGCGACCGTCAACGGGAGCGGTCGCTTCGACGACGACGCGCTCTGCGGCCGGAGCGCGGTGTACGACCCGTGGGGGACCGCGCTCGCGTCGGTCGACGACGACCCCGGAACCGTTACCGCGACGGTGGAGCCGGACCGGGTCGCCGCGGTCCGCGAGGAGTTCCCGGCGCTCCGCGACCGTCGGTGAGCCGATCCGTGATTTCGCTGAGCCGACTCGCGACGGGCGAGGAGTCGGTCCCGGCGCTTCGAGCCCGGGCGACGGGAGCGCCGCGACCGGATCTCACATATTTATATCCGTGAGGCACGTATGTTAAGCCGCCGAAGTCCGACGCTTTTCTCGTTGGAGTTCGGCACCGACGATCCGCCCGCCCGTCCCGACCACCCGGGCGGCGTCGCCGACGACAGCTTGGGGGTCCGCTGTCTGGCCGCCGCCCATCCCTCCGCCTCCCACCGCCTTTCCGTTCGCTTCTCGACCACCTCCTTCCTTCGTCCAGTTTCGTCTCTCCCCGCCGGATCGGCGTTCGTTCATCGACGATGCGGTCGAACCCCCCGCCACAACGGAAGTATCTAAATCGATAATTCGGCCGGTATGTTCTTACGTTTGCCGGCGAAGATGCTAAACGCCGCGGACGAATCCGACCGACCCTATCCCGTTCGGGGCGGGTCGGTCGGCCACTCGCTTCCACCGTCCGTCGTCCGCCGGCTTGGGTTCGGGTCCACCCGCTCCCACACCGAGCCCGAACCCGTTTCTGTCAGGCCGCGCTTCCGGCCGATAGCCGACGGCCTCGGCGTCCGCGGCCCGGAAGCGCAAGGACGAAACCCCCGGCCGCCGAACCGGCGTTCGAATGTTTCCCCGCGAGTACCGCGGCGTCGCCTTCGTTGTCGGGCTGTTTCTCGCCGTCCAACTGGGCGCGCTGGCGCTGGTCCCGGAGTTCGTCGAGAGCGGCTACCAGGCGGTCGAGAACCCGGACGACCCCACGAACAGTCTCGTGTACGTCGTCGCCATCGTCGCGATGACCGGGCTGATGCTCGCGGCGTTCCGCTACGATCTTGACGGCGCGATCCGCCTCCTCATCGTCGGCGTCTCGGCGTACCTTTCGTGGTACGTCTTCTCCGCGCTCGTGTCGCCGCTCGCAGCCGCGGTGCCGGCGCTCGCGGTCGGGGCCGGCCTGCTCGTCCACCCCGAGTGGTACGTGATAGACACCGCGGGCGTGTTGATGGGGGCGGGCGCGGCCGGGCTGTTCGGTATCTCCTTCGGCCTGTTGCCCGCGCTGATCCTGCTCGCCGTGCTGGCCGTCTACGACGCGATCTCGGTGTACGGCACCGAACACATGCTGTCGCTCGCCGAGGGCATCATGGACCTCAACATCCCCGTCGTGCTGGTGATCCCCCTGTCGCTGTCGTACTCGCTGCTCGACGGCGAAACCGCAAGCGACGAGGCCGCCGGAGTCGGCGACGACGGAGAGCCGGACGCCGAAGCCGCTCCGGACGCCGAGGGCGAGGCCGCTCCGGACGCCGAGGGCGAGGCCGCTCCGGACGCCGAGGCCGCTTCGGACGGGAACGGAGACACCGAGGCCGCGGACCCCGCCGAAGCCGGCGACCCCGCCGGCCTCGGCAACCGCGACGCCTTCTTCATCGGGCTGGGCGACGCCGTCATCCCGACGGTGCTGATCGCGAGCGCGGCGACGTTCTCGTCGGCCCCGAGCCTCGCGGTCCCGCTTTTCGGGGTGAACCTCCCGGCGCTGCTGGCGATGGTCGGCACGCTCGCCGGGCTGCTCGTGTTGATGCGCTGGGTGATTCAGGGCCGCCCGCATGCGGGACTCCCGCTGTTGAACGGCGGCGCTATCGGCGGTTACCTGGTCGGGTCGGTCGTCGCCGGCGTGCCGCTGATCGAAGCGCTGGGGCTCGCAGCGTTCTTATAAGTGGATTCGAGCGTATCGTCGTGATCGGCGACAGGACGGACCGGAGCCCGAGTCGCTCGCCACAACACACTTGCTGGTGAGAACACGACTACCGAAGCCCCAGTCGCGAGGCGGGCGCACACTCGTTGTGCGCTTCAGTCGCTCGCTGCGCTCGCTCCTTCCAGTGCTTAGTCGTCTGCGCCCGCCTCGCGACTGCCCCTTCGAGTCCCGCCCCTCTGGAAGACGTTCTTGCTCGCTCGCTCCGCTCACTGCGCGGGCTGCGACTTCCGTACTCCCGCTCGCTTCGTCGCCGGCGTTCACGCCGGCTGCTCGTGGCGGGTCGCGCCACGCTGCTTGCGGGAACGCACAGCACCTCACGCCTCCCCAGCCTCGTCGCTGGCCCCCTCCACTTCGCTCCGGGAGCCAGCGACTCCCTCGCGCGACGCTCCTCGGCCGCGATACGGCCTCGGAGGCGCGCGCCACCGCAGAAAGTGAGTGTTAGTCGTCGTCGGGGTTTCCGTCGCGCATCTTCACGGCGACGCCGGAGCCGAGTTCCTCGGCCTCGGCTCCCGAGAGCTCGGCGCGGCCGACGCCGAATATCGCGTCCGCGTCGTCGACGACGAGTACCTCGTCGCCGGGGCGAATGCCGTCGTCGGCCGCGGTGACGAACTTCGCGAATGCGTCGCGCCCCTCGCGCACGAACGGCTCGCTCTCCTCGCCGACGACCATCCGGTGTCGCGGTTCGGAGAACGCCTCGTGGATCCGCCGCCCGCCCGCGAGCCCGAGGGTGAACCGGCCGTCCGTCCCGTACGAGACGAGGCGGTCGCCCTCGCTGCTGCCGGGGGTGTCGTCGACGTCGCCGTCGATCACCTGCCGTGGGCGGCCGCCGCTCGATCGGCGCACGGTGAGGGGGTCGTCCGGCGGGAATAGGGCCTCGCCCGCGCCGGCCCCGAACTGGTAGTCGGCGGCGGTCCGCAGGTCCGCGATCCGGTCGGCCGCGGTGACGACGGCGGTCACGCCCTCGATCCGCCGACCGAGATCGAGCGCCGCAGTCAGCCGGTCGGCCGCCGCCTCGGCGCCGCCGCGCGCGGCGGCCGCGGCCCCCAGCGACGAGAGCGCCTCCGCCTCGACCTGCGTGAATCCGCCCTCCCTCGCGGCGTCGACCGCGGACCGCAGCGCCGTCGTCGCGGCGTCGGGATCGTTCCGGGCGAGCGCCAGCCGTCCGCGGATTCGGTCCGTCTCGGCGAGCCGCTTGTGGCCGGCGTGGTCGTCGAGCAGCGACGCAGTCAGTTCCACCCGACGCTCGGCCGCGGACAGGTCGCCGCGGTCGACCGCGACCTCCGCGAGCATCGCGGTCACCATCGCGCAGCGCGCGTCGGCGTCGAGCGCGTCGAGGCGGTCGAGCGCGGCCGTCAGGAACCGCTCCGCCCGGTCGAGGTCGCCGCCGACGTGCGCCCCGCTGCCGAGGCGACTCAGCGCGAACGCCTCGTACACGTCCGAACCGACCCGCTCGGCGATGACGCGTGCCTCCGACGCGCGGGCGACCGCCTCGCCGACCGCGCCGCGCTGCTCGGCGACCGCCGCGAGGTTCAGGAGGGAAATGGCCTCGCGGTGTTCGTCGCCGACCGCCCGATAGCCGTCGAGCGCGCGGCTCGCGGTCCGCTCCGCGGCGTCGAGGTCGCCGCGTCGCCGCAGCGCGACCGCGAGGTTCGTCCTGACGTTCGCCTCGCCGTGAGTGTCGTCATGCGCCCGGAACAGGTCGCCCGCGACGCGGTAGTGGTCGAGGACCGCGTCGGTGCCGTCGAGCGAGTCGAGCGCGTTGCCGGCGTCCATCAGTGCCTTCCCCATCCCGATTGGGTCGTCCGCGTCAACGGCGATAGCGTACGCCCGCGACGCCGCCTCGTAGGCGGTCTCGTAGTCGCCGTCGAAGTGCGCCGCCTGCGCTCGCCCTCTGACCGCCGCCGCAAGCCCGGGGCGGTCGCCCGCGGCCGCGAACAGCTCCTCTGCCCGCTCGTACCGCTCGCGCGCCGCGTCGTACTCGCCCCGGCGACGCGTCACGTCCCCGTACCCCCGCTGGCGCTCGGCGGCCCCCCGCTCGTCGGCCGGTCGCCACGCGTCGAGCGCCTCGGTCGCACCGTCGAGGTCGCCGGCGTCGACATACATCCGCGACACCCACTCGGGCGGTCGGCCGCGCAGGTCGTCCGGGCACGCGTCCGGGAGGTCGATCCAGGCGTAGCGGACGCGGCCGTACAGCGCCGCGAGCCGGGGATAGCGCCGACCGACGCCGTACACCGCCCGCACCGTCTCGGCAGCCCACGCGCTCGGGTCGCGTTCGATCCGGTCCACGGTCGGCGCGTTCCCCCCGACGGCTCGCCGGACCCGGGCGCGACGCGCGGGGTCGTCGGCGAGCCCGAGCACCCGCGAGACGGTCCGCCCGACGCGCCGCGCGACGACCGGCTCCGGCTCCCGCTCCACCAGCCGTTCTAAGAACAGCACCGACCACTCGTCGTGGACGGTGCGGTACTCCCCGCCGCCCGACCCGACGAGGGCCGTGCCCGTGAGCCGGTCAAGCGCCCGGCGGACCGCCTCGACCGTCGGCGACGAGTCGCCGTCACCCCTGTCCGGGACGTCCCGATCCGGGCCGTCGACGAGCGCGTACGTCAGGGTCCGAACGTCGCTCACGCCGGCGACGTTGAGGAGGTTCACAAGCACCGCGACGTCCGCGGTCGGCGGCGGGCGGCTCTCGACCTCGCGGACCGCCTCCGCGACCGCGGTCTCCAGCCCGGACACCGGTCCCGCGTCGTCCCCGCCGGAGGTGTTCCGGGTCGCCCCAGCAGTTCGCCGACGCGCTCGTCGTCGGCCCGGCGCACGTCGGCGAGCAGCGACTCCGGGTCGGCCGCAGGGACGGTCCCGGTGCGCTCGGCGACGTGACCGACGAACCGCTCGACCTCACGCTCGTCGAGCCGCGGGACTCGAACGGTCTCGATCCGCCGCCGGTAGCGGAGGTCCGCGGGCGAAAGCGGGAGGCCGTCGGGGTCGTCGTACGGCTCCTCGCGGGCGTCGAACAGGAACGAGACGCCGTCGCGGTCGGCCAGTTCGCGGGCGACGCCGACCGCCTCCGCGGCCCCCGGCTCCACGGCGTCCTCGACGACGACCAGGTGGTGGCCGTCGCCGCCGGTAACGCGCTCCCGTAGCCGCTCGGTGGCGGTGAACGCCTCGCCGCCGCCGCTCGCGCGGTACGTCACCGGACCGCGTCCCGACCGGTACCACTCGACCGCGACGCTCCGACAGACGGTGCTCTTCCCGCTGCCCGGCGGTCCGACCAGCGCGTGGTCGGTCCCCTCGGCGAGGCCGTCGACGAGCAGTCCGGTGATCGAGCGCCGCTCGCCGTCGCGCACCGCGGTCCTGTCGAGGACGTACCCCGCGTCGACCTCCGGGAACGACGCCGTGGCGCGGAGCGGCCCGCGTGGGTCCGGATCCCCGGCGAGCCGGTCTCCGTCGACCGCGTGGAACCCCTGCGTCGAGAGCGCGTCCTGCCCTCGTTCGCCCGAGTCCGGGCGTCTAAAGAGCGCATCGTCGCCGTCGCTTCGCTCCGCTCCCGTTCCGGCGTCTCGGCCCGCGGCTTCGGTCGCGTCCGTGTTCGTGCGTCCGTCCGTATTCGTGTGTCCGTCCGTATTCGTGTGTCCGTCCGTATTCGTGTGTCCGTCCGTATTCGTGTGTCCGTCCGTATTCGGGTCTGTATCGCCCGTCGAGGCGTCGGCGTCGCGGGGACCGCTTGCCGCCGGTCCGTCCTCGGTCGCGGACGCCGCGGCGCGGTCCATCGCCGCGAGCGCCTCGCCACCGTCGCGCCCGCGACCGATCAGGTCGCGCACCCTCGCCTCCGCCCACGCGAGCGCCTCCGGGTCCGTCGACGACGCCGCGCCGTGGAGCGTCCCGTCGTCGTCGAAGATCAAGAGGAGCGCGACCCCGTCAGCCGCGATCACCCCCACGTCGACGGCGTCGACCGTCGCGATCCGACACCCCTCGCGGCGCGCGACAGCGCCGAGGTCGTCCGCGAACCGCTTGGCCGCGTGCCGGTACGCCCGCTCCGCCAGCGCGAGGTCGACGGTCCCGCCGCCGACCGCGGTCCGTCGGAGCCGCTCCGCGACCCGGGGATATGGGAACGCTGGGAGGGCGGCGGCGACCGCGTCGGCGTCGGCGAGCGCGCCGTCGAGAACCTCCACCGGTCGGTACGGGTCCGGGGCCGCGGCCCGATACGTCTCCGCGCCCCGGAAGATGGCTGGGGAGACGTCTGCGTCCGCGCCGAGCGGGTCGAGCACGTCGCCCGCGGCCGCGAGGTCGTCGGCGACCGTCAGGAACTCTCGATATCCGTCCGCGAGCAGTCGACCGGGGAGCGTCGTCCGGTAGCCGTCCGTCTCGCCGGCGACGAGTCCCGCCGCCTCCAGCTCGTTTATCGCGCGGTTCACCGTCGACCGGGAGTGGCCCAGCGCGTCGACGAGTTCGTGTTTCCGCAGCGGCTCCGCGGCGAGCCGTTCGAGAAAGTCGAGGCGACGTTCGACGACGCCCACGAGCTCCGACGGCTCCGTCATACGTCCACCCGCACCAGACCCACCGACATAACTGTTTCCTCGCTGACGGCTCTCCCCGTGGGGTGACGCAGTGTTCCACGGGGTGAGAATAAGTGGGATAGGGCCGCAGTCGGTCCTATGACCGGGGATCGTACGAAAGAAAGCGACGGGACGGAAGCGGCGAACGAGCGCGGCGAGACGGACGCCTCCAGTCGTTCGGGACCCGCCGACGGTGTCGACTCCGGCGGCGAGCGCGGGCCGGACGGCGACGCCTCGGCGTCCGCCGCCGACCAGTCCGGGGAGTCCGTCCCGAACCCGACGGGGCGTACGGAGCGGGCCGTCGCGGCGGCGCGGACGGCGGCGGACGACCTAGCCGCGTGGGACCCCGACGATGTCGACGCGCTCGTCCGGGTGGTCGGCGAGCGGCTGGCGGACCGGGAGACGGTCAGCCGGCTCGCGCGGTCGGCGGCCAACGAGACGGGACGGGGGCACCCGGGAACGAAGGCCGAGAAGATCGCCGAGGCGATCGACGCCGCGCGCCGGTCGATCAGGGACGCGCCGACGGCCGGCGTGGTCGACCGGGACAGCGCGGCGGGCACGGTGACCGTCGCCGGCCCGCTCGGCGTCGTCGGCGCGGCGGTCCCCGCGACGCACCCGGTCGTGATCCCCGCCGTCCTCTCGCTGTACGGGCTGGCGGCCCGAAACACAGTCGTCTTCGCGCCCTCGCCGTCGGCCGTGGAGACCTGCGATGTCGTCGTCGAGACCGTCCGCCGGGCGCTCGCCGAGGCCGGCGCGCCGACCGGCGCGGTGTCGATGCTGCCCGCGCCGGCCGCCAAGCCGAGGACGGACGCGCTGTTCGAGCGCGCGGACTTCGCGGTCGCGGCCGGCTCCGAGGCGACGGTCGCCGCGGGACAGCGTTGCGGGACGCCGAACGCCGCGGCCAGCGCGGACGGGGTCGTCGCCGTCGCCGACGGGTCGGTCCCGGCCGGGGCCGTGGCGACGCGGGTAGCGGTCGGAGCCACCTACGACTTCGGCGCGCATCCCGCGGGCGACGCCGCGGTCGTCACGGTATCTCCGGCGGTCGGTCCGCTCTGTTCCGCGCTCGAAGATGAGGGCGGATACGTCCTCGACGCCGCCGACCGTGACCGCCTCCGGACGCTTCTCGACGAATCGACCGCGGACGGTCGTGGGACCGACGCCGGTGTCGTCGACGGCGAGACGGACCCGCGCGGGAACTCGCCGCGCTGGCTGGCGGCCCGAAACACAGTCGTCTTCGCGCCCTCGCCGTCGGCCGTGGAGACCTGCGATGTCGTCGTCGAGACCGTCCGCCGGGCGCTGCCGCGACCGCGCTCGCGGCCGAGATCGGCTCGCCCCACGCGGCGGCGGTTCACAGCACCCACAAGCACCGCGCTCGACGGGTCGCGGAGCGGCTCGCCCCCGGCCGCCTCGTGGTCAACCAGCCGGGGATCGCGGCGGCGGGCGTGCGGTCGAACGGGTTCGAGGCCGCGCCCCTGCTCGGCGGCGGCACCGCCGAGGGGAGCCAGCTGTGCGGCGGACTCACCCCCGACCGCCTCGCGCGCACGACGACCGTCGCCGCGACGGGCGTCGCGGACGAGGCCCCCCACCGCAACGGCGCGGACGAGACGCTCCGCGGTCCATAAACCGGGCGAGATTCGGCGCGGAAAGCGATCGGACCGGGGACCGATTAAAGCTCGACGCGGTCCACGATCGACCCGTTCTCGTCCGTCTCGTCGCTGTGGGTGTTGATCGCGACGGTCCGGATCTTCGATTTGAGCAGCGATCCTTCGATCTTCGCCTTCAACAGCGAGTCGACCTGATACACCCCCGCAGCGTTGTTCATCCGTATCACGATCTGAACCGGCGTCTCGTCGCCCTCGCGAAGTGAGACGCGCTCGATCGCCTGCGAGGAGACGGTGTTAATCCCGCGGCCGCCCTCCTCGTAGGGGACCCGCGAGCGCCCGCGCTCCATGTCCAGTCCGTCCGCGATCCGGACGACGCCGGCCTCAAGCGTCAGCGGCTGCTCTTCGGTGTGGTGACACAAGATCGCGTGGAGCACCTCGGCTTTCACGCGGACCCGGTCCGCCACGTCGTAGAACGCGGGGAGCAGGTCGTCGAGTAAGTCCGCCGCCAGCGGGATCGAGTAGTACGGGTGGTCGTGGCGGTGGACGACGTGGCCGATGTCGTGGAGGGTCGCCGCCAGCGCGACGATCACCGGCTCGTCCGCTTCGGTTAACCCCTGTTGGTGTGCGCCGTTGAACTCGACGCCGCCGGACTTGAACAGGTCGTAGAGGCGCAGCGCGCGGTCGCGGACGATCTCGACGTGTTTGGAGCCGTGGTCGTTGTACCCCTTCCGAGCGACCGGGTTGACGTTTTGCGCCTCAAGATAGGCGACGATCTCCTCGTCGGCTTCGAGCCGGGCGAGGACCTCGTTGAGCCGCTCGTCCGGGAACGCGTGGTCGGCGTCCGGGTCGTACTCGTGGCGGTCGGCGTCGGTGTCCGCGTCGACATCCTCGCGCGCGGCCGACACATCGCCGGCGGTCGGATCGGGGGCGTCGTCGGCAGCAGCCTCGGGGATGTCGTCGTCGGCCGCGGTCGGATCGGAGGCGTCGTTGGCAGGGTCGCTCATGCGTCCCCCAGAGTCGCCCGCCGGGGATAAATGTGCGAGCCGCGCGCCCCCGACGCGGGAATCCGAGGGGGACGCCGGTGCCCGACCGCTTATGACCTCGCCGACTGTGGGTCCGCGCATGGCGCTCGACGCCGACCGGGTCTCGACGGTGACGTTCGACTCGTACAGCACGCTCGTGGACGTGGAGGCCGCCGAGGCGGCGCTCGTGGACCGCGTCGACGACCCCGAGCCGGTGTCGCGGCTGTGGCGGTCGCGGTCGCTGACGTACACGTTCGTCGCGAACGCGATCGACGCATACCAGCCGTTCTACGAGATGAACCGGGACGCGCTGACGTACGCGCTGGCGGCGCACGGCGTCGACCTCCCGGCCGCGGAGCGCGACGAGATCCTCGCGGTGTACCACGAACTGGAGGTGTTCGACGACGTGCGCGAAGGCGTCCGTCGGCTGCGCGACGCGGGGTACGACTGTTACGTCCTCTCGAACGGCGACCCGGAGATGCTCGCGTCGATGGTCGACCACGCCGATGTCGCTGACCTCCTCGCGGACACGATCAGCGCCGACGAGGTGGAGACGTTCAAGCCCGCGCCCGAGCTGTACCGCCACGGCGCGGCCCGGACCGGAACCCCCGTCGGCGAGGTGGTCCACGCGACCGCCGGCTGGTTCGACGTGCTGGGCGCGCGCCACGCCGGGATGCAAGCGGCGTGGGTCGACCGGAAGTCGAGGCCGTGGGAGCCGTTCGCCGGCGACCCGGACGCGACCGTCGAGACGCTCCACGAACTCGGGGACCTGCTCGGGGCCTGAACGGGTGTGTCCGGCGACGCGACTCCGCGCTCGCTCCCGCGTCTCGCCCGTCCGTCCGCGACGACGGCCGCGGAGGGGCTCGGTGAGCGACCGCCGCGGCAGTTTCGACCCGAGACACAACCTATAAGAGCGAGACCGTTCGACGCGACGACGTGACCCGACCCGCGTCCGCGCTCGGCTCGCCGACGCCATCAGCGACGCGGCTCTTCTCGAAAAAACGCGCGTGAGCCGTCCGGCGGCGGGAGTGGCGACCCCGTCCCGGACGACCCCCGACGCGCGCACAGGTCCGCTCACCGACCCGGACTCGCGGCAGCACCCATGACAGACACGACCACCACGACACCCTACGCGACGCAGGACGAGACGAACAGCGACACGACGGGCACGCCTTTTGAGGGCGTCTACCCGGCGATGACGACCCCGTTCACCGACGACGACGCGGTCGACCACGAGCAGCTCGCCGAGAACGCCCGCTACCTCGAACGCGCCGGAGTCGACGGGGTCGTCCCCGTCGGCTCGACCGGCGAGTCGGCGACGATGAGCCACGACGAACACGTCGCAGTGATCGAGACGGTCCGCGACGCGCTCGACGACATCCCCGTGATCGCGGGGACCGGCTCGAACAACACCGCCGAGGCGCTCTCGCTGTCCGAGCGCGCGGCCGACGCGGGCGCTGACGGACTCCTCCTCATCTCGCCGTACTACAACCGGCCCGAACCGGCCGGCTTCCTCGAACATTACCGCACCATCGCCGACGCGGTCGACCTCCCGCAGATCGTGTACAACGTCCCGAGCCGCACGGGGCAGTCGATCCCGGTCGATGTCACCGTCGAACTCGCCGAACACCCGAACGTCCGGGGGTACAAGGCGGCCTCCGGCGACCTGAATCTCATCAGCGAGGTGATCGAACGCACGCGCGACGAGTCGTTCGCGGTGTTGTCGGGCGACGACGGACTCACGCTGCCGGTCCTCTCTGCCGGCGGCGCGGGCACGATAAGCGTCGTCGCCAACGTCGAGCCGGAGCGCACCTGCGCGATGGTCGGTGCCGCGCTCTCGGGCGACTACGACCGTGCGCGGACGCTCCACCACGAGCTGTCGCCGCTCGTCCGCGAGCTGTTCGCCGAGACGAACCCGATCCCGGTGAAGGAAGCGATGTACCTTCGCGGGCGCGGCGGTCCCCACCTCCGACCGCCGCTCTCGCGGCTCTCCACGGACCGACGCGAATCGCTCCGCGAACTGCTGGCCGCGTACGAGGCGAGCGCGCCTGGGGCCGTCGACCGGGAGCGTATCGAGTCCGCGACGCGGGGTGCCGAATGAGCGCCGATGCCCCCTCCGTCGCCGTCACCGGCGCGGGCGGTCGCATGGGCCGCGAGGTGCTCGCCGCCGCGGCCGACCGCGAGGGCGTCTCAGTCGCGTTCGCGGTCAACCGCAGCCCGGTCGACCCGGTGGCGGGGGTCGCCGTCGCGGACGCCGACGACCTCGGCGACCTCCTCGCGAGCGAGGACCCGGACGTCCTCGTCGACTTCACCGGTCCCGGCTCGGCGATCGCGTACGCCGAGGCCTGCGCCGACGCGGGCGTTCCGCTCGTGACGGGGACGACCGGCTTCGCGGACGCGCAACTCGACGCGCTCCGCACCGCGAGCGACGCGGTGCCGGTGCTCAAGGCGTCGAACTTCGCCCGCGGCGTCGCCGCGCTCCGCCGGGCGGTCCGGGAGGCGGCCGCGGCGCTGCCCGGCTACGACGTCGAGCTGACGGAGACCCACCACAACGCGAAGCGGGACGCCCCCTCGGGCACCGCGAAGTCGATCCTCGACGACGTGGAAGGGGCACGCGAGGACCTCGACGAGCGCGTCCACGGCCGCGAGGGCGACGCGCCGCGGAGTCCGGGCGAGGTCGGCGTCCACGCCCGGCGCGCGGGCGACGTGACCGGCGAACACGAGGTCCTGTTGGCTGGGAACCGCGAGACGCTCGAACTGACCCACCGGGCCGGCGACCGCGGCGTCTTCGCCGAGGGTGCGCTCGACGCCGCCGCGTGGCTCGCCGATCGCGACCCGGGCTGGTACGGGTTCGGTGACGTGCTGGACGCGGACGGAGATGCCTGAACGCATACGGACATCGACGAGTAAATACCTCCACTCATCCATACACCACCAAATGAGTCTCGAAGCCGACGTATCCGACCTCTGGAACCGCTATCAGGACGGGCTGACCGCCGCCGACGCCACCGACGAGGACGCGGCCGTGATCGACGAGTTCCTCGCTGCCTTGGAGGCCGGCGAGGTCCGCGCCGCCGAGAAGACCGGCGACTCCGTGACCTCGTGGGAGGCCAACGAGTGGGTCAAGCGGGGCATCCTGCTCAACTTCGGCCTGCGCGAGACCGAGGCGCGCGAGTACGGCGGCGTCACCTACCACGACGTACTCCCGCTGCGCGACACCGTCGACCTCGCCGAGCGCGGGACCCGCAATACGCCGGACGGCACCGCGATCCGGCGCGGCGCGTACCTCGGCAGCGACTGTATCATGATGAGCCCCTCGTTCGTCAACATGGGCGCGTACGTCGGCGACGGCACCCTCGTCGACTCCTGTGACACGGTCGGCTCCTGCGCGCAGCTCGGCGAGAGCGTGAAGCTCGGTGCCAATGCGCTGATCGGCGGCGTCCTCGAACCCGTCGAGGACGCGCCGGTCGTGATCGAGGACGGCGTCTCGCTCGGCGCGGGCTGTCGGGTCACCTCGGGCTTCCGCGTCGGCGAGAACTCGGTCGTCGGCGAGAACACCCTGTTGACCCCGCGGATCCCCGTCTACGACCTCGTCGAGGAGGTGGTCCTCTACGGCCACCTCCCCGCCGAGCGCCGGGCGTTCACGCGGATGGTGGAGTCGTCCGTCGGCGACCACGACCTCTTCGAGGGGGGCGCGTACAAGCCCGCGGTCGTCGCGACCCACGTCGAGGAGGAGACGCTGGAGGCGACGCGCCGGGAGGACGCGCTCCGGGAATGAACGAGAACCAACCGGGCGGAGAGAACGTCCCGGTCCGACGCCCGAGCGACTGGGACGCCGGCCGCCTGCGCGACCTCGCGGCCGAACACGAGACGCCCCTCTACGTACAGGACCTCGACCGGGTCCGCGAGAACTGCGAGCGCCTGCTCGCGGCGTTCCCGGACGCCGACGTGCGGTACGCGGTCAAGGCCCACACCGGGCGCGCCGTGCTGGAGGCGGTCCACGACGCCGGCCTCGACGCGGAGTGCGCCTCGGCCGGCGAGGTCGACCGCGCGCTCGCGGCCGGCTTCGGCGGCTCGCGGCTCCATTACACCGCGGTCAACCCGCCCGCCCGCGACCTCGACTACGTCGTCGATGTCGCCGAAGCGGAGCCGGACCTAACGGTCACCGCCGGCGCGGTCGACACCCTCGACCGCCTCGCCGAGCGGGACTACGACGGTCGGGTCTGCGTCCGGGTGAACCCCGGCGTCGGCGCGGGCCACCACGAGAAGGTCACCACCGGCGGGGCCGCGAAGTTCGGGATCCCGTACGACCGCGCCGCGGCGGTCGTCCGGGAGGCAGCCGAGCGCTTCGACGTGGTCGGGATCCACGCGCACGCCGGCTCCGGGATCGACCCCGACCAACTGGACAGTCACCGCGAGCTGGTCGCGCGGATGGGTGAGTTGGCGCGGGCGCTGGCGGAGCCGAGCGCGCACGACGAGGGCACCGAACTCGGCGACGGTGACGAACCTGGAGACGGTGACGAACCTGGAGACGGTGACGAACTCGGCGATCCCGCCCCCCTCGACCTGGAGTACGTCGATGTCGGCGGCGGCTTCGGCGTCCCCTGACGCGGGTGAACACCGTGAAGCCGACTCCCGACGGGACGGTCGTCGGCGTCGACGCCGGGATGACGGACCTGTTGCGTCCGGCGATGTACGACGCGTACCATCCAATCCGCAACCTTGGCGACGGCCGGCACCGTGACGGGAGCGACGGCGGAGACGGGACCGACGCGCCCGCCCCCGCCGAGCGGGAGGCAACCCCTGTCACGGTCGCCGGACCTATCTGTGAGACCGGCGATACGCTCTGTAGGAACCGAGCGCTCGCCGACCCGGTCCGCGAGGATCTCCTCGCGGTCGGGGTCGCGGGCGCATACGGATACGAGATGGCGAGCCAATACAACTCACGACCGCGGCCGGTGGAGGTCGCGCTCGACGACGGCACCGCGACGACCGCCCGCCGCCGAGAGACGCTCGGGGACCTGACGGCCGTCGAACGGGCGGCGACCCCCGACGGCGACCGACCGGAGGCGGAGCGATGAGCGTCCACGCCGTCCCGTTCGAGAAGTACCACGGCACGGGCAACGACTTCCTCGTGGTCGACGCGGTCGCCGAGAACGTCGGCGACCGCGCGGCGTTCGCCCGCGCGTGCTGCGACCGCGAGACGGGCGTCGACGGAGCGGACTTCGAGACCGAGGGAGACGGAGACCACGGGCGACGCGGTGCCGACGGCGTCCTCTTTCTCAGCGTCGAGGAGGGGTTCGACCCGACCCGCGTCGTGATGACGCTGGTCCAGCCGGACGGCTCCACCGCGACGATGTGCGGCAACGGGGCCCGCGTCGTCGCGCGGTGGGCCTACGACCGGACGGGCGAAAGCGAGTTCATGATCGACACGCAGGCGGGCACCCGGCGCGCGACGGTGACCGCCGACGCCACCGCGGCCACCATCGAGATGGGCGAGCCGACGTTCGACCCGGCCCGCGTTCCGGTCGCCCGCGAGGCCCCCGCCGCGGACGACCCGCTGGTCGACGAGCCGGTCGAGGGGCTGACCGTCACCGCCGTCAACACCGGCGTCCCGCACGCGGTCGCGTTCGTCGACGGCGGCCGCGACGATCCCGACGGTATCGACGCGGTCGACCTCGACGCGGTCGCGCCGCCGGTCCGGCACGCAGACGCCTTCCCGGAGGGCGCGAACGTGAACCTCGCCGCCGTCGCCGACGACGGGAGCGGCGACGGGGCGGCGGTTCTCGACCAGCGCACCTTCGAGCGCGGCGTCGAGGGCGAGACGCGCTCCTGCGGCACCGGCGCGGTCGCGGTCGTCGCGGCCGCCCCCGGCCCGGTCGCTCACGAGTTCTCGGGGACGCTCCCGGCCGACCCGCGATGAGCGGGGGAAACGACTCCGACTCGGGGCACGAACCCGATGTCGACGGAGACCGCGGCTCCGACTTCGACCCGGTCTCGTTCCTCGAAGACGCGGTTCGGGTCCCCTCCCACGAGTCGGTCAGGGAGATGCGCGAACTCGTCGTCGACCGCCTCGACCGTCACGACGCCGACTCCGAGGTCGTCGCGGACGGCTGTATCCTCGCGGAGAAGCGGTCGCCGAAGCCGGCGGCCGGCCCGCACCTCGTGTTGAACACGCACCTCGACACGGTGGCTCCGCACGTCCCGTTCGAGCGGGGCAGAGCGTGCGCAGACGAACGCGGGGGAGCCGCGTCGAGCGAGTCGGATGCGGCGGACGAGCCGGACGCCGCGGACGAGCCGGACGCCGCGGACGTGATCCGTGGGCGGGGGGCCTGCGACGCGAAGGGGCCGCTCGCGGCGCTTCTGACCGGGTTCCTCGCCGCCGACCCCGACCGCGGCCGCCTCACGCTCGCGCTCACGCCCGACGAGGAGGCGCTGTCGCTCGGCGCGGCGGCGCTGACCGGGCGGCTCCCGGGGACCGACGACCGGCTCGACGGCGACCTGTCCCTTGTCGGGGAGCCGACCGGACTCGACGCGTGTACCGCCGCGAAGGGGCGGTTTCAGGCGACCGTCGAGCTGTCGGGAACCGCCGCGCACGCCGCGGAGTTCGCCGGCGCGAACGCGGTCGCGGCCGCGGAGGACGCGCTCGCCGCGGTCCGGACGTTCGACGCCGGAGCCGACGCCCACCCGCAGCTCGGCCCGCCGAAGCTCACTCCCACGGTCATCGAGGGGGGTACCGCGACGAATCAGGTCCCGGCGGACTGTGCGATCACGGTCGATCGCCGGAGTGTCCCGCCGGAGAGCGCCGAGGGGTTCCGGTCGTCGCTCGCGGAGGCGGTCCGCTCGTCGCTCGCCGACGCTGCGGGCGACCGCGGCGGCGTCGATGTCGCCGTCGCGCTCACCGACCGCGAGTCGCCGTTCTTGGAGGCGTTCGCGACGGACCCGGACCACGAACTCGTCGAGACGGTCGCCGCCGGCGCGCGGAACGCGACCGACGCGGCCGGTCTCCCGACCGACTGCGGCGGCGACGTGCGGCCGTTCGGCGCGGCGACGGAGGCGTCGTACTTCGCGCCCGCCCCGACGGTCGTGTTCGGTCCCGGCGACCTCGCGGACGAGTCCGGGGCGGTCGCACACGCGGAGCGGGAGTACGTCCGGGTGCGAGAGGTGGAGGCGGCGGCGGCGACGGTCGCGGACGCGGTGACGGTGCTACTCGGTGAACGGTAAGGCCGGTCGGCGAACGGCAGGACACGCTGCGGACGCGCGACCGCCTACAGGAGGAACTGCTCCTCGTCTTCGGCGAGGTCGACGAAGTCGTCGGCGGCCTCGATCAGTTCGTCGGCGGCGGAGTTGCCGAACCCCATTGCCTCGACGCGGACCCCCTCGTGGCGGAGGTGCGAGCAGAGCCGGGCAAAGTCGCCGTCGCCGGTACAGAGGACGACCGCGTCGACGTGGCTCGCCAAGGAGACGGCGTCGAGGCTCATCCCGAGGTCCCAGTCGGCCTTCTTCGAGCCGTCGGCGAACGTCTTGATCTCTTTGATCTTCGTCTCGAAGCCGATGTCGCGTAACGCCTCGAAGAAGCTCTCCTCCTCCGGCGAGTCGGCGCGGATCACGTACGCGATGGCGCGGACGAGCGACCGGTCGGCGACGGCCGATTCGAGCAGCTCGGAGTAGTCGATGTTCCGAGAGTAGACGCTCTGTGCCGAGTGATACAGGTTCTGTGAGTCCGCCAGCACCGCGACGCGCTGGTCCGGGTGAATGTCGCTCATGCGTCCACCTTCACTCCCCGCCGTTAGGGGCTTTGGGATCGCCGCGACGGCACGCTCGGTCTCATGGTTCCCAAACTGACCACCATGGTTTATATCAGGCGCTGGCGACCGTGTCCCATGGATGAAAAGCGATTCGTCGTTGCCCTCTTCGGTCTCGCGGTCGCGCTCGTCGCCGGCTACGTGGCCTACCGGTTCGTCGCCCCGCTCACCGTCGCCGTCTTCCTCTACTACTCGACGCGACGCTTTTATCACCGGCTCGAACGCTTCCGGCTGCCGGCCCGGATCCGCGCGGTGGTGTCGCTGTCGGTCATCGGCGTTCCGCTCATTGGTCTGGTGAGCTACACGCTGGTGTTGCTGGTCTTAGAGGCCCGGCGGTTCATCGAGACGTATCCGGTGGCCGAGACAATCGGCGCGGAGAACTCGATGATCGGCAACCTCGCGGAGCTGTCGAACCCGACGGTAGACGAGCTGATCACGGCGTACCGGTCCGGGCAGTTCGACCCTCTCATCGACCTCGTCGCGGAGCAGGCGTCGCTGCTGGCGAGTACGGCCTCCGGGTTGGCTCTGAACCTGCTCATCACCGTCGTCGTCACGTACTACCTGCTCATCGACGGCTCGAAGTTTCACGACTGGCTGCTCACCTTCGACGACGACGCGATCGTCCGCGAGTACCTCGAAACGGCCGACGACGAGCTGGAGGCGGTGTTGTACGGGAACCTGCTCAACGTCATCGCCATTTCGATCATCGCGGTCGTCACCTACCTCGGGTACAACGCGGTCGCGCCCGCCGCCGTCGAGATTCCGTATCCGACTCTGGCCGGCGCGCTCACTGGCGTCGCCAGCCTCGTCCCCGTGATCGGGATGAAGATCGTCTACGTCCCGCTGGCGGCCGCGATGTCGGTCCCGGTCGTGATCGACGGGGAACTCGCACCGCTCGCGTACGTCGCCGGGTTCCTCGCGGTCGCGATCGTGGTCGTCGACACCGTCCCCGACATCGTCCTCCGGCCGTACTTCAGCGGTGAGACGACCCACGTCGGCCTGCTCATGCTCGCGTACATCTTCGGGCCGGTCGTGTTCGGCTTCCACGGCTTGTTCCTCGCGCCGATCATCCTCGTGTTGGTGCTGACGTTCGCGGACACCGCGCTGTTGCGCCTGCTCGGCGTGGAGCCGGACCCCGGCCCTGAGATCCCGGACGGGCAGCACCGGCTCGACGAGTTCTGACCGGATTCGTTTCGGAGCGCGTCGTTGAACGCGAGCGACTCTCCGACCGCTCGCTGCGACGGAGTCGTTTATTAGGGACCGAGCCGCACGGAGGCCCCCGAAGCCCCGGCCGCTCGGCTGTATGCGACCGCTATTTATAATCGAGCGATCGACGCGAAGCCCGCCGAAGCCCCCAGCCGCTCGCCGGGACGGAGCCGTTTATAAACGACCGATCCGCACGAACATCACCTCGCGGCAGCGTGGCGCAACGCGCCACGGGCAGTCGGGCGATAGTGATAGTCGGAAATCTTGAAAAAGCGGCTGTGATCGACGAGCTTCAGGCGTCTCTAGGCGACTGAGAGATCACTTACGAGGATAGCTTTCATTTAT
>PXST01000039.1:0-11348 GCA_003023405.1 Halobacteriales archaeon SW_8_68_21
CAGAAGCGGGCAAGGGTGAGGTTGTTCGCCTATTAAAGGAGGTCGTGAGCTGGGTTTAGACCGTCGTGAGACAGGTCGGCTGCTATCTATTGGGGGTGTGAGGTACCTGACGTGAACAAACGTATAGTACGAGAGGAACTACGTTTGGTCGCCACTGGTGTATCGGTTGTCCGGAAGGGCACGTGCCGAGTAGCCACGCGACACGGGGTAAGAGCTGAACGCATCTAAGCTCGAAACCCACATGGAAAAGAGGTACCAGAGAGGTCACTCGTAGAAGACGAGTTCGATAGACTCGGGGTGTACGCACCGAGGCAACGAGGTGTTCGAGCCCACGAGAACTAACAGACCGAGCCACATTCATTGGCGCTGACGCGCCACGACTCGCATGAGTTCAGGCGGTACCTGGATCGCACGATTACACGGTTGTTTTGAACCACGACCGACACAGGCGTCTCTCGACAGAGAGTCTCGGTTCGAGTCCGAGAGTCGGCATGAAGGCGGCCAGAGCGGTGGGGAAACACCCGTACCCATTCCGAACACGGAAGTTAAGCCCACCAGCGTATCGTGAAGTACTGGAGTGAGCGATCCTCTGGGAACGACGAGTCGCCGCCTCTCCACTCATACGAGAGCGAGAAGCTCTCACATTTCAGCCCACGGATAGACCGTCCGTGGGCTGTTTTCATGTGTCGCGAGCCCTCGGCTCGACACCGTCGAACAGCGACGGCGCACTCGGTCACCGACCCGCGAGCGACGGGGCAATCCTCGGCCCGCGGATAATCATATCAGTACTGATAGTATCATGCGTAAGTTTATGTGTTTTGTCGATGAAGTGAAGGTATCATGCACGGAGCGAACGACGCCGACGCCACGGTACGACTGGCCTGTGGGGACCACCCGTCAGTTCGCGACGGGATCGCCGCGGAGCGGGTCGTGTCGGTGTTGTTCGGGACCGGTGTCGAAGCCTGGCGGATGGGGTGGCAGCGGACGGTTGCGGGGCCGCCGGGCCGGGAGGCGGTGGTAGACGCGAGCGATGTCGCTCGGAGCGGTGCCGCCTCGTCGACGCAGGTCATGGCGAACGAGGGGTTCGCGTACACGGTGCTCGGTCGTGGGGCCGGGAACGAGCGAGTCCTTGACGCCGTGGCGTCCCACCTCAATGGGGTTCCCTCGGGAACGGTCGACTTGGTGATCGATGACCTCGCCCCCGTCGCCGCGCGCGACGGACCCGGTTCCGCGGTCGCGTTCACGGACCGGCTTCTGGAGCGGTTCGAGGGGCGGGCGAACCGCATCGCGATCGGATGCTCCGTCGGGGGGCCCGCGGAGGTGATGTCTCGGGCCGGTGATCGCGTCGATTCGGTCGTCGGTACCGACGTTGAGGCGGCTGCGGTCGAACGGCTCTCCCGCGAGGACCCGACGATCTTCGGGTACGTCCGTCGGCACTGGGCGGAGGCCAAGCGGGGGATCGAGGCGTGCGACCGCAACTACCCGCAGTCGAAGCAGATCCACGCCGCGCTGGCGGATCCCGAGACGACGCCGCGAACCCTCGGCGCGACGCTGTCGGGACTGGTGACGCTCGACGCGCTGAACACGTGGAGCGAGACCGTGGGACCAACCCGGTACGATCTCACTGCGTACTGTCCGGATCGGGTGTGGGCCATCGGTGTCGCGGTCGAGGCCGGCGCGTCGGACGGCTGAGCCGCTGCTCGCGACGTTTCTCGGCCGCCACGACGGTTTGTCAGTCGTCCATCGCGTCGACGCGTTCGAGGTCGGTCTCCACGACCGTTCCGTCCGGTTCGATGGTCACGCTCCCGAGTGGTGCCGTCTCGCCGGTCTCGTACCGCGCGGCGACGGCCTCCAAGGTCCAACGTCGGTCGAGCCGCTCCCACACCGTCTCCGCCACGAGCGACTGGAACGCCTCGGGGTCGGTCCACCCGGCGTCGATGTCGGAGGGGACGCCGACGACGACGCGGAGTTCCGTCTCGGCGACGCGGATACCGACTCCGAACGTGTCCGCACACATGGCCCGCGGTTCGAACCGAGAGGTGAAGTCACCGTCGCTGCGTTCGTCGAACGGTGAGGGCGCATCT
This sequence comes from Halobacteriales archaeon SW_8_68_21, assembly GCA_003023405.1. Taxonomy (GTDB): domain Archaea; phylum Halobacteriota; class Halobacteria; order Halobacteriales; family Haloferacaceae; genus Halorubrum. The sequence continues at coordinate 2,085 of PXST01000039.1, forward strand.
TCCGACCGGAGCGCTCGCCACTCGAAACCCGTAAGCACCCGCCGCTCGAACGGCCGCGGGATCTGATGACTTCGAAGCCGGCGGTGTCACCGAGCGCGGGACTGGCGGTCGCGGTCGCTGCCGTGAGCGCGGGGGCGATCCTCGTGCGCCTGAGCGACGCGCCGAGTTCGGTGGCCGCGTTCTATCGGGTGCTGTTCACGACGCTGCCGCTGGCCTCGGTCGCCGCGTGGCGGTATCGCGGGGAATTCGCGCGGATCCGCTCCCGGGATCTCGCGTTCGCGGCCCTCTCCGGGGTCGCGCTCGCCGTCCACTTCGCGGCGTGGTTCGAGAGTCTCCGGTGGACGAGCGTCGCGGCGAGCGTGACGCTGGTTCAGGCACAACCGGTGTTCGTCGCGCTCGGCGCGTGGCTGCTGTTGCGCGAACGCGTCACGCGCCGCATGGGTGCGGGCATCGCGGTCGCCGTGGTCGGCATGGCGTCGATGTCCCTCGGCGACTTCCTCGGCGGCGTGGCGGTCGGTCCCCGTCCGCTGTACGGGAACGCGCTCGCGCTGTCCGGTGCGGTCGCCGCTGCGGGCTACGTGCTGGCAGGACGCTCGCTGCGCCAGCGGATCTCGCTGATCCCCTATGTCACGGTCGTGTACGGCGTTTGCGTGGTCGTGCTGCTCGTCTTCGTCCTCGCGGCCGGGCGTCCGCTCACCGGATACCCGCCCCGAGAGTGGCTGCTGTTCGCCGGGCTGGCGGCAGGACCGGGGCTGTGCGGTCACACCGTCCTCAACTGGGCGCTCGCACACCTCGAATCGAGCGTCGTCTCCGTCTCGCTGCTCGGTGAACCGGTCGGCGCGACGCTGCTCGCGTTCGCGTTGCTGTCGGAGACCCCGACGCCGGCCACCGTTTCCGGCGGCTGTGTCGTCCTCCTGGGCATCTACGTCACGGCGGCCGCCGACCGCGAGTAGCGTTTTCAGCCTCGATATTTTGAGATAAATCTTGAAGCCCGCCGACCGACTGGACTGGGTATGGACCGGCGAACTGTCGTCGCGTTCGTGGGCGACGATGCGAGCGCCGGCGAACGCGTGTCCCGCGCGGTGGACGCCGCTTGGGAGGGACCCGACGGCCCGACGTTCCGCGCGCTCACCCCGGCCGATCTCGACGCGGACCGCGACGGCGCAGGGCCGCTGAACGCGACTTGCGGCGTGGTCGTCACCGCCGCGGCCACGACCGACGGAGTCGTGCGGGACCGCCTCAGGGCGCTCCCGTCGAACATCCCGGTGATCGCGCTCGTCGAAGACGCGACGACGGCGACGATCCGCGCCCTGTTGTCGGCCGACGTGGACGACGCAGTGGAGGCGGGCGGGCGGGACTCGACCGTCGACGGATCCGGCGACGACGCTCGGATCGTCGAGTGTCTGGCGAGTCAGGTAGACCCCGACCGCGTTCGACTCGGCGGCGAGGATGTCGCCCGCCTCGCCGAAGTGCTGCTCGACGCCGGAACGACGCTGATGACCACACGGGCCGACGAGGTCGGCACGAAGGTCGAGTGGACGATGCAAAACGTCGGCGAACACGCCGACCTTGACCGGATCGTCTGCTACCGGAAAGACGACGGGCAGTTCGTGCCCGCGTACAGTTGGTGCCCCGACGGGTTCGACTCCGCGCCGAGGGCGTTCGAGGAGTTCCCCGAGCCAGATCAGCTGTCGACGTTCGCCAACGTCGCGCGTCCCTCCACCGCTCCGGCGACCCCCGGCAGCGGGAGCGTTGAGGCGGGCGAGCGGTCACTGGCGACTGTTCACGTGCCGCTCGTCGTCGACTGGGAACTGAGCGGGATCGTCGCGTTCGAGTCGGACGACTGCCGGGTCTGGACGGACGACGAGATCGATCTGTACCGCACGCTCGGCGACTTGGTCGCGCACACCATCGCGCGCAAGGACCGCCGAGCGGCGCTCCGACGACAGGCCGACCAGCTCGAACAGTTCAGCGCCGTCGTCTCACACGACCTCAGGAACCCGCTCAACGTGCTTTCGGGGTACCTCTCGCTCTCGGAGGAGGATCTCTCGCCGGCGCGGTACGAGGCCATGAGGGGCGCGGTCGACCGCATGGAAACACTGATCGACGACCTCCTCATGCTCGCGCGGCGAGGCGAGGCGATCGGTGACACGGAGCAGGTCCCGATCAGGGACATCGCGGAGGACGCGTGGCAGTCGGTGCGCGCGCCCGACGCGAGCCTCACGATAGCCGACGAGATCGGCCGCGTCGAGGCCGATCCGAGCCGGCTCCGGCAGGCGTTCGAGAATCTCTTCCGAAACGCGATCGACCACGGCGGTCGGGATGTCGGCATAGAGATCGGGCCGCTCGTGGCGGGCGGCGACAGGGGACTGTACGTCGCGGACGACGGTCCCGGCATCCCGGTCGAGATGGTCGACACGGTCTTCGACTCGGGCGTCTCGTCGGCCGACAGCTCCGGGATCGGACTGGCGATCGTCGACCGCATCGTCGAGGCGCACGAGTGGGACATTGAGGTGCGAAACGACGACGGTGCCGTCTTCGAACTCACGTTCGACGCGAACGCGGCCCAGACCGTGTCGCTGTAGGTCGTTCGCTGTGCGGTCGCGGTCTGCGACGCGTTCAGTTCTCCGAGAACCGTTCGACCGTCCGGCGGTGTCGGTCGCGGAACATTCCCCCGAACCCGACCTTCGCCGGCGGACCGGCGGCGTCACCGAGCGGTCCGAGCGGCAACCGGTAGGCGACCGTGTCGACGAGGAGGGTCTCGTCGCCGTCGGCGTAGAACGCGTGTGTGTGTTCCCAGCGTCGGAACGGGCCGCCCTCCATCTCGTCTACGAACCGGGCGGAGCGCTCCGGGCCGGTCGTTCCCTCGGGGTCCCGTTCGACGATCCGCGAGGTCCACCACTGCCGTGGTCCGATTCCGAACGGCCTGACGGACATCTCGATCGTCGACCCGGCGACGAGGACTTCCGGGTCGGACTCGCCGTCCGGCCCCTCGACATCGCCGATTCGGAGACGCATCCAGCCGGGGGTGAGTTCTCGCAGTCCATCGACCGTGGAGTGAAACTCCCACACGGCTTTGATCGGAGCCGGCACCCGGGTCGCCCGCCTGTACGTCGGCATACCTGCGGTAGGGGTCCCGCGGACAAAAAGCCGTCCCGCGGCGGTCCGAGACCGAAACCCGCATGTCTGTGCGCCTCTTCACAGAATACGATGGAACGCGGGGCGATCGACATCGGCGACTTGGCCGGACCGTTCGACCTTCAGGCGACCCTTGAGAGCGGACAGAGCTACCTCTGGAACCGCGCGGACGGCGACGCTTACGGGGAGCTTCACGCGCACGGCGGCGACGCGTGGTATGAGACCGTCGTCGACCCGATCCCCGGCGTGACCGACGAGCGCGTTGCGGTCCGGGTCCGACAGGATGGGGGCGTCCACGACGGGACGCTCCGCTGGAAGGCGTCGACGGACGCCGAGCCGCTGCTGACTCACCTGCTCCGACTCGACGACGACCTCGACGCGATCTTGGACGCCACGCCGGACCTCTCCCTCCTGGAGCGCGCGTACGACGCCTACGAGGGGATGCGGCTGACCCGCGACCCGGTCTTCCCCTGTTTGATCTCGTTCATCTGCTCGGCACAGATGCGCGTCGCCCGCATCCACGGGATGCAACGGCGACTCCGCGAGACGTACGGCGACGCGGTCGCGCTCGGCGACGAGACGTACCGCGTCTTCCCGACGCCGGAGCAGCTGGCCGCGCGCACGGAGGCCGAACTCCGCGACCTCTCCTTGGGCTACCGCGCGCCGTACGTTCAGCGCACGGCCGAGATGGTCGCGAGCGGCGAGGCGGACCCCCGAGAGGCGGCCGACATGCCGTACGAGGAGGCCCGCGAGTCGCTCACGCGGTTCGTCGGGGTCGGCGACAAGGTCGCCGACTGCGTGCTGTTGTTCTCGCTCGGGTTCCTCGAAGCGGTGCCCCTCGACACTTGGATCCGCACCACTATCGAGGAGTACTACCCCGACTGCGACCGCGGGAGCTACGCGGCGACGTCGCGGGCGATCCGCGAGCGGTTCGGCGGCGAGTTCGCCGGCTATGCGCAGACATACGTATTCTACCACCTCCGCGCCGGCGGCGAGTGAGGGAAGCGTCCGAAACCCGGCCGCGGCCGAAGTTTGATACTCGTTCGCGTGGTAGCTCCACACGTGATGGACTGTCGAGTCGTCGTCGAGGCCGCGGTCCCGGTGTACGACGTGGAAACCGTCGACGAGGCGGTCCGGATCGCCATTTCGAAGACCGGTGAGATGCTTAACCCGGATCTCAACTACGTCGAGATCGACGCCGGAACCCGAACGTCGCCGAGCGGTGAGCAGCTTGACCCGGCGTTTCTCGCGGCGGACGAGGCGCTCGTCGCCTTGGAGCTTCAGATGGACGTGTTCAACGTCGACCGCGACGAACACGCCAGCCGCGTGGCGCGCAAGGAGATCGGAAAGCGGCTCCGGAACATTCCGCTGAAGGTGCTGTCGGTCACCGAGATCGACCCAGACGAGAGCGACCGCGCCGAGGAGGCGGCAGCCACCGACGACGAAGAAGACCCCGACGACTGATCGCCTCGGCGATCGGAAGGCGGCCCCGCCGCTGGGCGGTGAGCGGGACGGTCGGCGAGGAGCGGCACGCGGTAAGTTTCAGTCGGCCGTCGGAGCCAGCGGCTCCGACTCGGACGACTCCATCGGCTCGGTGATTCCTCCGGTCAGCTTGAAAACGGCAGCCTTGTGGTCGGTTTTCGACTTGTGAATCGATGTCGGTTTCACACCCTGTTCCTCGTACGCTTCAAGATCAACGTCGTCGTCCCAGAATTCGCACTGTTTTCGTACCTCCGCGAGGAGACCGTGAAGATGGATGAGTTCCTGCTTCTTCATGAGTACCAGTTCTTTGCTACTGGAGGTATATATTATTATCTTGAGCCACGTTACCATGGTCTTCACGTATTTCGTGAGTAGCGGGGCGGAGAAGTGGTTTCTCGGTGAATCGTTCAGGATCGTTTACCGACATCCGCGGCTCCGTGGTGATCGCTCGCTCCCGGACGAGGGCCGTTCGCGGGTCTCGCCACGCACGGGACTGCCGGACGAGAACCGCCGGATCGAACTTAGCGAACCTGCCGGGGCGTAGAGTCGCCCGCCCGGTCACTGAAACTGCCGAACGGCCTCGAGGTCGCGTTCCGTTCGCATAAACTCGGCCAGCCGCCGCGTCGCGTGACACGCCGAACAGCTGAAGTTGGACCGGAGGTCTTGGAGGTCAGCGGGATTGTCCTGCCATTCCTTGCCACACTCGGGGCAGACCAGTCTGACGAACGCGTCAACCATGTCTCCGCTTACATCCGGGTGCGTTAAAAACGTGGGTGGCGGGTCGATCGAGGTCTCGATCCCGTTGGTTCGGGTCGAATCGACTTGGGTCGGGTCGGATCGATTTGGGTCGGGCCGGGTCGGATCGACTTGTGTCGGGTCAGGCGGCCACGTCGCCGCTCGCCTCGAGTAGTTCCTTGTACCGGTTCCGGACGGTGGCCTCGCTGACGTCTACCGCGTCGGAGGCCCGACGCTGCGTCACCTTCTCGTTCGAGAGCAGTGCGGCGGCGTACACCGCGGCGGTGGCGAGTCCGAGCGGACGCCTCATGCCCGTCGCTCGCGCCCGACCCGAAACGGTTGCGCCGGCGTGGACGCGGACGCCTTGACCCCCTCCCGCGGCTAAAGCGCGGGAATCACCCCTCGTCGACCGCGACGCGCGCAACCGCCCCCGCGAGCACTTGTGTCGCGGCGGCGCAGTCGTCCCAGTCGGTCCACTCGCGGGGGTTGTGCGAGATCCCGTCGCGAGAGGGGGCAAAAAGCAGCGACGCGTCCGTAACGCGCGCGACCCGCATCGCGTCGTGGGCCGCCCCCGAGTGGAGGTCGATCGCCTCCTGATCGGCGACGACGGCCGCCTCGCGGGCGGCCTCGCGTAGCCGGTCGCTCATCGGCGTCGGTGCCACGTCGAAGGGTCGCTCGAACTCGGTCTCGACCCCCCGTTCGCGTTCCAGCCGGGCGAGGGAGTCCTGCGCGGCGTCGACGATGGCTTCCATCGACTCTGGCTCGACATCGCGGACGTCCACCTCGGCCGCGACGCGGCCGGGGACGACGTTCGTCGCGTTCGGCTCGACAGATAGCGACCCGACGGTTCCGACCGCTGACGGCGACGCGGTCTCGACGACCTCGTTCGCGGCCGCCTCGACGTCCAAGACGAACTCGCTCGCGGCCGCGAGCGCGTCAGTTCGGCCGTCCATCGCCGTCGCGCCCGCGTGGTTCGCTTCCCCTTCGATCGTCGCCTCGCAGTGCGTGATCCCAGTGATCGTCGTCACGACGCCGGCGGCCGCGCCCGTCTCCTCCAGCGTCGTGTCCTGCTCGACGTGAAGTTCGTAGAAGGCGTCCCACGAGGCGGGGTCGAGCGTCGTCGCCACGCCGTCCGCGCCGGTCGGTGTGGCGGCGTCGACCGCGTCGCCCTCCGACTCCCCGCCGCTCCGGTAGCCGATCCGGTCGAGCGCCTCGCCGAGGGGATCTCCGTCGTCGTTCGTCAGCGCGAGCGCCTCGTCGAGGGCCGTCTCGCCCGTGGCGACCGTCGAGCCGAGCAGGCCGTTCCCGAAGGTAGCGCCCTCCTCCTCGGTGAAGCTGACGACGCCGACCGGGCGGTCGGGCTCGACCCCGGCGTCGCGCATCGCGCGCACCGCCTCCAGCGCGGCGTAGACGCCGAGCGGCCCGTCGAAGATCCCGCCCTCGGGGACGCTGTCGAGGTGGCTCCCCGAGACCACGGGGGCCGCGTCCGGGTCGGCGCTTGCCGGGGTCCACGTCCCAAGGACGTTGCCGACTGCGTCGACGGTCACGTCGAGTCCGGCGTCGCGCAGGCGCTCGACCAGCCGATCTCTGACCGCCTGATTCGCCTCGGTGCCGGTCCGGTTCGTTCGCGCGTGCGCCTCCGGGTCGTCCGTCTCGACTCGACCGAACGCCGCGTTCGCCTTGACGTCCGCGCGGAGCCGGTCCGCGTCGACTGGGACGTACATACCGGGTTCGGGTGCCGCGGGATCAAAACGGTTCGGTCTGCGACGGGCGCGTCCGAGCGACGACTCAAGTGCTGGCTCGGGCGGCTCCCGCCGGCGCGGTCTCCCCGCGCCGCGCGAGCCAGTAGGCGGCCGACCCCAGCCCGAGTCCGGCCCCGAACGAGCGGGTCGCCGGCGGCTCGTCGACGGACCGGCCGACCGCGACACCGAGCGCCGCCCACGCCAGCGCCACGCCGAGGCTCCGCCCCGGACCGCCGCGGAACCGCCGACAGCCCGCGGCCGTTCGTGCGTGTCGGTAGCAGTAGCCGGCCGCGAAACCGAGCGCCAGCGGAGCGGCGCGCACCTCGCCGTGGGCGGCCCGAGACAGTGCGAGAAGCCCCGCGGCCCCGAGACACTCGATCCCGACGCCGACCGCGCGCGCCGCGTTGGCCATGCGAAATGTTTAGCTCAAGCACGCATATCGGTTTCGCCGAGCGCCCCTGAGACTGATCCCGAAAACACTTGTCCGCGGCCGTTCTGGTCTTGACCGACATGTCCCCGTTGCTCCTCCAAGGCGCGGCAGCCGGCATCGTCGTCCTGATCTGGTTGCTGTTCCTCGTCGTCCACTTCGCGATGATCGCGTGGACGTACTCCGACGCGCAGGACCGCAGCGAACACCCGCCCGTCCTCTGGGCGCTCGTCGTGTTCTTCGCACCGATCCTCGGTATCCTGCTGTACTTCATTGTCGGGCGAAACTCCTGAGTTCCCGGACCGGCCGGCGACGGTGGCCGACGCGCGTCGCCGGCGACGATCGATCGCGGGAAACCCTTGCCCCATCGAATCTCACACCCCTCTGAGCGCGTTCGTCGCCCCGACCGTCTCGGCGACGACCCACGCGACGAACAGGCCGTAGGCCGCAAGCAGCGCGTACGACTCGCGCCGTTCCAGCGCCAGCCCTGTCCGCAGCGTCACGAAGAGGAGTACCGTCGCGACGGTCAGGACGCCGAGCATCGGCACCGCCGTCGAGAAGTTGACGGCGACCTCGCCGACGATCAGCACGCCGAGCGGGATCGCGACGAGCAGGTCGAAGGTGTTCGACCCGAGGACGTTCCCGAGGCTCGTCGCGCCGCGGTCCTCGCGCGCGGTCCGGACGCTCACGAGCGTGTCCGGGAGGCTCGTCGCGGCCGCGACTATCGTGACGCCCGCGAGGAACTCGGGGATCCCGAAGGTGACGCCGAGCGATTCGACCGACGCGACGAGCCGCTCCACCGTGACGACGATGAGCCCGAGCCCGGCCGCCAGCTTCGCCCACTCCCGGCCGATGTTCACCCCGTCCCTGACACGGTCAATGTCCGCGTCGTCGACGTCTTGATACTGGATGAACAGGTACAACGCGTACAGCGCGAGCGGGATGACGGCGAGCGACCGGGACATCGTCCCGACAATCGGGTCCGACGAGACCGGGAAGTAGATGACCGCGAGCGCGAACGTCACGACAAGCGCCGAGACCGCGAGCATGTAGAACTGCGCCTCCTTGTACACGATCGTCCGATTCGCATCCAGTTCGCCTTCGCCGCCGATGCCCGCCACGGCGGGGATCACGAGGACGTTGAAGATCGCCGAGCCGACGAGCGCGCCCACGCCCATGTCGAAGACCCCGGTGATGGCGGTGACGAGCACGCTCACCAGCTCCGGGAAGCTCGACCCGACCGCGACGACGACCGATCCCTGGACCACCGCGGGCAGCCCGTAGTACTCGGAGAGGGTCTTGGCCGCTTCTTCCAACCACCCGCTACCGAGCCAGATGAACCCGGTCGCGGCGACGATCACCGCGACGTGGACGACGGGGGCGTCGGGGAGGAGTCCGGTCACGGACCTACCGCACGTGGTCGCCAGCCAGTTCCCACAGCCGGTCCGCGATCGCGTCGTCGAGCGCGTCGCGCGGCACGCGCCACTCCCAGTTGCCCGCTAAGGTGCCCGGCTCGTTGAACCGCGCGCCGCTGCCCAGTCCGAGCAGGTCCTGAACCGTCGTCACGGTGAGGATCGACTCCGAGGCCCACACCTCGTCGATGATCGCCCACTCGCTCGGCTCGTCGGGGTCGGAGCCGACGTTGTACCGGAAGCAGTCGCGCTGTTCGGGCGGGAGGTCGTCGAAGTAGCCGACCCACGTGTCCGTGTCGTGCGTCGACGTGTAGCCGACGACGCCCTC
>PXST01000039.1:11381-19841 GCA_003023405.1 Halobacteriales archaeon SW_8_68_21
CCCCGGGAAGCCGAACTCCGCCATCAGCTCGTCCATCGCCGGCTCCTCGAACCCGAGGTCCTCGGCGATGAACGGAGCCTCGCCAAGCTCGCGCTCGATCGTCTCGAACAGGTCCCGGCCCGGTCCCGCCCGCCACTCGCCGTCCGCGGGGTCGTCGCTGTCGGCCGGGATCGCCCAGTACTTCACGAACCCGAGGAAGTGGTCGAGCCGCGCCACGTCCGCAAGCTCGAACAGCCGGCGGAACCGGTCGAGCCACCAGTCGTACCCCGACTCGGCGAGCCGATCCCAGTCGTACAGCGGGTTCCCCCAGCGCTGGCCGGAATCGCCCGCGTTCGGCGGGACGCCCGCGACGGCGGTCGGGCGGTTATCCGCGTCCAACCGGAACGCCTCCGGGTTCGCCCACACGTCGGCGGAGTCGAGCGCGACGTAGATGGGCACGTCGCCGACGATGGAAATCCCCTCCTCGGCGGCGACCGCGCGCAGATCGCGCCACTGACCGTCGAACGTCCACTGGACGAACTCGCGAAACCGGACCTCCTCGGCGTGTTCCTCGCGCGCTTCGACCAGTGTATCGGGATTGCGCGTCCGCAGCGGCTCGGGCCACCCGGTCCAGAGGTCCTCCGGGCGCGCGTCCGAAAGCGCCCTGAACAGCGCGTAGTCGCCGAGCCACGGCTCCTCGTCGACGAACGCGTCCAACGCCGCGCGGTCCTGCTCGGTCGCCCGCTCCTCGAACCGGTCGAAGGCGGTGCGCAACAGCGGCAGTTTGTACCCGCGTACCGCGTCGTAATCGACGCGGTCGGTCGGGAAGTCGGGGATCGGCGTCAGGTCTCCCTCGTCGAGCCAGCCCGCCTCGACGAGGCCGTCGGGGTCGACGAACAGCGGGTTGCCGGCGAACGCCGACGGCGACTGGTACGGCGACTCCCCGGCGACGGAGATGGTCGGCCCGATCGGACAGATCTGCCAGTGGTCGACGCCGGCGTCCCCGAGGAACGAGAGGAACTCGCGCGCGCCCTCGCCGAGGTCGCCGATCCCGTACGCCCCCGGCAGCGAGGTGACGTGACAGAAGACGCCGTCGGAGCGGTCGAGTCGCATACGATTTCCTGTGACCCCCCACCGACTCAAGCGTTGCGTCCGACCGCGCGGGCGACGGCGGCACGGACGCCCTCTCCAGAGAAATTCACTCGCCCGCGACCGGCACCACGGCCACGTCGTCGACGCGAATCCGCTCGGTGCCGTCGCCGTCCGCGACGACGCAGTCCTCGCCCGTGACGAGGTCGCGCTCGCCGTGGTCGACCTCGACCGCGACGCTCGCGTCGGCGGGCGCGAAATTGAGGACGACGACGAGCGTCTCCTCGCCGTCGCTCCGACGGAACGCCACGATGTCGTCCGGGTGAACGTCGCCGCTGGCGACGATCGGCTGCTCCGAGAGGTCGCCGCTCGCGACGTGGTACCCGACGCGGGACACGTCGCCGTCCGGCCCGAGCGCCGGGTGGTCGCGTCGCGTCGCGAGCAGGCGCTCGTAGCGATCGCGCACCTCCTCGCGCGCGTGGTCCCACGCGATCGCGTCCCGGCGACCGCGCTGCCCGATCTCCTGGCCGGCGTACACCATCGGCACGCCCGGGAGTGTCATGATCGCCGCGCCCGCGGCGGCCGCCGCGGCGTCGCCGCACTCGACGCGGTAGCGCGTCTCGTCGTGGTTCTCGATGTACTGGAGGAACTCGGCATGGTCCGGGAACCCGATCTCGGCGCGCTGGTCGACCGCGTCGAGGACGGTGCTCGCCGGCTCCGCGCCCCGGCCCACCTGCCGGAGCTGGAAGTACAGCGTCGCGTCGAAGTGGACGTCGAACATCCCCTCGTGGAAGCCGGGAATGTACGGGATTGTCTCGTCCATCAGGAGGAACTCTCGATCGATGTCTTTCACGCGGTCCCGCAGCTCGCGCCAGAACGAGTCGGGGACTGCCCACGCCATGTCACAGCGGAACCCGTCGACGAGCGGTGCCCACTCGTCGACCACGTCGAGCAGGAACCGACGGACCTCGAGGTCGGTGTGGTTCAGGTTCGCGATCAGCTCCCAGTCGAAGTAGGTTCCCGCTGCCACTCGTAGCGGTCGCGGTACGGCGAGTCGGGGTTCCGATAGGCGTCGCGGAACCACTCGTGGTCGCGCGCGGTGTGGTTGGCGACGAAGTCGAAGAGGACGCACAGCCCGTGGTCGTGGGCGGTCTCGACGAGCGCCTCGAACTCTTCCCGGTCACCGAGGTCGGCGGCGGTGTCGAAGAAGTCGACGATGTTGTACCCGTGCGGCTTCCCGTCGTGGCCGAGGACCGGCGTGAGCCACAGCGTGTCGACGCCGAGGTCAGCAATCTGTGGGATCCGCTCCGCGATCGCGTCGAACGCCGCCCCCTCGTCGGTGTCCGCGAAGGTGCGGACGAACACCTCGTAGACGGACGCGTCCCGGGTCCACTCGGGCGGGTCGTTGAGCCGTCGCGTCTCGAAGTCCGGCGCGTCCGGCGTCAACCCAGCTTCTCCAGCGTCGCCGACGGTCGGACCGTCCGCGGCGGCGCGCTCGACCGCGGCCGCGTCGGCGACGCTGACCCGCGGGAGCGGCACGCGGAGCTCGCGGTCGTCGCCGCTCGCGTCGAGCGCGTCCCGGGGGTTCGTGCGCCCCGCCCCGACCGCGCTCTCGACGTCGCGGTCGTCGACGACGAACGTCACCACGAGATCCGCGGCGTCGAGCGTCGAGTCCGGGTTCGGCGTCAGCGTCGCGGTGAACACCGCCTCGCCGGCGCGCTCCCCGGCCGCGCCGTCGCCGTCGAACTCGACGCGCGCGTCCACCCGGACGCGCGGCCGACCGACCCCCTCGCGGCGCTCCTGTGCGGCGTACTCCGCCGGCGCGTCGTCCGCGTCGCGGTCGCGTATCGCGGTGCCGCTCCCGCCCGCGACATCGACCCCCTCGTAGCTCGCGGGGAACGCCCGCACCGTGAGGAGGTGGTCGCCGTCGGGGGCGTCGAGTCCGAGCAGGTAGCGGCCCGGGACGTCCGGGGTGAACTCGGTCACCGGGGCGTCGCCGACGGTCGCCTCGCTGCCCGGGGGGGCGTCGGCGACGCGCCACGCGTACCGCCCGTCAGGGTCCGGGTCTCTCGGTGCCAACTCCGTCCGCTCGCCGGTCGCGAGGAAGCGCGGGGGTCCGGGATGGTACATGTGACGGCCATCGACGCCCGGGGCCTTCGGTGTTGCTCTCGTGCGGGTGTCGAGAACGCGGCGACAGCGCGGTCCGTCCGGTTTTCTCCCCGGTCGTCGGGTCCTCTCTCGCCCCCGCACCCGTTCCCGCTGCGGTCGTCAAGGCTTTTACTCCGGCAGGCGCAGGGCGCGTATGCGATTACGTACCGCCCTCGCGGAACACGAACGTCGGCGCGGGGAGCGCTACCCGGCGGAGCACTCGATAACCGCCGGCGCGTTCACCGGCGACGACGGCCGACTGGTCCACGTCGGGCCGGACGGAACCGTCCACGACTGTTCGTACTCCCTGTCGGGGGTCGGCGGTGCCGACCGTCTCCGAACGGGGATCACCGCCGGGCGAGGCGTCCGGTGGTTCGACGACCTGGAAACGACCCGCCAGCACTACGACGGCGACACGCCCTTGGTCGAGACCGAGTACGACGCCGGCCGCTACACGATCCACCAGTTCGACCTCGTCGTGAGCGACACGCACCTCACTCACGTCGAACTCCGCGGGTCGCCGCCGGCAGACGCCGAACTCGTCGCCGCCTACGCGTTCTCACCCGACATGGCCGAGGGCCGCGTCGGCAACATGGTCCACGAGGCCGCCGGCCCCGACGACGGCAGCGTCGTCGAAGTGTACCACCGCACGGAACACGACTTCTTCACCGCCTCCACCGGCCTCTCGAACGCTCACGGCCAGCGACTGCGGACGATCCCGGAACTCCTCGGCGAGGCCCACGACGGCTTCCCGCACCGCGGCGAGATTGACCGCCGCGAGGACTCCCGACTGACCCCGGACGTCGTCGTCCGCGCGCCGTTCGAACGCGACGGGCGCACCGAGCGCGTCACGCTCGCGGGCCGCGCCGTCGTCGACCGCCGCGAGGCGCGCGACACTGGCGACGACGCGAAGGACGCCCTCACCGACGGGGTCGACCGCCAGCGCCGCATCGAGGCGGTCTCGAACATCGCCACCGCCGTCCGTCGTCGCGAGCGACCTCCGCGCGCTCGATCTGCTCACCGCCGAGTCCGGAGCGCGGATCGCCGCGCCCGAGTTCGACCCGTTCTACTCGACCTCCGGCGGGTACGGCTACACGTGGTTCCGCGACGAGGCGACGGTGTCGACCGCGCTGCTCGACGCGCGCGAGGAGCTCGGTCTCGACGCGCGCGAGGAGCTGCTCGCGACCGCGAGCTTCTTCTGCCGGACGCAGGACGCCGACGGCTCGTGGCCCCACCGGGTGTGGGCCGACTCCGGGAAGGTCGCGCCCGGCTGGGCGAACGCCCGGATCGAGGGTGCGAACGGGAGCCCCGGCCCGAACGACCAGCTCGACCAGCCCGCCACGGTCGTCGCCTTCCTCGCGACGCTCCGCCGCGAGGCCGACCTCCCGGTAGAGTGGCGCGACCGGATCGACGAGACGATTGCCGACGCAGTCGACTTCCTCCTCGAAACGACCGAAGACGACGGCCTGCCTCGCCGCTGTCAGAACTGCTGGGAGAACGCCCTGGGGCGGTTCACCCACACCGGTGCCGAGTACCTGCGGGCGTTCGCAGCGGTGGCGCGCGCGCCGGTCGACGAGGCGCTGCGCGCTCAGGCCGCGGCCGCCGCGGACGCGGCGCTGTCCGGGCTCGACGACCGCTGGAATCCCGAGACGGAACGGTTCCTTCAGCGCGCGAGCGACGAGGGACGGGACGCCCGCGCCGACGCCAGCACCTTCGCGCTCGCGACCGCGGCCGCGGAGTACGCCGCGCTGATCGACGACGGGTTCGCGGCCGACTCCGATGTCGACGCCGACCCTGTGTCCAGCGGGGACGCGGCCGACGGTTCGGCGGCCACCGACGGGGCCGGCTCGGTCGAGTCGGTCAGGGCGAGCGAGTTCGACCGCTTCCTCGACCGCGTCAACACGCACCTCCGGCAGTCGATCGACGCGCTCCGACGCGAGACCTCCGCCGTAGAGGGGCTGGTTCGGTTCATCGGCGACGACTGGCGCACGGCCGAGCAGGGCGCGGCGAAGGTGTGGTCGGTCGCGACGCTGTGGGGGGCGACGGCGGCGGCGACGCTCGCTGGCGTCGTCAAAGAGCGGGGCGGTGCCGCCGGCCCGCTGTTCGCCGACGCGCGCGAGTTGTACGCGCTGTGTGAGCCGGACGGACACTTCGTCAACGAGGCGGGGCTGTTCGCGGAGCAGGCGTTCGATGACGGGGACCTCGACAGCGCCACCCCCATCGCGTGGTCGCACGCGCTCCGGATCGACGCGACGGTGACGCTCGCGAGCCACGGCGAACTCCCGGTCCCGCACGACCGCGGGACCGGCCCCAAGGCGGCCCCCCACTGGACGACCGGCCGGAAGTTCGGTGTCGGCACGCCCGCCGACCACGACGCCGACGAGCCGGTCCCGGTGTGGTTCACGCTCACCGAGGGGGCGCTCACCGAGGCGCGGTTCCCCCGGATCGACGTGATGAACGTCCGGACGTTCGACTTCCTCGTCGCGGACCCCGACGCCGGGTACGCGGTCCGCACCTTCGACGAGACGGGTCACGTCACGGCGACCGAGACCGTCGAGCGGACGACGGAGCCGGCCGCCGACGACGCGCTCGCGTACGTACAGACGATCCGCGAGACCGGCGACGGCCACGGCCACGACTGGACGCTCTCGGTCGAGTACGCGGTCGACACCGACGGGACCGCGATCCTCGCCGACGTCCGCTTCGAGGGGAGCCGCGAGTACGACGTGTACGCGCTCGTCGACGCGACGGTCGCCAACGTCGGCACCGACGACCGCGCCGAGTGCGTCGCGGGCGAGGAGGGGACACACCTGCTCGCGCGGAAGGACGATCCTGACCGCGACGCAGGCAAGCTGGTCGATGACGCGGGCGAGCCGTTCGACCCCGCGCTCGCCTTGGCGAGCGGCGACGGCTTCGACTGGGCGAGCGCGCTCGCGGCCGGCGGCGAGGCGGCGGACGCGCTGTTCGGCGACGGCGAGCGCGCCGCGGAGTTGGGCGAGGCGGTCGGTAACGTCGTCCTCGCCGGGCTGGTCGGCAGCGGCGAGAGCGTCGCGGACACGGTCGCGCTCGGGTTCGCCGAGGACTCCGACACCGCGGCGGCCCTCGGCGAGGCGGAGGGGGCGCTCGCGCGCGGCTTCGACGACGCCGCGAACGCCTACGCAGAGACGTGGCGGACGTGGCTCGACGGTCGGGAGCTCCCGGACTCGGTCGCGGACGACCCCGACCTCGCGGCGCAGTACCGCTTCGCGCTGATGACGCTGGCGGCCGTCGAGGACAAGACCCACGACGGCGCGGGGATCGCCAGCCCCTCGGTCCCGTGGGGCGAGACCGAGTACGCCGCGGAGGACCGCGGTTACGGCTACAACTTCGTCTGGTCGCGCGACCTCTATCAGGTGTTCACCGCGCTGATCGAGATGGACGAACTCGAACGCGGTGCCGACGCCTTGGCGTACCTGTACAACACCCAGCAGGACGACGACGGGTTCCTCCCGCAGAACACCTACATCGACGGGCGGACCCGGTGGGGCGGCGAGCAGATGGACAACATCGGATTCCCCTCGGTGATGGCGTGGCAGCTGTACGAGCGCGGCGTGACGCTCGACGAGGCGGGCTACACATACGACCAGGTCAGCCGCTCGCTCGACTACATCGCCGAGAACGGTCCCGAGACCGCACAGGAACGCTGGGAAGAGGAGGCCGGCTACTCGCCGTCGAGCATCGCCGCGGAGATAGCCGGGCTGGTCTCCGGCGCGGCGCTCGCGCTCGCGGAGGCCGACCGGCGCGCCGAGACGGGTCGGGGCAACGAGGACCAGTCGGGGACCGCGAAGTCGCCCGACTCGCTCCGTGCCGACGCGCTCGCGTGGCTGGCGCTCGCGGACGACTGGACGGCGCGCGTCGAGGAGTGGTGCGCGACCGCGACCGGCACCGACCGCCACGAGGAGACGCCGTACTACCTCCGGATCACGGCCGACGGCGACCCCGAGGCGGGCCGTCCCCGCACCATCGCCAACGACGGGCCGACGTACGACGAGCGGGAGATCGTCGACGGCGGCTTCCTCGAACTCGTCCGGCTGGGGATCAAGCCCGCCGACGACCCGGTCGTCCGCAACTCCGTCTCCGTGGTCGACGACTCGATCCGGGTGGACACGCCCCACGGCGCGGCCTGGTACCGCTACGTCGGCGACGCGTACGGCGAGATCGCGGTCGGCGACCCCGGCGCGCCCTGGGCCGGCACCGGCGACGGCCGAGGACGGCTCTGGCCGATATTCACGGGCGAGCGCGGCGAGTACGAGCTCCGCGCCCGCGCCAGCGGCCCGGACGCCTTCGGCGGCACCAACGACGAGAAGCTCGACCCCGAGGCGCTCTTGGAGACGATGGCCGGCTTCGGTAACTCCGGGCTAATGTTACCCGAGCAGGTGTGGGACCGCGAACACCCGACGAAGTACGGCTGGGAGTTCGGCGAGGGCACCGGGGGGGCGACCCCCCTCGCGTGGTCGATGGCCGGTTTCGTCCGGCTGGCGCACGGCGTCGACGCGGGCGAACCGGTCGAGACCCCGACCGTGGTCCGCGACCGCTACGTCGAGCGCGACCGCCCGGCCGGACCGGAGCTGACCGCGACCGCCGAGTTCGTCGAGGACGCGGTCGTCGTGGCCGGCGAGACGGACGGCGACCGCGTGGCGGTCCACACGCGCTCGACCTCGACGCTCGTGACGCCAGACGCCGACGGCGACTTCGAGGTCGACCTCGACGCCGCGACCGACGCGGACACGGTCGTCGTCGCGGCCGCGACGGGGGACGACTTCGAGGCCGCCGGGACCGCGGTCGAGCGGCTCCGGCTGTAGGCTTCTCTCCTTCTCGCGCCTTAGCAGTGGTTAAAAATGCGGTTTCTTTATTCACTGTCGGCTCTACTGAGATCCTACTCTTCAGACACAGTCTCACTTGAAACAGCCGGGAGACGAGATCTGCTTCTTGATCGAAAGTGGAAATGAATCTCTCACCCCGGTAGTGACGAGAAAACATTTAAAACAAATGTGAGCGATATCGACGATCGCTTATACGGAACGATGCGGTCGGCGCGTGCCTCCGAGCGCCCTTTCAATGGCGCGAGTAGCGAGGGATCTTCGGTCCCTCGGACAGCCGGCGGCTTTAGTGACAGCCGAAAAATTTGTAATGTTGGAGTGTGAGTACAAACTATGCCTGGACCGTCGAAAGACCATCTTGAACATCTGAGTGAAGAGGAACTCG
>PXST01000040.1:0-2286 GCA_003023405.1 Halobacteriales archaeon SW_8_68_21
GGCTGGGGCTTCGGTGGTGTTCGTGTCGCTCAGTCATTTATAAACAAAAACACCATCATACAGCCGAGTGGCTGGGGCTTCGGTGGTGTTCGTGTCGCTCAGTCATCTATAAACAAAAACACCATCATACAGCCGAGCGGCTGAGGCTTCGGTGGTGTTCGTGTCGCGCAGTCATTTATAAACAAAAACACCATCGTACAGCCGAGCGGCTGGGGCTTTGGAGGTCTTCGCCGTCGATCCGTCCTCGGCTGCTTATAAACGAGCGGCTGGGGCTTTGGAGGCGTTCACCGCTGTGTCGCCGCGTTTCGCTTATAAATTACTACAAGGGCCGCCGACTGTCACGCGGGACACCACCTAAAGAGCCAAACCGCTTTACGACCGCCGCCGTAAGTGACGGCAATGGTGACGTGCGACGTGTGCGGGGAGTACGAGAACCTCCCGTACCAGTGTAAACGGTGCGGCCAGACGTTCTGCGCCGAACACCGACTGCCCGAGAACCACGACTGCCCGGGCCTCGCCGAGTGGAACGACCCCGGCGGCGTCTTCGACAGCGGCTTCGACGAGAGCGTCGAGGGCGGCGACGGCGGCGCGGCGAGCGGCGGCGGTCGCACCGGGGGTGGCCGCGTCGGTGGCGCGATCGACCGCATCAAGCGCCGGGTCGACCGCGCAACCGGTACCGGTGGACTGGTCAGCTACTTCCGCAACAACGCGACGTACGCGATCCTGCTTGCGATGTGGGTCACCTTCGTCGCGCAGTGGATCGCGCTGGCCGTCGGCGGTCCGAGGCTCCACCAGACTCTCTTTGTCCTCCGCACGGACGCGCTCGGCAACGTCTGGACGTGGGTCACGTCGGTACTCTCTCACTCACCCAGAGTGCTGTTCCACATCATCGGCAACAGCATCGTGATCCTCTTTTTCGGCCCGCTCGTTGAGCGCGCGGTGGGGTCGAGGAAGTTCGTCGCGTTCTTTTTCACGTCGGGGATCCTCGCCGGTCTCGGCCACGTCCTCTTTGCGATCGGGATGGGCACGTCCACCGGCATCCTCGGTGCCAGCGGTGCCGGGTTCGCCATCCTCGGCGTCCTCACCGTCTGGCGGCCGAACATGCAGGTGCTGCTCTTTTTCGTGGTCCCGATGAAAATCAAGTACCTCACGTGGGGGATCGCGGTCGTCTCCGCGCTCCTCGTACTCCAGAGCGTCCAGAGCGGTGGAGCCGGAAGCGCCGGCGGCATCGCGCACCTCGCGCACCTCATCGGCTTCGCCATCGGACTCGCGTTCGGCAGGCGCAACGAGGGCTTGGCGCGCTCGACCGGCGGGAGGCGTTCCATCGCCGCCTCGATCGCCTGTGCGCTCTCGACGCCGTGGGCGCGGGCGGCGGCCGCGACGTTCGACGACGACCACGCGCTCGACCCGGCCGCCGTCGCGGTCGGCGAGGCACCCTCGCTCGCGGACGGACTGCCGCCGGCGCGCGACGGGGCACAGGAGCGGCTCGGAACGGGACCTGGCGCGAGGGACGACCACGACTCGGACGCGCCGGTCGTAGTGGGGATCGATCAGGCGTTCCTCACCGACCGCGACGACGCGCCCGACGCCGCCGTCTCCGCCGCGGTCGCGTTCCGCGACGGCGAGGTGATCGAGTACGCGAGCGCGACGACGCCCCTGTCGATCCCCTACGTTCCCGGTCTACTCGCCTTCCGCGAGGGCGGGCCGATACTGGCCGCGCTCGACCGGCTCGACGCCGACCCCGACCTGCTGGTCTGTGACGGCTCCGGACGGATCCACTTCCGCGAGGCCGGCCTCGGGCTGGCGGACGCCGGTCCGCGCGGACGACGCGATGACGACCACGGAGCCGGGGACCGCGATCGGCCACGCGTTTCAGTCGCGGCAGTACCCGACGAGCAGGCGGGTGAACCCGCTGTACGTCAGCCCCGGCCACCGCGTGTCGGCTGGGGCCGCGGTCGACCTCGTCGCGGCGCTGTGTGCGGGGTACAAGCTCCCCGAGCCGACGCGGTTCGCGGACGCCCACGCGGACGCCACGAAGCGGGATGCGGACTGAAAGTTCGGAGAGACGCGGACTGAACGGTCGGAGAAACGCGGACTGAAAGTTCGGAGAGACGCGGACTGAACAGTCGGACGAGACGCGGCGACGGGTCCGTGTCAGGAGTTGCCACAGGCGGGCGGTTTTTACACGGTCGGCGGCGAACGCCATCGCATGGGAGACGACGACGCGGCGAGTCCGATGTCCGCCGAAGAGTTCCGGTCGCTGACGGACGGTCTGGTGCGCCAGAG
>PXST01000040.1:2331-2848 GCA_003023405.1 Halobacteriales archaeon SW_8_68_21
TCGGCTGTCCGAACCCCGACTGCGACCGCGGCGTGTTCCAGACGCTGTTCGTCAGCGACCACGGCTGGCAGCAGATCGGCGCGACCCGCGACGGGATCGACCTCTGTTTGGTCAACACGGCGTCGAAGCGGCTCGTCTTCATCCACGACGAGTGAGCCGGGAGATCAAAACGGGAGCGGCCGCCCGGCCGACGGGCGTCGAGCAGGTCGCAGAACTCGGCGGCGGAGATCGCCTCGACCACGGCGGAATCTCGCGTTCCACGATCAAAAACGCTCTGACGGAAGCGACCTGCTGACCGAGATCACCGAAGCCCGATAATCGGCTGATTTCGACGAATCGGACTCCTCAACCGAGACCACCGAAGCCTGATAAGCGGCTGATTTCGACGAATCGGACACCTCAACCGAGACCACCGAAGCCCCAGCCGGGAGGGCGGCGCACACTCGTTGTGCTCCTCGCTCGTTCGCTCCGCTCACTCGCTGCGGTGCTTACGTCGTCTGCGCCGCCCTCCCAGCTG
>PXST01000040.1:2856-45673 GCA_003023405.1 Halobacteriales archaeon SW_8_68_21
GGGGGCGACCGCTCGCAGGCACGCGCCACCGTGACCAGCCGATAAGACGGGATCCACTCTGACCGACGATGGATAGCTTTTAGCCCGGCGGCCCGGAGAGCAGGGGTATGGTCGAGGCGTTCGCGGTCGCCAGCGGGAAGGGCGGCACGGGGAAGACGACGAGTACGCTCGCGCTCGGGATGGCGCTCGCCGAGGACCACGACGTGACGGTCGTGGACGCCGACACGGGCATGGCGAACCTCCTCTTTCATGCCGGGCTCGACGACGCGACGGTCACTCTCCACGACCTGCTCGTCGCCGGCACCGCGACGGACGTAAGCGAGGCGACCTACGAGCGCTTCGGGCTCTCCGTCGTCCCCTGTGGCACCTCGCTCGCGGGCTTCGAGGCCGCGGAACCGGAGCGGCTCCGCGACGTGGTGGCGGAGTTGGCGCGCGACACCGACGTGCTCCTGCTCGACTCGCCGGCCGCGCTGGGCTCGAAGTCGGCCGTGCTGCCGGTCGTGTTGGCCGACCGCGTCGTGGTCGTTGTCGAGCCGACGATCCCCGCGCTCTCGGACGGGCTGAAGGTTCAGGAGTACGCACGCTCGTACGGCACCGAGACCGCCGGCGTCCTGTTCAACAAGGTCCGGAGCGAGGCCGATGACGTGGCAGCGCAGGCGGAGCGCCACTTCGGCGGTCCCGTCCTTGCGAACGTCCCCGAGAGCGACGCGGTTCGGGCGGCGCGCCGGGCGGGAAAGCCCCTGCTCGCGCACGCGCCGGAGAGCGAGGCCGCGGCGCGCTACCGCCGGGCCGCCGACCGACTCGACGTGCGCCACGGCGACGGCGGCGCGGTCGCGGACCGGTTCCGCAGCGCGGTCGTCCCCGACACGCCATGAGCGGAGAGTCGGCGGGGTCGTCCGCGAATCCGGCGACGCTCACCATCCCGCGGGGAACCCTCCTGCGCTCGCGCGTGGTCTCGGACGTGGGCACGACGCTGTCGCGCGCGCTCGACCGCGAACTCACCGGCTACGCGACGCTCGTCCCGCAGGAGACGTTGCTGTTGTCGGGCGAGGCCCGCGGCGTGATCACCTTCGAGGACGGCGTCCCCGTGCTGGCGTACAACACCGTGACGGACAGCGGTGGCCCGGACGCGCTCGCGGAACTGGCGGTCCCCGGGCCGTACCGTGTCGAACTGTACGCCGTCGACGCGGGCGATTTGGCCGCGGCCCACGAAGAGGACGCGCTGCGCGTCGCGCCCGACGCGGCGGCGACCGAGGTGGCCGACGACGCCGACCTCGCCGAGCGGACCCGCGAGGCAGCGCCCGACGACCGACTCCGCGACGGCGCGGACGACGACGACGCGGTCGCCGCCTTCCTCGCCGACGACGACCGGATCGAGGCGATCCGCGAGCAGGCGCGGTCGGAGGCCCGCGACCGCGCCGCGGAGTGGGGGCTCGACGACGCGCTTGACGGAGCAGACGAAACGGAGGAACCCGACGGAGCAAACCTCGGGGAAACCGACGCCGGTGGCCCGCCCGAATCGGTCGGCGCGGGCGACGGCGACGGCGGCCCGAACGGGTGACGCGGACCGACGCGCCACGTCCTCGGATCGACGCGCCGCCGAACACGGCCGAACGGTTATCTCGGCTCGGTCCATTCAGTCTGTATCGCGCTCCTCCGCCTGCTCCAACTGACCGCGCCCGTCGACTTCGCGGACTGGTACGCCGCCGGCCGGGCGTACACCGTCAAGGTCGCCGAGGGAATGGGGTTTTCGGGCATCGACGCCCTTGACTCCGATCGGACCGTCCGTCGCCTTCGAACCGCGCCGGAGGACCTGACGCCGGACGAGGCCCGCTCGGTCGCGGCGACGCTGCTCGCGGACGGCGCGTTCTCGGAGCCGTACTGCGAGTGGCTGCCGATCTGGTACGAACTCACGCTGATCGCGCCGGTCCGGTACGCCGACTGGCGGCTGCGACGCGTCGCCGGCGCGGTCGCCGAGGGGGCGGGGGTGACCGCGACCGCACCGCGGTTCTCGCGACCGACCGACGTCCGGATCGACGGCGCGCCGGCGCTGTCGCGGGTCACCGGCTTCCGCGAGCGGTTCCTCCTCGCCGACTCGCTGCTCCACCTGGAGTGGTTCGACCACGTTGCGGCCGCCGACGGGATCGACGTGCCCGCCGACCTCGTCGCCCGGACCCGCGAGGAGTCGCTCTCCTACTACGGGGGCGACCGTGACTCGCTCTCGCCAGACGTACGACGGTTCCAACATCACCTGTTCGCCGACGACCGCTGGGTCCGACGCGTCGACGAGGCGTACGGTCTCGACAGCCGGCTGTTCGGGCTCTGGGAGCGGCTGCTGTGCGGCGAGCGGCGACGGCTCGGCGACGATTGAGGCCGGCGCGCGGTGCGTCCGACGACTCGACGTTCGGAACGAGTGTTACAGCAGCCGTAACTAGTAACAGGATAGCGTCACGGAACGGGGGACAAATATAGGAGGAAACGACCCCTGTGGAAGGACACGAACCGGAGGTCGGTTCGTTGTCCCCGGCGTTTCGGCCCTCGTTTCTCGGAGCATTTCGCTCTCGTTGCCAGCAGCGACTGCGTTAATACGGTGCGCTCGGCGGGAGGGAGATCGGAGTGGTTCGCGGTCACAACTCGGGTCCGAGTTGTTTTTGTTCATCGGTTTGCCTGCCGGAAGCTTCATACGTCGCCTCGCGGATCCTCTGGGTACACGAATGGCAGTACTCTTGCTGGAGGATGTCGACGCCGACGACGTCGGGACCGTCGGCGGGAAGGCCGCGTCGCTCGGCGAACTCATCGGTGCGGGCCTCCCGGTGCCGCCGGGGTTCGCCGTTACCGCAGGCACGTACCGGACGTTCATCGAGGAGGCCGAGATCGACGAGGAGCTGTTCGACGCGGTCAACGTCGACCCGGAGGACGCCACCGCGCTCCGCGAGGCCGAGGCGACCGCGGAACGCCTGATCCTCGACACCCCGTTCCCGGAGGCGGTGCGCGAAGAGATCCTCTCGCAGTACCGGGCGATGAGCGAGGACGGCGCGGAGGCGTTCGTCGCGGTGCGCTCGTCCGCCACGGCCGAAGACCTCCCCGACTCGTCGTTCGCCGGCCAACAGGAGACGTTCCTCAACGTTCAGGAGGAGGACCTCCTCCGCCGAGTCAAGGAGTGTTGGGCCTCGCTTTTCACCCAGCGGGCGATCTACTACCGCCAGCAGCGGGGGTTCCCGCACGCCGACGTCGACATCGCGGTCGTCGTCCAGCGGATGGTCGACGCCGAGAAGTCCGGCGTGATGTTCACCAGCCACCCGTCGACGGGCGAGCCACAGGTCACCATCGAGGCCGCGTGGGGGCTCGGCGAGGCGGTCGTCTCCGGCACCGTCTCGCCCGACAACTACGTGTACGACCGCGAGCGTGGCGCGGTCGACGAGGTGACCGTCGCGGAGAAGAAAGTCGAGATGGTGAAAGACGTAGAGACCGGGGAAACCGTCCAGCTCGACGTCGACGAGGAGCGACGCACGACGCGGGTCCTCTCCGACGCGGAGATTGGCGACCTCGTCACGCTCGGCGAGCGCGTCGAGGACCACTACGGCTCCCCCCAAGACGTCGAGTGGGCGATCTACGACGGCGAGATATACATGCTCCAGTCGCGACCGATCACGACGATCCGCGAGGACGCGGGCGGCTCAGGAGGCACCGCGGCAACCGCCGACGGCGACGGGACCGGCGCGGAACTCGGCGCTGCTGACGGGCGAGCGGACAGAACCGCAGACGGGAACGCCGGCGACGCCGACCGCCTCGTCGAGGGGCTCGGGGCCAGCCCCGGGGTGGTCTCCGGCACCGTCCGGATCGTCCACAAGCTCGACCACATCGATCAGGTACAGGAGGGCGACGTGATGGTGACGGAGATGACGATGCCGGACATGGTGCCGGCGATGAAACGGGCCGCCGGGATCGTCACCGACGAGGGCGGGATGACGAGCCACGCGGCGATCATCTCGCGCGAACTCGGCGTCCCCGCAGTCGTCGGGAGCGGCAACGGGACCCGCGTCCTCGGGGACGGCCAGCACGTCACCCTCGACGGCGACAAGGGGACGGTCCGGGCGGGCGAAGACGAGTCGGCCGAGCCGGGCGAGGAGTTCGAGCCGGTGGAAGCCGCGCGCCCGGAGACGCCGGTCAAGCCGATGACGGCGACGGAGGTGAAGGTGAACGTCTCGATCCCGGAGGCGGCCGAGCGCGCCGCGGCGACCGGCGCGGACGGCGTCGGGCTGCTCCGGATCGAACATATGGTGCTGTCGCTTGGGAAGACCCCCGAGCGGTACATCGCCGACCACGGCGCGGCGGCCTATCGGGACGAGCTCATCGAGGGCGTTCGGCGCGTCGCCGACGAGTTCCACCCCCGGCCGGTCCGGGTGCGGACCATCGACGCGCCGACCGACGAGTTCCGCGAACTGGAGGGCGGCGACGGCGAGCCGGTCGAGCCCCCCTCGTCAACGACGCGGCGGACGTCGAGGGGATCAAATCCCACATGCGTGAGGTCGGGATCGACCCCGAAACGCACCGGTGGGGCGTGATGGTCGAGACCCCCGCCAGCGCGCTCCAGATCGAGGAGCTGGCGGCCGCCGGCATCGACTTCGCCTCCTTCGGCACCAACGACCTCACGCAGTACACGCTCGCGGTCGACCGCAACAACGGACACGTCGCCGACCGCTTCGACGAGCTTCATCCGGCCGTGTTGCGTCTGATCGGCGACACGATAGAGGCGTGCCGGGAGCTGGGCGTCGACACCAGCATCTGCGGGCAGGCTGGCTCGAAGCCCGAGATGGTCGACTTCCTCGTCGAGAAGGGCGTCTCCTCTATCTCCGCGAACATCGACGCGGTCCGCGACGTCCAACACGAGGTCAAGCGGACCGAACAGCGGCTGCTGCTCGATTCGGTCCGCTGAGGCCGTTTGAGGCGGGTTCTCTCCCGCAGAGCAGAGAACGGAACGGGTAAGAGCCGTCCCCAGCAACGGGAAGCGAATGCAACGGCCAGAACCGGAGCCGCAGTCGTTCGACCGGGTACTTTCCTCGATGTGTACCGAGCCGCACCCGGACGCGCGGGCGGCCGCCGAGCGGTTCCTCGCGTCGAACCCGGGCGACCCCGCCACCTACGAGTCCGTGGCCGCGCTCGAAGAGCGGGCGGTCGAGCGACTCGCGACGCTCGCCGAGCATCCCACCCCGAGCGACGCGACGGGGTACGTCACCTCGGGCGGCACCGAGGCGAACGTTCAGGCGGTGCGGTCGGCGCGGAACCGACACGACGGGGGACGCGACGACCGCGACGTCAACGTCGTCGTCCCGGAGAGCGCGCACTTCTCGTTCACGAAGGCGGCCGAGCTGCTCGACGTGGAGCTGCGGACCGTCCCCGTCGACGACGACTACCGGGCCGACACCGACGCGGTCGTGGCCGCGGTCGACGACGCCACCGCGCTCGTCGTCGGCGTCGCCGGCACCACGGAGTACGGCCGGGTCGACCCGATCCCGGAGCTGGGCGCGATCGCCGAGGAGGCGGACGCGCGGTTCCACGTCGACGCGGCGTGGGGCGGGTTCGTCCTCCCGTTTGCCGACCGCGCGTGGTCGTTCGCCGACGCACCGGTCGACACGCTGACGATCGACCCCCACAAGTTCGGACAGGCACCGGTGCCGGCGGGCGGCCTGCTGGCCCGGGGCGAGGCCGCGCTCGACGCGCTCGCCGTCGACACGCCGTACCTGGAGTCCCGGTCGCAGGCGACGCTGACTGGGACCCGGAGCGGGGCGGGCGTCGCCGGCGCGGTCGCGGCGATGGACGCGCTGTGGCCCGACGGCTACCGCGAGGCCGCGGAACGGGCGGCCGACCACGCCGCGTGGCTCGCCGCGGAACTCGCGGACCGCGGGTACGACGTGGTCGAGCCCGAACTCCCGCTCGTCGCCGCCGCGGTCCCGGAGCCGACGTTCGCGGCGCTCCGCGACGCGGGTTGGAAGGTATCGCGGACCGGGACGGGAGAGCTCCGCGTCGTGTGTATGCCGCACGTGACGCGGCCGGCACTGCGGGCGTTCCTCGACGATCTGGACCGGATTCGGCGGTGAGAACTCGCTTAACCCCGCAACCGCCGCGGGGATATTTACTTATAAGTGATCGTGCGGTGGCGCGCGCCGACGAGCGCCCGCAGGGCGCGAGTCGCACGCGCGAGGGAGTCGGCCGCGACGAGGGCGACCGAAGAGAGCCCGACGGACGCGGCCGACGAGGCTGGGGAGGCGTGAGGTGCGGTCGCGGTTCGGGGTGGGACTCGAAGGGGCAGTCGCGAGGCGGCCAGAGGTGACGTAAGCACCGCAACGAGGGAGCGAAGCGACCGAGTGAGGCGCGCAGCGAGCGTCTGCCCGCCTCGCGGCTGGGGCTTCGGAAGTGTTCGTACCGATCGGTGATTTATAGACAACCACGGCGTCGTACGGCCGAGCGACTGGGGCTTCGGTGGCGGTCACCGCGGATCCGTCGTCAACGATTTACGAGCGAGGAGTCGGGGTTCGGCACCGGTCACCGCCACGTCGCGGTCATTTATAAATAGCCGACGGCAGTACCGTGGTTTGACTGATAAATGACCGCACAGCCGGTCGGACTCGCGTGACGGCCGAGAGTAGAGCGAAGCCGCCGGATGCTCGCCTGCGAGCGAACGTCGACACCACGTTCGGATCAACATATTCACTACGGGCCGTCACGAACCGAGACGTATGAGTTCGGACGACGTCTCTCGGCGCGCGTTCATGCGGACGGTCGGCGGTGCGGCGACCGCCGCCACCGCGGCGACGGCGACGGCGGGGACGGCGGCTGCACAGGAAGTAGAACCCGACTGGCCGAGCGCCGCCGAAGGCAACGTCGGGTCGTACACGGACGCCCGCGGCCAAGACGAGGTGACCATCTCGGTCGGGGCCGGTAGCAGCGGCCTCGCGTTCGACTCGACGCTGGTGTGGGTCGACGAGGGGACGACGATCGTCTGGGAGTGGACGGGCAACGGCGGCTCACACAACGTTCAGACGGTCGAAGACGGCGGTCCGGCCGCCCTCGATAGCGGCGAGGCAGTCGGTGAGGAGGGGCACACTTACGAGCACGAGACCTCCGGTGAGGACGCCGGAATCACCCATTACCACTGCCTCCCGCACACCGCGACCGGCATGCACGGCGGCATCGCCGTCGGCGAGGACATCGCCACGGTCGACGTCGGCGGCGGCGAGTCGGACGCGGTGTTCGTCCCGGACGCCGCCCGGGCGCTGGGCGTCGCGACGTTCATCGCGATGGTGAGCACGCTGGGACTGGCGTTCGTCTTCATGAAATATGGCGGTTCGATTACGCGGCAGGAACAGGCGTAGCGAGCGGCGACGGGACCCTTCCGCTCCCGCCCTCGTCCGCGGCGTCCCGGCGACGGGACCCTTTCTCTCCCGCCCTCGTCCGCGGCGTCGCAGCGACGGGCGTCGGACCGGCGACTTCGGACGACGCCTCGCACTCCTTATAAATAGGCGAACTGCGCCGTGGAAACTGACTCACCCGTAGCGCCCGTCGGAGCGCGTATGAGATCTTCGCGGACGGACGACCGTGCCGAGGACGCACCGACCGACGGTACCGGCGACAGGGCGGGCCGACCATCCTACCCGACGCGCGGCGGCATCGATGTCCTCGACTCGCTGCTGCTTCGCCAGCCGATCGCCGAGGGGGAGAGGGAGGCGGTCAGGAGCCTGCTCGCGGACTGGGCGGACGATCACCGCGACGGCGACGCTCGCGCGCTCTTGCCGGTCGACGGCGTGACGCTGGTCACGCTGTTCCTCGACGACGGGGAGTTCGGTCGGACCGGCGACGCCGACCGCGACCTGGAGCGGGGCAACGCGCTGTTGTGGTACGTGGAAGTCGTCGACGCCGGCGTCGACGCGTGGCGAACGCCGGACGCGACCGTCAGGGACGCGTCGCCGCTGTTCGAGGCCGGACTAGCGGAGCTGCTGACCGGCGCGGCGATGGTCCACGCGGGCGACCGCGCCGGTCACCGCCACGCGGTCCACGTCACCAACCCGGACCGGCGAGCGCGGTACGCCGACGCTGTCGGGCGGCCCCTGATCGCTCCCGTCGCCGGCGACGAGCTACCGATCCCGGTCGCGATCGTCTCTCTGGCGCTGAAACCCGGAGCGACAAGTGCGCTCGTCGCACGCGCCCTTGACATCGTCAACCGGCTCAAGCAGTTTGACCGCGTCCAGAGCTGGGCGCGCGGCGAGACGGAGACCGTCGAGGCGGAGGCGATGTACACCGAGTCGCTGCTGTTAGAGGCGGTCGGCGACCGTCAGGTGGTCCACTACTACATGGAGACGGAGGACATGGACCGGCTCTACGAGGCGTTCTCCGATTCGGACGACTGGGAGGCGCGCTTCTCGAAGTGGCTGTTCCGGCGGGTGCTGGCGGACCCGGCCACGTTCCTCGAACCGCCACTAAATTCCGACTGCGAGGTCCTGGTCCACGCCGTCGACCCGGACCGGCCCTGACCCTTTGTCGGTGTAGTCCACAGTGAGGGGCATGTACGCCGCCCGAATCGCGCTACGGATCCCGCCCGAACACCTCCACCCGATGCATCGGTTCGTCTGCGAGGCCCCGGGAATCGACCGGGAGACGATACTGGAGCGGGACGCCACCGGCGAGGTGACGACGCTTTTGTTACACGTCGCGGGCGACCGTCAGCGCTACGAGCGGGCCGTCGACGAGGTCCCGCAGGTCGAGGAGTGGACGACCGCCGCCGCCGAAGAGGGCTTCTACGTGTACGTCCGAACGCAGCTGCGAGACCGGGAACAGCGGTACCGGGAGGCGGTAGACCGCGACGCCGTACTCGTGGTCCCGCCGGTGGAACTCCGCTCGGACCGGACCGTCAGGCAGACGCTGGTCGGGCGGAGCGACGCCCTCTCCGCGGCCGTCGAGGCGCTTCCGAGCGAAGTGAACGTCGAGGTGCTCCGGACCGGGACGTACGACCGCTCGCGCGGCGTCCGAGTGAGCGACCGCCAGCGGGAGGCGCTCGCCGCGGCGTGGGAAGCGGGGTACTACGAGGTGCCCCGCGAGGGTGGCGTCGAGGCGGTGGCAGACGAGTTGGACTGCGCCGAGTCGACGGCCTCCGACCTGCTCCGGCGGGCCGAGCGGCGGGTGGTGGCGGCCGCGCTCGACGAGCAGTCGTGACGCTCCGTTCACTCGTCGCCGACGAGGTCCTCGTAGACCCCAACGTAGCGGTCGATCACCGCGTCGTGGTCGTACGCGGCGAACTCGGGGTCGACCGCCCGGCGTTCGAGGTCGCCGACCGCGACGAACTCGTCGGCCAGCTCCGCCGGGCTCGTCACGAGCCGTCCTCGCTCGCGTCCCTCGACGAGTTCGTGGGCGCTCGAATCGGCCTGATACTCGACGAGGGCGACGCAGCCGCACGCGACCGCCCACAGCAGGTCGGTGGCGAACGTCTCCCACGTGGCGGTCGCGACCGCCACGTGCGTCCCCTTGAATATCGGGATCCGCGCGTCGGTCGGCAGGTCGCCGAGGAACTCGACCCGGTCGTCGATCCGGAGGTCGCTCGCGGTCGCCTCGACTCGCCCGCGCTCGGGACCGTCGCCGATCACCGCCGCGGTCCAGTCGCGGCCGCGCAGTTCGGCGAGTCCGAGGAGGAACGTCTCGACGTTGGCGTGGCGGTCGAGCCGCCGCGAGTACACCGCGTCGAAGCGGTCGTCGACGCCCGCCGACTCGACCGCGTCGAAGTCGATGCTCTCCGGGAGGACGCGCACGTCGCCGCCGTCGGCCCCGTGTTCGCGGACCCGCGTCTTGGTCGTCCGCGAGGGGGTCGTCACGGCGTCCGCGCGCCGTGCGAGCGGCCGATACCAGCGGCGGGCGTCGGCCGGGTGGTCGCGCCACCAGTCGACGACGACCGGGACCCGCGAGAGCGATCCCGCGACCGTGGCCGCGAGCGCGGGCGTCGGCGGGCTGTTGACGGCGTGGACCACGTCGGGGGCGACGCGCCGGAGCGCGACCGGGAGCTTCGCGGCGAACGCGGTCGGTGCCGGCTCGGCGGTGACCGAGCGGTACTCGATCCCGTCGTCGTCGAAGGCGTCGTGGTCGCCGCCCCACCAGCGGGAACAGAGCCAGACCACGTCGTGGCCGCGGTCGGCGAGCCCGCTGGCGGTGCGGAGCGTTCGCGTCCGCGCCGGGGTCTCCCCGTGTCCGGGGGCGAAAAGCGAGACGAACGCGACGCGCATACGCCGACCGCACGGGGGCGGCCGGTAAAAAGACACGGCATCCGGGCGGGCGAACGTGTCGGCGGGCGGGGCGCGGCGCGGATTCCGTCACCCGAAACGGTTTCCGGTCACGCGCGGAACCGGATGGCATGCGACAGTACGACATCGAGCGCTACCTCAACGTGCGGAACGCGGGCGGCCCTGACCTCGGTCCCGACGGCCGCCTCTCGTTCCTCCTCAACACGACCGGGACGGGACAGGTGTGGTCGGTCCGCGAGCCGGAGTCGTGGCCCGAACAGCACACCTTCTTCGAGGACTCCGTCTCCTTCGTTGACTCCTCGCCGGAACGGGCCGAGGCCGTCTTCGGCATGGACGAGGGCGGCAACGAGCGCGCACAGCTTTACCGGCTCGGCTACGAGTCGGGCGCGATCACGGAGCTGACGGCGATGCCCGAGGCGAAACACCGGTGGGGCGGCTGGGACTCGACCGGCGACCGGTTCGCGTTCGCGTCGAACCGCCGCGACGAAGCCGTCTTCGACGTGTACGTCCAGGGGCGCGACGAGACCGGCGACGACGCCGAACTGGTCCACGAGGGCGACGGCTGGCTTTCGGTCGCCGGCTGGTCGCCGAGCGACGACCGCCTGATCGTCCACGAGGCACACTCCTCGTTCGACCACGATCTTTACACGCTCGATCTCGCGACCGGCGACCTGACCCACCACACGCCCCACGAGGGCGACGTGCGGTACTCCGGACCGGAGTGGGGGCCTGACGGCGAGGGGATCTACCTCGTCACCGACCGCGAAAGCGACACGCTCCGCCTGGAACGGCTCGACCTCGCGGCCGGCGAGTTCGCCGTCGTCGCCGACGGCGGCGAGTGGAACGTCGACGGCGTGGCGATAGACGAAGACTCGCGCCGGGTCGTCTACTCTCAGAACGTCGACGGCTACACCGAGCTCACGGTGGGCGAGCTGGTGGGTCCCGACCGGATCGACGAGCTTCCCGAACCGGACCTCCCGGACGGCGTTGCCGGCGGCGTGAGCTTCGGTCCCGAGGGCGACCGGTTCGCGGTAATCGCGACGGGCAGCACCCACAACGCGAACGTCTACGTCGTCGACGCGACCACGGGCCAGGCGGAGCGGTGGACACGCGCCTCGACCGCGGGGATCCCGCGCGACACGTTCGTTGAGCGCGAACTAGTTTATTACCCCACCTTCGACGTCGACGAACGGCGGTCGTCGGCCAGCGGGGCGTCGTCCCGCGCTGGGCGGGAGATCCCCGCGTTCTTCTCCACGCCGGAGACGGAGCCGCCCGAGTCCGGGTATCCGGTCGTCGTCGACATCCACGGCGGGCCGGAGTCACAGCGGCGGCCCTCCTTCGCCTCGGTCACGCAGTACCTGCTGAACAACGGGTACGCCGTCTTCGAGCCGAACGTTCGCGGCTCCTCCGGGTACGGGAAGGCGTACTCCGCGCTCGACGACGTGGAAAATCGGATGGACTCGGTGAAAGACGTTCGGGAGGGCGTCGGATGGCTCCACGACCACCCGGAGGTCGATCCGGACCGGATCGTCGCGATGGGCGGCTCCTACGGCGGGTTCATGGTGCTCGCGTCGCTGACGGAGTACCCGGAGCTGTGGGCCGCGGGCGTCGACATCGTCGGCATCGCGAACTTCGTCACGTTCTTAGAGAACACCGGCGACTGGCGGCGCTCGCTGCGCGAGGCCGAGTACGGCTCGCTCGACGGAGACCGCGAGTTCCTCGAATCCGTCTCGCCGATCAACAACATCGACCGGATCGAGGCACCGCTTTTCGTCCTCCACGGCGAGAACGACCCGCGGGTCCCCGTCGGCGAGGCCGAACAGATCGTCGAGGAGGCCCGCGAGCAGGGCGTCCCCGTCCGCAAGCTGATCTTCGACGACGAGGGGCACGGCTTCTCGAAGCTGGAGAACCGCATCGAGGCGTACCGCGGGATCGTCGACTTCTTCGCCGAACACGTCTGACGGCACCCGCCGTCGTCGCCACCCGCACGGGCGACGCGCTCGTCGCCGCGGTCGTTCGGGACGGCGTCACCGACGAAGTCGGGCCCGCGGGCGGGACGGCGGTCACCGTCGATCGGTTCCTCGGTTTTTCCAGAGCGGATACAGCTCCGCGAGCGCGATCAGCGATATCACGACGCCCGCCGCCACCATCAGCGTGTCCGGGTCAATATCACGCATACCTGTAGTACAGTCCTCAGCCTCAAATCGTTTCGTGTGGTTTGCGGGAAAACGAGCGGGTCAGGGGCAGTCCGGGCGACAGTGCGCCGCTCGCTCGGAGGCGACCGGGTCGGTGCCGACGAGGTCCGCCCGTCACCGACACCGACGTATATTGGCGTGGGGCTCGTATCGAAGCTGTATGCTCTCGACTCTGGTCAACGGCGTGATCGACGATGAGCGCGCGTTCGTGGCAGTCATGATCGTGCTGTCGGTCCTGATATTCGTACTTGTGTTCCGGAGGGAGCGGTCCGGGTCGTCGTGACTCCGCCGACGGGAACGTGAGCCGACCGCGGCCCGAGGCGGTTCACAGCAAGGAAACACATATGACCGTCTGGAACGTTGATCGAGTGTGAGCGATACAACAGAAGAGACGGCGGTCGAAGCGGTCGAAGAGGTCAGTGGCGACGGGCTCGGGCCCGCAGTGTTCGCATCCGTGGGCTCCGTGGCGCTCGCGTTGTACTTCTACTACGTGCGCGGCGACAAGCAGCGCGGGCAGTTCGTCGGTCTGTGGCCGGTTACGATACTCGGTCTCGCGTCGTATTTCAAGCTATCGGAGATCCGAGAGGCGCTCTCGGAGAGCGACGACTGAACGGAGTCAGCTCGTACCGGCTGAGCGCACCCCGTCGCGCCGTGGTCCTCCCCCCAATACCGCGGTTCGTCCGTGATCTCCTGTTGACCCGGACGACCGTGAGGCGGTCCGTGCGGCATTTTAGTGAGCGATCACCAGCAATGGGTTCCTCGAGGAGACCGCCGAGCACCGCCACCGCACCGCGGGCGGGTCGTGGGCCTGACTGGAGAACTGGATATCGAACCACACCGACGACGGACTCGACGGGTACGTCGTCAGCTCGCGGGACATCACCGACGCCGCCGACGGTAACGAGATCACGGTCAGCCTGCCACGGCGGCGCGACTGACCGGCGACCTCACTCCCAGTCGGGACCGAAGTCGGGGTTCAACTGGCGATCGGTGCGGCCCAGTTCGTCGATGGCCTCGATGTCCTCGTCGTCGAGTTCGAGGTCGACGCTCGCGAGGTTGTCGCGGATGTGGTCGATTCCAGTCGCCTTTGGGATGGCGGTGACGCCGGACTCGCGGAGCCACGCGAGGCTCACCTGTGCGGCACTGACGCCGTGCTTCTCGGCGATGTCGACGATCGCCGGGTCCTCGAGGATCTCGCCGCGGGCGAGCGGGGAGTAGGCGACGAGTTCGACGCCGTTGGCGTCGGCGTACTCGCGAAGCTCCTCCTGTCGGAGCAGCGGGTGCGTCTCCACCTGGTTCGCGAACGGCGTCTCGCCGAGCGCGTCCGTCGCCGCGTCGAGGTGGTGCGGCTCGAAGTTGGAGACGCCGATCCGGTCGATCAGGCCGTCGTCGCGCAGTTCGGCGAACGCCGGCAGCGTCTCTTCCGGCTCGTACTCCCCGGCCGGCCAGTGGACGTAGAGGAGGTCGACCGCGTCGACGCCGAGCTTCTCCAAACTCTCGCGGGTAGAGGAGGCGACGTCCGCGGGCGACAGCTGGTCGATCCACACCTTCGTCGCGAGGAACACGTCCTCGCGGTCGACGTCGCTCCGGGCGATTCCCTTCCCGACGGCCGCCTCGTTGCCGTAGATCTGGGCGGTGTCGACGTGGCGGTAGCCGGCGTCGAGCGCGTTCGCCACCGACTCGGTACACTGCGACGGGTCGTCGTTCTCCCACGTGCCGAGACCGAACACGGGCATTCCATTGCTGGTCGGCACCGCCGGCTGCTGCTGTTGGTCTGTCATCGGCCGTGTTTACTCGCGTGAGCCGAAAATCGTTTGCGGTAGGGGCGGAGGCCGCCGCGGGAGGGGTGTGGGCACGCGGCGTGGGGAACGTGGCGACGGTCGGGACGACCGTCTGCCTCAGTCGTTCAGCAGCGCCCGCGAGGAGTTGGTGACCACGAGCAGGCTCGACGCGCCCATCGCGACCGCGGCGAACAGGGGGTTCAACAGTCCGGTCGCCGCAAGCGGGATAGCGACCGCGTTGTAGCAGAACGCCCAGCCGACGTTCCCCTTGACGCGCCGACCGGCCGCGCGAGCGAGTTCGAAGACGGTCGCCACGGAGCCGAGGTCGTCGTCGACGATCGCCGCGTCGGCGGCGTCGGCCGCCATCGCGGTGCCGCCGCCGAGCGCGACCGACGAGACGGCGTCGTGGTCGGTGAACACCGTCGCGGCGCGCTCGTCGTCGCCGGTGAGGACGATCACCTCGACACCGGAGCGATCGAGCGCCGCCACCGTCTCCTCCCAGCCGTCGCGCAGTTCGTCGCCGACGACGACGAACCCCTCGGCGGCACCGCCGCGGCCGACCGCGACCGGGACGCGCCCCACGTCGCGCGCGTCGGCGACCGCCTCGCGGATCCCGTCGGGGACGGTCCACCCCCGCTCGTCGAAGAGGTCCGGGTGACCGACGACGACCTCGACCCCGTCGACGACGCCGGAGACGCCGCGGGCGTGGCTCTCAAAGGATTCGACCGCGGGCCCATCGCCCTCGCTCCCGGCGTCGGCGGCCTCGACCCCGCCGTCCGCGACCGCCGGGGTCGCGCCGTCACCCGGCGTCTCGCTCGGACCGTCGCCGACCGCGTCCGCCGCGGAACGGGCTGTGGCGACCGCCTGTCCGACCGGGTGTGCGGACCGCGATTCGAGCGCGGCCGCGAGCCCGAAGACGGTGTCGTCGAACACGACGATGTTGCGCTCCAAGGCGTCGCGGATCCCGGCGGCGACCGCGAGCGGGGTCGCCAGTCCGAGCGCACACGGACACGAGACGATGAGTACCGTGAGTCCGACGAGCATCGCGTCGGTTCCGGTCCCGCCGAGCGCGAGCGACGCCCCGGCGGCGACGACCGCGATGACGAGGACGGCGGGGACGAACACCGTCGCGAGCCGGTCCGCGAGCTTCTGGACGCCGTGGTTCCCGCTCTGGAGGTCGTACACCAGCTCCGCGACGCGGTCGAGGCTGGAGGTCGCGTCCGGGCCGACAGCGACCGTGAGCGATCCGTCGGTGACGACCGAGCCGCCGACGACCGCGTCGCCGGCGACCTTCCGGACCGGGAGCGACTCGCCGGTGACGACCGACTCGTCGACCGCGGCGTCGCCATCGACCGCCTCGCCGTCGACCGGGACCCGCTCGCCGGCGCGCACGAGGAGCCGGTCGCCCGGGGCCAGCGCGTCGACGGCGACCGACGCTCCGTCGCGCGGTCTTTCACCGAGTCCTCGTAGTGGTTGCCGACGGTGACGATCACGACGATCGCGACGGTCACGTCGTAGTAGATCGAGGGCGACTCGACGAAGATCACCGCGAGCGTGCTGTAGAGGTACGCGCTCACCGCCGCGATGGCGACGAGGAGGTCCATGTTCGGCGAGCGCGTCCTCGCGCTGACGTACGCGCCGCGCAAGATTGGCTTGCCGGTGAAAAACAAGACGATCGTCGTCAACACGGCGATGACGATAAAAAAGTACGTGCCCGAGGTCGAGGCCATCGCCTCGTCGAGGTACGAGAGGGTCCGCTGGTCGTAGAAGGGGAACGCGAAGTACGTCGGGTAGATGAGGACGATGTACTGTAGCATGACGGCCATCCCGACGATGACGCCCGCCGCGAGCCGCGCGGTCGCCATGTTGCTCGCCTGCCGGCGCGAGAAGGCGTCGTCGCGGGTGTACGCGCTGTACCCCAGCCCGCTCACCGTCTCGGTGAGGTCGTCGACGGCGACCGCGTCCGGGTCGTGGTCGATCCGCACCGTGTCGGTGACGTAGCTCGCGCTCGCGGCGCTGACGCCGTCGGCGTCGGTCGCCACCGTTTCGATAAACGCCTCGCAGGTCGCACAGTGCATGCCGTCCACTTCGAGGAACGTCGACTCGTGGCCGTCGGGGGCGTCGCGGTCGGCGTCGCCCCCGTCGTTCCCGCGCGCCCGTCGGCGCTCGCGGACCGCGTCGGCGTCCACGTCGGCGTCGCCGAGGGCGGCGTACACGTCGCGGCAGCCGGCACAGCAGAAGCGGTTGCCGGCGTCGTCGGTCACGTCGACGCCCGCTGTCGGCAGTTCACAGAGGGTACAGGCTGGGTCGTCGGTGTCGGCGGCCGGATCGCCGTCCGTTCCGCTCATCTCACGTCCCCCCCGCGCCGGCGATGTCGAGCGGGTTCCAGAACGGGAGCCGCGGGTGCGGCACGTGAACGCCGACCGCCATCAGTCCGTGCGCGAACAGGACGTAACCGAGCGCGACGAAGGCGACGCCGAGCAGCCGGTGGATCCGACGGCGGGAGACGGGGTCGACGCTCTCGATCAGCGTCCCGTACGCGAAGACGGCGGGGATCGTTCCCAGTCCGAGCGCGCCGAGGGCGACGCCGCCTGCGACCGCGGAGCCGCTGGCGAAGGCGTACAGGTACGCCGGGTAGAGGATCGGACAGGGGAGGAGTCCGTGGACCGCGCCGAGCGCGACGATCCCCGGCCCGTTCGCGAGCCGGTCGAGGTGGCCCGTGAGCCAGCCGGTGACGCGTTCGAGTCCGGGGAGGTGGACCCCGCCGGTCGCGCCCCCGAGGAGGTAGCGGACGCCGACGAGGATCACGGCTGCGCCGACGAGGAGGCCGACCCCGCCGCGGACGGCCTCGGCAGCGTCCGTCAGGGTCGCGGTAGCGACGAGGACCGCGCCGCCGAGCGCGCCGAGGAGGGTCCCGATCGTCGCGTAGCTCGCGGCGCGCCCGAGGTTGAACAGGGCGTGCTGCCGGACCTCGTAGGTGGTCAGGTGTCCCTCGCGGCCGGTCGCCGCCCTCGGAGCCCGGGCGGCGTCCGCCTCGCCGCCGTCGGTCCGGCCGGCGTCCGCGTCCATCCGGTTCGCGTAGACGGTGACGAGCGGCCCGCACATTCCGATACAGTGCGCACCGCCGAGCAGTCCGATCGCAGCGAACAGCAGCACGTCGGTTCCGAGGAGCGGCGAGAGGGACATCCGGGCGGCTCATTCCTCCACGATCACGGTCCCGAACATGCCGCCCTCGCGGTGAGGGATACAGACGTACTCGTACGCGCCGGGAACGGTGAAGGTGTGTTCGAAGCGGTCGCCGCTCTCTAAGATGCCGCCGAAGTCGGCGTCCCACGCCGCCTTCGCGGACTCGTAGTCGTCGAAGCCGCCCGAGGCGAAGAACTCGGCGGCGTCCGGGATCCCGCCCGCGGTCGCGGTGACGGTGTGGGCCCGCGCGCTCGTGTTCTCCCAGACGACGGTCTCGCCGACGGCGACCGTGATCTCCCGCGGCTGGTACGCGCTGGCGAGCATGCCGACGTCGGGGTCGGGTTCGCCGCCGTCGGGTTCACCGCCGACGCCCGCGCAGCCGGCGAGCCCGACGGTTGCCGCCGCGCTCCCGACGGCACCGGTCCGCCGAAGGAACCGTCTCCGGTACATACCCCATCTGAGGGCTTGGAGGGTTTCAATATCGCGGTCGGCCCCGTCGCGTGGGAAGGGGGCGTGCCGTTGCCGGCCGAGCGCGGCCGACCTCAGCCGCCGACGAGGTCCTCGAAGACGCGCCGCTGTGCCGCCGCGAGGTGTTCCGAGAAGGTGGCGCGGGCGATGTCCATGGCGTCGGCGACTTCCGTCGCGCTCACCCCGCGGGGGTATTCGAAGTAGCCGAGCCGCTGGGCGGTCCGGATCACCTCCTGCTGTCGTTCCGTGAGCCGTCCGCGGTCGACGACGACGGGATCGGAGCGGGTGTCGGCCCCGCCGGAACTTGTGAGCCGTTCGAGCCGCACCGACCCGCCGGTCGCCTCCAGCGCGTCGATCACCTCGCCGAGCGGGTCGGCGGCGGGCAGCGACAGTGCCAGGCGGACACGATCGGGTGCCGTCCGGACCGTGACCGAGGAGACAGGGTAGCCGAGTGACTCGACCGCGTCGGCGGGGAACGGCCCCGTCGCGCCGCACCGGCAGTGGTACACGAGCTCGTCGCCGCCGTCGAAGACGAGCTCCGCGTCGACCCGGTGGTCGGGGCGGAACTGCGAGACGACCGCGCCGTCGACGCGGACGCGGTCGACATCCTCGGCGACCGCTCCCGGCGGCAGCGCCTCGGCGACCGGAGCCAGCGTCGGGTCGCGGACCACGACCTCGACGCGGACCCCGGCGTCGCCACACGCCGCACCGGTCGATGACGCGTGCGAAGCGCCCCGGGCCGGGTCCGCCTCGGCGTGGGCGTCGGCGGCCGGTCCGGCGTCCGCGGACTCCGTGTTCGTCGATCCGCCGTCGGGAGATCCGGCGTCGGGCGCGCTCGACCCGGCAACGCCGTCGGATCCCGCCGAACCGGTCGACCCGGATCCGGCGGCGTTGGCGGGGGTGGAGTCAGACGACTGCGACCGCCGTCCCATATATCGATCGTACACTTGGGGTCGGAAAAAAAGTGAGCCGAACGAGTACGCCTCGGGGCGACTCGGCCGACGGCCTCATAAAGTCCCGACGAGACTTGGCAACGGCTCACACGGCACGAACCCGTAATACACACATGAGCGACGAGGCGCTCCGTGGGCAGTCGGTGGGGGTCGTCGGAGGCGGCATCGGGGGACTCTCGGCGGCCGCGTACCTCGCGGCCACGTCCACGACCGGGTCGTCTGTAACGCGCCGCCGGCGCACGTCGAGCGCGAACTGCTCCCCGAGGGGACGGTGCCGCGGCTCGGCGACTACTGGGAGTCGCGGACGTACGGCCCCGCCGCGCTCCTGCTGTACCTCGGCGTCGAGGGGTCGGCGTGCGTCTCCGAGTTCGCGGACCGGTTCGACCAGCCCGGTGGGAGCGCGCTCGGTCTCGCGCACACGATGCGACAGACCGGACCGCTCCGCCCGGGGCCGCGCGTCCGGGGGACCAACCGCCTCTACTACGTCGGCGGGAGCGCCAATCCGGGAATAGGCGTGCCGATGTGCTTCTCGGCGGCGAACACTGCGCGGACGCGGTCGCGGCCGACATCGCCGGCAGCCCGCTCGACCGCCTCCCGGTACTCGGACGGTGAACGAGGAAGGAAACGCTCGTTCACTCCTAAGCGCCGAAACCGTGTCATTTCGAATAAACGCCGCCAAGATCGAAATCAGTCAAGAAAGCCTTACCAGTTAGGTTGGCACATTAATAAATTCGCCACGTTGCGTTCGAACGCCGTATGATCGAAACAGCAGCAGCTGACTTACTCGCAAGCGGAACAGTCCCGCTCGAAATGACACAGACCGAGATGTTCCAGTTCATTCAGGAAAACACCCTGTTGAGCGCGTCGCTGTGGGTGAACATCGCGCTCGCGGGCCTCTCGATCCTCCTGTTCGTCTACATGGGGCGAAACGTCGAGGACCCACGCGCGCAGCTGATCTTCGTGGCGACGCTGATGGTACCGCTGGTGTCGATATCCAGCTACACCGGCCTCGTCTCCGGACTCACGGTCGGGTTCCTCGAGATGCCGGCCGGACACGCGCTCGCCGGGGCCGGGGCCGGCCCGGAGGGCGGCGTGTTCACCCCGTGGGGACGCTACCTCACGTGGGCGTTTTCGACGCCGATGATCCTGATCGCGCTCGGCCTCCTCGCCGGGTCGAACCTGAGCAAGCTGTTCACCGCCGTGGTTGCCGACGTGGGGATGTGCGTCACCGGGCTGGCGGCCGCGCTGACCACCTCCTCGTACCTCCTGCGGTGGGTCTGGTACGGGATTAGCTGCGCGTTCTTCGTCGTCGTCCTCTACATCCTGCTCGCGGAGTGGGCGCGGGACGCCGAGGTCGCCGGCACCGCGGACATCTTCAGCACGCTGAAGGTACTTACCGTCGTCCTCTGGCTCGGCTACCCCATCTTCTGGGCGCTCGGGGCCGAGGGGCTCGCGGTACTCGACATCGCGGTCACCTCGTTGGCCTACAGCGGGATGGACATCGTCGCGAAGTACCTCTTCGCGTTCCTCCTGCTGCGATGGGTCGTCAACAACGAGCGGACGGTCGCCGGCATGGCCACCGGGCTCGGTTCGGCCTCCCGCGGCGGCGCAGCGCCGGCCGACGACTGACGGCGCGGTCGCGGTCGCTCTAACGGCTTTTTTCTGTTCGGCTCGCGCGGCTCCGGCCGCGGAGAGCAAACTGCTAAACCCGCGGCGGCGGTGGGTGGAGACATGAAACAGGCCATCGTCGCCCGGACGGACATCGGCATGGGCGAGGGGAAACTCGCGGCGCAGGTCGCGCACGCGTCGCTGTCGGCGTACCAGGACGCGGGCCGACGCGCTCGCAAGAAGTGGCAGGGGGAAGGACAGAAGAAGGTCGTCTTAAAAGGGGACTCCGAGAGCCAGCTGTTCGAGCTGGCCGACAGGGCGGACAAGGAGGGGTCGCCGTACGCGATCGTTCGGGACGCCGGCCACACTCAGCTCGACTCGGGGACCGTCACCGCGCTCGCGGTCGGGCCGGCCCGCGACGAGGGCGTCGACCGCGTGACCGGCGACCTCTCGTTGTACTGAGTGACATCCTCCTCGCCGTGAATGGCGAGGCTTCCCCTACGAGGGAATCCAGTCTGGCAGGTTTCAGTCCGAGTAGGCCGCGAGCTTCATTTGCGAGGATTTCTCGCTCGTCTCGCGGTGGACTGTGGCGCTGTCACAGGCGCTCCCGTCCCGAGGCGAGTCATCGCGTCCGGGTTCCCAACGGACGCTCTCTCCCCACGGGTTAGCGCGGCGGGCGATATTCACCGCCGCGTTGATGTCTGCTTGGAACTCCGAGACGTGGCAGTCGTCGTGCGGACACACGAACTCCGCTTGCTTATCCCGCCGACCGAGACGGCCGCAAGCGTGGCACGTCTGCGAGGTGTACGCCGCGTTGACGTACTCGACGCGAATCCCTGCCTCGGTCGCTTTGTCTTCGATGCGACCCTGTAAGCGGGCGAATGCCCAGTTGTGGAGGCGGCGATTCATCCACTTCCCGTAGTCGAGATGCTCGCGGATGTACGACAAGTCTTCGAGAACGATAACCGCGTCCTCGAACTGTCGGGCATATTCG
The DNA here is from genome assembly GCA_003023405.1 of Halobacteriales archaeon SW_8_68_21. Classification (GTDB taxonomy): domain Archaea; phylum Halobacteriota; class Halobacteria; order Halobacteriales; family Haloferacaceae; genus Halorubrum. The sequence continues at coordinate 24,325 of PXST01000040.1, forward strand.
ACGGCCTCCCGAGACGCCTTCTCGACAATATCTGTCAGGGCGTTCTGGTAGTGGTCGAACCGTTCGTCAATCCGCCACTGGGCGGCGTCACGCTCTTGGAGTCGCTTGAGCGTGGTATACATCTCTTTGCGAAGGTGTCGCGCTCGACTGCCGCTGACGAGCGTCGGCTTCCGTGGCACGTCGCGTTTGAGGGCACAGCCCGTGATCAACGCGCTCTCGCCGACGTCGAAGCCGATGTACGTCGGGTCATCCGACTCGGTCGGTTCTTCGACCGAGTATTCGACGGTGACGTGCAACTCCCACGACGTGCGGTGTCGCTGAAGGCGTAGTTCGCCCGCCGTCACGTCGCCGTCAAGCAGGTCGAACCAGAGTGATTCCTGTTCGGGATTGATCTGAAGCGGAATCCAGAAGTTCGTCCCGCGACCGGGTTGCGGAACCTGCCAGACGAAGCCGTGATCGCGCTCTACCGAGTGGTCGAATGTGGCCGCTCGATTGACGAGCCGAGCTGGATGCTCGTCGTCCAACTCCTCGGCGTTGTACGTATCCCGTAGCTTCGGGACGTAGGACTTGAGCGCGTCTTTGGCTTGATACGGCAGGTCGTAGGGCGTCACAATGTCGTTGACGGCAGACATCGTGTTCGCCCCCGAGTCGAATGCGTCGTAGAGTGCGTCGCGGTAGGTGTCCAAGAGGCGCTGTAGGCGTTTCTCTTTGCCCGTGGTGGGCGTTGCGAGCGTGGCCTGTAGCGTCTTCGTCACCGTCTTGGACACACTGCCCAACAGGCGACCGACACACATAAGTGTAACTTTGGTGTAACACCATGTATGAAATACGTCAAAATAGAATTCAAAAACAAATCGCAGTACGAGGGCCTAAAAGAGACGAAGAAGCGCCACGGTCTGACGTGGAAAGGAATGCTACTCCACGCGCAGAGGGAGTTGGATTCCAACAGTGCTGATTAAGCAGTTGAATGCGTAGTCAAGTGACGCGATTCCCCACCCGACCTAAAGACCGGACTTCTCTCGCTGATTAAAAATGGCTCTCGAACACACGCTCCGTGGGGCGCACTCGACGGAGCGGGCGGTCGGGGTCGAGTACTACGTCAGCGGCGCGGACGGGATCGGCGGTCGCCTGCGCGAGTCGCCGGACGACTTCCGGGTCCGGGAGCTGGAGGCGTTCGACGCGGAGCCGCTCGACGCCGACGCCGGGAGCTATCCCGACCTAGTGGTCCGGGCGACGCTCCGCGACTGGGACACGAACGACTTCGCGCGGCGGCTTTCCGATGCGCTCGGCGTCAGCCGCGAACGCGTCTCGTGGGCCGGGACGAAGGACAAGCGGGCGGTCACCACCCAGCTGTTCACGGTCCGCGGGGTCGACGCCGACGACCTTCCCGAGATCCGCGGGGCCGAGATCGAGGCGCTCGGGCGGGCTGGCCGGAGCCTCTCGTTCGGCGACCTCGCCGGCAACGCCTTCGAGATCCGGGTCGCGGACGCGGTCGACGACGCCCCCGAGCGCGTCGCCGCGGCGGTGCGCGACCTCCGGTGGTTGGCGGGCGGGGTGGAGCGGAGCGACGCGTGCGGAAACGACATAGACGAGAGCGGCGCTCCCGACGGCTCGGAGCTGCCGATCCGCGCGACCGTCGGCGTCCCGAACTACTTCGGCCAGCAGCGCTTCGGCAGCCGGCGGCCGGTCACGCACGTCGTTGGGCTGGCGATCGCCCGGAACGACCCCCGCGAGGCGGTCCGGCTGTACGCCGGCAACCCGGCAGCGACGGAGCCGGACGACACGCGGGCCGCGCGCGACCGCGTCGACGCGGCGTTCGGCGTGAGCGACGAGGTGGAGTCCGACGACGAACCGGGCGGGACGGGCGACGACGGCGACGCCCCGGGCGACGGTTCGGGACCGGGCGCTGCGGACGGGACGGGCGACGGCGACTGGGCGGCCTGTCTCGACGAGATTCCCGACAAGCTCCGGTTCGAGCGCTCGATGGTTCACCGGCTCGCAGACCGCGGCGTCGCCCCGGACGCGCCGGCCGACGACGAGGACTGGTGGCACGCGCTGGAGGCCGTCCCCTCGAACCTCCAGCGGCTGTTCGTCAACGCCGCCCAGTCGTTCCTGTTCAACCGGATCGTGAGCGAGCGGCTGCGGCGAGGGCTCCCCTTCGACCGTCCCGTCGCCGGCGACGTGGTCTGTTTCGCCGACGGCGACGCCCCTGAGGAGCTGTACGCGCCGGACGCGGACCGGCTCCAGCGGGTCGACGCCGACCGGGTCGAAGTCGTCTCGCGCCACTGCGAGCGCGGGCGGGCGTTCGTCACCGCGCCCCTCGTCGGCACCGAGACGGAACTCGGCGACGGCGAGCCGGGCGAGATCGAACGCGAGGTCCTCGCCGACCCCGGGATCGAGCCGAGCGACTTCGCGCTCCCCGGCGAGTTCGACTCGAAGGGGACCCGCCGGGCGGTCCTCCTCCGGACGGACCTCGACGTGTCGATCGAGGGCAGCGACCCCCGGTTCGGGTTCGCGCTGCCGAGCGGCTCGTACGCGACCGTACTGCTCCGCGAGTTCACGAAGTCGGGTCCGCTCGATCTGTGAGCGACGGGCGCTTCGGCGTGCGGTAGCTCCGGCATCCGGCCGGTCCGAAATATTGATCCACTTATGTGTATCATCTCTACGTCTTGACCGCCAGAAATACCACGATGCTGCGTCCCGTTCCGAGCCGTTTTTGTGCGGGAGCCGTCAATCGAGGCCATGAGTCGGATCGTCGTCATCGACCTCCACGGCCAGTTCACGCACCTCGAACGGCGGGCGCTCCGCGACCTCGGCGTCGACACCGAGATCGTGTCGACGGAGACGCCGGCCGACGAGGTCGACGCCGACGGGATCGTCCTCTCTGGCGGGCCGGACATGGATCGCGTCGGCAACGCCCCAGACCACCTCGACGGCGACGTGCCCGTCCTCGGGATCTGCCTCGGGATGCAGCTGATCGCCAGCGAACTCGACGGCGCGGTGGGCGCGGGCGACTACGGCGGCTACGCCGACGTCGACGTCGAGATCGTCGACGACGAGGACCCGCTCGTCGGGTCGCTCGCGCCGGAGACGCGCGTCTGGGCCTCGCACGCCGACGAGGTGACGGAGGTGCCCGACGGGTTCGACCGTACCGCCGCCTCCGACGTCTGTGACATCGAGGCGATGGCCGACCCGGACGCGGGGCTGTACGGCGTCCAGTGGCACCCGGAGGTCGCCCACACGGAGCGCGGCGAGGAGGTCTTCGAGAACTTCGTCGCGATCTGCGAGTCGGCGTAGGCCGGGCGTCGACATCTGAAGGAAGGTCGCGGTGACGCTTAAAAAGGGATGGCCGCGGCTCGGTGATCAGCGGATCGGGGACAATGGAAACCAAGGGGGATCGAAAACCGGCGGGCGGCTACGCCGTGAACAGCTCGTCGACCGCCTCGCCGGCGGTCTCGACCGCCTCCTGCGCGACCGCCTCCCGGTCGGGGTCCGCGTCCTCGGGCGCGTTGAGGTAGACGTCGATGTCGAGGACGCCGTCCTCGAACGTGACGGTGATGTCGAGGTCCGTCACGGTCGACTGGTCGTAGTGTTTGAACACGATCCCCTCGGCCGCCTCGGCGGCGGTGCGGACGACCTCGTCGTCGTCCGGCCCGTCCGCGTCGATCGGCTCCGAGGCGTCGCTCGCGTCGTCGGTCACGACCTTACGCGCCGCCAGCGCCCGGACCGCCCGGTCCCATCGGGCCGCCGCCCGCGCCACCCTGGAGCATCTGCTGGAGCTCGCTCTGGAGGTCGTCGAACTGCTCTTCGACGCGCCCCTCCTGCTTTTCGAGCTGCTCGACGCGGACTTCGAGCGAGTCGACCTTGTTTTCGAGGTCGTCGTAGGCGGACTCGTAGTCCGTCTCGACGAGGACCTCGCCGATCTCTCGGTACATCCCCGCGTCCTCGTCGACGTCTTCGAGGGCGTCGAGGGCGGTCTTCGACTCGTTCAAGGCGGACTGCGCCTGCTCTTTCTGCTCGGAGACCTGCTGGGCCGTCTCCTGAAGCTCCTGTAGCTCCTCTATCTTCTCCTGTGCCTCGGGCGGCATGTTCCCTTGCATGAACGGAACGAGGCGGCCCGGACGGAAAAACCCCCGACTTCTCCGGCGACGGCCCATGCGGGCGTGACAGCCCCGGAAAAGACCGTTATCGGTGTCTGCGCGCTACTCCCGAGCGGGCCTCGTCCCGATGCGTTCGGCGACCGCGACGAGCCGCGACCAGCTGTTGACGCCGGCGCGGAGGGCGACGAGGTCGTCGGCGCGCACGCGGACCCGGACCGCGTTCCCGTCGCGGTCGACGGTCGCGGTCGAGCGGGCGTCGTCGATCTCGCCGACCTCGGGACCGAGCGCGTCAGCGACGACGCGGGCTCGCCGCTCGGAGGGATACGTAACGGAGAGGACCGTCTCGTGCGGGCGCGTCGCCGTCACGGTCGGAAAAAAGCGTTACTCGACGTTGACTTCCTTCACGTCGCCGCCGCGCTCTTTCAAGAGGACGCGGTGGCCGCAGTACGGACAGCGCACGCCGCCGTACTCGTCGAGGGTGACGTCGCGTTTACAGCGGGAGCACTTGTAGCTCATCGCCTTATTCCTCGTCGGCGAGCGCGGCGCGGATGGAGCGGCGGACGGTGCGACCGCCGGGCGTCTCGGGGCGGTACGCGCCGCCCGTGAACGTCTCGCCGGTCTCCTCGTTGACCCAGATGCCGGTGCCCTTGCGCGTGACGTCGTCGCCGTCGACGGTCGCGTTGCGCATCTCCGCTTCGATGTCTTGGACCCGCTTGCGCGCGACCCGGCCGTAGCGGGCACCGAATCGGCCCGCACTCCCGGTGCTTCGTGCCTTGTCCTCAGCCATAGTGAGTTTGCCTATCGCCAGCGCGGATAAAAAGGCTACGAGTCGTGGCGGCCGACGCTTCCGCGGAGCGCCTCGGTCATCGAAGCGCCCCGACGCATCCTTGAAGCGCCTCGACGCATCCCGTTCAGCCGCGCCCGTCGTGCGCCCCGTCTTTTTAAGCATATTCGAATCAGAAATACGGCGGCTGAGACGGACTTGAACGCACTTAAACGAGGTTTTTCTCCGTCGCAGGTTTTTAACTTGTGGGACTCCTTACTATCGTAGATTCATGTCCATTGAGGACCCCAGCGAGGCGACGACCGCGCCGGTCGACGTTCTCCACGTGGACGACGATCTCTCGGTGCTCGATCTGACCGAGTCCTTCCTCGATGCGGAGTTGGACGAGGTCGATGTCACCACGACGACCAAGCCCGGCGAGGTGATCGACCACCTCGCGGCCGGGACGTTCCACTGCGTGATCAGCGACTACGACATGCCGGGGCACGACGGACTGGAGGTGCTCTGTAACGTGCGTGACGAGTACCCGGACCTCCCGTTCATCCTGTACACCGGGAAGGGGAGCGAGGAGATCGCCGCCGAGGCGATCAACGCCGGGGTCACGGGCTACCTTCAGAAGGGCGGACCAGACCAGATCCGACGGCTGGCCAACCGCGTCGAACACGCGGCGGTTGAGTACCGAAGCCAGATCGAGTCGGAGCGGTACTCCACCGTGTTGAAGGCGCTCAACTACCCGATATACGTCGTCAACGAGGACATCGAGTTCGAGTACGTCAACGAGGCGTTCGTCGACCTCACCGGCTACGACCGAGAGGAGATCCTCGGGAGTCCCCCCGGGCTCATCAAGACCGAATCGGGCGTGAAGAAGGCAAATGAGAAGCTCGCGGAGATCGTGTCCTCGACCGGACCGGAGCGGGAGAAGTTTCGGGTCGACATCCGGGCGAAAGACGGGGAGACGGTCCCGTGTTACGACCACATGGCGGCCCTCCCGTTCGACGACGAGTTCCGAGGGTCGGTCGGCATCCTCCGAGACGCCTCCGAGGAACGGCAGCGGCGCGAGGAGCTGCTCCAACAGAACGAACGGTTAGAGGAGTTCACCTCGGTAGTGTCTCACGACCTCCGGACGCCGCTGAACAACGCCGAGGCCGCGGCTGAGTTGGCCCGGCTGGACGGGGGCGAGGAGCACTTCGACCGGCTCGCGTCGGAACACGAGCGGATGGAGCAGATGATCCGAGACCTGCTACATCCCGCCCGCAGCGGACAGACAGTATCGGAGACGAAGCCCGTCGACGTGAGCGCGGTCGCGTCGGAGGCGTGGGAATCGTTCGGCCGTCCGGCCGACGGGCTCGAACTGCCCGACGGGGAGCTGGTCGTCGACGGCGACCCGCCTCGGGTCCGGCGGCTAATTGAGAACCTCCTGCGTAACGCCGTCGACCACTGTCGGTCGCCGGTGACGGTGACCGTCGGCGAGTGTGCCGAGGGGTTCTACGTCTCCGACGACGGTGCGGGAGTCGACGAGGAACGGGTCGATGAGGTCTTCGAGCCGGGCTTTACGACCGCGTCCGACGGCACCGGGTTCGGGCTGACGATCGTGAAACGGATCGCCGACGCGCACGGGTGGAAGATAGACGTGACGGAGAGCGAGGCGGACGGCGCTCGGTTCGAGTTCGCGGTCGACGCCGAGGTGAACACGCCGCTCGAAGCGCTGCGCCCCGCCTGAGCCGGAGTAACTGTTTTCGCGGTCTCGACGGTCCGAATCTCGATCGTACACGTCGGTCGCTGGCCCGATCGCTGTGTTCCGACGGGCACGGACCGCGGTGCGCGCGGCTCCGAAGCCGATGTCCGGCGGTGAAGCCGTTACTGCGTCAGTCGTGGGAGGACGACGCGCCCTTCGACCGCAACACATTTCACAACCAAGTAATACTACTAAGTTGTATGGACGAATTCAACGGCTTCGCGGACGTGAGCGAGACCGACGTAACGAGGGCTATCGGCACGGAGTGGACCGACGGCTTCTTGGATTTCACCGACTCCGAGGTCATCATTCTCGGCGGCGGTCCCTCGGGGCTGATGGCCGCGAAGGAGCTGGCCGAGCGCGGCGTGAAGGTGATGATAGTCGAGAAGAACAACTACCTCGGCGGCGGGTTCTGGCTCGGCGGGTTCCTGATGAACACGGTGACGGTCCGCGACCCCGCACAGGAGATCCTCGACGACCTCAACGTGGACTACGAGCCGGTCGAGGACGTCGACGGTCTCTACACCGCGCCGGGACCGGAGGCCTGCTCCGGGCTGATCAAGGCGGCCTGCGACGCCGGCGCACGCGTCCAGAACATGACCGAGTTCACCGACCTCGTCGTCCGCGAGGACCACGAAGTCGGCGGGATCGTGATGAACTGGACGCCGGTCCACGCGCTACCCCGCGAGATCACCTGCGTCGACCCCATCGCGGTCGAGTCCGACCTCGTGGTCGACGCCACCGGCCACGACGCGGTCGCGATCAGCAAGCTCGACGAGCGCGGCGTCCTCTCCGCGCCCGGTATCGAACACGCGAAGGAGAACAACACCGGGATGGACCAGACCGGCGACGGCGAGTACGGCGCGCCCGGCCACGACTCCCCCGGCCACGACTCGATGTGGGTCGGCGAGAGTGAAGACGCCGTGGTCGAACACACCGGCGTCGTCCACGACGGCCTGATCGCGTCCGGGATGGCGGTCGCGACCGCCCACGGTCTCCCGCGGATGGGGCCGACGTTCGGTGCGATGCTGGTCTCCGGGAAGAAGGCGGCACAGAGCGCCCTCGACGAGCTCGGCGTCGACGGTCCCGAGGTCGAGCTGTCGACCGGCGGCGCGCCCGCCCCCGCCGACGACTGAGCCTCGGATCGCGGCTCCGAGGTCGATCCGGAACGTCCCGCGAGACCCGCTGTCCCCTCCGGCCCTCCGGGCGATCGATACTGCGAGATCGGTTTCGACGCGACCACACTACCGACCCAGACCGCCGAAGCCCCAGTCGCTCGCGACGACGCAGTCACTGCTGAGAACGCGACCGCTTCACGACTGCCCCTTCGAGTCCCGCCCCGCACGGCACCGGCGGAAGGCGGTCCTGCTCGCTGTGCGGGCTGTGAGTTGTACTCCCGCTCTCTCCGGTCGCTCGCGGGACCGCAGCCTCGCGCCTCTCCGGCCTCATCGACCGGTCTCCGCTTCGCTCCGACCGATCGACTCCCTCGCACGGGCTCCTCGCGGTCGCCGGGGGCGAACGTTCACTCGAGAGCGACTCAACCGTGTCCCTTTTTCCGCCCCTACGCCGAACGCGGCGGTATGCGAAACGCCAAGATCGTCTGTACGATCGGTCCCGCCTCGGACGACCGGGACACGATCCGCGGCCTCGCGGAGGCGGGGATGTCCGTCGTCCGACTCAACGCCAGCCACGGAACGACCGACCATCGGGAGACGGTGATCGAGCGCGCCCGCGCCGTCGACGACGAGATCGACGACACCCTCGCGGTGATGGTCGACCTGAAGGGACCGGAGGTCCGGACCGCCGAAGTCGACGACCCGATCGAACTCCCGACCGACTCCGAGGTCGCCTTCGTCGAGGGCGACGACGCCACCCCCGAGCGCGTCGAACTCACCCACTCCATCGCCGCGGCCGAGGCGGGCGACACGGTCCTCTTAGACGACGGCCGGATCGAGTGTCGCGTCGAGCGCGTCGACGGCGACTCCGTGGTCGCGACGGTCGTCTCCGGCGGGAAGCTCGGGTCACGAAAGGGCGTGAACCTCCCGGGCGTCGCCATCGACATCGACCTGATCACTCCCGAAGACGAGGCTGAACTCGACCTCGCTACGCGCACCGACGCGGACTTCGTCGCCGCCTCCTTCGTCCGCGACGCCGACGACATCTACCGGATCGCCGACGAACTGGAGGCCCGCGGCGGCGACGACATTCCGATCGTCGCCAAGATCGAACGCGCCGGTGCGGTCGAAAACTTGGCGGGGATCGTCGCCGCCGCCGACGGCGTGATGGTCGCCCGCGGCGACCTCGGCGTCGAGTGCCCCTTGGAGGACGTACCGGTGATCCAAAAGCGGATCATCCGCACCTGCGTCAACGAGGGCGTCCCCGTCATCACCGCGACGGAGATGCTCGACTCGATGGTCTCCTCGCGGCGGCCGACCCGCGCGGAGGCCTCCGACGTGGCCAACGCCGTCCTCGACGGCACCGACGCCGTGATGCTGTCGGGCGAGACCGCGGTCGGCGAGGACCCCGTGAACGTCGTCGAGACGATGGACCGGATCGCCCGGGAGGTCGAGGCCAGCGACGAGTACGCGGAGACGCGCGAGCAGCGCGTCCCGGCCGCGGACGAGGGGTCGCGCATGGAGGCGCTTGCGCGCTCGGCGCGCTACCTCGCGCGCGACATCGGCGCGTCGGCGGTAGTCGCCGTCTCCGAGTCGGGTTTCACCGCGCGCAAGACCGCCATGTTCCGGCCGGGTGTACCGGTCGTGGCGACGACGCCGAACGATCGCGTCCGCCGTCAGCTCGCGCTCTCGTGGGGCGTTCGCCCCGTGTTGACCGAGTACGCGAACGACATGGAGGGGATCCTCGACAACGCGGTCGACGCCGCGCTCGACCGCGGCGGGGCCGTGTCCGGCGACACACTCGTCGTCCTCTCGGGCATGCTCACCGAGTTCGATGGGACGAACACGACGAACACCCTGAAGGTCCACGTCGCCGCCGAGACGCTCGTGACCGGCAAGGCGGTCGTCGCCGGCCACGTCTCGGCCTCGATCCACCCGACCGAGGACGGCGACATCGACGCGCTCCCCGACGGTTCCATCGTCGCCCTCGGGCCGGAGTTCGACGGCGAGTTCTCCGGCGACCTCGACCGGGTCGCCGGCGTCGTCGACGCCCGGGAGGGGATGACCGGCTATCCGGCCGTCGTCGCCCGCGAACTCGGCGTGCCGATGGTCTCCGGCGCTCACCTGCCCGAGTCGGTCGCGGACGGGGCCACGGTGACCCTCGACGGCGAGCGCGGCGTCGTGTACGACGGCGACGTGATCGCCGCCACCCGGAGGCGGTAACCCGCGCCGGTCGCACGCCGTCGCGCGTCGGCCGCCCGCCAGCCATTTATTAGGGAATCGCGTACGTGCGCCCATGAGCGACGAATCCGGTGACGAGACCGGAGACGGCGGGACCGAGTGGCGCTTCTCGGTCAATGACGTGGGGCCGGACGGGGTCACCGAGGACACCGCCACGCCGGAGAGCGACCCGATAGAGCCGGGAGATGTCACCCTCGAACACGCGGTCTTCGTCGTTCTCGGGGTGGCGGTCACGGTCGGCGTCCTGGTCGTCGGGTTCTGAGCGCGAGCGGCGCGGCCGCGCGCACCACCGCTTCGGGTCACGGCCGCGCGTACCACCACTTATCAGGCCGCGGCCGTAGGAGCGAACATGGACGCGCTCGCACAGGCCGGCCTCCTCCCGCCGGACACCCTCCCGCTCCTGCTTTTGACCGCGGGGCTGCTGCTCTCGATGGCGGAGGCGCTGGCACCCGGAGCGAACTTCATCGTCGTCGGCATCGCGCTCATCGGGGCCGGGCTCGGGGGGCTGCTCCTGACCTCGCTCGGCGTCGCCGGCGCGCTCCTCACGCTTTTCATGGCGGTTCTGACGCTGGCGTTCGGCGCTGCTGCCTTCTACGGCTACCACGAGTTTGACCTCTACGGCGGGAAGGGCCAACAACAGACGAGCGACAGCGACTCGCTGAAGGGGGAGACAGGGACCGTCACGGAGCGCGTGACCCCCACGGGCGGCGAGGTGAAACTCGCCGGCGGCGGCTTCAGCCCCCACTACTCCGCCCGGTCGATGGACGGCGAGATCGACGAGGGCGAGGAGGTGATGGTCGTCGACCCCGGCGGGGGCAACGTCGTCACCGTGGAGCCGATGGGGTACGTCGAAGACGACATCGACCGCGAGCTGGCGGCCGACCGCGCCCGAAAGGCCGCGGCGAGCGAGACCGAGGCGAGCGAGGCCGAATGTGAGGAGCCGGAAAGCGGCGACGCGGAGAGCGTCGAAGCGAACGACACCGATCCGGCGAGTGTCGAAGGGGACGACGCCGACCCGGAGACCGAACTGGAGCGGGAGTGACGGGCTGCCCTCGCGCCGCGCCGTGGCCCGCGCGTCGTCGGCGAGGAGGATCCGTCGGCGACTCCTTCGTGATCGCCGGCTGGGCGTTCGTCGGCGGACTGCTCCGGCTGATTGCCGGCCTCGCGGCGATCTGGTTCGTCCTCTCGAACGCGGCGATAACGGGGTCGACGTTCGAGGCGCTCGCGGGGGAGGTAGTCGCCGCGCTCACCCTCCTGTTCGCCGTGCCCGCGAACTTCGGGAGCATTTAAATCGACGGCGCTCGCCTTTCCGACATGATCCTGTCGGACGCCGACATCCTCGACCGGCTCGCGGAGGGCGACCTCGCGATCGAGCCGCTATCCCCTGTATCCATCCGACCGACGCGGGCGAGGTGAGCGAGTACGTCACGGAGACGACCGTTCCCGAGGGCGAGGAGTTCATCCTCCACCCCGGCGACTTCGTACTCGGAACGACCGCCGAGCGCGTCGCGATCCCCGACGACCTCGTCGCCCACGTCGAGGGGCGCTCGTCGCTCGGGCGGCTCGCGATCGTGGTCCATGCGACTGCGGGCCTGTGTGACCCCGGCTACGAGGGCCAGATCACGCTCGAACTCTCGAACCTCGGGACCGCGCCGGTTGCGCTCTCGCCCGGCATGCGCGTCTCACAGCTCACCTTCACGGAGCTGAAACGGCCCGCCGACCGCCCGTACGGGGCCGAGCGCGGCTCGAAGTACCAGGGACAGGACGGGCCGCAGGCCTCGCGGATCGGCGACGATCCGGAGTTCGCGACGGAGGGAGACGGAGCCGCCTCGTCCGGAGGTGAGCGATGAGGTTCATCGAGGAGGTCGTCGTCGACGAGTTCCTCCCGACCGTCCGCTCGATGCTCGCGGAGGACCTCCGCGGCCGCGGGTTCACCCAGTCGGAGGTCGCCGACGCGCTCGGCATCTCGCAGTCGGCCGTCTCGAAGTACGCCGCGGGCGACGTGGCCAGACACGACCGGATCGTCGCCGACGAGCGCGTGCGCGACCTCGTCGAGCGCGTGGGCGAGGGGCTGGCGAGCGGCGACCTCACGCCGGTGGCCGCGCTCGTCGAGATCGAGGTGCTGATCCGGCAGCTGGAGGAGGGGGACCTGCTGGCCGACCTCCACGAGGAGGCGATGCCCGCGCTCGCCGACGCCGACGTGGAGTTCTCCGTCCACGACCCGGACAGCGGCCTCCGCGAGCGCGAGCGCGTCCTCACGTCGGTCCGGCGGGGCCTCCGCGCCCTGACGAACGCCTCCGGGTTCGCCGGGCTGATCCCGAACGTCGGCGCGAACGTCGCGGAGTGTCTCGCCGACGCCACCACGGTCGACGATGTCGCCGCGGTCCCCGGCCGGCTCGTCGACGTGAAGGGACGCGCGATGGTGCCCGGCGAGCCGGAGTTCGGCGTCAGCGAACACGTCGCGACGGTGCTGCTCGCGGCGCGCGAGGGAGGCGCGGACGTCCGCGGCGCGGTCAACCTCCGGTACGACCCCGAGACCGTCGAGGCGCTCGCCCCCGACCACCCGACCGTCGAGTTCGACGCGGAGCGGCCGACCCGCGAGGCGGTCGCCGACGCGGTCGCGGCCGCCGACCACTCGGGGGACGGCGAGTCGCTCGTGACGTACCAGACCGGGGCGGTCGGCGTCGAGCCGATCGTCTATGTTCTCGCGCCCACCGCGGTCGAGGCGGCGCGGATCGTCCGCGACCTGCTGTGAGACGGTGCGGAGCGGTGGCGGCCTGCTGTGAGACGGCGCGGATCATCCGCGGCCTGCTGTGAGTCGCCGACACGGGTGCTTTTATTTTCCGCGACGACGAACGAGAAATTGTGACGCGATGCCGGTGGCCCGGAATGTAGATGCGTTCCTTCTAGCGGCGGGTGGACCCGTCGCGTCGGCGGCGACCGGTAACGCGGTCGGGGGCGACGCGGCGGCGAAGCCCGTCGCCTTCCCGCAGCGCCCGGGCCGTCAGCGAGACGCGAGCGATACGCCGCGACCCACGAGACGCGGACGAGACCGCCCACCGCACGCGATCGAAACCGTCGACGCGCCGGAACCGTCGACGCGAGCGGCGTTCCGCGGACGGCCCCGAACCAGCGGGCTTTAGACCCGATCGACCGACACACGACATACACCACATGAGCCACGATGACTTCCCCACCGACCGTCCGGCGGTGGTGACCTGTGGACTGCCGTACGCCAACGGCGACCTCCACATCGGTCACCTCCGCACCTACGTGGGCGGCGACGCCTATAGCCGCGCGCTCGAACGACTCGGCCAGGAGACCGCGTTCGTCTCCGGCTCCGACATGCACGGGACGCCCGTCGCGGTCAACGCCGAACAGGAGGGCGTCTCGCCCGAGGCGTTCGCGCTCGACTGGCACGAGCGCTACGCCGAGACGTTCCCGAAGTTCAACGTCGAGTTCGACAACTACGGCCACACCCACGACGAGACCAACACGGCGCTGACCCGGGAGCTGGTCCGCGACCTCGACGACGCCGGTCACCTCTACGAGAAGGAGATCATGGTCGCGTACGACCCCGTCGACGACCAGTACCTGCCGGACCGCTACGTCGAGGGGACCTGTCCGTACTGCGGCGCGCACGCCCGCGGCGACGAGTGCGACGAGGGGTGTCAGCGCCACCTCGAACCCGGCGAGATCGAAGACCCCGAATCGACGATCACCGGCAACCCCGCGGAGTACCGCGAGCGCACCCACAAGTTCTTCGCGGTCTCGGAGTTCGCCGACTACCTCTCCGAGTTCCTCGACCGGCTCGAAGGGACCGCGAACGCCCGGAACCAGCCCCGCGAGTGGATCGAACAGGGGCTACAGGACTGGTGTATCACCCGCGACATGGACTGGGGCGTGGACTATCCGGGCGGAGAGACGACGGAGTCGTCTCAGGAGGGCGGCGAAGCCGCCGACTCTCAGGACCTCGTCTTGTACGTCTGGGTCGACGCGCCGATCGAGTACGTCGCCTCGACAAAGCAGTACGCCGAGCGCGTCGGTCCCGAGGCGTTCGACTGGGAGGCCGCCTGGAAGGAGGGCGCGAGCGACGCCCACCCCGAGGGCGGCGAGATCGTCCACGTGATCGGCCGCGACATCATCCAGCACCACACGATCTTCTGGCCCGCAATGTTAGAGGCGACCGACCACGCGGAGCCGCGCGCGGTGATGGCCAGCGGCTTCGTCACCCTCGGCGGGAAGGGGTTCTCGACGAGCCGCGACCGCGCGGTCTGGGCCGACGAGTACCTCGACGAGGGGTTCCACCCCGACCCGCTGCGCTACTACCTCGCGACCAACGGCGGGTTCCAACAGGACGTGGACTTCTCGTGGGAGAAGTTCGCCGAGCGCGTCAACACCGAACTGGTTGGGACCGTCGGCAACTTCCTCTACCGCTCCCTGCTTTTCGCCCATCGGAACTACGACGACGGTCCCGACGCTGACGCCCCAAGCGACGACGTGGCGGCGCGCATCGACGAGGCGGTTGAGGACGTCGCGGCCGCGGTCAATGACTACTCCGTCCGGGCGCTCGGCGACGCCGTCACCGACCTCGCCCGCTTCGGCAACGAGTACATCCAGCGCAGCGAGCCGTGGAAGCTCGTCGACGAGGAGCCCGACGAGGCCGAACGGGTCATCTACGACTGCGTTGCGCTCGCGAAGGCGATTGCCGTCCTCTTCGAGCCGCTGGCCCCCGAAAAGAGCGAGCGGCTCTGGGACCAGCTCGGCGAGCCCGGCTCCGTCCACGACGCGACCGTCGAGGCGGCCGGCGAGGCCCCCGCAGGCGACCTGAGCGAGCCGACCGAGCTGTTCGAACAGATCGAAGACGAGCGCGTCGAAGCGCTCAACGAGAAGCTCGACGCCCGCGTCGCCGAGTCGGAGAGCGACAGGGACGATGACAGCGACGGGGACGACGATAGCGACGAGCAAAACGGCGGCGCATCCGACGACACCGACATGACCGACATCGAACCTCTCAGCGACGACCGCATCAGCTTCGACGAGTTCCAAGAGTTGGACATCCGGGTGGGCCGGATCGAGGAGGCAGACGGGATCGACGGGGCCGACGACCTCGTGAGACTCACCGTCGACCTCGGCGCGGAGACCCGGACGATCGTCGCGGGACTCAAACAGCTTCACGACGTCGACGACCTGCCGGACGCGAAGGTGATCGTCCTCGCGAACTTAGAGAAGGCGGAGCTGTTCGGCGTCGAGTCGAACGGGATGGTGCTGGCCGCCGGCGAGGAGGCCGACCTCCTCACCACCTACGAGGACGCCGGCCCGGGCACGAAGGTGAAGTGAGCCCGGCGTGTTCGGTCACGGCGCGGTCTCTCGAGGTGTTATTCGACCGACCTGTGAAGCGGAGACCGACATGCCCCTCCTTCCCCGCTGGTTCGAGACGCTGTCGTTTCAGGCGGAGATAATCCTCCTCGCGGTCGCGTTCGACCCGATCGGGTTCGCGGCGGGCTACCTGCTCGCCCCCGAGTTCGGCCTCGAACCGATCGCGGGCGGCGCGTACGGACTCGTCGCGGCGAGCGTCCCGGTGTCGATGTTCGTGATGCGCGAGGCGAGCCGGTAGTCCGGCCGCGGGCACGGTCCGGCCTCGCCGCCCCGTCTCAGGCGTCCAGCACTTCGATCAGGTTCCCCTCCGGGTCCCTGACGAACAGGACCGTCGTCCCGCTCGACGTGGTCCGAGGCGGCGAGAGCGTCTCGACGTCGCCCGCGAGGCCCTCGTAGAACGACTCGACGTCCTCGACGCTGAGACCGAGGTGGGTCGCGCCCGGGCGGTTCAGGTCGGGGTCGACGCTCCTTTCGCCCGCCGGCTCGTAGGCGACGAGTTCGACGATCGTGTCGCCAGCGTCGAGGTGGGCGAACTCGGCGGACGCGCCCTCGACGGCGACGGCCTCGGCAAAGGCATCGCCGCCGACCGAGAACTCGGCGACGACGTCGAGGTCAAACGTCTCGGCGTAGAAGTCGACGGCGCGGTCCAGATCGGCGACGGTGATCCCGACGTGGTGCGCGGTTGGATCGGACACGAGAGGGCGGTCGGCCAGCGCGAGCAAAACGGTGTCGAGTCAGAGCCCGAACAGGCGAGCCGCGAGCCCGACGAGCACGATCAGCGCGCCGAGAATGAACGTGCCGGGGATGGGGAGGACGAATACGACCGCGCCGAGGACGATGAGAATTGTCGAGAGCCTCATTGTCCCATATCATGTGATCTTATCACATAGATATTGCGGTGAGACCGGTCGCCCGACCGAAACGACCAACTCGGGGCCGCGAGAGGGTTGTCACATGTACGTGGTCGTCAACGCGGCCCAGAGCGTCGACGGGAAACTCGCCACCCGCCACCGGGAGCAGCTCCGGATCTCCGGGGCGGAGGACTTCGACCGGGTCGATCGGGTCAGAGCGGCCGCGGACGCGGTCCTCGTCGGCGTCGGGACCGTCCTCGCGGACGACCCGCACCTCACGCTCGACGAGGAGGACCGCCGCGTCGAGCGCCTGCGGGCCGGGCGTTCCGGGGACCCCGCCCGCGTCGTGGTCGACTCCACCGGGCGCACCCCGACCGACGCCCGGATCTTGGACGACGCGGCGACGACGTATCTGCTCGTCTCCGAGGCGACCGACCGGGAGCGCCGCGAGGCGCTCGCCGACGCGGGCGCGGAGGTGATCGTCGCCGGCGAGGAGCGCGTCGATGTCGCGGTCGGGTTCGAGCGGCTCGCGGACCGGGGCGTCGACCGGCTGATGGTCGAGGGGGGCGGCGAGGTGATCTTCACGTGTTTCGAGGCCGGCGTCGTCGACGAACTCCACGTCTACGTCGGCTCCATGGTCGTCGGCGGTCGCGACGCGCCCACGCTGGCGGACGGGAGAGGATTCACCGAGGCGTTCCCCGATCTGACGCTCACCGGCGTAGAGCGGCTCGACGACGGGGTCGTCCTCTCGTACGACGCCGCGGACGGCGACGGCTCGTAGCGGGGCCTCCCGCTCTCCCTCGCAGACCGTGTGAACCGTAACCACGAAAATCGACGGGTACACGCGCCGTGCCACCGGTGTACACGCAAATCACCGAAGTATTTATGTATCGCCCGAGGGTACGTGGTGATACCAGAACGCCTCTGGCGCTGGTGGAATCGCACGCTGAAATGAACGGGAGTTCTTGTAGACGGCCCGACGCACCACAGCGAGCGGTCGCTATCGCCGGAGCGGTGATGGGGAGATAACAAATGGTAACGAAAAAAGAAGTCATCGAGCAGTACGACGTGGAACCGATGGACGAGGCGGACAACGTGGACCTTTCTGAGGACGACTTGGAGAACGGCTCCAAGGGGCAGCTCATCAAACGCGCCGGTCAGCTGCGAGACCGACGCAACGAGCTGAACCAGATGGCCTCAGAGCGCGCCTCCGAGCGCGACGACCTCAACGCGAAGACGCGCGAGAAGGTCGACGAGGCCCAGGAACACCGCGAGCAGCGCGACGAGCTCAACGAGAAGGTCCAGGAGCACAAGGACAAACGCAACGAGCTCAACGCCGAGGCAAACGAGCTGTTCGACGAGGTCGAAGAGCTCAAACAGGACCTCGAACTCGGCTCCGGCAAGTCCATCGAGGAGCTCAAAGAGGAGATCGAGGATCTGGAGTTCCGCCAGCAGACGGAGGTCCTCGACGCGGAAGACGAGCGCGAGCTGATCGAGAAGATCGACGACAAACGCGAGAAGCTCGCCGAGAAAAAAGAGAAGGTCGACGACACGAGCGAGCTCGACGAGCTCGTCGAGGAGGCCGAGGAGGTCCGCTCCGAGGCGTCCCAGCACCACCAGAAGGTGACGGAGCTCGCGGACAAGGCCCAAGAGCATCACAACCAGATGATCGAGGCCTATCGCGAAGCCGACGACATCCGCGACGAGGCCGACGAGATGCACGAGCTGTTCGTCGAGGCTCAGGAGGCGGCCGACCGCCACCACGAGGACTTCGTCCGCGTCCAGAAGCGCCTGCGCGAACTCGACAAGAAGGAGGAAGAAGAGCGGCAGGACGAGCGCGCCGAGAAGCGCGAAGAGGAGAAAGAAGAGGCCGAGGAGATTTATCAGAAGTTCAAGGAGGGCGAGACGCTCGACACCGAAGACCTGATGAAGCTCCAGAAGACCGGCCTCCTGTAATTCGGCGATTTCGGCGGTTCGACGCGGTCTTCTGCGGTTTCCCTCAATCGATAGCGCCGCGGCCGGCGAGGGGTCGACACGCCGGCCACGGCTTATAACCGCGTGCGACGCCAACCGTCGGTATGGACGACGCGCCGACGAACGGACGGAAGGGGTTGCTCGCGGCCGCCGCGGCCGGCGCGGTGACGACGATCACGGGCCGCGCGGTCCTCGCGCGGCTCACCGGCGGGCGGTTCGGTGACGCCGAGACGTACAACACCGCGAAGGTGACCGTGTCGGGACCGATCCGACGGAGTCAGGGGCGACCGTCGCCGCTGTCGGGTCCGGGCGGCGCGACCGCGGACGACGTAGTCGAACAGCTCGAGGCGGCCGACGAGGACGACGGCGTCGAGGCGCTACTCTTGGAACTCAACACGCCGGGCGGCGAGGTCGTGCCGAGCGACGACATCCGGCGGGCCGCCGCCGACTTCGACGGGCCGACGGTGGCGTACGCGACCGACACCTGCGCTTCCGGGGGGTACTGGATCGCGAGCGGCTGCGACGAGCTGTGGGCGCGCGAGGCGAGCCTCGTCGGCTCCATCGGCGTCGTCGGCTCGCGGCCGAACGCGAAGGGGCTGGCGGACAGACTCGGGATCTCCTACGAGCAGTTCACCGCCGGCGAGTACAAGGACGCCGGCGTTCCGCTGAAAGAGATCGGGGAAGACGAGCGCGAGTATCTTCAGGGGATCATCGACGGCTACTACGAGCAGTTCGTCGAGACCGTAAGCGAGGGGCGCGACATGGACCCCGACGAGATCAGACAGACCGAGGCCCGCGTGTACCTCGGCGACGACGCCGCAGAGATGGGGCTCGTCGACGAACTGGGCACCGAAGACGACGTCGAGGAGCGGCTCGCCGACCTGCTCGGCGCGGAGCGCGTCGCGTTCGCCGCCGGAAGCGGCGTCGCGAGCGTGTTCGGCGGCGACGGCGGCGACGTGGACGTGGAGCTACGATAGCGGGGACGGTCCACGTCGTCGTCGGAGTCCGGCCGACGACGGGGAGGATTTTTGTCCGGTCGCGGTGTGAGACGACACGTGACGACGCTGGTCATCTGCGTCGACCGCTCGGGGGCGATCGGTCGCGCCACCAACGTCCCGATGCCGGTCGCGGGCTGGGAGGCCGTCCGCTCGCTGGTGACGGACGCCGGGCTGGACGACCCCGAGGACGCCAGCGTGAACTGCCTGCTGGAGTCGCTGCGCGTCGCGCGCGACCTCAGGGACGAACGCGAAGAGTCGGTGGTCGCCGTCGTCTCCGCCGAGAGCGACACCGCGGTCGGGGCCGACCGGTCGATCGCGGCCCAGCTCGACGACCTCGTGGAGCGGTACGACCCGCGGGCCGCGATCGTCGTCGTCGACTCCGCCGAGGACGAGCGCGTCCTCCCGGTCGTGGAGTCGCGGGTCCCCGTCGAGTCGGTCGACCGCGTCGTCGTCCGACAGGCCCGCGACATCGAGTCCACCTACTACCTGCTCAAGCAGTTCCTCGCCGACGAGCAGCTCCGGTCGACGGTGCTGGTCCCCATCGGCGTCGCGCTGCTGTTGCTGCCGGTCCTTTTCGCCCGGTTCTCCGCCGGAGAAGCGGTCGCGGGCGTCGCCGGCCTGCTCGGCGCGGCGCTACTGTACAAGGGGCTCGCGATCGATCGGCGCGTGGCGGGGATGCCCGAGCGCGTGCGCGAGGCGCTGTACGCCGGGCAGGTGTCGGTCGTGACGTACGTGGTCGCCGGCGGGCTGACGCTGGTCGGCGGCTTCTTCGGCGTCCTCGCCGCGTCGGAGCTGAACGCCGGATCGCCCCGGCTCGTCGAGGTCGTAGAGTTCGCCTTCGCGGCGGTCCCGTGGTTCGCGGTCGCCGGCGTGACCGCGGCCGTGGGGCGACTGCTCGACGAGCTGATCCGCGACGAGGGAATCCGGACGCCGTACCTCAACCTCCCGTTCGTCATCGCGGCGGTCGCGCTGGTCGTCCGCGGCTTCGCCGGCTACTTCCTCGCGCAGGAGGCGGTCCGGGACCCCCTGTCCGTCTACGGGATGTCGCTGACACCGGTCCAACAGCTCGCGGCGTTCATCGTCGGCGGCATCGTCGTGTCGCTTGTCGGCGTCAAGGTCGCCAGCGACGCGGGCACGGAGACCCTCGAAGACGTCATCGACTCGGAGCGAGAGGCAGACGGGCGACGGGAGTGACGGCGGGAACGCTCGTCGGAGCGGTCGAGAGGTCTCGCGGCCGACCGACCCCCTTTTGTCGATTGCGCCCGCGTCGGCGGGCATGGACGTGTACGGACTGATCGGGAACCCGGTCGGCCACTCGCTGTCGCCGCCGATGCACGAGGCGGGGTACGGGGCGCTCGGACTCGACGCGCGGTACGTGACCTTCGAACCGGATGCCGACGCCGCGGCCGCGGCGATCGAGGGCGCGGCCGACCTCGGCCTCGCCGGTCTCAACGTCACGGTGCCGTTCAAGCGCGACGCCCTCGACGCGGTTGACCCTGCCCCGCTCGCCGAGCGCATCGGCGCGGTCAACACGGTCGACTACGGCCCGGTCCACGAGGGCGATACCGACCGCCCGCACGGCCACAACACCGACGCGGCCGGGGTGACGCGGGCACTCGAACACCACGACGTGGGGATCGATGGCCGCGACGCGCTCGTGGTGGGCGCGGGCGGAGCCGGGCGGGCGGCCGCGTTCGCGCTGGCTGACGCGGGCGCGGCGGTCCACGTCGCGAATCGCACCGCCGAGCGAGCGGTCGAACTGGCCGAGGCGGTCCCTAACGCGACCGGCGGCGGTCTCGACGACCTCGCCGACCGCGTCGCGGCCGCCGACCTGCTCGTCAACGCGACGAGCGTAGGGATGGAGTCGCCCGGCGAGACGCCGATCCCCGCCGACCACCTCCACGGCGACCTCGCGGTCCTCGACGCGGTGTACGCTCCAATCGAGACGCGACTGTTGCGGGAGGCGGCCGACGCGGGCGCGACGACGGTCGACGGCGCGTGGATGCTCCTGTATCAGGGGGTCGAGGCGTTCGAGATCTGGACCGGCGAGGAAGCCCCGATAGCGGCAATGAACGCGGCGCTGCGAGCGGCGCTGGAGTGACGTAATAGAGCGGTTATTTATAAATAGACGGCGCGGTGGCGCGCGCCTTCGAGCGGCCGTTTCTAAACGGC
>PXST01000041.1 GCA_003023405.1 Halobacteriales archaeon SW_8_68_21
GAACGCAATTGAACATAACAAGCAGGATGTCACAATCACTGTTGACGAGCTTGCGGATGGATTCTATATTGAGGACGACGGAACTGGAATCCCAGAGGATAAGCGAAATGATGTATTTAATACGGGCTATACGACCGCCGAAGAGGGGACTGGATTTGGACTCTCAATTGTGAGTGAAATTGTTGAGGCTCACGGATGGGATGTGCGCATCACAGACGGGTCAGAAGGCGGGGTACGATTCGAGATCACCAATGTCAATATTGATACCGAATGAATCAGTTGGTAGAGTCTGCTGTATATTAGCAAGTCATACGATAATCGATGAGTATATGTTGGTGTGAATAAACTACACCAATAAATGGTTAAAGACTGTTTCATATGTGTAGAGCCCGCATCTGACCATTATACAGTCATCTTAGAAGGCTCCAGAACTCTCAGCGAGCAGGCGATCTGTGACAAATGTGCCTCGGACTTGCGGGAAGAAGAGTGGATAGAATTTCAGGAAAGGGGGAGGGGGTAGCGACCCGAGTCAAAGAGGCTGGTCTGGTGCTGGAAGTTTGACATCCTCCTCCGGCTAAAGCCGAAGGAATCCCAAGCGTTGGGATATTGGGGTTTACAGTTCTTTCTGTATTATTTCTTTCTGCCGTTATACGTACTCTTTATGATTAGTCTGGTAGTCTTCGTTACGCTCCGCCACAAACAAACACCTGTGAGCCAAATTAGTAAGCATGGCAGATAAGGATATGTACTACAACCGGTCCAAACAGCAGGGATACCGTGCCCGCTCGGCCTACAAGCTGAAACAGATCGACGAGGAGGTCGCCCTGTTCGACCGCAGTGACACCGTGGTCGACTTGGGGGCCGCGCCCGGCGGGTGGCTTCAGGTCGCCGCCGAGGAAATCGAGGAGGGGGGTACCGTCGTCGGCGTCGACCTCCAGCGCATCGAGGAGTTCGACGACCACGATGTCGAGACGATCCGCGGCGACATGACCGAGGAACGGACCCGCCACCACCTGCGGGAAGCCGTCGGTGAGGCGGGGGCGGACGTCGTCGTGAGCGACATGGCACCGAACATGACCGGCGAGTACGCTCTCGATCACGCCCGGTCGGTCCACCTCGCGCGGCAGGCGTTCGACGCCGCCGCCGAGCTGCTCGCGTCCGGCGGCGATTTCGTCGTGAAGGTGTTCCAAGGCGAGGACCTCGACGCCTTCCGCGACGACGTGAGCGAGGCGTTCCAGTACGTCCGCACCGTCTCGCCGCCCGCCTCGCGGGACGCCTCTTCTGAGGTGTACCTCGTCGGAAAGGGATACACCCGGTCGCCGGTCGCCGAGGGCGACCGGATCGAGGTGACCGTCAAGGGGGAAGGCGACGAGGGTGACGGCATCGCCTACGTCGACGGCTACACCGTCTTCGTCGACGGCGACGTCGGCGAGACGCTCACCGTCGAGGTGACCGACGTCAAGCCGCGGTTCGCCTTCGCGGAGCGCGTCGACGGCGACGCGGAGACCCCGCCGTGACCGGCGACGAGACCCTCGGCTCGCTTTCGATCCCCGCGCCGTTGTGTCCGTCGTATCGGCTTCGGCGGGACCGCGGGCGCGGCGGTTACCCCCGGCGGGAGCGCGTCGACGACGGCGCTCGTCACCGGCGCGAACACGGACCGCGGCGCGCCCGTCTCCGGGCTCGTCACGGCCGAGACGGTACTCATCGTCGGCCTCGCGGTCGGGCGGGGGCTGTGCCCGACGAGAGCGAACGAGTCGGAGCGACCGAACGGCTCAGACGGACCGCTGCGTGACTAAGCGGCGTCGCTGCGCCGGACCCACTCGCGCAGGGTGAATCGGTCGTAAACCGTCTCCCCCGTTATTTCCCACTCGCTTTCGTCCCACTCCGGATACCGCGTGTCGCCGTCGTAGGTCCCGTCGACGTGGCTGAGTACCATCCCGTCGAGGTGGGGCTGGAACAGCGCGTATATCCCGCCGCCCCCGAGGACGTAGGCGGTGTCGACGCCGACCTCGGTCGCGGCCTCGCGGGCCAGTTCGATCGCCGCCTCGTCGCCGTCCGCGACGACCGCCGTCGGGACATTGACCGATTCGACGCTCCGGCTCACGACGACCTGTCGGCTCCCGGGGAGGTCGTCGCGCATCGAGTCGAACGTGCGTCGGCCGAGGACCACGGGGAACCCCGCGACGCGCTCGCGGTACTGCCTAACGTCGGCCTCGATGTGTGGCCACGGCACCTCGCCATCTCTCCCGATCACCCGGTTCTCTGCGAGCGCGGCGACGCTGACGAGTCTCACGGAGGGCGTTGGGGCGCGGCGGTAAAAAATCCGCGCGTCGAGCGTCGAACTCGGCCGTCGGAACTGCGGTCTCGACCGGACTCAGTCGTCCAGTCCGAGCAGGTCGAACGGGTAGCCGTTGTCCAGCTCGTCGGCGCGCTCGTAGACGACCCGGGCGGCCGCGACGTCCTGGATCGCGAGGCCGGTCGAGTCGAAGACGCTGACGCCGCTCACGCTGTCGGCGTCCGTGGGCGTACCCGTCGCCCCGGGGCGGCCCGCGCGCCGGCCGACGACGATCTCGCCGACCTCGCCGTAGATGTCGTCGTCGGTGAGCGTCCCAGCGGCGTATGGGACGTTGATCTCGCCGGAGTGGGTGCACTGCTCGTGGTCGTCGATGACCACCGTGGCGTCCACGAGGAGGTCGTCCGCCAGTTCGTGTTTGCCCGCCGCGTCCGCGCCCATCGCGTTGACGTGCGTGTACTCGCCGATATCGTCGGGACCGACGACCGGGTCCTCGACGGGCGTCACGGTCGAGAGGACGTCGCAGTGGCCGGCCTCCGAAATCGACCCCGGACGCACGTCGAACCGGTCGTCGAAGTGGTCGACGAAGTCGGCGACGCGCTCCTCGTCGAGGTCGCTCACGACGACCGCCTCGATCTCTCGCACCTCGGCGATCGCTTCGAGCTGCGTGTACGACTGAACGCCCGCGCCGACGATCCCGAGCGAGGTCGCGTCGGGGACGGCGAGGTGGTCGGTCGCGACCGCGGCGGCCGCGCCGGTCCGCTTCATAGTCAGCGTCGTCCCGTCGAGGATCGCCAGCGGGAACGCCGTCTCCGGGTCCGAGTAGATCATCGTCCCCATGACGGTCGGAAGGTCGTGGTCGGTCGGGTTGTCCGTGTGAACGTTCACCCACTTGATTCCGGCGGCGTCCCACCCCTCGCCGGCCGCCGTCTCCTCCGCGACGTCCTCCTCGCGCACGTCGAGGTACGCCGGCATCGACCGGAAGTCGCCGTCGTACTCGGGGAGGTCGACGTACGACTTCGCCGGCATTTTGGCGTCGTCGCGCTCGTAGGCGGTGAACGCGCCGCGGACCGCGTCTATCACGCGGTCCATCTCGGCGTTCTCCGCCACGTCGTCCGCGTTGAGGAGCAGCGTCTGCATGTCGAAAAATACCCCGGCCGCCACTTAGTCCCTTCCGAACGCGCTCGCGACGCTACTCCTCCGCCGTCGCCGAAAACTCGTCCGCCGCTGCCGCCGGAATCACGACAGCGCGAAGGTCGTTGACGTTCGTCCCGGTCGGACCGGTCCGGAGCAGCGCCCCGGCGTCGTCGAGGACGCCACGGGCGTCGTGCGCGTCGAGCGCCCTCGCGGCCCGCTCGCGGTCCAGCGGACAACGGCGACGCCCTCGCCGTCCGGCTCGGCGGCGTCGAGTTCGAGCGCCGCCGACAGCGCGAACTCCCCGTTCGGCCCGCCGCGTCCGGGGTCGTCGCCGAGCGTCACCGTCACCTCGCCCGCCGAGAGGACGACCGCCGGCGGCTCGATCGGGTCGCCGACCGCCCGGCACTCCTCGGCGATCGCCGCGTGCGTCTTCGCCGCCTCCCGGGCCTCGCCGCGCACCTGCGAGGAGAGCACGAGCGGTTCGTAGCCCCGTTCCGCCGCGACCTCGCGGGCCGCGTTCAGCGCCGTGCGCGCGCTCGCGACGATCCGAACCTCGACGCCGTCGAAGACGGGATCGCCCCGTGCGGGCGTCTCCGTAATCTCGCCCGCGACGCCGCGGTCGAGCCGCCTTTCGACGGCGGGCGGGACCGCTACTCCGTGTCGGTCGAGGACGCCGAGCGCGTCCGCGTACGTCGTCGGATCGGGCGAGAGGGGGCCGCTTGCGATCACGCTCGGGTCGTCGCCGGTCACGTCGCTGACCGCGAGTCCGAGCGCGTCGGCGGGCGCAGCGGCCCGGGCCAGCCCGCCGCCCTTCACCGCCGAGAGGTGCTTCCGGACCGCGTTGATCTCGGCTATCGTCGCGCCGCTGGCCAGCAGCGCGTCGGTCGTCTCGCGCAGGTCGTCGAGATCGGCGTCGGCCGCGACCGCCCGCACCTGCCGGGCGCTCTCGACGCCCGCCTCGCTTGGGGTCGGATGATCGCCGGGGAGGACCGCGAGCCGCTCCGTCTCGACCAGGTCGTCGGGGACCACCGCGCCGCCGTCGATCCGGTCGCCGAGCAGTCCCTCCAGCGCGGCCGCGAAGTGGCCCGCCGCGTTGCCCGTCCCGACGACCGCTACCTGGTCGTACGCGTCGAGGTCGCGGCTCGCCGTCTCGCCGTCGACGCTCGTGACGACGAGTCGGCCGCCCTCCACGGAGAGCGCGTCCCCGACGACTCCGGCCGGGTGCGCCGCCTCGATCCCGGCGGTGACGCAGTCGAGGGCGAGTTCGCGCGCCGGATCGCTCGCGTGTCGGTCGCGGTCGGCGACGGCGACGGAGAAGTCGTCGAGACGGTCGGTCATGATCGGGTCTCTTGCCCCCGATTCGCTCCGACGCCTCAAGAGCGCACCGGCGGATCGCGTCGAGACCGCTCCGCCGACGCCACGATCGACCGCTGTCCCGGCCGCCTCAGAGGATGACGCCGCCGGTCGAGAGGACGTAGTAGCCCGCGAGCAGCGCGGCGATGACGTACTGACCGAGCGCGACCTCGTCGGCCTCGCCGACCGCGACTCTGATGATCGGGTACGCGATGATGCCGGCCGCCAGCCCGTCGGCGATGGAGGCGGCGAACGGCATGACCGAGACCGTGAGCCCGGCGGAGACGGCCCACGCCGGGTCGCTCCAGTCGACCTCGACGAGCCCCTGAAGCATCATCACGCCGACGACGATCAGCGCGATGTAGGAGGCGTACGCGGGGATGGCGGCCACGAGCGGTATCACCGCCATCGACGCGAGAAAGAGCGCGGCGACGGTCACCGCCGTGAGTCCGGTGCGACCGCCCTCCTCGACGCCGGCCGACGACTCGATGTAGGTCGTCACCGTCGAGGTGCCGAGGACCGCGCCCGCGGTCGTCCCGACCGCGTCGGCCATCAGCGGCTCGTCCATGTCGGGGAGGTCGCCGTCCTCGTCGAGGAAGTCGCCGAACTGCGAGACGCCGATGAGCGTCCCGGCGGTGTCGAAGAAGTCGACGAAAAAGAACGTGAACACCACGAGGACGAACGTGAGCGGGTCGATCCCGGAGAGTCCGTCGAGGAACGCGCCCGCAAGCGGCGTGATGTCGTACTGCGCCGACGGCAGCGTCTCGGGCGTCACCGTCCCGCGGGCGAAGACGCCACCGAGCGTGAGCGCCCAGCCCGTCACCGCGGTCGTCACGATCCCGAGGACGATAGCCCCGGTGACGTCCCGCGCCCACAGCACGAACGTCAGGACGAGTCCGAAGATTCCGAGGACGGCCCACGGGTTCCCGAACACCTGCCCGAGGCCGACGAGCGTCGCCTCGTCGGCGACGACGATCTGGAGCTCCTGAAGCCCCAAGAACAGTAAGAATAGGCCGATACCCGCCCCGACCGAGCGTTTTACCGGTTCCGGAAACAGCCGGATCACGTACTCGCGAGCGCCGACCGCGGTGAGGAGGATGAACAGGATCCCCTCGACGAACACCGCGGCGAGCGCCGTCTCCCACGGGATGCCGAGCCCCAACACGACGGTGAACGCGAAGAAGGCGTTGAGTCCGAGCCCCGGCGCGAGCCCGAAGGGGCGGTTCGCGTACAGCCCCATCACGAGGGTGCCGATCGCCGCCGAGAGGACCGTCGCGATGGCGATCATCTGGAACACCTCGCCCGAGCTGTACCCCTCGATCTGGATCGCGTTCGAGAGGATCTGCGGGTTCACGACGATGATGTACGACATCGCCAAAAACGTCGTCAGCCCGGCGATCAGCTCGGTGCGGACGTTCGACCCGTGCGATTCCACGTCGAACCGCTCGGCCAGCGTGTCTGTAAGCCCCATTGAACGCGTGGAGGTTCCCGCGGATCGAATGATAAGCTTTGCTGAACGAGCCGGCAAGTGATCCACTTATGTGGATCAAAAATACGTATGTACCGACCCTCGACCGTCGAGTATGCGAGAACGTGGCTACTCGAACGTCGTCAGCGCCCCGACCGGCGCGTCGGTAATCTCCCGCGCGCGGTCCATCCCCTCGTCGCCGACCGCGATGAGCGCGAACACGCCGGTAACGTCGGCGTCGCCCTGAAGGGCGATGTCGAGGAGAAGCTCTTGGGTCTCGCCCGAGCGGATCAGGTCGTCGACGACGAGGACGGTGTCGCCAGGGTCGATCGCGCTCGCCGGGAGGTAGTAGGTGAGTTCGATCCCCGAGGCGAGCCGCTGACGCGACTCGATGAACTCCTCGACCGCGGTCTCCTTCGACTTCTTGGCGTACGCGAGTCGCGCGTCAAAAAAGGAGGCCATCGCCGCCCCTAGCGTGATCCCGTCGGTCGCGGCCGTCAGGAGCACGTCCGGCGACTCGAACTCGAACGTCTCCGCGGCGATCGGGGCCACCAGATCGAGGAACGACTGGTCGAAGACGACGGCGGAGTTGTCGACGTACCCCTCGTCGTCGAACTCGACGCGCGCGACGAGCTCGTCGGCGAGCGCCTCGCGCCCGACCGACTCGACAACCTCGCTCGCGCGGTCGGTGCCGGGCAGCACGTGACCGTTCACGTACCGGTTCAGGTCGCCCGCGGGTAGCGCGGTGACCGCCGACAGCTCCTCGTACGTTCGCGTCTCCTTCAACATTCGCAACACGGCGACCGCCTGTAGCTGGAGGGCCGCCTTCTCTGCGCGGTTCATACTAATGAACGTGATCGCACAACTATGAATACGTCGAAGTCAGACGCCGGCACCGATACCCACGTCTGTGGTTCTCACGCTTCGGGCACGTCGAAGAACACCGCGGGGTCGTCGATTTCGACCTCGACGTGATCGCGGTCGTCGAGGGGGCGCAGCCGAACCGTGAGCGCCCCCGACGCCTCGGCGGCCGCGCGCAGCGAGGCGAGGTCGTCGTCTGGGAGGTACGTCGGCACGCACAACACCACCTGCGCCGCCTCGTCGGTCGCGACCACCAGTCGGTACGCGACGCCCCCAGCGGCCCCCGCGTACACGTCGACGCCGTCGATCGCGGCGTCCTCGACCGCTGACAGCGCCGTCTCGAACTCCGACCCCGGCAGCAGCACGTCTATCCGGGCGGCGTCGGCGACGAGGTTTACGTCGCCGGGATGGGCCGGCAACGCCCGCCAGCCGCGTTCTCGATACGCCGCCGCGGTCGACTCCGCGTCCTCCTCGACCACTCCCCACCGCGGTCCGGGGTCGGCTCCATTCATGCCCCGCGGCTACCGGCCGCGCCCCTACATAGGCGTCGGTTTCCACTCCCGCCGAACAGACCTCGGTCTCCGCGTCCCTCCGACGGGTCGCCTCACCGTCCGTCCGCGCCGATCCGACGGGTCGCCTCACCGTCCGTCCGCACCGATCCGACGGGTTCCCGTGTCAACGAATCGCCAGCAGACGGTGGCGATGGACGCCCCGTCTGCCGGTAGGTTCATAACGTTCTGTCGTATGAGATAGCCCATGCCTACTGACAACGACGATCACGTCGACAGGCGGACGGTGCTCAAGTACGCCGGAACGGCCGGTGCGGTCGGTCTCGCGGGCTGTGCGGGTGGTGACGGAGAGGGGGGAGACGGCGACGCCTTCGAACTCGGCGTCACCATGGGACAGATGGACTCCGGACTCGACCCGCAGGACCACGCCGAGACGAACACCGAGATCATCGTCGGCCAGTCGTACGAGGGACTCCTCGACCGCGACAAGGAGGGCGGCATCATCGCCGGCCTCGCGGACGACTGGGAACGGACCGACGACGGGAACGTCCGGTTCATGCTCCGCGACGGGCTTACCTTCCACAACGGCGACGAGGTCACTCCGGAGGACGTCCGCTTCAGCATCCGCCGAATCGTCTTCGACGACGTCGGTATCGTCAGCCCGCAGTCGAACGACCTCGGCGTTGTCGACGAGGTGACGACCGGCGACGGCGAGGTGACCGTCTCCTTCGAGGGGTACAACCCCATCGCCTTCCAGCTGTTCGCAACGAACGGGGAGATCGTCCAGCAGTCGTGGGTCGAGGAGAACGGCGGCGACTACATCAACCGGAACGTGAACGGGACCGGCCCGTTCCGCATTACCGAGTACGACTCGGGCAACGAAGGGGTCTACGAGCCGTTCGAGGACTACTGGGACGGCGAGCCGGCGGTCGGCGAACTCACGATGAGCGCCTCCAGCGAGTCGAGCACGCGGGTCAACCAGCTGCTCGCCGAGGAGACCGACATCGTGACGAACGTCCCACCGAACGAGGTCTCCCGCGTGAACGACTCCGACGTAGCGAGGATAAACTCCGTGCCCAGCGCGCGGGTCATCTTCCTCCAGATGCGGTACGACGTGGAGCCGTTCTCCAGCCAGCAGTTCCGGCAGGCGCTGAACCACGCGGTCGACATCGAGAGTATCATCGAGAACGTACTCAACGGCTTCGGCAGCGTCACCGCACAGCCGACCCTCGAAGAGCACGTCGGCTACAACCCCGACATCGACCCGTACCCGTACGACCCCGACGAGGCCGAGCGGCTGGTCGAGGAGTCGGGCCACGCGGGCGTCGAGATCACCCTGGAGACGCCGATCGGTCGATACCTTCGGGACGTTGACATCGCTCAGGCGGCGGCCGACCAGATCGACTCGCTGTCGAACGTCTCCTGTGGGCTCGAACAGCGCGAGTTCTCCTCGCTCGTTCAGGACATCACCGCGCCGGACATTGAGGACCGTCCGCACTTCAACCTTCTCGGGTGGGGGAACGGCGAGTTCGACGGCAGTCAGACGCTGACGCCGCTGCTCTCTTCGAACGGCGCGCTGACAGTCCTGAAGAACGACGAGATGGACGGACTGCTCACGGACGCCGAGGCGACCGAGGACCCCGACGAGCGAGTCGATATCCTCCGGGAGGCGAACCAGCTGGCCCACGACCTCGCGCCGTGGGTGTTCATGCACCAGCAGTTCAGCGTCTACGGCGTCTCGGACGACATTTCGTGGGACCCCCGGACCGACGAGTTCATCGACCCCGACACCGCCACCCAACAGTAACGCCGCCACCTCTCCACACCGGTATTAATGTCATTCGGCAGATTCGCACTCAAAAGAAGCCTCCAAGGGATCGGCGTCGTCTGGGGCGTCATCACAGTCGTGTTCGCGCTCCGGTTCGTCACGCCCGGCAGCCCGATCAACGCGGTCGCGCCGCTCGACGCTTCACAGGAGACGCGGGCTGCCATCGCCGCCGAACTGGGGCTCGACCAGCCGCTGTACGTCCAGTACGGTCAGTACGTCTTCAACCTGCTTCAGGGAGACATGGGACGGTCGTACATCAAAGGTCAGGAGGTCACGACGCTCGTGTTCGAACGGCTCCCCGCCACCGTCGAACTGGCGGTCGCTGCCAGCGTCGTCGCGCTCGTCCTCGCGATCCCGCTCGGCGTCGTCAGCGCCACGAACCGGAACGAGTCGGTCGACTACGGCGCGACGCTACTGTCGCTCGGCGGCATCTCCACCCCGAACTTCTGGCTCGGGATCATGCTCATCCTGATCTTCGCCGTGGAGTTCGACGTGTTCAACACCAGCGGCCGCGGGGTCAACGTCGGCGACGTCGCGCTGTCGCTGACGAACGCCGAGCCGTTCGTCGGAACGCTTTTCGCGTGGCTCGCGTACATCACGCTGCCGGCGATCGCCTTGGGCACATACTTCATGGCGCTCATCACCCGGCTGACGCGGTCCGGGATGCTCGACGAACTCAGCAAGGGGTACGTCCAGGCCGCACGGGCCAAGGGGCTTCCCCGGACGCTGATCCGGTATAAACACGCGCTTCGGAACACGCTCATCCCCGTGATCACCGTCCTCGGCTTACAGCTCGGGACGCTGATCGGGGGAGCCGTCATCACCGAGGCGGTGTTCTCATGGCCCGGCCTCGGCACGCTGGTCATCGAGAGTATCAACCAGCGCGACTGGCCGGCGCTTCAGGGGAGTCTCATCGTCATCGGGACGAGCTTCGTCCTCGTGAACATCCTCGTCGACGTGGTGTACGCGTATCTCGACCCGGAGGTTGTAAACGACTAATATGGTCTCTTCACGTGTCATCCGTAATCTCAAAAAGGAGTTCAAAAGGAGCGGGCTCGCGAAGCTCGGACTGGCGCTGGTGGTCATCATCCTGTTGACCGCCGTGTTCGCCCCCTTCGTCGCGCCCCACGACCCGACCGAACAGCGGCTCGACCAGAGCGAGCTCCCGCCGGTCGGGTTCGCCGAAACGACCGAGCGGACGACGTCACAGAACGTCGACGGTGAGATCCGGACGGTCACCGAGGAGGTCACGATCGAGCCGGATCCCCGGTTCGTGTTCGGCACCGACGGGCTGGGCCGTGACATGTTCTCGCGGGTGGTGTACGGCGCTCGGACCTCGCTGGTCGTGGGCGTCCTCGGGACGCTGCTTGCCGCCTCTATCGGCGTCCCGGTCGGCCTCCTCGCCGGCTATCACCGCGGGCGCGTCGACGACGCGCTGATGCGGATCGCGGATGTCAGCCTCGCGTTCCCGTCGCTCGTGCTGGCGGTCGCGCTGATCGGTCTGTGGGGCCGCGCGGCGGTCGACGTCCCCGACCCGTTCGTCGTCGCCGGGCTCGCACCGGGAATGCCCGAGAGCTTCGTGTTGCCGATAACGGTGGTGATCGTCGTCGGCCTCGTCAACTGGGTGTGGTTCGCCCGCGTCGCCCGCGGGGAGGCGCTCTCCTTACGCGGGCAGGAGTACGTGAAGGCGTCGCGCGCGCTCGGTGCCGACGACAACACGATCATCCGCCGGCACGTCCTGCCGAACGCGGTGACGCCGATCATCGTCCTCGGGACGGTGCAGGTGGCGGCGATCATCCTCCTGGAGAGTTCGCTGTCGTTCCTCGGCTTCTCGGGGACGACGCTGTCGTGGGGCTTCGACATCGCGCAGGGGCGCGACTACGTCTCCTCCGGGCAGTGGTGGATCGCCTCGATCCCCGGCATCGCGATCATGCTGTCGGTGATCGGGATCAACCTGCTCGGCGACTGGCTCCGCGACGCCCTAGACCCCGGTATCGAGGGTGAAGGGGGTGCCGCATGAGCGACGCTCCCCGCGCCGGCGACGCCGAGGAGGCGGTCGCCCCCCAAGCGACCGGAGAGGCGACCCCGACCGGCGCGCCCGGTCCCGACGACGTGCTCGCGGTCCGGGACCTCTCGACCAGCTTTTTCACCGAGGAGGGGCAGATCAATGCGGTTGAGTCCGTCTCCTTCGACCTCCGGGAAGACGAGATCCTCGGCGTCGTCGGCGAGTCCGGCTCCGGCAAGTCGGTGACGGCGCTGTCGCTCGTCGACCTCGTCGAGACGCCCGGCCGAGTCACCGCCGGCGAGGTGTGGTACCGCGACGCCGACCTCGCCGACGAGTTCCGCGGGAGCGAGTCGGTACGGGTCGACGGGAGCCACGTCGACCTCCGGACCGTGCCGCCCCGCGTCCGCCGGTCGCTGCGCGGCCCCTCCTTCAGCGTCATCTTCCAGGACCCGATGAGCAGCTTCAACCCCTCGATCACGGTCGGCGAGCAGATCGCCGAGGCGGTCGAGGTACAGCGGCGCGCGCGGGCGAACCCCCGCTCGACGCGCTCCCGGACGCAGGGGTACGGACTGGGGCAGTACCTGCTCGACGGGATCGTTCCCGGACGCGACTACACGAGTGGGGAGAGCATGGACCGGGCCGTCGAACTGCTCGGGCAGGTGGGGATCCCGGACCCCGAGGAGCGGGTCGACGAGTACCCCAGCCAGTTCTCCGGCGGGATGCTCCAGCGCGCGATGATCGCGCAGGCGCTCGCTGGCGAGCCTGACGTGTTGATCGCCGATGAGCCGACGACCGCGCTCGACGTGACGATCCAGGCGCAGATCCTGAACCTGCTGCGCGAGATTCAGGCGGACCGCGGAATGAGCATCGTCCTCATCACCCACGATCTGGGCGTGATCGCCGAGATGTGCGACCGCGTCTGCGTGATGTACGCGGGCGAGGTCGTCGAGCGCGGCACGCTCGAATCGGTGTTCAACGAGACCGTTCACCCGTACACGCAGGGACTGCTCGGGTCGATCCCCGACGTGGACGACCCGCGGGCGCGACTCGAACCGATCGGGGGGAACGTCCCGAGCCTGATCGACGCCGAGATGGACGACCGGTGTTACTTCGCGGACCGGTGTCCGAAGGCGATGGAGGCGTGTCTCGACGAGCCGACCGAGTCGACCGTCGACGCCGCCGCCGACCACGGGGCCAAGTGCGTCCTCGCGGCCCGCGAGTACGACCCGACGGACGCGCTTCCGGACGACCACTTCGGGGGCGACGCCGGCGACCCCGACGACGCGGCCGCGACCGACGGGGGTGCGGGCGAATGAGCGACCCGCTCCTCTCCGTCGACGGGCTGAAAAAGTACTACGCGGACGACCAGTCGCTCGTCGACCGCCTGCTCGGCGAGGAGTCGGAGAGCGTGAAGGCCGTCGACGGCGTCTCCTTCGACGTGCGAGAGGGAGAGACGCTGGGGCTTGTCGGCGAGTCCGGCTGTGGGAAGTCGACGACGGGCGAGACGGTGTTGCGCCTGCGCGAGCCGACCGCCGGCGAGGTCACCTTCGACGGGACGAACCTCCGTGAGATGACCGACGCCGAGCTGACGGAGTTCCGCCAGCGCGCACAGATCGTGTTTCAGGATCCGTTCTCCAGTCTCGACCCCCGGATGACCACCGGAGAGATCGTCACCGAGGGGTTACGGATCCACGAGGTCGCCGACCGGGACCAGCGCCGCGAGACGGCCCGCGACCTGCTCGAACGCGTCGGCCTCTCCGCCGACCAGATCGACCGCTACCCGCACGAGTTCTCCGGCGGGCAGCGCCAGCGGGTCGGGATCGCCCGGGCGCTCGCGTTGGACCCCGACTTCGTCGTCTTGGACGAACCGGTGTCGGCGCTCGACGTGAGCGTTCAGGCGCAGATCCTGAACCTGCTCGACGATCTTCAACAGGAGTTCGGGCTGACGTTCCTCTTTATCGCACACAACCTCGGCGTGGTCCGGCACGTCTGTGACCGCGTCGCGGTGATGTACCTCGGCGAAATCGTCGAGGTCGGGCCGGTCGAAGAGATATTCGACGACCCCGCGCACCCGTACACGAAGGCGCTGCTGTCGAGCGTGCCGCGCGCGACTACGGAGGCGCGCGACGAGGCGTTCGCCACCCTCCGCGGGGACGTGCCCTCGCCGCGGAACCCCCCTGCGGGCTGCCGGTTCCACACGCGCTGTCCGCAGGCGCGCGCGGCCTGCCGGGAGTCGACGCCGCCGGCGTACGACGTGGGCGACGGCCGGACGGCGACCTGCTTTCGGACGGACGACGACCACGCGTACTGGGACAGCGAGCCGATCGGCGAGAACGCCGCGGTCGAAGAGCCCGCGGACGACTGAGTCGGCGGCCTCTGGTGGTCGTCGCCGCGGACCGAGCTACCGTTTAAAAACACCCTCCCGGTCGAAAACCGCCCTACCGCTCGCGGACGACGACGAACTCCGCGAGGTCGCGGAGGTACTCGATCGCCTCGGTCTCCGGGGGGTCGGCGTCGTCGAGCGCCGCGAGCGCGCGCTTGGACTCCGCCTTGGCGCGCTCGTCGATCTCTTCGGGCGACAGCGACGTGACCTGAAGGACGCTCGGTCGATCCATCTCGGCGTCCTGCCCGGTCGGCTTGCCGAGGTCGTTGGCGTCGGCGGTAGCGTCTAACACGTCGTCGCGCATCTGGAAGGCGACGCCGACGCGCTCGGCGTACTCGCCGAACGAGTCGATCGCGTGCGGCTCTGCGCCGCCCGCGACCGCGCCGAGTTCGGCGGCGGCACGGAACAGCGCGCCCGTCTTCCGGCGCGCCAGCTCCATGTACTCGTCCTCGTTGGTCGGTCGGGCCGCCAGCTCCGTTGCCTCGCCCTCGCCGAGTTCGACCATCGCCTCGGCGACGGTGCGCGTCGCGCGCGGGTCGGTCGAGAACAGCGCGAACGCCTCGCCGAGCAGGCCGTCGCTGGCGATGATCGCCGGCCCGTACCCGAACTCCGCCCACGCGGCGGCGGTGCCGCGGCGGACCTCGGAGCGGTCGATGATGTCGTCGACCACGAGCGAGGCGTTGTGGACGAACTCGATGCCGGCCGCGAAGTCGACCGCCTCCTCGGGGTCGCCGTCGAACGCCTCGCAGGCGAGGACGGTCACCGCGGGCCGGACCCGCTTGCCGCCCGCGAGGACGACGTGACCGACCTCGTCGGACAGCTCGTCGGGCTCGATGTCGTCGATGACCGACTCGATCCGGTCTTCGACCAACCCGACCCGACGCTGCAAGTACTCCATCTACCGTGCGGAGGGGACGCCCGCGCAAAGGCCTAACGGAACCGCGGGCGGCGTCGGATCAACCGACCGCGTGACGATCGACCGGTGACAAACGAACGATAGCAGTCGGCGCGTGCCTGCGAGCGGTCGGGAGGGACTCGAAGGGGCAGTCGCGCGGTCGCCGGAGGCGACGCAAGGACCGCAGGAACGAGCGGAGCGAGTGACGAGGACCGCAGCGAGCGTCCAGCGACCGCGCGACTGGGGCTTCGGCGGTCTCGGTCACGGAGTTCGTCATCGCGTACCGAGTGACTGGAGCTTCGGCGCTGTCCGGAGCGACTAGCGCCATACAAACGACAAGGGAACCGTATTACTGAAACCGGACGCCCAGATCGTGAAGGCCGTCGTTGTTCTGGGCGACGTTGATGAGAAGCGGCGTCAGTCCCTCGATTTCGGGTGCGTTGGCGATCCCGCCGGCGTCGAGCGCGCGCAGCCCCTCGATCCCCTCGGCGACGTCGGCCACGGTCTCTTTCGCGTCGTCGTCGTCGCCGATCACGAGCGTGTCGACGCCGAGGTCGGCGTCGAGGGTCGCCAGCCGCGCGGCGGCGAGGTTGTGGAACGCGCCGACGACCGCGACCCCTTCGGGTGCTGCGTCGGCGACGATCTCCGTCACCGACCCCGCGCCCGGCCTGTGGTAGTGGAACCCCTCGTCGTCGCGTTTCATCCCGGTGGCGGGCGAGACGAGTACGTCGCCGGACTCCAGCGACTCCGCCACCGCCTCGACGGTGTCCCCGACGTGGTACGGCGGGACCGCGAGGACGACGATCCGGGCGTCGGCGGCGACCGCGGCGTTCTCGCCGCCGGTCACCGCGGCGTCGAGGCCGCGGCTCTCCAGTTCGGCGGTGTACGCCTCCGCCTTGGTCTCGGCCTTCTCGGCCTCTCGCGACCCGACCGCGACCCGGTGGGGCGTGTCCGCCGCGAGTCGGAGCGCGAGCCCCTCGCCGATGTCACCGGTGCCGCCCAAGATGGCGATTTTCATATGATCCGTGCGGTCGCTCGCGACTTCAGCGTTGCGTGACCGGCCGTCCTCGCCACGGTCGAAGCCGACGACCGCGCCGCCGGAGCGAGGTTCTTGTCCGACCGCGCGGAGGCGACGCACATGAACGAACAGCACCGCGTCGCCGCGTTCGTCGACGAGTACGGCCTGGAGACCGACCTCGCGTACCGCGCCCTCGACTTGGAGAGCGAGATCGGCGAGATCGCGAAGGAGGTGGCGACCTCGACCGACTACGGGCGCAACCCGGACGCCGCCGCGATCGCGAGCGACGAGATCGGCGACGCGCTGTTCACGTTGCTCGCGCTCGCCGAGACCGCCGACATCGACGCCGGCGAGGCGCTCGACGAGTCGCTAGCGAAGTACGAGGCACGGATCGAATCGTCCGGCGACGCCGGCTCCGGCCAATAGGACGTTCTCGCGTGCGCCCGCTGGCCCCGACCGACGGCGACGCCAGCGAGGCGTCGGTTCAAGTGCGTCGCCCGCCTACTGCGTCCGTGACTGATACCCCGTCGCTCGCGCTCCGCTACGTCGTCTGTGACGCCTGCGAGACGGTGTTCGCGCTCCCCGACGACCCCGACGACCCTGACGTCTGCGACCGCTGCGGTACCCACGCGCTCCGCGAACTCCCCGATGTCCGCGGTCCTGAGGCCTACTTCTCTCCGTGACCCGGCCGGGACGGTCTCTCAGCCGTCCTCGGCGATCTCTCAGTCGTCCCCGGCCGCCGAGTCGGTCATCGATGTCGGTAGCGAGCGGGTGTACTGGCACGACCGCCCGGACGACGGCGCGTGCGCCTGTCGGGTCATCGAGGAGCTGGACTGTCCGATCGCCGACGCGCGCGCCGAGGACGGGGTCCTCCGCCTGACGCTTCATCCCCGACCTCGACCGCCTCCGCGATGTCGTCTCGGCGCTTGAGGGGGTCGTCGACCGCGTCGAGGTCCGCCACCTCGTCCACGGCGCGACCCGCGGCCACGCGGTGTCGGACCGGACCCTCGCCGACCGCGGTCGCCGACGCACTCGACATCGCCCCCTCGACGTTCGCCGAACACCTCGCGGCGGCACAGCGAAAGCTGTTGGAGGAGACGCTCGCCGCGGATTGAGCTACGCTCCCGCGTCGGAATCCGGGCCGCTCGACCCGTCGACGAGATAATCGAGTCCCGCCGCGCGCAGGTCGACGTGGTCCGCGACGAGGTCGGCCGCGCGGTCGTACGGCGAGCGGTCGGCCGCCGCGGCGTCCGGGCGCGGTCGGCCCGCGCTCTCGAAGACCGTCTCGACGAACGCGTCGCGCACGCCCTCCGCCTCGAAGAGCCCGTGGAGGTACGTTCCGAGTACTCTGTCGGTAGCGACGCTCTCCGCGCCGAGCAGTTCGGTCGCAGCCGGCGTCGCCTCCCCCCGGTTCCCGTCGAGGAGCCGCGTCCGCCCGGCGCGGATCTCGTAGCCGGTCGCCTCCCCGTCCGC
This sequence comes from Halobacteriales archaeon SW_8_68_21, assembly GCA_003023405.1. Taxonomy (GTDB): domain Archaea; phylum Halobacteriota; class Halobacteria; order Halobacteriales; family Haloferacaceae; genus Halorubrum. The sequence continues at coordinate 17,224 of PXST01000041.1, forward strand.
GCCCGCGATCGGTCCGACGCCGTCGACCGCGCACGTCACGCGCTCGACGCGCTTGTCCGTCGCAAATCCGGTCTCGATCGGGAGCAGACCGACCCCCGGGACCGTCTCGCGGTCGCCCGTCCCCTCGACATCGGCGTCGACGAGGCGCTCGCCGAGGATCTGGTAGCCGCCGCAGACGCCGACCACGGGACCGTCGAACGCGCGCAACGCGGCGTCGAAGCCGGCCTCGCGGAGCGCGAGCAGGTCGTCGACGGTGTTTTTCGACCCCGGGAGAACGACCGCGTCGACCCCGTCGAGCGCGGCGTCGAGCGGGAGGTAGACGACGCGCACCCCCGGCTCGCGCGCCAGCGGCTCCAGGTCGGTGAAGTTGGAGATGCGCGGGAGCCGCGGGACCCCGATCCGGACGACCTCGTCGCCGGAGACGCCATCGTCGTCCCCGAGGACCCCATCGCCCTCGCTCCCGGTCCCCCCTCCGGCAGTCGCCCCGTCCGGCAGCGAGAGGCTGTCCTCCGCCGGCAGCCCCGGGTCGTCGTGCGGGACGACGCCGACGATCGGGACGCCGGTTCGGTCCTCGATCTCGTCGATCCCCGGTTCGAGGAGGTCGGGGTCGCCGCGGAACTTCGTGATCACGGCCCCGCACACGCGCTCGCGGAGGTCGTCGGGGAGCAGTTCGAGGGTCCCGTAGAGGCTCGCGAACGCGCCGCCGCGCTCGATGTCGACCGCGATCAGGATCGCCGCGTCCGCGAACCGGGCGCACTCGACGTTCGCGAGGTCGCGGTCGCGGAGGTTGATCTCCGCGACGCTCCCCGCGCCCTCCGCGACGACGACATCGTGGTCGGCCGCCAGCCGCTCGTGGGCCGCGACCGCGGCGTCGCGCGCCTCCGCCCAGTGGTCGTCGTAGTACGCCGACGCCGGGGCGTTTGCGACCGCCTCGCCGTCGACGATCACCTGACTCTCCCCGCCGCCGCGGGGCTTGAGAAGCACGGGATTCATGTCGGTCGTCGGCGCTGTCTCCGCCGCCCGCGCCTGAACGTGCTGGGAGACGCCGATTTCGCCCCACTCGCCGTCCGGCCTGACCGCCACTCGGGCGTTGTTGCTCATGTTCTGTGCCTTGTACGGCGCGACGGCGACCCCCTGTCGCGCGAGCAGCCGACAGAGTCCGGCCGCCAGCGTGCTCTTACCGACGTGGCTCGCCGTGCCCGCGATCAGGACGGTGTCGGCGTCGGTCGTCGCGGCCGCGTCAGTCGCGCCGTCGGGGTCGCTCATCCGGCTCTCCCCGCCACCGTCAGTACTCCGTCCCCCGGCGGGCGCGCTGGCCGTCGTCGAACGGGTGCGCCACCTTCCGGACGTTCGTGATCAGGTCGGCGACCCCGTCAAGGTAGTCGGGCGCGGCGTGACTCCCAGTGAGGACGAGCTCGAGGCCGTCCGGCTTCGACTCGGCGAGCGCGACGACCGCCTCGGGGTCGACGAGACCGCGGTCGACCGCGTACAACAGCTCGTCGAGGATTAGCATGTGAACGCCGTCCTCGTGGTCGCCGTCGAGCGGGAACGGCTCCGTCAGGTCCGCCTCGCCGGCCGCCGCGACGAGCGCCTCCGCGCGCTCGAAGGCGGCGGTCACCTTCGCCTCGTGTTCGTCGTCGGCCGACCCGTCGAGCAGGCCGTGCCAGCCGTAGTGGCCGGCGTTCTCGTAGGTAAATCCGGGCACGGCCGCGATCGCGTTGTACTCCCCCCTGACGCCCTCGACGCTGTCCGCGCCCCCCTTCATGAACTGGAGCATGTGGACGCGGTAGCCGTGGCCCGCGGCCCGGAACCCCATCCCCATCGCCGCCGTGGTCTTCCCCTTGCCGCCGCCCCAGAACGCCTGAACCAGCCCGAACGCCTCGGGCGCGGCCGGTTCGATCGGCTGCGGCTCGGGGGCTGCGCCGCCGCCGGGGGTTCGGGCGGCCGGGTCGTCGACCGGCGCTTCGTCGTCGGCCGGCGTCTCGGTCTCGTCGTGCGATGCGTCGTCGGTGTCGTCGTAGTTCGTGGTCATGGGTCGAATACCTCCCCGGGCACGTCGCCGTCCGGGTACCGCGACCGCAGGCTCGCGCGGACCGCGTCCCGGACGCAGGCGCGGACCGCCCCGCCGACCGGCGTGGCGCTCCCGGAGAACTCGGCCGGCTCGCCGTCCGGATCGTCAGCGACGACGACGGCGTCGCTCGTCGTTCCCGGCACCTCCGCCGTCGCGAGCAGCGTCGCCGCCTTCGCCTCGGCCGCGACCGCGACGAGGTTCGCCGCGGCCCCGGAGGCGAGCCGCCGCGACGTGCCGACGATCAGGTTGACCGTCCCGAAGCGCTCGGGGCGGTCGGTCGGTCCCGCACCGCGTGAGTTGGTCGCGCCAATCGCGTCGGCCGTCTCGCGCGAGTCGCTCGTGTCGGCCGCCTCGCGCGAACCGCTCGCGTCGTCCGACTCGCGCTGGTCGGCCGCATCCGCCGACTCTGTCGGCAGCATCGCGGGGTTCGAAAGCCCGACCGTCGCGTACGTGACGACCGAGCCGAGCCGCGCGCCCCGCGCGTGGCCCATCGAGACGCCAGTAAATAGCGTCGGCGGGGCGTCGCGGTTGGACTCTGGACGATCAGTCGCATCGCGAAAGCCAGCGCGTTCCCGGCCGCTGTAGCCGGAGTACGCCCTCGCGGATGGTCGCGTCAAACATCGGCGTCCGCACCTCCGTTCCCGTCGTTTTCCCACTCGTCGTCGGCCGCGCCGAGCGCCGCGAGGAGCCGGTCGTTCTCGGCCGGCCGGCGGACTGCGACCCGGACGTGCGAGTCGAGGCCGCGGAAGGTCCGCGCATCCCGGACCGCCACGCCACGCTCCCGGGCGCGCTCGATCACGCGGTCGACGCTGCGGTCGCCGACCTCAAGCAGGAGGAACGGCGCTTCGGAGGGGGAAACGGCGTACCCGGCGTCGGTCAGCGCCGCGCGCAGTCGCTCGCGCTCTCGACGGACGCGCTCGCGAGTCTCCCGAACGAACGCGTCCCGCCGGAGACAGTACTCGCCGGTCGCGAGCGCCGGGGCGCTCAGGTTCCACGCGCGCCGCGCGCCCCGCAGCGCCGCGCCGAGGTCGCCGCCCCCGACCGCGAAGCCGGCCCGGATCCCGGGGAGCCCGAACAGCTTGGTGAGCGCCCGCGCGACGACGACGCCCTCGGTCCCCGCGAGCGACTCGCGCTCGGTGAATCCGAGGAACGCCTCGTCGACGAGCAACACCGTGTCCGCCGCGCGACAGCGCGCCGCGAACGCGAGCAGAGCTTCGCGGTCGTAGCCAGTTCCGGTGGGATTGTTCGGCGCGCAGACGACCGCCAGCGCGTGGTCGCTCGGGTCCGCGTCGAGGACGCGCTCGGCGTCGACGAAGACGGGATCACCCCCCCGTAGCCGCACTTCGCGGGCGTACTCGCCGAAGCTCGGAGCCGGGAGCAGGGCCGTGTCGCCGTCGTTGACCGCGAGCGCGACCGCGGCCCGGATCGCCGCCAACCCGCCCGGCGTCGGGACCACGCTCTCGGGGTCGCAGCCGACGTACTCTCCGGCGGCCGCGCGGAACGCCACCGGCGGCTCCGGCGGGTACGTCCGCGCCGTCTCGAACGCCGCGCGGTACACGCGCTCGACCCCCTCGGGGGCCTCGGGGTTCGCGTTCGCGCTGAAGTCGAGCAGGTCCGGGTCGTCGCTGCTTCCGTGCGGCTCGCGCCCGAGCGCCGCCGCCCGCTCCCGGTTCATGACGGCTCACCCCTGTCGGCGGCCGACCTCTTGACGTTGACGGCGAGGCGCGCGTCGCGGGTCGCGCGGACGGCCTCCTCGCCAGCGCCGTCGAGCGCCCCGACGACGTTGACCCCGGCTGGGACGCGGCTGCCGCTCGCGCCGCCGCCGTCCGCGTCCCCGTCGCCCGCGTCGCCGCCGTCCGCGTCGCCGTACCGGGTCGCGGCGTCGGCGCTCGCGCCCAGCTCCCGCTTGCGCGCCGCGGGGACCCGGATCGACAGCGCGTCGGCGTCGGCCATGGCGCGGGCGTCGAGGACCGCGTCGACGGCCGGTCCGTCGAGTAGCGGGAGGTCAGCCGCGACCGTGAGCGTCGGCGCGGTCGGCCCCTCGGAGAGGGCCGCTCGGAGGTCCGCGACGTACCCCTCACCCGGCGTGTCGACGACCGTGAGTTCGAGCGACCCGCGATCCGGCCGGGACGCCTCGCCGTCCCGGCGCGCGGCCAGCCGCTCGCCCGGCGACCGTCGCCAGCGGCTTCTCGCCGTCGCCTCCGAGCCGCGTGCCGCGGCCGCCGCACATCACGAGAGCGTCCACGCGATCACCCCCGCGTGGAGCGCGGTCACCCGCGCCAGTTCCGTCGTCGCGCCGAGGCTGTCCCCGGAGACGCCGCCGAGCCGGCTCCGCGCCCACGCGAACGCGAGGAGGCCGACGACGACCGCGGCGACGATGACGGCGGCGGTCGCCCGGACGCCCCCGGAGCCGCCGACTGCCCCGGCCAGCGGCACCACGGGGGCGACCGCGAGCGCCACGCCCGCGAGGGAGTGCGCGCCGGACTCGCTGGTCACCGCGGAGCCGAGCCCCTCGTGTGCGGCGTCGCCGAGACAGACCAGCGCCGCCGTCGCGCCGCGCGCACTCACCTCCGCGGCGACGACGAGGACCGCCGCCCCGACGGCCGGGAGACGAGCCGCCTCCAGAACGCTCGCCCCCGCGGCCGCGAGACCGACGACGACCAGCGCGACGGCGAGCGCGCCGCCGACGCCGAGCGACGAATCTTTTAAAACTTCTCGCCGGCGGTCGGCGTCGCCGTGGACGACCGCGGCGTCCCCGAGGTCCGCGACGCCGTCAAGGTGAGTGATCCCCGTGACGAGGTAGAGCCACGCGGGGAACGCGACAGCGACCGTGGCCGGCGGCACGCGGGCGGGGACCGAGGCCGCCGCGATGACCGGGAGCGCGACGAGGGCCCCGAGCGCGTAGCCGACCGCCGGCAGGGCCGCCGGTCGCCGCCGGAACGCCTCCCAGTCGGCCTCGTCGCTCCCGACCGGGATCCGCGAGCAGAAGCCGAGGGCACCGCGGAACGCGGCGACCGCTCCGGTCAGGACCACGCCGTCACCCCCGCGAGCGCGAGCAGCCAGCCGACGGCGACCGCGGCCGCGATCCCGCCCGCGGTCCCGACGAGTCGAACCCCGGCGCGGGCGGTCGCCGGCGTCGGCGGCTCGGGTCCCCCGTCGAGGACGTACGCCCCCCGCTTCTCTAAGCGGACGCCGAGCGCGACCGCCGCGGTCGCCATGGGCCAGCCGGAGTTCGGCGACGCCGGTTCGCGCGCGAGCGGTCTCGCGCGCCGAAGCGCCCCCGGTGACCGCGCCGCGGCGGCCAGACAGACGGCGCTTACACGCGCCGGGGCGTACATGACGGCGTCGTCGAGGCGGGCGCTCGCGCGTCCGACCGGCTTCGACCGGTAGCCGAGCATAGAGTCGAGGGTGTTCACGCCCTTCGCCCAGACGGCCGCGGCCGACCCGCCGCCGAGGGCGAACGCCGCGGTCGGGACGGAGACGATGCCCGCCGCCGCGACCCCGGCTGTCGCTCCCGCGACGAACCAGCACAGCGGGGCGACGACCCCGTCGGCGAGGTTCTCGGCCGCGCTCTCGACCGCGGCGCTCCGGAGGTCGGCCGGAGAGAGGTCGTCCGGGTCGCGGCCGACCAGGGCGACGACGCGCTCGCGGGCCGCCTCGGGGTCCGTCTCGGTCAACGCGACGGTCTCGGCCGCCACCGCGACGAGCATCCGGCGGCTGACGGTCACCCACAGCGCGACGCCCGCGGCCGCGACGCCGACGACCGGGACGCCGCCGGGCGTCCGGGCGGTTCGCCGAGTGCGGCGTCGAGCGCGACGGCGACACAGACCGCGAGGCCGGCGGCCGCGGCGGTAACCGGGGTGGCGGCCGCGGTGACGGGGGTGGCGGTCGCTGCGATGACCGGGGCGGTGACCGCGGTGGCGGTCGCTGCGATGACCGCGGTGGCGGCCGCTGCGGCGAGCGGGGCGGTGGCCGCGGTGACGGGGGCGACCGCCGCCGGGTCCGCCGCGGTCGCGCTCGGTATCATAGTCCGTCGAGGAACGCGTCGAACGCCCCACTCTCCGGGTGGACGTGACAGTACGTTCCGAGGGTACGGTGTTCGGTCAGTCCGTCGCGGTCGCCGTCGATCCCGGTCCCGCGCACCACGTCGAAGGCGAACCGAGCGTCGCCGGCGGCGTCGGCCGCGGAGTAGTGGAACTCGTGGCCCCGGAGCCGGTCGCCGGCCCCCGCCGTGAGCGCGTCCCGGCGCGCGCGGAGTTCGACGTGGTCGAGCGCCTGATAGCGCTCGCGGCGCTCGATGGTCGCCGGGAGGACGCCGGCCATCTCCCGGGTCTCGCCGTCGGCCGTCGTCAGCGTCTCCGCGAGCGCCATCAACCCCCCGCACTCGCCGAGGACCGGCGTGCCCTCGGCCGCGGCGTCAGCGATCGACCCGAGCGCCGGCCCCTCGGCCAGCGCCTCGGCGTGGAGTTCCGGGTAGCCGCCGGGGAGGTAGACGCCGTCGCAGTCGGGGAGGTCGTCCCCGGATGCGGGCGCGAAGGGGACCACGGTCGCGCGCTCGCGGAGCCGTTCGCGCGTGGCCGGGTAGACGAACCGGAAGGCGGCGTCGTCGGCGACCGCGACGCGCGGTCCGTCGTCGTCTGTCGCCGCACTGCGCGCCTCGCCGGGGGCCACCTCCGCCGGCGTCGGCTCGCGAGGCCGAGGTGTCGGTCGGGAATCTCCAGGTCCTCGTCGGGCGGGATCCGGCCGAAGTAGTCGAGCGACTCCGGGAGCGCCTCGCGGATCCCCGACTCGTGGCGGCCGCCGTGTGCCCGCTGGGCGATCACGCCCGCCACGTCGAGGTCGTACTCCGTCCGGTCGGCGTAGGCCGCGAAGCCGAGCGCGGTCGCCGCGACGCTCTCCATCCCGGCGCTCGCGTCCACGACGAGGACGACCGGGAGATCGAGCGCGGCGGCGACCCCCGCCGTGCTGGCGGCACTGCCGTCGTACATCCCCATCATCCCCTCGACCACGCAGACGTCGCCGTCGCCGCGGGCGTAGTTGCGCCGGAGCCCGTCGGTCCCCTGAAGCCACGGGTCGAGCGTCCGCGAGGGGCGTCCCGCCGCGCGGGCGTGGTGGCTCGGGTCGATGAAGTCTGGGCCAGCCTTCGCCGGCTGGACGGTCCGCCCCGCGGCCTCGAACGCGCGCAGCGTCGCGAGCGTCGCGACCGTCTTGCCGACGCCGGAGGCCGTGCCGCCGAGGACGAATCCCTTCACGCCGCGTCGCCTCCGTTCAAGAGCCGACCGGCGTCCGCGTTCTCGCCGTCTCCCACGCTCTCGCCGCCTCCGGGGCGCTCAGCGAGTAGGCGGTCGGTTCCGGCGGCGATCCGTTCGCGGACGGCGGCCGCGGTCGGCGCGTCGAGTCCGGCGTCGACGGCCGCGACCGGCAGCGAGTCGGGACCCAGCAGCTCGCGGACCGCGCGGGTGACGACCGCGGGCGTCGGGCAGCCGGTCGGACTCACCGGGACGGGAGAGTCCGGCGCGGGTCGCCCCGTCTCGACGATCTCGAGGTCGGCGCTCGGCGTCTGCGTCCGCAGGTCGGGATCCGCGCCCGCGGCGCTGATGCCGTCGATCGCGGCCGTCGCGGTCGTCCCCGCGACGACGACCATCCTCACGCGTTCCACCGGACTCCCCCTCCGTCGAGTCCGCGTCTGCCCGGTGCGGCGTCAGTGTGTACCACTGACGGTTCATCGATACAAATGAACTTTAATCGATCGACGCGCGGCCGCGACGATGCCGATCGGGTCGCCTCCGCCCCGCCCGACCGGGCCGCCTCCGGTTCGTCGGCCGGGCCGTTCCCGTCTCGTGGCACGTTCCCGCACGCGATCCGCGGAACGAAGCGGTTAAGAGCGAACCGCAGCTAGTGTTGACAACTCGCTGGTGCGGACACAGCGGGCACTCGCCGCCGGAGCCGCGGTCGGATCGACCGACGCGCGTCCCGGGACGAGACGACATGTGGCCCTCGCGGCTGAATCGCAACCGTCCGCGGACACACAATGGCACGAAGCTTCTACTCGCACATCAAGGAGGCGTGGCGGTCCCCCGACGAGGGGAAACTGGCGGAGCTACAGTGGCAGCGAAAACAGGAGTGGCGCGACGAGGGCGCTATCGAGCGCATCGAGCGCCCCACCCGGCTGGACAAGGCCCGTGAACTGGGCTACAAGGCCAAGCAGGGCGTCATCGTCGCCCGCGTGAGCGTCCGCAAGGGCGGCTCGCGCAAGCAGCGCTTCACGGCCGGTCGCCGCTCGAAGCGGCAGGGCGTCAACCGCGTCTCGCGGCGCAAGTCGATCCAGCGCATCGCCGAGGAGCGCGCCTCGCGGAAGTATCGCAACCTCCGCGTGCTCAACTCCTACTGGGTCGGTGAAGACGGCTCACAGAAGTGGCACGAGGTCATCCTCGTGGACCCCGCCCACCCCGCGATCGAAAACGACGACGACCTGAACTGGATCTGCTCGGACGACCACAAGGGCCGCGCGTTCCGCGGGCTCACCTCCGCCGGCACCAAGGGCCGCGGTCAGCGCAAGCGCGGCAAGGGCACCGAGAAGACGCGCCCGAGCGTCACCGGCAACGACCGTCAGGGCAAGTAACCCTCCCCCGACCCGCGGTCGACGACGCCCGACCTTCCTTCCGACTCGATCCCCGCCCAGTCGCAACGCCGGATCCGCCCGGCCCAAGAGCAAAGACACCGCGTCACATACTATCGAACCCACGTGGCGATCCACCGGTGACCGCGAGCAACCCCATCCCCCGCGACGCGTTCGTGACCGCGGTCGAGTCGCTCGACAGGGACGCGCTCGCGACGCTTGTCGGCGAGACGTACGCGGCGACCGCCGACGCCGTGACGGTCGACCCGCCGCGCGTCACGGTGTCGACGGGCGACCGACGGACCAAGATCCGCGCCGTCGCGGCCGCGGACGAGTCGATCCCCGACGAGTCGGTCGACGCCGTCGCGGTCGCGGGCGACTCGCCGCTCGACGGCGACGACTTCGACGACGCGGTCGAGGTCGTCACTCCGGTAGACCTCCGGGAGCGCCTCCTGTACGCAGCGCCGCCGGCGCAGGCGAACGCGATCGGCAAGCGCGTCCTCGGGGTTCCGGTCCGCTCGGCCGAGTACGACGACGTGGTGGCCGTCGGTTCGACGGGCGACGGGGTGACGGCGGATAGGGCGACGGACGACGAGGCGGACGACGGAACGGCAGTAGACGGGGAGGCCGACGGTGTGGTGGCCGGCGACGCAACGGACGAGACGGCGACGACCGGTGGAGAAACGACCGGCGGGACGACGATCGGTGCGACGACGACCGCCGGGGCGGCGGCCGGCGACGCGACGGACCGAGACGGTCCCGGACCGGGATCGCGTTCTCAGCCCCGAGACGACGGCGGGGAACCCGCGGACACGACGGCGGAACGGACGTACCCGCGGACCCTCCTCGCGGCCGTCGCCGTTGCCGCGCTCCTCGCCGCGGGCGTCGGGGGTGTCGCCGTCGGCGCGACCGTCGGGCCGGACGGGCTGGGCGGTATCGCGGGCGTCGAGGGCGACGACGGGAGCGGAACCGACAGCACCGACGGAGACGAAACGGCGGCCGCCGACGGAGACGCCGCGAACCCCGCGGAGAGCGTCGACGGCGAACCGACGGCCGGCCCGACCGACGAGGCCGCCAGGAACACCGCGCCCGTCCCGACCTGCGAGCGGTCGGCACTTCAGGTCGTCCAGATCCAGATGAACGCGATCCGGTACAATGACAACGCGACGAACGACGGCGTGCGGACGCTGCGAGCGTTCGCGTCGCCGAAGAACCGGGAGGCCGTCGGCTCCGTGAGCGACTATGCCGCGCTGTTCGAGACGGCTCGGTACGCGCCGATGCGCACGTACGACACCGCCGAGTACTCGGTCCCGGAGGTGGACGGCGGCACGGCCGAGATCGAGGTCGTCACCCGCGAGAACGGCGGCGTTACCGGGCGGTACGAGTTCCGGCTCGAACTAATCTCCGGCGGGAGTCAGGGGACCGACGACGCACTCGGCGACGTCGACGGCTGTTGGATGACCGACGCGGTGGCGGCGTCGACGGAGTGAGCGTCCACCCCCGGGTCGGAGAGTGAGAGCGCCCGCAGTGATGTTGACGGAGCGCCTGCGACGGGGTCGGTGAGGCGGGCCGGCGCTCCGGGAACACGATTATATCCGCGCCGGCACAGGTCACGCACATGAGCCTCTCTCTCGACGCGACTCAACTCGACCGCTACTCCAGACACGTCATCTTGGACGATGTCGGTCCCGAGGGTCAAAAGCGGCTGCTCGACGGCCGCGTCCTCGTCGTGGGTGCGGGCGGACTCGGTGCGCCCGCGATCCAGTACCTCGCGGCCGC